>NZ_LMIH01000012.1:219425-331045 GCF_001428645.1 Acidovorax sp. Root217
CGCTGGCTTTGCAGCTACAGCCTTCTTCGCGGGAGCTGCCTTCTTTGCAGCGGGTTTTTTCGCAGTTGCCATCATGTTCTCCTTGAGTCAATTTGCAAAGAGCACTTCGTGTCTACAGTGGACATGAAGCGATCCATGGAGATGGGGTTGACCCCATCTCCATGAACACGGGAACGCCCTGCACGGCAACGCGCTTGGGCGTTGTCCGTGCAGGGCGTGGTGTGGGGATCCATGGCGTGCGTGCACCTGCGAGGCTAGTCCCAGGACAATGCGCCACCCGACTGGTACTCGATGACGCGCGTCTCGAAGAAGTTGCGTTCCTTCTTCAGGTCGATCATCTCGCTCATCCAGGGGAAGGGATTTTCTTCGTTGGGGAACAGCGTCTCCAGGCCGATCTGGGTGGCGCGGCGGTTGGCGATGTAGCGCAGGTAGCCCTTGAACATCGAGGCGTTCATGCCCAGCACGCCACGCGGCATGGTGTCTTCGGCGTAGCGGTATTCGAGCTCCACGGCCTGCATGAACAGGGCCTTGATCTCGGCCTTGAACTCTGCGGTCCACAGGTGCGGGTTCTCCAGCTTGAGCTGGTTGATCAGGTCGATGCCGAAGTTGCAATGCATCGACTCATCGCGCAGGATGTACTGGTACTGCTCGGCAGCGCCGGTCATCTTGTTCTGGCGACCCAGCGCCAGGATCTGCGTGAAGCCGACGTAGAAGAACAGGCCTTCCATCAGGCAGGCAAACACGATCAGCGACTTGAGCAGCGTCTGGTCGGTCTCGAAGGTGCCGGTGTGGAAGTTGGGGTCCATAATCGCTTCGATGAAGGGGATCAGGAACTGGTCCTTGTCGCGGATCGAGGGCACTTCCAGGTAGGCGTTGAAGATCTCGCCTTCATCCAGGCCGAGCGACTCCACGATGTACTGGTAGGCGTGCGTGTGGATCGCTTCCTCGAACGCCTGGCGCAGCAGGAACTGGCGGCACTCGGGCGCCGTGATGTGGCGGTAGGTGCCCAGCACGATGTTGTTGGCGGCCAGCGAGTCGGCGGTCACGAAGAAGCCGAGGTTGCGCTTGATGATGCGGCGCTCGTCTTCGGTCAGGCCGTTCGGGTCCTTCCACAACGCGATGTCGCGCGTCATGTTCACCTCTTGCGGCATCCAGTGGTTGGCGCAGGTGGCGAGGTACTTTTCCCAGGCCCACTTGTACTTGAACGGCACCAGCTGGTTGACGTCGGTCTGGCCGTTGATGATGCGCTTGTCGGCAGCGTTCACGCGGCGGTGCGCGGGTGCTGTGGCAGGGGCGGCTTGCGGTGCAGCGGATGCCGTCATCGACGCATGCACTTCCTGAAGCGAGGGGGTCTGGAAAGACACAGGCGGCTGTTCCGCCGGGTGGCTTTTGTGCAGTCCACCGTCCAGTTGATTTTGCGATGAGGGCTTGACTTCTTCGTCCCAGGACAACATAGATTTTCCAGTGTTCGGATTATGAAAGCAGTGCTGCAAAAAGGAAAGCACTGCAGCGTTGCGCAGCAACGTTTTGTTGCTTCACAGCACCGAAGCGGCGTGCATGGGTCTGCATGCGCGCCGCTTCATGAGGCCTTACTGGCAGGCCTCGCAGGTTGGATCATCGATGGCGCAGAACTTGACGTCGGTGGCAGGCAGCGCAGCGGCCTGCGCGGCAGCGGCTGCAGCAGCCACTTCCATCGCGCTGGGCTTGGCGGGTGCGGCCTGTGCAGAGCCTGCATCGCTGCCCGACGACACGGAGTTGAGCTGGCGCGTGTTCACGGTGCTCATCTCCACGTGCGTGGCGCTTTGCGTGCGCAGGTAGTAGGTGGTCTTCAGGCCGCGCAGCCAGGCCAGCTTGTAGGTGTCGTCGAGCTTCTTGCCCGATGCACCGGCCATGTAGATGTTCAGGCTCTGGGCCTGGTCGATCCACTTCTGGCGGCGCGATGCGGCCTCCACCAGCCATTGCGAATCGACTTCGAAGGCCGTGGAGTACAGGGCCTTGATGTCTGCCGGCACGCGGTCGATGGGGTGCAGCGAGCCCTTGAAGTGCTTGAGGTCCATGATCATCACGTCGTCCCACAGGCCCAGGCGCTTGAGGTCGCGCACCAGGCCGCCGTTGATCACGGTGAACTCACCCGACAGGTTGGACTTGACCGACAGATTGCCGAACGAAGGCTCGATCGATGCGTCCACGCCGATGATGTTGGAGATGGTGGCCGTGGGGGCGATGGCGACACAGTTGGAGTTGCGCATGCCGTCCTGGACGATCTTCTTGCGCAGGGCATCCCAGTCCAGCGTGGCCGAACGGTCCACTTCAACGTAGCCGCCGCGTGCCGTGGCCAGCATGTCCAGCGTGTCCAGGGGCAGGATGCCCTGGTCCCACAGCGAGCCCTTGTAGCTCTCGTACTGGCCGCGTTCGCGGGCCAGCTCGGTCGAGGCCCAGTAGGCGTAGTAGCAGATTGCTTCCATCGACCGGTCGGCGAATTCCACGGCCGCTTGCGAGGCGTAGGGAATGCGCAGCTCGTACAGGCTGTCCTGGAAGGCCATCAGGCCCAGGCCCACAGGGCGGTGGCGCAGGTTGGAGTCGCGCGCCTTGGTGACCGCGTAGTAATTGATGTCGATCACGTTGTCCAGCATGCGCATTGCCACGGTGATGGTCTTGCGCAGCTTGGCGTGGTCAATCTGGCCGTCCTTCAAGTGCTGCAGCAGGTTCACGGAGCCCAGGTTGCAGACCGCGGTCTCGGTATCGCTGGTATTCAGCGTGATCTCGGTGCACAGGTTGGACGAGTGCACCACGCCAGCGTGCTGCTGGGGCGAGCGCACGTTGCAGGCATCCTTGAAGGTGATCCAGGGATGGCCGGTCTCGAACAGCATGGTCAGCATCTTGCGCCACATGTCGGTGGCCTGCACCGTCTTGGAGGGCTTGATCTCGCCGCGCGCGGCCTTTGCTTCGTAGGCCACATAGGCCTTCTCGAAGGCAGTGCCGAACAGGTCGTGCAGGTCGGGTACGTCGGAGGGCGAGAACAGGGTCCAGGTGCCCTTTTCCATCACGCGGCGCATGAACAGGTCGGGGATCCAGTTGGCCGTGTTCATGTCGTGCGTGCGGCGGCGGTCATCGCCGGTGTTCTTGCGCAGCTCCAGGAACTCCTCGATATCCAGGTGCCAGGTTTCCAGGTAGGTGCAGACGGCGCCCTTGCGCTTGCCGCCCTGGTTCACGGCCACGGCCGTGTCGTTGACCACCTTGAGGAAGGGCACCACGCCCTGTGATTCACCGTTCGTGCCCTTGATGTGCGAGCCCAGGGCGCGCACGCGGGTCCAGTCGTTGCCCAGGCCGCCGGCAAACTTGGACAGCAGGGCATTTTCCTTGATGGAGTCGTAGATGCCTTCCAGGTGGTCGGGCACCGTGGTCAGGTAGCACGAGGACAGCTGCGAGCGCAGCGTGCCGCTGTTGAACAGCGTGGGCGTGCTGGACATGAAGTCGAAGCTCGAGAGGATCTCGTAGAACTCGATGGCGCGGGCTTCGCGGTCGGCTTCATTGAGCGACAGGCCCATGGCCACGCGCATGAAGAAGCACTGGGGCAGCTCGATGCGGGTCTTGCGCACGTGCAGGAAGTAGCGGTCGTACAGGGTCTGCAGGCCCAGGTAATCGAACTGCAGGTCGCGGTCGGCGTTGAGGGCGGCGCCCAGGCGGGCCAGGTCGAACGTCAGCAGGCGCGGGTCCAGCAGCTCGTTGTCCACACCCTTCTGGATGAACTGCGGGAAGTAGTCCACGTAGCTCTGGCCCATGTCGTCCTGCGTGACTTCACGGCCCAGCACTTCGCGCACGATGGTATGCAGCAAGAGGCGTGCGGTGGCGTAGGTGTAGTCGGGGTCCTTCTCGATCAGCGTGCGGGCTGCCAGGATGGACGCTTTGTAGACCTCGTCCATGGGGACGCCGTCGTACAGGTTGCGCATGGTCTCGGCCACGATGGGCTGGGCCGAGATGTCCGCGCCCAGGTTCACGCAGGCCGACTCGATCAGGCCACGCAGGCGCCCCAGGTCCAGCACCACGCGCTTGTCGCCATCCAGCACGTGCAGTGCGGGGGCGGGCGCGGCAGCCGTTTCCTGTTCGACATGGCGGGCGCGCTCCTGGGTGCGGCTTTCGCGGTACAGCACGTAGGCGCGGGCCACCTCGTGGTGGCCGCCGCGCATCAGCACCAGTTCCACCTGGTCCTGCACGTCTTCAATGTGGAAGGTGCCGCCGCCAGGACGCGAGCGCGCCAGGGCGCGGGCGACGTTCTGGGTCAGCGAGTCCACCACTTCGCGCACGCTGGCCGATGCAGCACCCTGGGTGCCGTGCACTGCCAGAAACGCCTTCATCATCGCCACGGCAATCTTCTGCGGCTCGAACGGGACCACGGCGCCATTGCGGCGGATGATCTGGTAATGGGAGTACGTGTTCGCTCCCTCTGGTGCAGCAGAAGATGCCTCGGGCGCATCCTGGGATGCGGGGCGGGTGGTGGATGAAGGCGTGTTCAAAGCAGCGTGCATGGGTGTCCTCTTTTTGGGTGCTGTCTGGAATGTGCAGGCGGGTGGCAGTGCCGCCGCGAGGGAGAAGTGGTGCGCCAGTTTCTGGCCTGTCGCACACTATATATGGTGTGTCAGTTGCGTTCAATACGCTACCGGTAGTGTACCGCCGCCAGAGATGCCAAAATCCGAAACAGCATGTTTCCCCCACGCCGCATCGGCCTATCGGGGCTGCCGTGCGCGCGCCTTGTGTCCGATGGATGGCTGTGAAAACCACGCAGTGGCGCGTGATGCGGCCCGGTTTTGCATGGCAGACCGCGTGCAGATTGAAGCGGCCGTTTTGTGCATGCGCAGCAAAAAATATTTTTGCTGCAGCGGTGAGGTGACGTGCTGTTGCGACATCCGCTGCGGGTGCTGCAGCCTGCGCGCACCGGCCCGGTGCGCGGGGTCAGGCGCCGGTGGTGGAGGCCGGCTGCGTGTCGACCGGAAAGCACTCCGGTGGCCAGCCCAGCGACTGCTGCAGGCCCGCCCAGTCGAAGCCCGCACCCGGGTCGCGCTTGCGCCCTGGGGCAATGTGCTCGTGGCCAGCCAGGTGGGCGACGGGATAGCGCCGTGCAATGTCACGGCACAGCCAAGCCAGCGTGGCGTACTGGGCGGCCTCGAAGCACTCGCCCTCCAGGCCTTCGAGCTCGATGCCGATGGAGTCGTCGTTGCATTGCGCGCGGCCCCGATAGGCCGAGGGCCCCGCATGCCAGGCGCGCTGGTCGCAGTCCACGAACTGCCAGAGCACTCCGGTGCGGTCGATGACAAAGTGCGCGGACACCGTGAGGCCACGGATGCCCTGGTAATAAGGGTGTGCGTCCCAGTCGAGCGTGTTGGTGAAGAGCTGGCGCACGGCCGGGCCCCCGTACTCGCCCGGCGGCAGGCTGATGGAGTGCACCACGATCAGGTCGATCTGCGCTGCGGGAGGGCGCGGACCGAAGTTGGGCGAGGGCTGGCGCACGGCCGACCGGTGCCAGCCCTGGTCCCAGGGGGAACCGTCGGCGTCCGGCCCCTCAGCCGATGTCGTCATGGGCATCCTGGTCATTGGGCACGGCGATGTTCAGGCGCGCAATGCGGTAGCGGATCTGGCGCAGGCTGATGCCCAGGCGTGCCGCCGTGGCCGTGCGGTTGAACCCCGCCTCGCGCAGTGCGCGCACCAGGATGTCGCGCTCCTGCTGGTCCAGCCAGGCCTGCAGGTCGCTGGGCAGGGGCGTGCTGGCGCCTGGCATGGGGGAGCCGGGCGCCCCGCCCAGGGCCGGGCGGGGTGTCGATGCGTCCTCCGCCTGCAGCGTGTCCGGCACGGCGATGGGGTTGAAAGCCGCAGCGTCTGAAGCCTGCGCGGGGGCCGGGCTTGCGCTGCCCGCAGCGGCCGGAAAGCCCCCCGCAGGCGGTGCCACGCCGTCCACGTGCAGCTCGTCCCCCTCGCTCAGGGCCACGGCCCGGTGCAGCAGGTTCTCCAGCTCACGCACGTTGCCGGTGAGCGGGTGGGCGGCAATCGCCTGTATGGCGTGCTCGGTGAGTGCCGGCACGGGCATGCCCGACTCCTGCGCGATGCGCGCGAGCAAGGCCCGGCACAGGGCGGGCAGGTCCTCGCGCCGCTCGCGCAGCGGCGGGATCACGACCTCGATCACGTTGAGGCGGTAATACAGATCCTGGCGGAAGCGGCCGGTCTGCACGTCGGCCGCCAGGTCGCGGTGCGTGGCGCTGACGATGCGCACATCCACCGTCTCTTCCTGCGTGGAGCCCAGGGCGCGCACGCTGCGCTCCTGGATGGCGCGCAGCAGCTTCGACTGCATGGCCAGCGGCAGGTCGCCGATCTCGTCAAGGAACAAGGTGCCCCCACGCGCCGCCTGGAAGTAGCCGTCCCGGTCCTGGCTGGCGCCGGTGTAGGAGCCCTTGCGCGCACCGAAGAATTCGGCCTCGAGCAGGTTTTCGGGGATGGCGCCGCAGTTCACGGCCACCCAGGGGCCGTCCGCGCGCTGGCTGCTGGCGTGCAGTGCCTGGGCGACCAGCTCCTTGCCGGTGCCCGACTCGCCGTGGATCAGCACCGGTGCCATGCCGCGCGCGACCTTGGCCACGCGCTGCTTGACGTTGCGCATGGCGGCCGATTCACCGACCAGCCGGTCCAGCGCCGACGAAGAGGCCTGCGCATCGACCGTGCCGCTCTGGCGCCCGCCCGGGGTGCGCGCTGCGCGCGGTGCGGGCACACCGCCCGTACCCTGGATGGCCGAGGCCACGACCGAGCGGAACTGTTTCAGGTCCACCGGCTTGGTCAGGTAGTCGAAGGCGCCGGAGCGCAGCGCTTCCACGGCGTTTTCGGCCGAGCCATAGGCCGTCATCACCACGCAGCGCTCCTTGCGCTGCTGGTCGCGCAGGTCCTGCAGCAGTTCCATGCCAAAGCCGTCGGGCAGGCGCATGTCGGTGATCACGGCGTCGAAGCGGTGGGCCTTGAGCTGCTCGCGGGCCTCCTGCACGCTGGCGGCGGTCTCCACGCGGTAGCCCTCGCGCAGCAGCGTGAGCTCGTAGAGCGTGCGCAGGTCGGGCTCGTCGTCCACGACAAGGATGGAGGCAGCAGGGGCGTTCATGGAGCTTTAGACAACAATCGTGTCGAACAGGGAGGCGGGCTCGGCGGGCCGGGTGGTGCGCCGAAAGCCTACCGTAAAAGCATTGCCGCCGGTATCGCCGCGCTGGGTCAGGCGCACCACGCGCTGGTAGCCGATGGAGGCGCCGTGGCGCTGGCACAGCTCGCGGCAGATGTACAGGCCCAGGCCGCTGGAGCGGCTTTCGGAAGAGAAGAAGGGCTCGAACAGGTGGCGCTCCACGGACTTGTCCATGGGGGCGCCATCGCTCCAGACCTGCAGGCTGACCTGGCCCGTGATGGTGGTGCGCGTGGCGATGCACAGCGAATCCGGCTCCGGGCCCATGTAGCGCAGGGCATTGTCCAGCAGGTTCACCAGCACGCGGCGCAGGTGCTCGGTGTCGAATTCCACTTGCGCATCGCCGGCGCTCAGCGCGACCAGGCCGCGCCGTTTGTCCGTCTCCTGCCCCTGCCAGTCGCTCCAGATCTGCGCCACGGCGCTGTCCAGGTGCAGGGTGGAGGCCGGCGACTGGCTGATCTGGTGCTGCACGCGGGCAATGTCCAGCACCTCCTCGGCAATGCGCGCCAGGCGGTCGGCGTTCTGCTGCACCATGTGCGCCAGGCGCTTCTGGCCGGGGTCCGTCAGGTCTTCTTCCAGCAGGGCATTGGCCTGGACGATGGCTGCCAGGGGGTTGCGGATCTCGTGCGCCACGGCGGCCGACATGCGGCCCATCGCGGCCAGCTTCTCGGTGCGCAGGCGCGCCTGCATCTCGCGCAGGTCGTGCAGGAACATCACGCACAGCCGCTCGCTGCCGGCCTCGCGGGCCGGTGTGCGCGAGGAGGTCAGCCAGGTGCGCACATGCAGCCCGGTCGGGCTCTCGCCGGGGTGCAGCAGGTCCGCATCGGCGGTCTGGGGTTGCTCCTGGCGAAAGGTGCGGCGTGCCAGCTTCACCAGCGGATCCCATGCGGCCGCATGCGTCAGCGAAAAGGGCAGCGGCGGCAGGGGCGGCTGCCCCAGCAACTGCAGCGCGGCCGGGTTGGCCGTGCGCACGACGTCGTTCTCGTCCACCACGAGCACGCCGTCGGTGAGGTTCTGGATCACCAGGGCGCTCACCTGCGTCTGCACGCGCGCCGTCATCTGGCTTTGCTGGGCCACTTCCTGCTCGCGCGCCAGGCGCGTGGCGAGCTGGTGTACCAGGTAGGAGACGATGAAGTAGCCCGTGCCGGTAAGGGCGCTCTGCAGGTAGCGTTGCGGGTCGTCGACACCGGAGCGCGAGCCCAGCCACGCCAGGCCCAGCAGCAGCAGGGTGACACCCGCCGTGGTGCCCAGCGCCAGCGTGAGCGTGCCCAGCACCGCCGCCATCAGGATCGGCAGGCCGAAGAGCGGGGTGTAGTTCAGTGCGCCCGAGTGCAGCAGCTGCAGCACGCAGACCACCGCCAGGTCGACGCCGATGGACGGCAGCCAGTGCACGCCTGTGCCCGGCGATGGCGGCCGGTGGCGCGCCAGGATGCGCATCAGGAGGGTGGCAACGAGGTAGGCCCCCGAGACCGACAGTGCGGCGGGGTCCAGCACCTGGTTGACCGCCTGCCCGAGCGTCTGCAGCAGGACCAGGGCGATGGCGACCATCACCCGGGCGGTCAGGAAGCCCTTCCACAGGCGCAGGAAAGGTGCGTCCACCGTCACGAGCAGATTGTTGCCCGGCAGCACGTTGTCCGCCATGGTCGGCTCAGGGCTTGCCAAGGCGCTGGTGCTCCAGGCTGCAGTAGGCGAGGTTGCCCTGGATCTGCGCGTCGGCACGCGGCACATGCACGCCGCAGTGCGCGCAGGCCAGCATGTCCTGGGGCAGCGCCGGGGGGCGGGCCTTGCCGGGCTGGGCTTCCTTGGGTGCGGCGCGGTTGCTGCGCCAGATGCCGATGGCCACCACCAGCACCACCAGCAGAACGAGGTACTTCATGCGCTGCGGCCCAGAATGACTTCGAGCACGAAACGCGAGCCCACATAGGCCAGCAGCAGCAGCCCCGCACCGGCATAGAGCACGCCCACGGCGGTGCGGCCGCGCCAGCCAAAGCGTGCACGGCCCAGCAGCAGCGTGGCAAACGTGATCCAGGCCATCAGCGAGAAAATCGCCTTGTGGTCCCAGCGCCAGGCGCGGCCGTAGAGCGCGTCGCCAAAAAGCCAGCCGGCCAGCAGCGTGGCCGTGAGCAGCACGAAGCCGGCGGTCACGAAGCGGAAGGTCAGGCGCTCCAGTGTGAGCAGCGGAATGCCGCTGTGCGGGTCTTCGGCCTGGCGGATGTGGCGCTCGGCCCGTGTCATCAGCCAGGCGTGCACCACCGCAGCGCCGAACAGGCCGTAGCAGGCGATGCCCAGGGCCAGGTGCAGCGGTAGCCAGGCCGAGGCCGACACATGCAGTGGCTGGCCCGGGAACACCAGGGCCAGCACGATGGCCGCCGCGCCCAGCGCCGCCAGCACCCAGCGCGCCTGCATCTGCGGAAACAGCTGCTTTTCGACCGCGTACACCGTCAGCACCAGCCAGGCCGTCATCGACAGCGCCGGCGCGAAGCCGAAGCGCGGAGCCTCGCTCCACAGCCCCAGCACCAGGGTGGCCCCATGCAGCAACCATGCGACCAGCAGGGCGTTGCGCATGCCCGCCGCCCCCAGGCGCGACGCCGCGGCTGCGGGCATGGCATAGGCTGCCGCTGCGGCAAGCGCGAGCAGCCAACCCATGGGAGAAGCACTGGGTAAAATCATGCCTCAGAGTTTAGTAGCCTTTCGCCCCATCGCCAGTACCCCCTGGCGCGCACGCCGCTTGCCCGCGCGCAAACCCGGAACAATCCCTATGGCCTCCGCCCTTACCGACAAACTCACGCGCCTCGTCAAGGAGATGCGCGGCCAGGCCCGCATCACCGAATCCAACGTGCAGGACATGCTGCGCGAGGTGCGCATGGCCCTGCTCGAAGCCGACGTGGCCCTGCCCGTCGTGCGTGATTTCATTGCCCGCGTCAAGGAAAAGGCCCTGGGCCAGGAGGTGCTGGGCTCGCTCAAGCCGGGCCAGACCCTGGTCTCCATCGTCAACCGCGAACTTGCCGCAACCATGGGCGAGGGCATTTCCGACATCAACCTGGCCGCCCAGCCACCCGCCGTGATCCTGATGGCCGGCCTGCAGGGGGCCGGCAAGACCACCACCACGGCCAAGCTGGCCAAGCACCTGATCGAAAAACGCAAGAAGAAGGTGCTTACCGTCTCCGGCGACGTCTACCGCCCCGCTGCCATCGAGCAGCTCAAGACGGTGACCAAGCAGGCCGGCGCCGAGTGGTTCCCGAGCACCCCCGACCAGAAGCCGCTCGATATCGGCCTGGCCGCGCTCGATTACGCCAAGAAGCACTACTTCGACGTGCTGCTGGTCGACACGGCCGGCCGCCTGGCCATCGACGAAGTGCTGATGAAGGAAATCAAGGACCTGCATGCCGCGCTGAACCCCGTTGAAACCCTGTTCGTGGTCGATGCCATGCAGGGCCAGGACGCGATCAACACGGCCAAAGCCTTCAAGGAAGCATTGCCGCTCACCGGCATTGTGCTGACCAAGCTCGACGGCGACTCGCGTGGCGGTGCCGCCCTGTCGGTGCGCCAGATCACCGGTGCGCCGATCAAGTTCGCCGGTGTCTCCGAGAAGCTCGACGGCCTGGAGGTCTTCGACGCCGAGCGCCATGCGGGCCGCATCCTGGGCATGGGCGACATCGTGGCCCTGGTGGAGCAGGTCACGGCCGGCGTGGACATCGAGGCCGCGCAAAAGCTCGCCGCCAAGGTCAAGAGCGGCGACGGCTTCGATCTCAACGACTTCCTCTCGCAGCTGCAGCAGATGAAGCAGATGGGCGGGCTGTCGAGCCTCATGGACAAGCTGCCGGCCCAGTTCACCGCCAAGGCCGGCGCCGTGGACATGGACAAGGCCGAGAAGGACATCAAGCGCAAGGAAGGCATCATCCAGAGCATGACCCCGCTGGAGCGTCGCAAGCCCGAGCTCATCAAGGCCACGCGCAAGAAGCGTATCGCGGGCGGCGCGGGCGTGCATGTCCAGGAGGTGAATCGCCTGCTCAAGGAATTCGAGCAGATGCAGGACATGATGAAGAAGATGAAGGGCGGCGGCCTGATGAAGATGATGAAGAAAATGGGTGGCATGAAAGGCCTGGGCGGCGGTGGCATGCCCAAGATGCCGTTCTGACCCCGGTCCTCGATCACCCAACAGCCCTGACGAGCGCCGGCTTCTCAGGGCTTTTTCATGGGCGGTGGCGGCAGCGGCCAGGGCAGCCAGTGCCAGGGGTGGTCCCGGTTGGCTACCCATTGCGCCACGTCGTCTTCGGTGAACGCCACTCCGAGGCTGTCGGCGCGCGAATGGGCCACCCATTGGCGGCGGCCGCGCGCGCAGGCGGTGCCGAAATCCTGCCAGCCCTGAAAGCAGTCGGCCGCGCGCTGCGCGTTGTGGTGCAGGATATGCCACTGCGTGGCCTCGTCCAGCCAACCCAGCAGCGCGGCCGTGCGCGTCGCAAAGGCCACGCGGGCGCAGGCCAGCGCCATGGCATCGCGCGGGACATCGTCGGGCCGCAGGGCGTCCAGGCCCATGCGGAACCAGCCCTCGCGCAACTGCCCGGGCAGGACCTTGCGGACCTGGTCGTCCGCCATGTCGCTGCGCAGGCCCAGCAGGTGCAGCAGGGCCGGGCGCAGCGATTGCTGCAGCGGCTCGGACAGCACGGGCATGCGCGCATCGGCAAAGCCGCCCTGGATGCGCGCGAAAGCCATGGGGTCGGCCAGGGCCAGGGTCCAGCTCCAGTGCGCGTCCAGCACGTACTGCCGGCGCAGGCGGGGGCGCCCGTACCAGCGCAGAAACGGCCCCAGCACCCACAGCAGCAACCGCCAGGCCAGCCATCCCAGAAGGCAGAACCCCAGCGCGAACACCAGCCAGGCGATCATGGCGTGCGCTCCGTGCCGTTCGGCGCTGCAGCAGTCAGCGCCGCAGCCACGGAAGCGGCCAGGGGCAGGCCCCGCAGCAGCGCCGGATCGCGCGCGGCCACCAGCCACTGCACCAGCACCGAGGGCGCGGGCAGCTCGCGCACCAGCGCCGGGCGGCTCTGGATGAGGCGCAGCTGGTCGGCCTCCAGCGCCACGTCGCGCACGGCGCACCAGCCCTGGGAGGTGTGCACGATGCCCATCTGCAGCGCGTCGGGCGGTGCACCCCCGCAGGTGCCGAGCTGGTTGAGCAGCGCCAGCACCTCGCCCTGGTAGCGCCCGATGGGCGGGCGGTTCTGTTTGCCCTTGATCTGGTCGATGGCCAGGCGGCCACCTTCGCGCACATGCGCGCTGATGGTGATGTGCGGCAGGTTTCCCGCCGTGCGGTAGGAGAACAGGCGCAGCCGGCCCCCTTCGCAGGCGCTGGCGTAGTGCTCGCCGTAGCCGCCACCGAGGCTGCGGCGGTTGGCGAACTGGCCCAGGCAGTGGCGCATCATCTGGCTCTCGTAGGCCATCTCAGCGCGCAGGTGCGTGCTGTCCGGCCGCAATTCGACGAAATGCCCCTGCTCTCCCTGCCACACCGGGGCCACCGCGTCGGGCGCGTGCTCGCGCCAGCCGGCTGCGGCCTTGGCCTCGTAGGCTGCATGCTCCTCGTCCCACTGCGCCAGCGCCTGCGGGGCCGTCACACGCTGCAGCTTGCCCTGCAGTGCGGTCCCTTCGCGCGACATCAGGAACTCCACCAGCCGCGACTCCAGCGCCAGCACGGCCTCGGCCTCGGGATCGACCCACCACAGCGCCGTGGTGGGAGCAGCCGTGTGCCGTGGCGAGGCCTCCACCAGACGGGCCAGTGCCCAAGGCGGTACGGCTGCCGGTTTGAGCAGGGCCTGCGCCTGCTCGCGCTGCGTGACGGCCTGCACCACAGGGGTGCTCGCCTGCAGGTTGCCTACCACATGGCGGTAGAAGTGGTTGGCCAGCCAGGCGCGCACCTCCTCGGGGTCGTTGCGCGCGCGGCTGCGGCGCTCGATGGCGCTGCGGATGGCCGGCGCGTTGACCACGTCGCGCGCACCGTACATGCTGCGTGCCGGCGAAGCCCCCACGGCCACTACCAGACCTTCCACCAAGGGTTCTTCGCGCGCATGGCCTTTTTGCAGCGGTCCATGTTCTCGCGCGCGTACCCGGCCTGCTCCTGATCGTCCGGTTCGCCGGGGCGCACCCTCTTGAGCGACTCCTGGTACAACGCCATGGCCCGCTCATGCTGGCCGGCGTACTCCAGCACGTTGCCTGCCACGCGCCGCATGCCGGGCAGGGAGCTGGCCAGGGTGCGGGGCATGGCCTGCTCCAGCCGCGCCAGCGCGTCGGCGGGCTGCGACCAGGCCAGGTCGCGCAGCATCACCAGCAGCGTGGAGAGGTAGTCCTCTTCGTTCTCGGCCTGGTCCTCCTGGTCCAGGCCGGCCCACCATTCGTCCAGGCGCTGCAGCCAGATGGCGATCTCGTTGTCGCGGTCCAGCCCGTACAGCGCGTGGCATACGCCCTTGAAGTATTCCGTGGGGTCGTGGCGTCCGTAGCCGTGGTCCAGCGCGTAGTGCCACAACCTGTCGGCGGCGGCAATGAACTCGGGTTTGCGCTCGGCCGCCTCGTAGCAGGACATGAGCCCGTTGTGGTGCTCGGCAAAGGGGCTGGTGGCCAGGCCCTTGTGGTGCAGGTCGATGGCCTTGTCGTAGTCCTTGAGTGCCCAGCGGTAGTAGATGCCCAGGTTGTTGCACAGCATGGAGTAGACGTGCACATCGGCATCGCGGAACCAGCCTTCGCCCGTGGCGAAGAAGCCATCGAAGTGCACCACGGCCGCCTCGTAGTAGCGCGCCTTGAGTGTGTCCACGTCGCGCTCGGGCCAGTCGCCATCGTCGATGCCGCAGGCCTCCTGGAAGCTGAAATCGAGCCACACGCCGATGTTGTAGCACCAGCCCGCCGCCGGTGAGGCGGGGAAGGGCCGCTGCAGCGCCTTGGCGATGCCGTGCACCTTGGCGCTGCAGACCCACAGCGCCTGCAGCACGTCGGGTGCGGCCATGAAGGGCTCGCGGGCGGCGGACTCCAGCAGGGGCAGGGCGCCTGCGTGGTCACCGTCTTCAAACCGCTTAAGGCCCTGCTGCGCGGCGATGGCCGGGTGGGCGGGGTCCATCTTGCAGGCCTCCTGCAGGTGGTGCTGCGCAAAGGCCTGCGGTTCCTGCGGGTGGGCGGCCCACTCGGTGCCATCGATGGTGGCCGCAGACGCCAGGGCCAGGTGCCAGTAGATGTCCAATGGTCGGCCCGCCGTGCCGTGCTCTGCCAGCTGGGCCAGCGCCACCCTGCAGGCATGCCCGGCGGAGGTGGGGCGCTCGCTGCTGATGCACTCGTACGCCAGCCGGGCTGCAGCATCCAGGCGGCCGGCTTGCACCAGCCAGTCGAGCACCAGGGCGCTGAAGCTGTCGTCCTGGTCATCGGTCAGGCCGAAGCGGCCTTGCAGCCCCTGGGCGATGGCTGCGTCGAGTTGACCCTGCCGGTGCAGCGCCTTGGCATGCAGGCGTGCGCGGCGCACCGAGACGTCGCGCTGCCGGGGGCGCGACAGGTCGGCCGGCATGCGCAGCGGAACCTGCTGCGCGATGGTGTCGATGCTGGACGGGTCCAGCACCACCAGCCGCTCGCCCAGCTTGAGCCAGTCGTTGTGGTCCACGTCCTGTCCGTCCACTGCATGGCGCAGGTGGTCCATGGCCTGCTGTACCAGTTGCTGCGCCTGCGCGGCATCGCCTTCGGCCGCCCAGGCCTCGGCCATGCGCGTGGCCAGCACGGCATCGTCCCAGGCGCGAAAGGCCGCCCGCCCAGGCTGCACCACCTGCAGCGCGTGGCGCGCCTGCACGCTGCGGCGCCACACGCCGCAGTGCTGGCTGCGTTCGGCCTGGCCGGCAAGGTGCTCCCAGGCATCGTCCGACTGGTGCTGCAGGGGCGGCTGTGCCAGCAACTGGGCCATGCCTTCGAGGGCCTGGTGCAGCATTGGCACCTGGTCCGGCAGGGAGCGCAAGGCCTGGGTGCGGGAAAAGCCGGTACCGACCTGTGCGTCGTGCCGCTCGGCGGGTGGCAGGTCCTGCAGCAGTGCGGCGGCATGGGTGTCTATGGCCTGCAGCGCCATGGCGGGCTGGACCGCCTGCATCCAGAGGGAATGGATGCGGTACAGCACCTCCAGCGAGGCCGGCTGCAGCACCTGCTGGCCCAGCATCCGCGCCAGCGCCTCGGTGCGCTGCGCCTGTGCGGCCGCGCCCTCCTGCTGCGGGGTTTCTTCTTCGTCCTCCTCTTCGCCTTCGACCAGCGCTTCGGCCTGGTCCAGGTAGGCGTCCAGCAGCGGGCCGGACAGGGGCGTGGCTTGGGGGGCGGCAGTGCGGTCAGTCAGCATGGCGTATCGGGGGTGTCAAAGGCAGAGGGGCGCGCCGGGCAGTGCGCGGCGCAAGGATCGCGGCAGGTCCTCAGGGCGCCAGCAGCCAGTCCTTGAGGGGCTGGCCGGCCCAGGCCTTGGCCTCGTCGCCGACGAAGGCCAGCGGCTTGGAGGCCGGCAGCTTGCGGCGCTTTTCCTGTGCGGCGATGGCTTTTTTCGCTTCGCCCATCCAGTCGGTCACCGACAGGCCTTCCGCGCCGGCCTGGCCGAACAGGGCATCACCGAAGGGCGTGTGGCTGCCCTCGTACTGGCACTTGAACGAGGTGCTGCGCACATCGGTCGCGGTCAGCACCACGCGATTCGGTGCCTTCAGGGGCTCGATGAACGAGCCGCTGTAGCACGCCGACAGCACCACCAGCGTGGGCACCTTGCCCAGGGGCGCCAGGGCGTCGCTCAGGATCCTGGGCGTGATGGGTTGCTGGTTCTTGCCGCCCACGTTGACGCTGAGCAGTCCGGGGTTGGCGTGGGTGGAGATCAGCAGCAGCACGCGGTCACGCGGGCGCGCCACCTCGGCCATCTTGGCCATCACCAGCGCGAAATTCTCGGCCGTGGCCTGGGGCCAGTCGGCGCTCTGGTCCTTGGCCGGGTTGGCCAGCTTGAGCATCAGGGCATTGGGGTCGATCCCGCTGACCAGCTTTTCGGCCAGCAGCACGTCGTTGCGGAAGGCCTTGGACTGCGAGTGCATTGCAAAGCCGGCAAAGATGATGCGGCCTGGCGGTTCGGCAGGCGGCTGGGGTTCGGGGGCTGCCTGGGGTGCAGGCGCCGACGGCTCTGCCACCTGGACGGGGGGCGCAGCGCAGCCTGCGGCCGCGAGGGCCAGTGCCAGGGCGCTGGCGTGGAAGAAGAGCCGCGTGGCGGCGTGGGGGGCAAGAGGCGATGGCATCGATGGTGTTCCACAGAAGGGCAAGAATCGGGGCAACCGGAGCGCGGCGCGCAGGCGGTTGCGAAGCGTGCGTATCGTAAGGGAGTGCCGTGGCGAGTCCAGCGCCTGTTTGGGTGAGTGGCGCAGCCGGGGTTGCGTTGTCGCCCATCGCCAGCAGGGATTGGATGCTATTGAATGAGTAGCAAACGACAAAAAGCCGGTGCATGCACCGGCTTCGTGTTTGTGTGGCAAATGTCACGCTTTCATCATGCGGCCCGCAGCGCCGGCCGTGCCAGGCGGCTGGCATGCAGCCAGGCGCGGCGCAGCACGGGGGGCGACCACGACTCCTCGGGGATCAGCAGCAGGCGCTGCGCACGCATCGCCTTGCCCAGGGCGATCTGGCTGGTCAGCACCGCCAGCGGAATGGCCAGCGCCAGCGGCAGGCCCACGGGCATCAGCCACAGCAGGGCGCTGCCATCGACGAAGGCCACGCCCAGGGCCAAGAGGGCGATCACGGCGGTCATCGGGGCGAGCTGGCGCGTGGCCTGGCCCCAGGGCACGGCATTGGCTTCGCGGGGTGGTGACTTCCACTGCAGCTCCAGGCCGGTGATGGCCAGCAGCACGAACAGCGAGTGGGCCAGCATGCGCACGGGCGCCTGCAAAATGGCCAGCACGCTCTCGACCACGGCGCTCTTGACGAGGCTCCAGCCGCCACCGTACTGCGACTGCTCCTTGCGCATGAAGACGGCCGTCACGCCCAGGATGCGCGGCAGGAACAGCATGGACACCGTCCAGCCCCACAGGCCCAGCAGTTCGGCCGGCAGGATGTGCCAGTTGGCCACCACAGGGGCACCCGACAGCCACAGGGCCGTGCCCAGCGTCAGGAAGGCCAGCCACAGCGGCGCCGACAGGTAGGCCATGGCGCCGGTGACGAACATCGAGCGGTGCACGGCATGGATGCCGGGCTCGGCCATGAGGCGGGCGTTCTGCAGATTGCCCTGGCACCAGCGGCGGTCGCGCTGCAGCTCGGCCAGCAGGTCCGGCGGTTGCTGCTCATAGCTGCCGATCAGGTCCGACACCAGCCACACGTGGTAGCCGGCGCGGCGCATCAGCGCGGCCTCGACAAAGTCGTGCGACATGATGCCGCCCGACAGGCCGCCCTTGCCTGCGATGGGGGCCAGCGCGCAGTGCTGCATGAACGGCTCCATGCGGATGATGGCGTTGTGGCCCCAGTAGTGCGACTCGCCCAGTTGCCAGTACTGCATGCCCAGGGTGAACAGGCGGCCGGTGACGCGCGAGGCGAACTGCTGCGCGCGGGCGTGCAGCGTGACGTGGCCAATGGCCTGCGTGGCCGTTTGCACGATGCCGGCGCTGGGGTTTGCTTCCATCAGCTTGGCCATCGAGACGATGCAGTCGCCGCTCATCACGCTGTCGGCATCGAGCACCACCATGTAACGGTAGTCCTTGCCCCAGCGGCGGCAGAAGTCGGCCACGTTGCCCGCCTTGCGGTGGCTGCGGCGCGTGCGCAGGCGGTAGTACACCTGCACCTGGGGCTGCTGGCCATGCTCGGCCAGGGCGCTGCGCAGGTCCTCCCAGGCGGCATGCTCGGCCCGGGCGATGTCCTTGTCGTAGCTGTCGGACAGCACGAACACGTCGAAGGTGGCGCCGTGGCCCGTGGCCGCGACCGACTCGCAGGTGGCGCGCAGGCCGGCGAACACCGTGGCCACGTCCTCGTTGCAGATCGGCATGATGATGGCCGTGCGCGCCTCGGGCGAGAGCTGGGCGGATGCCACGCTCTTGGCCGACAGTGCATGGCGGTCGCCGCGCAGCATGACCCAAAAACCCATCATCCCGGTCATGAAGCCGGTGACCACCCAGGCCGAGAGCAACGCGAACAGCGCCATCTGGCCATAGCCCAGCCAGGCGTTGTCGTAGTCGGGCTGCACACCGGCGAACAGGGTGGTGGCCAGCGTGGTGCTGAGCACCGTGAGCAGCGCAAAGGTCCAACGGCGGCGCTGGGCCGCGCCCTGCCAGGCCTCGTGCTGCATGCCGGCCGGGGTGGCTGGTGCGGCGGCGCCGGGGCGGCCGGTCAAGCGCAGCAGCAGCGCGGTGCCAATGCTGTTCCAGAAGCCGCGCCAGGGCAGGGGCACCATGGAGCCGCGGTTGAGCGGCGGCGCGGTGACGGAATTGGGGTGGCGCTCCTCGCGCAGCGTGCTGCGCTGCGTGCGAGGGGCACCACGGTCTTCAGAGGCGAGGGGCTCTGACGGGCTTACTCGGGAAGAATGATGTGCGTCCATGTTTCGCTCACAGCGTGGTTGTCGTGTTGAAGGAAGGCGCGCAGCTCGATCGGGCGATCGGCCTGCTGGCGCTGTACGCGCACGGTCATGCGCCACTGCCCGGTGGCAGGGTTGCGGTAGGCCGCGTTTTCGAGAACCTTGCCGTTGGCGTCGGCGGTGACCACGGCCTTCACGGCGGCATCGGTGGGCAGGGCGGCCAGCGCCGGGCCGGTGAAATCGACCACGTACTGCACCTGCTGGCGCAGCTCCTGCGCGCTTTGCTGGGTAAAGCCCATGCCGCGACGAGACTGCGTGACCCAGCTGCCCGGCGGGCGCTGCTGTTCATCGCCCTGCCAGCCGAGCTCGTACGAGAACTCCAGCGGCGTGCCCGGGGCGGGCAGCTTGGCCGGCACCCAGTAGGCGACGATGTTGTCGTGCGTTTCGTCGGGCGTGTTGTTCTGCACCAGCTCCACCCGGCCCGGGCCCCAGTCGTGCAAGGGGCGCACCCAGGCGCTGGGGCGGCGTTCGTAGCGGGCTTCCACGTCCTCGTAGCTGGCCCACTGGCGGTCGCGTTGCATCAGGCCGAAGCCCTTGGGGTTGGTGGTGGTGAACGAGGTCACCAGCGTGCTGCCCGGGTTCTGCAGCGGGCGCCACAGCCATTCACCCTCGCCCGTGGCGACCATCAGGCCGTCGGAGTCGTGCACCTCGGGGCGAAAGTCCTGCTTGCGCGGCTGGTTCTCGCCAAAGAAGAACATGCTGGTCAGCGGCGCCACGCCCAGCATGCCGATGGGCTTGGCGGCGTTGCCGCGCACGAAGACCCGGGCGCGCACGGTGGTCAGCGTCTGTGGCCCGGGCGTGATGTCGAAGCGGTAGGCACCCGTGGCGCGGGGCGAGTCGAGCAGCGCGAATACCGTGACTTGCTTGCCTTGGGGCCCGGGCTTGACCAGCCAGAAGTCGGTGAAGCGCGGAAACTCCTCGCCCGTGCCGCCCACGGTGTCGATCGCCAAGCCGCGCGCCGACAGGCCGTACTGCTGGCCCGCACCGAGTGCGCGGAAATAGCTCGCGCCCTGGAACACCGCCAGCTCGTCCTTGTACTCGGGCGAATTGAGGTGGTTGTGCAGGCGAAAGCCCGCAAAACCGAGGTCACCCCAGGCCTGGGGCTGCACGGTGTTCTTGCCGTAGTCGAAGTCGGCGCGGCTGTAGCTGATGTCGCGCGTGCCCGAAAGCATCACCTCATGGATGCGCACCGGCTGGGTCTGGTACAGGCCCAGGTGGAAGAACATGGCCTCGAAGGGCATCTTCTCTGCGCGCCACAGGGCACGCTCGGGCTTGTAGCGGATGTCACGCACCTGGTCGTAATTGAGCTGGGCCAGGTCTGCGGGCAGCTTGTCGCTGCCTGCGTTGAAAGGCTTGTCGGCGCGCTCACGCGCCAGCTTCGTCAGGCTCTCGAAATCGAACGCCTGTGCCTGCGCCACGCTGGCCGCCAGCAGGGCAGACAGTGCCACTGCGGCAGCAGCACTGCGGCGCAGGGGGCGTGAAAGGGAGGGAAATACAGCATCCATGCCGGCATATAGGGCAAACCCTGTGCCAGCTCGAAAAAAAGCTTGTATATCAACAGCTTAGGTGCTGGTTGGCCTGTAAGCAGATGTGCAATGCAGCAAAACGGCCCCAAAAGGCCGGTTTTTGTCGCCGAATGGCGACAGGGGGATGGCTGTGTATCGCCAATCCCTTTGAAATCAAGGACTTACTCCTGTCGCTCATCGGCGACGTCATCGCCCAGGCCCTCGTCCGGGCTGGCGTCGCTCTTGAAATGGCCGGGGGTCAGCGCATGCTTTTGCAGCAGCCGGTAGAACTCCGTGCGGTTGCGCTGGGCCAGGCGTGCGGCGTCGGCCACGTTGCCATCGGTCATCTTGAGCAGGCCCACCAGGTACTCGCGCTCGAAGCGCTGGCGCGCGTCGGCAAAGCTCAGCACCGGGGCCGAGGGGATGCGCAGCGCGCGCTGCACCAGGGTCAGCGGCACCAGCGGCGTGGTGGACAGTGCACACACCTGCTCAACCACGTTGAACAGCTGGCGCACATTGCCGGGCCAGGCCGCCGTGGTCAGGGCCTTGAGCGCCTCGGGCGCAAAGCCCGACAGGCGCTTGTCGTACTTGCGCGCCAGCCGGTCCAGGAAGTGGTTGGCCAGCAGGGCGATGTCCTCGCGCCGCTCGGCCAGCGTGGGCAGTGCCAGCGTCACCACGTTGAGGCGGTAGTACAGGTCCTCGCGGAACTGGGCCGTGGCCATGGCGGCCTCCAGGTCGCGGTGGGTGGCCGAGATGATGCGCACGTCGATGGGCGTGGACTGGCTTGACCCCACAGGCCGCACGGCCCGCTCCTGCAGCACGCGCAGCAGCTTGACCTGCAGGGCCGGCGGCATGTCGCCGATCTCGTCGAGCAGCAAGGTGCCGCCCTCGGCCGCCTGGAACAGGCCCTTGTGGTTGCTGGTGGCGTCGGTGAAGGCGCCCTTGACGTGGCCGAACAGCTCGGATTCGAGCAGGGCCTCGGGGATGGCGCCGCAGTTGACTGCCACGAAGGGCTTGGCCGCGCGCGGGCTGGCCCGGTGGATGGCCTGGGCCAGCAGTTCCTTGCCGGCGCCGCTGTCGCCCAGCAGCAGCACGCTGGCGTCCGACTGGGCCACCATGTAGGCCTCGGCCAGCAGCTCGGTCATGCGGTTGGAGCGGCTCACGATCTCGGCGCGCCAGGCCTCGTTGGCATGGGCCTGGGCCACGACCGGGGCGCTCAGCGCCAGGGCCTCCCCAATCTTCTCGAGCAGGTCCTTGCCGTCGTAGGGCTTGGTCAGGTAGGTGAACACGCCGCGCGAAGTGGCCTCCACCGCGTCGGGGATGGTGCCGTGCGCGGTCAGCAGGATCACGGGCAGCGAGGGGTGGCGCTCGCGCACCTCGTCGAACAGGGCCAACCCATCCTTGCCCGGCAGCCGCACGTCGCTGAGCACCAGCTGGGGCCGGGCCATTTCGAGCTGGGCCAGTGCCGCTTCAGCCGAGCCCACGGCAATCACCTCGTAGTCCGCAGCCTTCAGGCGCAGCGAGAGCAGGCGCAGCATGTCGGCATCGTCATCGACGACCAGGATGCGTTGTCGGCCGCTGGCGGGCTTGCTGGTGGGCGGCATGGCTTCAGCGGACCTCGCTGGCAGCGGGGGCGGGTGGCCGGGCGGTCATGCTGCGCTCGATGGCACGCACGGCCTCCAACCGTTCGTTGAGCTGGTCGTTGCGGCGCTGGGCATCGCGCAATTGCTGTGCCTGCCGCTCCAGTTGCTCTTCCAGCCGGCGCTGCTGCAGCAGCCGTGCTTCCAGCAGGCGCGCCAGGGGTTGCAGGGGCTGCGTGGCGGTGTCGTTGTGGCCCAGCAGGCGCTGCACCTGCGCCAGGGCGCGGGCCGTGTCCACGGGCTGGCGGGTCTGGGCCAGGGCCAGCGCCAGGTGCAGGGGGCTGGCGGCCAGCGTGTCTTCGGCCTCACCCAGGCGGGCGATTTCACGGGTCAGCTCGGCAGGCGGCATGCGCTGCACGCGGTCGGCATAGGCCAGCGCCTGGGTGAGCTGGGCAGATTCGGGCGCAGGCGCGCTGGCCTGCGGCGCGGTTTCCCGGGGGGGCTCGGCGGGGGGCGGTGCCACGGGCAGGGGGGCTGGCACCACCACCGCCACGGGGGCAGGCGGCGTGCCTGCAGGCGGGGGGCTGATGCAAGCGGCCAGCAGCGCTGTGGGCGCCAGTACCAGTGCGCCGATGTGGCGGCGCGCAGCACGGGTGGATGACAGGCTAGGAGGCATGGGGCAATTCGATGCGAAAAAAGGAATGGTCGCCATCTTCCACCAGTTCCACCCGGCCGCCATGGGCGCCGATGTATTCCTGAACGATGGACAGGCCTACCCCGGTGCCGCGCACGGCATCCTCGGGCTGGCGGGCGCCGCGGTAGAAGGGCTCGAAGACATGGGGCCGGTCGGCGGGGGCCACGCCAGGGCCCTGGTCGATGACGTCGATGCGCACCCGGCCCGGCACCCGGGACACTGCCAGGCGCACCGTACCCTGCTTGGGCGAGAAGCGGATGGCGTTGGACAGCAGGTTGCCGATGGCCGAGGCGATCTTGTCGCCGTCGATGGCCAGCGAAACGGGCGAGCCCTGTACCACCACGCGCAGGCTGCGGGCCTGCCACTGCAGGCGCTGGGATTCGACCTGCGCCTCCAGCAGCGCGATCAGGTCGGTGTCGCGCCGGTGCAGTTGCCGGGCCTCGAAGGCGGCGGCGTTGAAGCGCAGCAGCGCCTCGATCTCGTTTTGCAGCATGATCGTGTTGTGGTGCAGGATCTGCGCCACCTCCTGCTGCCCGGGGTTGAGCTCGCCCGTCACGCCGTCCTGCAGCAGGGCCACGCCCTCGCGCATGGAGGCCAGCGGGGTCTTGAGCTCGTGCGATACATGGCGCAAAAAGCGCGCCTTGTCCGAGTCGAGTTCCAAGAGGCGCAGGCGCAGCCATTCGAGCTGCAGGCCCACGCGGCGCACGTCGGCCGGGCCATTGATCTGGATGGGTTGCTCCAGGTCGTTCTCGCCCAAGAGGCGGATGGCGCCTTCTAGCCGCTTGAACGGCCGCGCCAGCCAGATGCCGAAGGACAGCGCCAGCACCAGCGCCAGCACGATCACGCCCACCACCTGGTGCGTGACCTCGCGGCGGCTGGCGTCGACCTTGGCCTGCAGGGCGCTGTTGCGTTCGGCATTGAGCTCCTGCACCGATTGCACGATGGCGTTGTGCAGCGTGTCGAGCGAGGCGAACTCCTCGGCTGCGGCGCGTTCGTTCTCCAGCGACACGGCGGCCGGTGCCGCCATCAGCGACTGCACCGTGGCCAGGTGGGCGCGCCACTGGGCCACGTGCCTGGCCGGCAGGCCGCCGTCCTGCAGCTGCTGCAAGGTCTGCTGGGCGTCGCGCGCCATATCGTCAAAGCCCCGGCGCAACTGCGCGTCGCCCAGCACCAGGGATTGCCGTGCCGCCCGCTCCATGGTCTGGCCGCGCTGGCCCAGGGCCTGCGCAGCGGCGCTCAGGCGCGTGGCCTGCACGGCGCCCTCGCGGCTTTGCACCATGAGCTGCTCCAGCGAGTACAGGGCCCCCAGTGAACTGGCGCCCAGCAGGCCGGCAATCAGCAAAAAGGCCAGCAGCAGCAACTGCTGGAACGACAGGCCATGCAGGCGGTTCCTGCCCGGTTCACCCTCGCGTGAAGCGCTCGATTCGGCCATGGAGAGTGGAATGGGCCGCAGCTCAGGCCGTGGCTATTTCTTGCACCACCACCTCGCCGCGCAAGGTGTAGGCCTTGGCCTCGGTGATGGTCACGTCCACCATCTGGCCGACCAGGCGCGGCTGGCCCACGAAGTTGACCACGCGGTTGCACTCGGTGCGGCCCATGAGCTCGGTGGCGTCGCGCTTGGAGGCGCCTTCCACCAGAATGCGCTGCACCGAGCCCACGCGGCTTTCGCTGATGGACTTGATATTGGCGTTGATCACCGACTGCAGGTGCTGCAGGCGGCGCAGCTTTACCTCGTGCGGCGTGTCGTCGTGCAGGCCGGCGGCGGGTGTGCCGGGGCGCGGGCTGAAGATGAAGCTGAAGCTGTTGTCGAAGTGGACGTCGTCGATCAGCTTCATCATCTTGCCGAAGTCTTCCTCGGTCTCGCCGGGGAAGCCGACGATGAAATCGCTGCTCATGGCCAGGTCGGGGCGGATGGCGCGCAGCTTGCGCACCGTGCTCTTGTATTCCATGGCCGTGTAGCCGCGCTTCATCGCCATCAGGATGCGGTCGCTGCCGTGCTGCACCGGCAGGTGCAGGTGGTTGGCCAGCTTGGGGATGCTGGCGTAGGCCGCGATCAGGCGCGGCGTGAACTCGTTGGGGTGGCTGGTGGTGTAGCGGATGCGCTCGATGCCGGGGATCTCGGACACGTACTCCAGCAGCAGCGCGAAGTCGGCGATCTCGGCCGTGCCGCCCATCTTGCCCAGGTAGGCGTTCACGTTCTGGCCCAGCAGGGTGATCTCTTTCACGCCCTGGTCGGCCAGGCCCGCCACTTCCACCAGCACGTCGTCGAACGGGCGGCTGACCTCCTCGCCACGCGTGTAGGGCACCACGCAGTAGCTGCAGTACTTGCTGCAGCCTTCCATGATGGAGACGAAGGCACTCGCGCCCTCGACCCGCGCCGGGGGCAGGTGGTCGAACTTCTCGATCTCGGGAAAGCTGATGTCCACCTGCGGGCGGTCCAGCCGCTCGCGCTGGTTCAGCAGCTCGGGCAGGCGGTGCAGGGTCTGGGGGCCGAACACCACGTCCACGTAGGGCGCGCGCTTGATGATCTCGGCGCCTTCCTGGCTGGCCACACAGCCGCCCACACCGATCTTCACGCCGCGCGCCTTCAGGTGCTTGATGCGGCCCAGGTCGCTGAACACCTTCTCCTGCGCCTTCTCGCGCACCGAGCAGGTGTTGAAGAGGATCAGGTCGGCCTCTTCCACGTTCTGCGTGGGCTCGTAGCCCTGTGCGGCGTGCAGCACGTCGGCCATCTTGTCCGAGTCGTACTCGTTCATCTGGCAGCCGAAGGTTTTGATGAAGACTTTTTTGGCCATGGCAGTCAATTCTCGTGTCCGAATAGGGATGCGGCGGCACGCGTGGGGCGGCCGCTCTGGGTGGGGTGGTGGGCGTGCGCGCGGCCCACCGGGACCGGGCTTACTTCTTGACCGGGTCCGAGTCGGTGCGGAAGTTGAACTGGATCGTGTCCCCAGGACCTTTGCGTGGCTGGGCCGCCTCGCCCTGGGTCAGGATCCAGGCGGACAGCAGCATGCCCGTGCTGTTCTCGATCAGGTAGTTGACCTTGAAGGTCTGGCCCTGCACGGTGTGCAGCATCACCAGCGTGTTCTGCGGGGTGAACAGGCGCATGCCCGGCGCCATGCGGATGGTGTTGCCATTGAGCTTGGCCTCGGATCCGGCCAGCACGGTCAGGTTGCCGCGCAGCGAGGCATCGGGGAAGTTGCGCATCTCGCCCATGCCGCCGGGCACCTGCTGGGCCTGGACCGGGGCGGCGGCGCACAGCAGCGCGGCAAGACCGGCGGCGGCCAGGGCGCGCAGCGGGGATCGGTCTTTGCGGGCTTGGGAAATCAAGGCAGGGGTGCAGCGGTTCATGGTGTGTATCCAGAGGCTGTTAAGCAAGGTGGGGAAGGCGATTTTACCGGCCGGTGCACTGGCAAAGGCCTTTTGGAACAAGCCCTTACCGTGCACACCATGCGCCGAAACAACGCCGGCCCAAGAAAAAACCCGCAGCGCCAGGGCGCAGCGGGTTTTTAGATGTGGTGGTGGTAGGTGGACTTGAACCACCGACATCAGCATTATGAATGCTGCGCTCTAACCAACTGAGCTATACCACCGCAGACCGAAATTATAGAACAAAAATTATTGGTGTGTAAAGTTCGCGGCGCGTTTGTTCACGAAAGCGTCCATGCCTTCCTTCTGGTCCTGGGTGGAGAACAGGGCGTGGAACAGGCGGCGCTCGAACATCACGCCGTCCGACAGGCTGCCTTCGAAGGCGCGGTTCACCGATTCCTTGGCGGCCATCACGGCGATTTGCGAGAAACCCGCGATGACGAGGGCAGCGCCCAGGGCTTCGTCGGCCAGCTTGTCGTAGGGTACGACGCGGCTCACCAGCCCGGCGCGCTCGGCTTCGATGGCGTCCATCATGCGGCCCGTGAGGGCCATGTCCATGGCCTTGGATTTGCCCACCGCGCGCGGCAGGCGCTGCGTGCCACCGGCGCCGGGGATCACGCCGAGCTTGATCTCGGGCTGGCCGAACTTGGCGTTGTCGGCGGCGATGATGAAGTCGCACATCATCGCCAGCTCGCAGCCGCCGCCCAGCGCAAAGCCGCTCACGGCCGCGATCACGGGCTTGCGGATAGAGCGGATGGTCTCCCAGTTGCGCGTGATGTAGTCGCCCTTGTAGGTTTCGGCAAAGCTGTACTTGGCCATGGCACCGATGTCGGCGCCCGCGGCGAAAGCGCGCTCGCTGCCGGTGACGATGACGCAGCCGATCTTCTCGTCGGCATCGAAGGCCTTGAGGGCCTGGCCCAGCTCGTCCATCAACTGGTCGTTGAGGGCGTTGAGCTGCTTGGGGCGGTTGAGCGTGACGATGCCGACCTTCTCGGCTTCGGTGCGCACTTCAATGGTTTCGTAGGCCATGGAATCGGATCTCCTTGGGTAGTTATAGGGGTGACTGTCTCGGCCGGACGACTATACCCAAGCGAAGAAGGCTTTGCGTGGATGGGGGCCTGGCATCAACCCAGCCAGCGGCCCACGGCGGCACTGTTGGTCACCCCCAGGCTGATGGTGTCGGGCGGGGCGCCCTTGCGGTCGGCGGCATCGGGCGGCAAGGTCAGCGGCAGTTGCAGCAGCCGGCCATCGCGCGCCACCACGGCCACCAGCTTGTGCTCGCTGCCCGCATAGAAGGCCACATCGTCGAGCTTCTGCACGCGCCAGCCCTGCCCATCCACCAGCACGCCCAGCCACTCGTCGCCCGCGGCCAGCCCGGCCTTTTCGGCGGCACCGCCGCGCAGCACGGTCTTGATCTGCACGCTGTGGTTTTCCGCCACGCGCATGCCCAGGCGCTGGGCCAGTTGCGGTCGCTCGGCCTTGAGCAGCACGCCGTGCGCGGCCACCAGTTCGGCCAGCGGCAGCTCGGCCGTGCTGTGCACCCAGGCGTCGATCTCCGCGTCGAACGAGCGGTGCGCCAGCTTCTGCAGCACCTCACGCAGGTCGGCCTCGGTCATGGGGCCGCCTTCGGTGCGTTTCCACAGCGCGCGCATCACCTCGTCCAGCGTGGTCTTGCCGTCGCGGCGCAGGGCCAGGTCCAGGCACAGGCCCACCAGCGAGCCCTTGGTGTAGTAGCTCACCGTGCCGTTGGCGGTGTTCTCGTCCTGGCGGTAGTACTTGACCCAGGCATCGAAGCTGGCCTGGGCCACCGTCTGTACGTGGCGCCCGGGGGTCTGCAGCACCTGGTTGACGGTCTTGGTGATCAGCTTGAGGTAAGTGGCGTCGTCGATCAGGCCGGCGCGGCGCAGCAGCAGGTCGTCGTAGTAGCTGGTGAAGCCTTCGAAGAACCACAGCAGCTCTGTGTAGTTCTCGCGGCCGTAGTCGTAGCGGGTGAGCTCGGCCGGGCGCAGGCGCTTGACGTTCCAGGTGTGGAAATACTCGTGGCTGATCAGGCCCAGCAGCGTGGTGTAGCCGTCGCCTGCGCGCGCTTCGCCCTGGCGTGGCAGGTCGCGCCGCCCGCAGATCAGTGCGGTGGAGTTGATGTGCTCCAGCCCGCCGTAGCTGTCGCCCACGGCGTTGAGCATGAACAGGTAGCTCTTGAACGGGGCCTTGCCCTTGTCGCCATGCCAGAAGGCCATGGCCGTCTCGCAGATCTTCTGCGTATCGGCCAGCAGGCGCTTGCCATCGAACGAGGGCGCGGCGCCCGCGACGACGAAACGGTGTGCAACGCCCCCGGCCGTGAAACGCCCGCTCCAGAAGGCGCCCATCTCCACCGGGCAGTCCACCAGCTCGTCGTAGTGCGCGGCGGCATAGGTGCCGAAACCCGCCTTGTCGGTGGCGCGCGCCGCCAGCCCCGTGGCGACGGACCAGTGCGCGGTGGCGGCGGTGCTTGCCACCTCCAGCGTGTGCGCGCCGTCCTCCTGGCCGTGCACGCGCAGGCACAGGCTGGTGCCGTTGAAAAAGCCGCGCGCGGCATCCAGCCACGCGGTGCGCACCGAGTTGTCGTAGGCGCAGACCTGGTAGGTCAGCACCAGTGCCTGGCCAGGGCGGCACTCCACCTGCCAGCGGTTCTTTTCCAGCTGGGCCAGCGGCACGCTGCGCCGGCCCTGGCGGGCCCCCAGCTGCTGCAGATTCTTGGAAAATTCGCGCACCAGGTAGCTGCCCGGTATCCAGACCGGCAGCGACAGCTCCTGCAGCTCGGCCGGCGCGGCCACTGTGAGGGTGACCGAGAACAGGTGGGCGTTGAGGTCGGCCGGTTCGACGCGGTAATGAACGGGGGCGGGGTGGGTGTCGTCGGTGCGCTGGGTGGCCATGGGCGGTGCTTTGCGTGGCGTGGGGCCTGGCACCTCGGGGCACCGGACCCGCGGATGTCTGTCAGTTCGTGGTGGGCGTGTCGGCGGCGGCTTCTGCCAACCGCTTTTCCACGTCCTGCGCGCCAATGGCGCCCGGCACGCGGATGCCATCGGCAAAGATCAAAGTCGGGGTGCCGGTGATCTTGTGCTTCTTGCCGAACGCCAAGTTGCGCTGCAGCGCGTTTGTGTCGCAGCTGGCGGCCGCGGGGGGCTTGTCGCGCACCATCATGTCCTGCCAGGCGGCGACCTTGTCCTTGGAGCACCAGATGTTGCGCGATTTTTCGGCCGAGTCGGGGCTCAGGATGGGGTACAGGAACAGGTACACCGTCACGTTGTCCACCTTCTGCATGTCGCGCTCGAAGCGCTTGCAGTAGCCGCAGTTGGGGTCCTCGAACACTGCGACCTTGCGCTTGCCGTCGCCACGAACGATGGTGAAGGCGTCCTTGATCGGCAGGGCCGAGAAGTCCACGGCCGTGATCTTGGCGATGCGGTCTTCCGTCAGGTTGCGGCGTGCCTTGGTGTCGATCAGCTCGCCCTGGATCAGGTAGTTGCCCTTGGCATCGGTGTAGAACACGTCGGTGCCGATGCGCACCTCGTACAGCCCCTGCATGGCCGTGGGGCTGACCTCGTCGATCTGCTTCATCTGCGGAATGCGCTCGGCCAGAGCCTTGCGGATGGCCGCTTCCTGGGCCATGGCCGACAGGCCCAGCAAGGCCAGCGCGGCGCCTGCCAGCACGGTGGAAATCAGTTTCATGGTGTTCTCGCTCGCTTCAATTGGGTCTGGCGGGCCTGCACATGGGCGCAGCCCCTGGTTGCCGGTAAGTGGGTCAGTGGATGCCCATGGCCTGGCGGGCCACGAAATTCTTGATCGGTCCGCTGCGCTCGAAGCCCTTCATGCCCCAGTTGCGCAGCGCCTGCCAGGGCCCGTCCTGGCGGGCGAACAGCTGCTGCAGCCCGTCGGTGGCCAGCCCCATGGGCAGCAGCGCGGCCTTGCGTTCCCTTTCATAGCGGCGCAGCAGCTTGGTGTCGGCCACGCTGCGCCAGTAGTCCCGCCCGTGCAGCAGTCCGGCAAGTGCCTGGGCATCGGCCAGCCCCAGGTTCAGCCCCTGGCCCGCCAGCGGGTGCACGTTGTGCGCCGCATCGCCGGCCAGCACAAAGCTGCGCTGCTGCTTGCCCTTGGGCGGCAGGGCACCGCACCAGCGGTCGGCCCGGGCCTGCTGCAGCGGCCAGGAGGCGCGCTCGCCCGCCAGTTGCAGGCTGCCCAGCGTCCGCTGGCTCGCCGCTTCCAGCCGCTCTGTGAATTCTTCGGGGGCCAGCGCCAGCAAACCTGGCACCTGTTCCTTCTGAACAGACCACACGACCGCCACGGAGTTCCCTTCGGGCCCGCCCAGGGGCAAAAAGGCCAGGATGCCGTCGGGCAAAAACCACTGGCGCGCCACCTGGCCGTGCGGCAACTCGCAGGTCAGGCGCGTGGCAATGGCGTGCTGTTCATAGGGGGTGACCTCGAAATTCACCCCAAACTCGGCGCGTGTCTGGCTAGCGCGGCCTTCGCAGACCACGGTCAGCGCGGCCTCCACCGGCTCGCTGAGCGTCTCGACCTGGGGCTGGTAGCGCACGGCCTCGGCCAGGCGGGTCTCCAGAGCAGGCACGTCCACGATCCAGGCCAGGGCGTCCACCCCCTGGGCCTGTGCATCAAAGCGCACTGCGCCGCCCTGGTCGCCCGCCACCTGCATGCTCGTGACCGCCGTGGCATGTGTTGCGTCGGGCCAACTGCGCAGGCCCTCCAGCAAGGTGCGCGAAGCACTGTTCAGGGCGTAGGCCCGCACGTCCGAGGTGGCACCTGCTGCGGGGACTGGGCTGGCCGCCAGGGCCACCCGCAGCCGCTCGCGCGCCAGCAGCAGGGCCAGGGTGCGGCCCACGATGCCCGCGCCGCGAATACAGATATCAAAGGTTTGCGCCATGCGGCCCATTGTAGGAGCGGCTCCGTTGCCTGCAGGGGCAGTGCAGAATTGGGGCCTTTCCCTGTCCGTTCTTTTCCAGGAGCGCCGCCGCGTGAGCTTCAGCACCGAATCCGACCTGTCGGGCACCATCGCCCGTCTGTTTGTCTACCCCATCAAGTCCTGCGCCGGCATCGAGGTGCGCGAGGCCCTGCTCACCGAGACCGGCCTGGACCTGGACCGTGCCTGGATGGTGGTCGACCCCGAGGGCCAGTTCATCACCCAGCGCGAGCTGCCGCGCATGGCGCTGATCCGCCCCCAGCTCAAGACCGAGGAGATGGTGCTGCGCGCCCCCGGCATGCTGGCCCTGCACGTGGGCATCGACGTGGTGGAAGAGCCCATGACCGTGACGGTATGGCGAGACACCGTGCCCGCCTGGGACATGGGCGCCGTGGCCGCCCAGTGGTTCACCGACTTCCTGGGCACCCCCTGCCGCCTGGTGCGCTTCGACCCCGAGGTGCGCCGCCTGTCCAGCATGGACTGGACCGGCGGCGTGGAGGCGCCGAACCAGTTCGCCGACGGCTTTCCGGTGCTGGTGGCCAGCGAGGCATCGATGGACAGCCTCAACGAGCGTCTGGCCGCCGCCGGCCACGCGCCCGTGGGCATCGAGCGTTTTCGCCCCAACGTGGTGCTCGCCGGCGTGGAGGCGCACGACGAAGATCGCGTGGACCAGATCCGCATCGACGCCGAGGGCGGCGAGCTGCAGCTCGTGCCCGTCAAGCCCTGCGCGCGCTGCCCCATTCCCGACATCGACCCGGCCACGGCCGAGAGCACGCCAGCGGTGGGCGACACCCTGCGCGCCTACCGCCAGGACAAGCGCCTCCATGGCGCCATCACCTTCGGCATGAATGCCATCGTGCGCCAGGGCGCGGGCCAGATGCTGCGCGTGGGCCAGCGCGTGGCGGCCGATCTGCGCTTCGATTGAGGGCTTGTCCGGGGTGCTGCGGGTAGGGTGCGCGGCAGCCCCGTAAAATCGGGGTTTGTCTCCCGAATTCCAGAAAGCCCTGCCATGAGCCTCCAATGCGGCATCGTGGGCCTGCCCAACGTCGGCAAGTCCACCCTCTTCAACGCGCTGACCAAGGCCGGCATCGCCGCCGAGAACTACCCGTTCTGCACCATCGAACCCAATGTGGGCGTGGTCGAGGTGCCCGATCCGCGCCTGGCCCAGCTGGCCCAGATCATTTCGCCCGAGCGCATCGTGCCGGCCATCGTCGAGTTCGTTGACATCGCCGGCCTGGTGGCAGGTGCCAGCCAGGGCGAAGGCCTCGGTAACCAGTTCCTGGCCCACATCCGCGAGACCGATGCCATCGTCAACGTGGTGCGCTGCTTCGAGGACGACAACGTCATCCACGTGGCCGGCCGCGTCGACCCGATCTCGGACATCGAGGTCATCCAGACCGAGCTGTGCCTGGCCGACATGGGCACCGTGGACAAGGCCCTGAACCGCTACAGCAAGGCCGCCAAGTCAGGCAACGACAAGGACGCCGCCAAGCTGGTGACGCTGCTCACGCGCATCCAGGCCGCGCTCAACGAAGGCAAGCCCGCCCGCTCGGTCGATATCACCAAGGAAGAGCAACCCCTGCTCAAGTCCCTGTGCCTGATCACGGCCAAGCCCGCGATGTTCGTGGGCAACGTGAGCGAGGATGGCTTCGAGAACAACCCCTTCCTCGACCGCCTCAAGGAATATGCCGCCAGCCAGAACGCCCCCGTGGTCGCCATCTGCGCCAAGATGGAAGCCGAGATGGCCGAAATGGGCGACGAGGACCGCGACATGTTCCTGGCCGAGATGGGCCAGACCGAGCCAGGCCTGGCCCGGCTGATCCGCGGCGCCTTCAAGCTGCTGGGCCTGCAGACCTACTTCACCGCCGGCGTGAAGGAAGTGCGCGCCTGGACCATCCACATCGGCGACACGGCGCCCCAGGCGGCCGGCGTGATCCACGGCGACTTTGAGCGCGGCTTCATCCGCGCGCAGACCATCGCCTTCGACGACTACATCGCCCTCAAGGGCGAGCAGGGTGCCAAGGACGCGGGCAAGATGCGCGCCGAAGGCAAGGAATATGTCGTCAAGGACGGCGACGTGCTGAACTTCCTGTTCAACGTCTGACGCCTGGCAGATTCCCCGGCAGATGCTCCCGGCGCCTGCCCCGCATCCCTGCAGTGCCTTGTGCGTGCAGGGATTTTTTTCATGTGCCCCCGGCGATGCGCCGTGTGCCGATGCCCTGATGGACCCATGAACACCGGAATCCTCTACGCCAGCCTGGCCTATGTCGCCTGGGGCCTCTTGCCCCTGTACTTTCGCCAGGTGGCCGATGTGCCGGCGCTCGAAGTGGTGGTGCACCGCACCGCCTGGGCGCTCCTGTTCCTGCTGGTGGTGCTGGGCGTGCGCCGGCAGTGGGCCTGGCTGCCGGCGCTGCTGCGCCAGCCCCGGGTGGTGCTGGCCTTCGGGCTGTCGGCGCTGCTGCTCTCGTCCAACTGGCTGACCTATGTGTGGGCGGTGCAGAACCAGCATGTGGTGGACGCCAGCCTGGGCTACTTCATCCTGCCGCTGGTGAACGTGGCCATGGGTTTCTTCTTTTTGCACGAGCGGCCCCGGCGCGGGCAGTGGCTGGCGCTGGCCGTGGCGGCTGCCGGTGTGCTGTGGCTCACGGCGCAGACCGGCCGGCTGCCGTGGATCGCGCTGGTGCTGGCGCTCACTTTCGGTGTCTATGGCCTGCTGCGCAAGCTGGCGCCCCTGGGCGCGCTGGAAGGGCTGACCCTGGAGACGCTGATGCTCGCGCCGCTGGCCTTCGGTGCCATGGCCTGGTGGGCCTGGCAAGGGCAGGGCGTGCTGGTGCAGGGCGATGCCGCCTCGGTTGGCTGGCTGGCGCTGGCGGGGCCGCTCACGGCCATCCCGCTGCTGCTGTTTGCTGCCGGTGCCCGCCGGCTGCCCCTGGCGACGCTGGGCATCCTGCAGTACATCTCGCCCAGCCTGCAGTTCGCGCTGGGCGTCTGGCTGTTCCATGAACCCCTGCAGCCGTCCCGGCTGGCAGGCTTCGTGCTTATCTGGGCTGCATTGCTCGTCTACAGCCTGGAGGGCTGGTGGCAGCTGCGGGCAGGCTCCGCCGCCGTGGCGGCAGGGCGCTGATGGGGGTGGCTACTGGAAAACACGGGGGCAATAGCGATAGGCTGTACCTAAAATACCGGGTCCCATGATCGGGGCCCTCGACTGGGCGTGTGCGCCATGTTTGTGCGGGCGAGGCCCTGCTGGCTGTCCATTGACTGAAAAAACGAACGTTTCCAACCAAGTGCACAGACCACCATGGGCGCCACCTCCCCTTTCTCGACGCTCTTCGGACGCAAGAAGCCGCTGTTTGCCAACACGGACGCCTTTCCGCTGACGGACGCCATCCTGGAGTTCGATGACTCCAGCGACGAGACGGCGATCCACCACCACCCTTCGCGCAGGGAAATGGATGCGGCCGGCCAGCCACGCGATCTGGCCAGTGCCCGCCGCTGGTGGATCGCCAGTGGCCTGATTGCCTTGTATTTCGTGGCGATGCTGGTGTTCCATGCGATGGACCTGGTGCAGACGCGCACCGTGTTCGTGGCCCTGGCGCTGGTGGCCGTGTTCGTGCCGGTGTTCGCCATGGTTTTTGCACTGGGCCTGCACCATCGCTTCAAGGAAAAGCAGCTCAAGCTGCCCATTGCCGCTGTGGCCTATGGCGGCCTGCTGCTCATCTGCTACCTCGACCCCATCATGCAGATCCTGATGGCGCCGTTCGCCTTTGTCGTCGTGGCCTATTCCATGTACCGCGTTTCGGGCCGTGCGCTCATTGCCCTGGCGGCCCTGCTGCTGCTGGGCTATGCGGTGGTTATCGCGGTGCACTACGCAGAGCAGTCCAACGACGCGCTGCTGCGGCTGGAGCTTGCGCACTGGCTGTCGCTGGCGTTCGCGCTGCCGGCCGTCATCCTGCTGATCGGCAAGGTGCAGAAGCTGCACCGTGTGCTGCACCGCGCCAGCCGCAAGATCCGCAACATCCAGCAGGATGCGCAGCGCGACACGCTGGTGGGCTGCTTCAACCGGCGCTACACGGTGGCGGCTCTCGAAGAGCAAAAGCAGCTCGCCGATGAAAGCGGCATCCCGCTGTGCTTGGCGGTCATCGACCTGGACCACTTCAAGCGCATCAACGACGAGCTCGGCCACCTGGGTGGCGACGAGGTGCTGCGCACCTTCTCGCGCGTGGCGCAGGACAACGTGCGTGCGGGCGACATCTTCGGGCGCTACGGCGGCGAGGAGTTTCTGCTGATCTTCCCGGGCACCTCGCTGCTGCCGGCGCTCAATACCTGCGAGCGCATCCGCTCGCACGTCGAATCGCATCCCTGGACCGATGTGCTCAAGAGCCGCGTGTCGGTGTCCATCGGTGTCACACAGTACATCCTGGGCGAGTCGGTGCTCGAATTCTTCTCGCGCGCCGACACCGCCATGTACATGGCCAAGGAAGGCGGGCGCAACCAGGTGGTGGTGGAGGAGCCCGTCTCCAAGGGTGATTCGTCCATCGCGCCCCTGGGCACCGAGAAGGATTTCCTGGGTACGCCCGCACCCTGAGAAGGTGCGAACGAACCCGGCATACCCGCTCATCCCGCCAAAACGCGCGCGCTCGTCGTTGCAAATGCTCGCCATAGCCCGAGCTATGGCTGTGCTTTGCGCCTAGATCGCACGCGTTTTGACGGCCTGCTCGGCCCGCCGGATTCCTTCACCCCTTCTGAGCGATCAGGTGCCGATCTGCCCCGGCATGAAGTGCAGCAACACGGTGGTCATTACCATGTAGCGCATGAACTTGCCCACCGCCATGTAGGCCAGGCACGGCCAGAACGGCAGCTTGAGCCAGCCGGCCACGGCGCACAGCGGGTCGCCCACCACGGGCAGCCAGCTGAGCAGGCAGGCGCGGGCGCCAAAGCGTTCCAGCCACGCCAGCGCACGCACATTGGTTGTGTGCCCACGGGCCTTGTCCACGGCCTTGTGGGCCCCGAGGCCCATCCACCAACTGACCCCGCCGCCCAGGGTGTTGCCCACCGTGGCCACCAGGATGGCGGGCCAGTACATCTCCGGGTTGAGCTTGATGAGGCCAAAAACGGCCGGCTCCGAACCCAGCGGCAGCAGTGTCGCCGAGATGAACGAGACCACGAAGACGGTGCTCAGGCCGAACTGCGGCAGGGCCAGCCACTGCATCAGCTGGTGCATCCATATTTCCATGCACCGGAGTTTAGGGGCACCCCGCGCACGAAAAGCCGGGTGAAGGCTCCGTCCTACACCGGTGCGCGCCATCCGCGCATGGCCCGTGGCGAGGTCTGTTTGTATCGTTCATGGACGCTACCGCTCAAGCAGGAGGCCCCCATGCACAGCACCCACCACACCACCACCGCAACCCACCGCAGCCCCTGGCTATCGCTGGCAGCGGCGGCGCTGCTGGCCGCATGCGTGCAAAGCCCCCAGGCGGCCGTGCCCCAGCCAGTGGCTGCGTTGCCATCGGGCGCGATCAGCGTGGTGCAGGAGCGCGGCTGCGGCGCCAATGGCCAACCGGCGGTCCTGCGCTCTGCGCAAGACGGCCTCAAGGCCCAAGGGATGGCGCTCAAGGCCCGGTGCGATCTCCAGACAGGTGCCTGGGTGGTGCAGGTCATCGTGGTCGACGGCATGCGTGCCAGCAAGGTGGTGCGCGGGCCTCTGGCCGATGGAGGCGAGGTGGACATGGGCACGCCTTCCGGGGTGCTGAGCTCTGCCACGCAGAACCTCTCGCCGGACGTGCACCACAACCGCCAATGGCTGCGCGCTTTGATGGCGCACCACCAGTTCGATAACCTGCCCGGCGCCTGGTGGCACTATGCCCAGCGCGGCATGCCGGTACAGGCCAGCGATACCGACCTCGCGGCGCGCTGACAAGGCATCACCGGAGGGGTGCGCAGCGGCACTGTTGCGCAGCAGCACAGGCGGGCTGTAAAAGTCGCGCAGATTTCATTTGCTGAAATTTTGAGCAGGTACAATCCTGCCTCCTTTTTCAGCATTCGCAGCTTCGGCGCACCCCCATCCTTCCCATGCACATCGGCCACATTCCTTTGGCGAACCGCTTGTTCGTCGCCCCCATGGCGGGCGTCACGGACCGGCCGTTTCGCCAGCTGTGCAAGGAACTGGGGGCGGGCTATGCCGTGAGTGAAATGGTGACCTCGCGCAAGGACTTGTGGAACAGCCTCAAGACCTCGCGCCGGGCCAACCATGAAGGGGAGCCGGGGCCGATCGCGGTGCAGATCGCCGGCACCGAGGCGCAGATGATGGCCGAGGCTGCGGTCTACAACGTGGAGCGCGGTGCGCAGATCATCGACATCAACATGGGCTGTCCGGCCAAGAAGGTGTGCAACAAGTGGGCCGGCTCAGCCCTGATGCAGGACGAGGCGCTGGCCGTGTCCATCGCGCAGGCGGTGGTCGAGGCCTGTGCGCCGCACCAAGTGCCCGTCACGCTCAAGATGCGCACCGGCTGGTGCCAGGAGCACAAGAACGCCGTCGCGCTGGCGCGCCAGTTTGAGGCCGTGGGGATCCAGATGCTCACGGTGCATGGACGCACGCGCGAGCAGGGCTACAAGGGCCATGCCGAGTACGACACCATCGCCGCCGTGAAGGCGGCGGTGCGCGTACCGGTGGTGGCCAATGGCGACATCACTTCGCCCGAGAAAGCGCGCGAGGTGCTGGCCGCCACGGGGGCCGATGCGATCATGATCGGCCGCGCGGCACAAGGACGACCGTGGATCTTCCGCGAGATCGGGCATTTTCTCGCCACGGGCGAACACCTGGCGCCACCGCTGGTGGCCGAGGTACGGCGCCTGCTGCTCGAGCATCTGCACGACCACTACCGCCTGTATGGCGAGCTGACCGGGGTGCGCAGTGCGCGCAAGCACATTGCCTGGTACCTGCGCTCCATGCCGGGCGGCGAAGCCTTTCGACAACACATCAACACCATAGAGGACTGCGCGGCCCAGTGGCAGGCGGTGGCGGACTATCTGGATGCCCTGGCGCAGCAGATGGACCGCTTTCCCGCCGCCAGCACACTGGCTGCCGACGCAGACCCCAGCGAAGAACAAGAGGGATTGGCTGCATGAGCAAGAAACATATTGAAGAATGCGTGCGCGAGAGCCTGCAGGGCTACTTTCGCGACCTGGGCGGAGAGACGCCCGATGGCATGTACGACATGCTGGTGCGCGTGGTCGAAAGGCCGCTGCTGGAAGTCGTGATGCAGCAGGCCGACAACAACCAGTCGCGCGCTGCTGAATGGCTGGGCCTGAACCGCAACACCCTGCGCAAGAAGCTGGTGGAACACAAGCTGATCTGATGCCCCGTTGCGCCGGGCAACGCTGGCGCTTCCCACTACCGCAGTGCAGTTGCCGGCAACTGCACCCCACCCGATTCCAAACTCCTTTACCGACCTGCCATGAACGCACTTCTTTCCGTCTCCGACAAAACCGGCATTGTTGAATTTGCCCAGGCGCTGCACGCCCTGGGCATCAAGCTGCTGTCCACCGGGGGCACCGCCAAGCTGCTGGCCGACAAGGGCCTGCCCGTAACCGAAGTGGCCGAGGTCACCCAGTTCCCCGAAATGCTCGACGGCCGCGTGAAGACCCTGCACCCCAAGGTGCACGGCGGCCTGCTGGCGCGCCGCGAGCTGCCCGAGCACATGGCTGCGCTCAAGGCGCATGGCATCGACACCATCGACCTGCTGGTGGTCAACCTCTACCCCTTCGAGTCCACCGTGGTCAAGGCCGGTTGCACGCTGGCCGACGCCATCGAGAACATCGACATAGGCGGCCCCGCCATGGTGCGCAGCGCCGCCAAGAACTGGAAGGACGTGGGCGTGCTGACCGATGCCTCGCAGTACCCCGCCGTGCTCGAAGAACTCAAGGCCTCGGGCAAGCTCTCGGACAAGCTGCGCTTTGCACTGTCGGTGGCGGCATTCAACCGCATTGCCCAGTACGACGGCGCGATCAGCGACTACCTCTCGTCCGTCAGCTTCGAGGAAGAGAAGCTGTCCGAAACCTATGTGCCCGCGCGTGCCCAGTTCGCCGGCCAGAGCAATGGCATCTTCACCAAGGTGCAGGACCTGCGCTACGGCGAGAACGCCCACCAGCAGGCCGCGCTGTACCGCGACCTGCACCCCGCGCCCGGCTCGCTGGTCACCGGGGTGCAACTGCAGGGCAAGGAACTGTCGTACAACAACATCGCCGACGCCGATGCCGCCTGGGAATGCGTCAAGAGCTTCGAGGCGCCGGCCTGCGTCATCGTCAAGCACGCCAACCCCTGCGGCGTGGCCGTGGGCCTGGACGCGCTGGACAGCTACGGCAAGGCCTTCCAGACCGACCCCACCAGCGCCTTTGGCGGCATCATCGCCTTCAACCGCCCGGTGGACGGTAAGGCAGCGCAGCAGATCTCCAAGCAGTTCGTCGAAGTGCTCATGGCCCCGGACTTCACAGCCGAGGCGCTCGAAGTCTTCAAGGCCAAGGCCAATGTGCGCCTGCTCAAGATCGCACTGCCCGCCCACGGCGGCACCACCGACTGGCAGCGTGGCCGCAACGCCATGGATGCCAAGCGCATCGGTTCGGGCCTGCTGCTGCAGACCGCCGACAACCAGGAGCTGTCGCTGATCGACCTCAAGGTCGTGACCAAGAAGCAGCCTACGCTCGAAGAGATGGAAGACCTGCTGTTCGCCTGGAAAGTGGCCAAGTACGTCAAGAGCAATGCCATCGTCTTCTGCAAGGGTGGCATGACCATGGGCGTGGGGGCCGGCCAGATGAGCCGCCTCGACTCGGCCCGCATCGCCAGCATCAAGGCCGGCCATGCCAGTCTGAGCCTGCAGGGCACCGTGGTGGCCAGCGACGCGTTCTTCCCCTTCCGCGATGGCCTGGATGTCGTGGTCGATGCCGGTGCCACCTGCGTGATCCAGCCCGGCGGCTCGATGCGCGACAACGAAGTCATCGACGCTGCGAACGAGCGCGGCGTGTCCATGGTGTTCAGCGGCGTGCGCCACTTCCGGCATTGATCCGGTTGCGATGCCGCCGCCAGCGGTGGCATTTGCGCACTAGAAAGGCGGCCTCGGCCGCCTTTTTCTTTCCTGGTCCGGTTCGGTCAGACCGCCACGATGCGGCCGCGCCCGGCGGTGCCGGCCACCACCTTGAGTGACTTGTCCGTGCTGGCGGTGTAGCTGCGGCTGGTGATGGTGTTCACGTAGACCCAGTCGGCGCGGCACTCGGTGGCCGTGGCGGTAAGCAGCATGTAGCCGCGGCGCGAGGTGTCGCAGTATTTGAGCGGCGAGATCAGTTGCTGCAGTGCGCCGGCCAGCACGGCCGGGTTTTCCTTGGGCAGGTAGTCCTCGAACCCAGGGGAGGTGACGGACGAGGTGGCAAACTCCACGCCCACGGCATTGCCGCCCAGGTCGGCCAGCTCGTTGGCCCAGGCGTTGTGCGTGTCGCCCGACAGCACCACCAGGTTCTTGTTCAGGCCGCGTGCCATGGCCAGCACGGTTTCGCGCGCGGCCTGGTAGCCGTCCCAGGCATCGAGGTTGTAGGGGATGGAGGGCTGGGCCAGCACGCCCTTTTCGGTCGCTGTCAGCGTGGCGGGTGCCGCCTGCGCCTTGGCCACGATGGCCGCGTACTGGGACACGCTCACCCCGGCCCCAGGCTGCAGGGTGTCGATGAGGATGGGGGCAGGGATGTTCATGCGGCCCATCAGCACCTGCTGGCCCAGCACCTGCCAGGTGGCGGACGATGCGGCCATCTGCTGCTGCAGCCACTGGGTCTGTGTGCTGCCCATGAGCTGGCGCGTGGGGGCGCCCACGGCAGCGGTGAAGCCCGCGGCATCGAAGCCGCTGGCCGTGAAGAAGCGGCTGTAGTCGGCCTGCTCGTCGCGCCCGATCACGCGGGTGTCGAGCATGTGCAGAGCCACCAGATCGCCGAAGGCAAAGCTGCGGTAGATCAGTTCGGGCTGCGCGTTGCGGGTGGGCATCCACTCGTGGTAGGCCTGCATCGCCACGGCCTTGCGCGCGGCAAAGCTGCCTTCGGTCGCGCTCTGGTGGTTCTCGGCGCCATTGGCCCAGGTGTCGTTGGCGATCTCGTGGTCGTCCCACACGGCGATCATGGGGGCGGCGGCATGCAGGGCCTGCAGATCGGCATCGGTCTTGTACTGGGCGTGGCGCGTGCGGTAGTCGGCCAGTGACAGGATTTCACCCACAGGCTGGGAGAGGCGGCCCAGTTGCTCGGCATTGGCGGACGCGTAGCCGCCCCGGGCATATTCGTACACGTAGTCGCCCAGGTGCACGGTCGCGTCCAGGTCATTGCGGCGTGCCGCCTCTGCATACACGTTGAAGTAGCCGGCAGGGTAGTTGGCGCAGGAGAACACGGCCAGGCGCACCTGAGACACGCTGCCGGTCGGCAGGGTGCGCGTGCGCGCCGTGGCCGAGGTGGCGGCATAGGCCATGAAGCGGTAGTAGTACGGGGTTGCAGGCCTGAGGCCGGTGGCATCAACCTTCACCGTGAAGTCGCGGGCCGCCGTGGCGGATGCCGTGCCCTGGGCCACCAGGGTGGCAAAAGCGGAGTCGCTTGCCACTTCCCAGCGCACGGGGATGTCGGCGCCGTGGTTGGCGGGCGGCGTGACGCGCGTCCACAGGATGACGCGGTCGCTCAGGGGGTCGCCGCTGGCCACGCCATGCGCAAAGCGCACCTCCGGTGCATCGTCGCTGCCGCCGCAGGCCGCCAGGGGCAGGGTGCCCAGTGCTGCAGCACCGAGCGCCAACTGGCGCACAAAGCTGCGGCGGCTGGCATGGGCGGGATCGGCTGGGGCATCGTTCTCGGGTGCATTGCCCTGCAGAAGATTGGTCAGCGGGCGTGGGGTGCGGGGAGGGCGGTTCATGGTGGAGCGGTCCGTTGTGTATCCGCCAAGGCTCGCATGGCGGTGTGACGGACCGATGAACGGCCACCCCGTTGTCAGCGCCCGTGTGCCGACGTTGTTGCCTGCGCCCCGAAATCCATCGGCAGCCCCACATAGTTCTCGGCCAGCGCGGTGGATGCGGCGCGCGAGTGGACCAGGTAGTCGAGCTCGGCCTCCTGCATCTTCTGGCCGAACTCGCCGGTGTCCGGAAAACGGTGCATCAGCGAGGTGAACCACCACGAGAAGCGTTCGGCGCGCCACACGCGGCGCAGGCAGCGGTCGGAGTAGGTATCGATGCCGGCATCCGACTTGTCGCCGTAATGATCGGCGAAGGCGTTCCACAGGTAACCCACGTCGCTGGCCGCCAGGTTCAGGCCCTTGGCACCCGTGGGCGGCACGATGTGGGCCGCGTCGCCGGCCAGGAACAGGCGGCCAAAGCGCATGGGCTCGGCCACGAAGCTGCGCAGCGGCGCGATGCTCATCTCCAGCGCCGGGCCGGTCACCAGGTTCGCGCGCGCCTCGGGGTCCAGCCGATTGCCCAGTTCGGCCCAGAACTGGTCGATGCTCCAGTTCTCCAGCTTGTCGGTGTCGGGCACCTGCAGGTAGTAGCGGCTGCGCGTGGTGCTGCGCATGCTGCACAGCGCAAAGCCGCGCTCGGTGTTGGCGTAGATCAGCTCGTGCGAAACCGGCGGCACATCGGCCAGCACGCCCAGCCAGCCGAAGGGGTAGACGCGTTCATAGGTCTTGAGCGCGCCCTCGGGCACGCTGGCGCGGCACACGCCGTGGTAGCCGTCGCAGCCGGCGATGAAGTCGCAGGTGATCTCGTGCGCCTGGCCATCCTTCTCATAGGTCACACGGGGCTTGCCACCGTCGAAGTCGTGCACGCGGACGTTGCCGGCTTCATATACGGTGACCAGGCCCGCAGCGGAGCGCGCATCCATCAGGTCGTGCGTGACCTCGGTCTGGCCGTACACCGTCACGCGGCTGCCGCCGCTGAGCGCATGCAGGTCGATGCGGTGGCGCTGGCCCTTGAACAACAGCTCGATGCCGTCGTGCGGCAGGCCCTGTGCATGGGCGCGGGCGCTCACGCCGGCTTTCTCCAGCAGGTCCATGGTGACCTGTTCGAGCACGCCGGCGCGGATGCGGCCGAGCACGTAGTCGGCGCTGCGCTGCTCGATGATGACGGCGTCGATGCCGGATGTGTGCAGCAACTGGCCGAGCAGCAGACCGGCCGGGCCGGCGCCGATGATGGCAACCTGGGTACGCATGGGGGAACCTCGCAAAGCTGGGGAAGGAAGGCCCCGAGCACCGGCTCGAAGGCAAGGCCCAAGCGTAGGTTGACGCAGGTCAACGCGGGGTGCCGGCTGGCCGGTTGCGTGCGATGTACAGATGCTTTGTGCGATCATCGCGCAATCCTTGATGTACCGATCTTTTCTGCCGACCATGACCTCCAGCACCACCCCCATCGCCAAGGCCGACTTCATTGAGGGCATGGCCAAGGGCATGGCTGTGCTGGAGAGTTTCGACACCGAGCGCCAGCGCCTCAATGCCTCGCTGGCAGCGCAGCGCACGGGGCTCACCCGGGCGGCGGCGCGTCGGCACCTGCTCACGCTGGCGCACCTGGGCTACCTGGAAAGCGATGGCAGCTACTTCTGGCTGGCGCCCAAGGTGCTGCGCTTTTCGGGCAGCTACCTGGCGTCGGCCCGGCTGCCGCGCGTGCTGCAGCCCACGCTGAACCGGCTGGCCGCGCAGACCCAGCAGTCCTTTTCGGCCGTGGTGCTCGACGGCAGCGAGGTCGTGATCGTGGCGCGCAGCGGGGTGTATGGCGCGCCCTCGCGCGTGCTGGCCTACGGCCTGCACCTGGGGGCGCGGCTGCCGGCCCACCCCACGTCCACCGGGCGGGTGCTGCTGGCGGCGCTGCCGGCGGCGGCACTCACCACCTGGCTCAAGGGTGCCACGCTGCAGCGGCTCACGCCCCATACGCTCACGCAGGTGGGGCCGTTGCGCCAGGCCATCGCGCGTGCGCGGCGCGACGACTATTGCCTGGCGGTGGAAGAGCACGAGCTGGGCGTGCATGCCCTGGCCGTGCCGCTGCGCAACCTGCAGGGGCAGACCGTGGCGGCGCTCAACGTGGTGGCCTCGCCCAGGCAACTGGACGAGGGCAGCCTGCAAAGGGAGATGTTGCCCTTGCTGCAGGAAGCCGCGCGCGAACTGCGCGGCCTCTTGTAGCTTCAGCTTGCGAGGCTCTTGAAGACCTCGCGCGCAGCGGCCACCGTGGCAGCGATGTCTTCTTCGCTGTGGGCCGCGCTCACGAAACCGGCTTCGTACAGCGCCGGTGCTATATAGATACTGCGGTCCAGCAGCCCATGGAACAGCTGGTTGAAGCGCGCGCTGTCGGTGGTGAGCACCTCGGGGTAGCTCTGGGGCAGGGTGGGCAAGAGGAAGAAGCCGAACATGCCGCCCTCGCAGTCGGCGCTGAAGGGCACGCCTTCGGCGGCGGCGGCGGCCTTGAGGCCATCCACCAGCGATTGGGTGCGTGCCGACAGGGCATCAAAGAAGCCGGGCTTCGTGATCTCGCGCAGCGTGGCCAGGCCGCAGGCCGTGGCCACCGGGTTGCCCGACAGCGTGCCGGCCTGGTACACGGCGCCGATGGGCGCCAGATGCTCCATGATGGCACGCGGCCCGCCAAAGGCGGCCAGCGGCATGCCGCCGCCGATCACCTTGCCCAGCACGGTGATGTCGGGCTTGAAGCCGGGGATGCTCTTGGCATACACGCCTTGCGCACTGGTCAGGCCGACGCGGAAACCGGTCATCACCTCGTCCAGCACCAGCAGCGCACCATATTCCGTGCACAGTTCGCGGCAGCGCTGCATGAAGGGGACGCTCGCGCGCACGAAGTTCATGTTGCCGGCGATCGGCTCGATCATCAGGCAGGCCAGTTCCTTGCCGTGCAGGGCAAAGGCTTCTTCGAGCTGGGCAATGTCGTTGTATTCCAGCACCAGGGTGTGCTGCACCACCTCGGGCGGCACGCCCGCACTGGTGGCGTTGCCGAAGGTGGCCAGGCCCGAGCCGGCCTTGACCAGCAGCGCGTCGGCATGGCCGTGGTAGCAGCCGTTGAACTTGATGATCTTGCTGCGGCCCGTGGCGCCACGCGCCAGGCGGATGGCGCTCATGCCCGCCTCGGTGCCCGAGCTGACCAGCCGGATCATCTCCATCGAGGGCACCAGGCCGATGATCTCCTCGGCCAGCTCCACCTCGCGCTCGGTCGGCGCGCCAAAGCTGAAACCTTCGAGCGCCGCCTTCTGCACCGCTTCGAGCACCGCCGGGTGGCCGTGGCCCAGGATCATCGGCCCCCAGGAGCCGATGTAGTCGATGAAGCGTTGGTCGTTGGCGTCCCAGAAGTAGGCGCCCTGGGCACGCTTGACGAAGCGCGGCGTGCCGCCCACGGCCTTGAAGGCCCGTACGGGCGAGTTCACGCCGCCGGGGATGAGCGCCTTGGCGCGTTCGAACAGGGGGATGTTGAGATCAGTGCTTGGTGTCATGGGGGGGCATCACAAAGCCTTCGATGGCTGCTGTGTCGTCAATCGGGGCGTCGTCGTCTTCGCCGTCCTCGTCGTCGGGCTGGGCCCAGAACATGCGGTCGGGCACGATGTGCCCCATTCCGGGGCGGAAACCGGCGTCCAGGCAGCGGTCCAGGTAGCCCAGCGCTTCGCTGGTGGCCTCGCCCAGGTCGTTGCCGCTGGCCACCAGGGCCGTGAGTGCGGCCGACAGGGTGTCGCCCGCGCCCGAGAAGGTGGCGTCGAACAGCTCGAACTTGCCGCTGCCCAGCACCGTCTGGGGCGAGGCCAGCACGTTCTCGACGAACTGCTCGGGCAGGGGGATGCCGGTGACCAGGGTGTAGGGCACGCCCATCTCGGAAGCCGCCCGGGCAATGTCGCGCGCGGTGGGGCTGCGGTCGCTCTTCCAGTCCGGCAACAGCCAGCGCCACAGCGTACTGTGGTTTCCTACCAACACTGAGGTTTGCGGCAACAACAGCTCACGGAAGGCGTCCAGGTACTCGTCGATCTGCTCTTCCGTCCACCAGGACAGGTTGGGCATGTACGCTATCACCGGGACTTCGTCATAGTCTGTGGTTATTTCGGCGATGGCGCTGATGTTCTCGGGGCTGCCCACGAAACCCACCTTGATGGCCTGCACGGGCATGTCTTCGAGCACCGCCCGGGCCTGCTCGGAGACGGCCTCGTCGTCGAAGCTGAAATGGTCGAATATCTGCGCCGTATCACGCGCGTAGGCCCCCGTGACCACCGCGATGGGGTGGCCGCCGACCGATGCGATAGTGGTGATGTCTGCCGTCAGGCCACCCGCGCCGCTGGGGTCGCTGGCGTTGAAAACGAGCACGCAGGCCGGGCTCGCTTCATCACCGGATTCGTCGTCGGCGTGTTCGGTGTCGGGAGGGGGGAATGCAGATGTGGTCATGGTCCAGTGGCGGCATCGGGGGTGGCACGGAAGCTGCAGCCCGGGGAGATGACTAGATACAATCGTTGCATTCTATGTGAAGGCCCTTTAAGCTGTGATCGACTCTAAAACTTGGATGTGTTTGATCTGCGGGTGGATTTATGACGAGGCAGAGGGTGCGCCCGAGCACGGCATCGCCCCCAACACGCCATGGGACCAGGTGCCCATGAATTGGACCTGTCCTGAGTGTGGCGCCCGCAAGGAAGATTTCGAGATGGTTCAGATTTGATGCGCGGCTCGGGCCGCGCTGTTTGTTTTTCCATCGGGAGCATTAGCAATTGACTACAACAGGCGCATCTTTCAAAGTGCTCGTGGTGGATGACAGCAATACCATCCGCCGAAGCGCCGAGATTTTTCTCAAGCAGGGGGGGCACGAAGTCTTGTTGGCTGACGACGGCTTTGATGCTTTGGCGAAAGTGAACGATTACCAGCCTCAGCTGATTTTCTGTGACATTCTCATGCCCAAGCTCGACGGGTACCAGACCTGCGCGATCATCAAGCGCAACGCCCGTTTCGCAGATACCCCGGTGGTGATGCTGTCCTCCAAGGACGGCGTATTCGACAAGGCGCGCGGGCGCATGGTCGGCTGCCAGGAATATCTCACCAAACCGTTTACCAAAGACCAGTTGCTGCAGGCCGTGCAGCAATTCGGCAATTCCCAACAAGGAGCGATGTAATGCCCATCCAGAAAGTTCTGGTCGTCGACGATTCGAAGACCGAGTTGATGTTTCTGACCGACCTGCTGCAGAAAAAAGGCATGCAGGTGCGCACAGCCGAGAACGCCGAGGAGGCCTTCCGCCGCCTGGCCGAAGACAAACCCGACCTGATCCTCATGGACGTAGTGATGCCAGGCCAGAACGGCTTTCAGCTCACGCGTGCGATCACCCGTGATCCGCTGTACGCCGATGTGCCCATCATCATGTGCACCAGCAAGAACCAGGAGACCGACCGGGTCTGGGGTATGCGCCAGGGCGCGCGCGGCTATATCACCAAGCCGGTGGATCCCGCCGAGCTGCAGGCCAAGATTGACGCGCTGAACTGAGGCAGCGGCGCGTTCATGGCCAACCGCGAAGCCCTCCGCGAGCTACAAGTCCGACTGGCCAGCCGTCTTCAGGCCGCCAGGACGGAAGGCTTGTCCGTATCGTCCTGGCTGGCTGTCGAGACAGCAGGGCAGTACTACCTTCTACCTCTCGCCCAGTCGGGCGAGATTTTTCCTTGGGTCACCGTCCAGCCCGTGCCGTACACGCAAAGCTGGTTCCTCGGTGTCGCCAACCTGCGCGGCGGGCTGGTCGGTGTGGCCGACCTCGCCGGCATGCTGGGCACCACGGTCACGCGCACCGAGCAGGCGCTGTCCGAGTCCAGCCTGCTGGCCTTCAATGCCGTGCTTGAAGTGAATGCCGCCTTGCTGGTGGACCGGCTGGCCGGCCTGCGGGGTACGGAGTCCTTTGTGTCCTCCGAGCCGCCTGCACCCGAATCTCCCGCATTTTTCGGCACCACCTACATCGATGCAGGTGGCGCGCGCTGGCAGGAGCTCAATCTGCAGATCCTGTCCCAACATCCCGCTTTTCTGAGCATCAGTGCTTGAGTTTTTCTGTAAGGCTGCACCATGTCCGTCGTCAATCAATTTGGAAAACTGTTCAACCGGAAACCCGGAGCGCCGGACGCCGCAGCAGGCCATGCTGCGGCCGATGACGGTCAGGACGTGCTGGGGACCGGTTCGCTCGAAGCAGCGGCGCTGCGCGAGTACCAGAGCGATGCCATGAACAGCGTGCAGGGCGACCCGGGCGGCTATGCACCCGAGCTCACCGAACCCGACAGTGATGAAGATCTGATCTCCCTGCCGGTGCTGGGCACCTCCACGGCGGCCGGCCACCAGCGCCGCCTGCTGGCCTTGCTGGCCGTTGGCGTGGTGGTGCTGGGTGCGATCGCTTTCTGGGTGCTGCAGCAGGCAGACCGCTCCGCACAGCAGCTCGCCGCTACCGGCCAGTCCCTGATGCAGTCGCAGCGCCTGGCCAAGTCGGTGTCGCAGGCGCTGGTTGGTAGCCCCCAGGCCTTCCCCGACGTGGTGGAAAGCTCGGGCGTGCTGGCGCGCAACGTGCGCGCCCTGACCGCTGGCGACAACGAACTCGGCGTGCAATCGCTGGGCGAGCCCTACAAGCCCGATCTGGACGCCGTGACGCCCCTGATGGAGCGCGCCGAGCGCAACGCCGGCGTGGTGATGGGCCAGCAAAAGATCCTGACCCAGGTGGGTGACGCTCTGCGCACCATCAACCGCCAGTCGTCCGACCTGCTCGAAATCGCCGAAACGGTGTCTTCGCTCAAGCTGCAGCAGAACGCCCCCGCCGCCGAAATCTCGGCCGCCGGCCAACTGGTGATGTTGACCCAGCGCATCGGCAAGTCCGCCAACGAATTCCAGACCATGGAAGGCGTGAGCCCAGAGGCCGTGTTCCTGCTGGGCAAGGACTTGAACTCCTTCAAGGAAATCGCACAGGGCCTGCTGGACGGCAGCCCCGAGCTGCGCCTGTCCGCCACCAAGGACGGCCAGACGCGCGAGCAACTCGACGGCCTGGTGAAGCTGTACGAGCAGACCCGCACGCAGGCCAGTGCCATTCTGGGCAACCTGCAGGGCCTGGTGTCCGCCCGTGAAGCACAGTCCGCCATCATTGCCGACAGCGAACCGCTGCGCCGCCAACTGGAAAACCTGCAGGGCAAGCTGTCCGCACAGACCGGCCTTGGCGCCGGGCAGATCGGTGCCCTGGCCCTTGCCGGCCTGTTCGTGTTGCTGTGCGGTATCGGCATCTCGCGCGTTCAACTGCTGGACAGCCGGGGCCGCCAGACGGCTGCCGAATCGCAGCAAAAGGACGCCAAGCGCCAGGAGCAGGAAGCCAAGCGCGTCAACGACGCCAACCAGGCCGCCATTTTGCGTTTGATGAACGAACTGCAGTCGGTCGCTGAAGGCGATCTGACCCAGGAAGCCACCGTGACCGAAGACATCACGGGCGCCATCGCCGACTCGGTGAACTACACGGTGGAAGAACTGCGCCAGCTGGTGGGCAGCGTGCAGAACACGGCGACCCGCGTGGCACAGACGACGGCCCAGGTGGACAGCACCTCGACCGAACTGCTCGCCGCCTCGACCGAGCAGCTGCGCGAAATTCGCGAAACCGGCCGCTCCGTTCTGGACATGGCGACCCGAATCAACGAAGTGTCCACCCAGGCGCAAGAGTCCGCCACGGTGGCCCGCCAATCGCTGCAAGCCGCCGACTCCGGTCTGCAGGCCGTGCAGAACGCCATCGGCGGTATGAACTCCATCCGCGACCAGATCCAGGACACCTCCAAGCGCATCAAGCGCCTGGGCGAATCGTCGCAGGAGATCGGTGAAATCACCGAGCTGATTTCCGACATTACCGAGCAGACGAACGTGCTGGCACTGAACGCCGCCATCCAGGCCGCATCCGCCGGTGAAGCCGGCCGAGGCTTCTCGGTGGTGGCCGAAGAAGTGCAGCGACTGGCTGAACGCTCCGCCGACGCCACGCGCCAGATTTCGGCCCTGGTGAAGGCCATTCAGACCGACACCCAGGATGCCGTGGCCGCTATGGAGCGCTCCACGCAGGGTGTGGTGGAAGGGGCCCGACTGTCCGACAGCGCCGGTACCGCACTGACGGAAATTGACCGCGTGTCGCGCCGCTTGGCCGACCTGATTGAACAGATCTCGTCCTCGACCTCCCGTGAAGCCGTTCTGGCCAACGAAGTGGCCGACAACATCCAGCACATTTTTGCCGTGACGGAACAGACCGGTGAAGGTACCCGCACGACGGCCCAGCAGGTGCGCGAACTCTCGCACATGGCTGAAGAATTGCGCCAGTCTGTCGCCCGTTTCAAGATCGCCTGAGGCGATCCGTAGTCATCAACCAGCTGGCTCATTGCAGCCGGGGACGAACCCATGCCATCTATTGATGTCAAAAATGCACCGGCCGCAGACTGGACCCAGGGAGAGCAGGACCTGGGTCCTTTGGCTTGGGTGCTCGACGAACTGCGCAAATCCCTGGGGGGCGCCGTCAAATCGATGCGCCGCTTTGTGCGCGATGTGGAAACAGCGACCGAGTCGGACCTTGCGGCGCTCGACGCCGGCGCCTTGCGCATTGCAAGGCAGCAACTGCACCAGGCCAGCGGCGCGCTGGAAATGGTCGGCATGGGGCCTCCGGCGCTCGTGCTGCGGGCCATGGAGTCCGCCGTCCAGCGCTTTGTGCAACGCCCTGAGCTGTGCACCGATGAGGCCACCAGCACCATCGAAAAAGCCAGCTTCGGCCTGATCGAATACCTGGAAAGCGTGCTGTCCGGCAAGTCCGTCTCGCCCGTTGCCCTGTTCCCCCAGTACCGTGAAGCCCAGGCGCTGGCCGGAGCCGAGCGCGTGCACCCCGCAGACCTGTGGCCTGTGGAGCGGCGTTTCCGCGAGCCGGAAGTCACCATTCCTGCGGAACCCCTGCCTTATGGCCCGCAGGCGCGGGCACACCTGGACGCGGCGGTGCTGCGCATCGTCAAGACGGGCGACCTCAAGGCCGCCCGCAGCATGTACGAAACCTGCCTGGGCCTGGTTGCGGCCCAGTCGGACCGCCAGTCGCGCGCGTTCTGGAAGATCTGCGCCGCCTTCTTCGAAGCCTTTGCCGGCGGCCTGCTGCCGGCGGACGTGTATGTGAAGCGCGTGGCTTCCCGCGTGCTCATGCAATACGCCACCCTGGCCAAGGGCGACAACACCATTGCCGACCGCCTGGTGCAGGACCTGCTGTTCTTCTGCTCGCAGACCACGGTGCCTGCGGGCGCGGAGGCCAGGTTCCCCGCGTTGATGACCGTGCGCCATGCCTTCAGCCTGGACCGCTTCAAGCCGGTGGACTACGACACCGCGCGCTTTGGCCGTTTCGACCCTGCCGTGCTGGCCCAGGCCCGAAAGCGCATTGCCGCCGCCACCGAAACCTGGTCGGCCCTGGCCGGCGGTGACCGCAACAAGATCAAGCCCGCTGCCGACCAGTTCAGCCTGGTCTGCGATTCGCTGCGCAAGCTCAGCCCTGGCAGCGAGAAGCTGGCCACAGCGCTCACGCACGTGATGGATGCCACCACCAAGTCCGGCGAGCCGCCATCGGCTGCGCTGGCCATGGAAGTGGCCACCTCGGTGCTGTACCTGCAGGCTGCGTTCGAAGAGCTCGATGCGGCCGAAGACCAGATGGCCGTGCGCGCCGCCCGCCTGTCCGAGCGGCTCGAAGCCGTGGGCACCGGTGCCGAACCCGAGCCCCTGGAAGGCTGGATGGAAGAGCTGTACCGCCGTGTCAGCGACAACCAGACCATGGGCAGCGTGGTGGACGAACTGCGCGCCACCCTGGCCGAGGCGGAAAAATCGCTGGACCTGTTCTTCCGCGACCCCAAGGACCCCACGGTGCTGGCCCCGGTGCCCGGGCACATGGCGCAGATGCGCGGCGTGCTGTCCGTGCTTGGCCTGGACCAGGCCTCGCTGGCCGTGGTGCGCATGCGCGACACCGTGGACCGCCTGCTGATCAACGACATCCCCGAGGAAGAGCGCCAGCCCGTCTTCGAGAAGCTGGGCAGCAGCATGGGGGCCCTGGGCTTCCTGATCGACATGCTCAGCTACCAGCGCGCCATGGCGCGCAAGCTCTTCGTCTATGACGAGGAACTGGGCGAGTTGCGCATCCTCACGGGCCGCACGCGCGCCCGCGTCAGCGACACCCAGGAAGTCACGCCCGCCAAGCTCGAAGAGCGCGCCGCCATTCCGCTGCCCGATGTGGTGCCGCGCTTCCCGGTCGAAGAGCCCGAAAGTGCCCCCACCGACTTCTCGCCCCTGCCCGGCGAATTTGCCGAGCCCGCGCCCGCCCCGGCGCCGGTCGAGCAACTGGCTCCCGACATCGGCTTCGGCCACCTGGGTGATGCGCCTGCATCACCTGTGGCGCCCGCGCCAGCCCCGGCGCCAGCTGCCGCCTTGCCGGCCCCCGTGGTGCGCCCCCCGGTGGACGTCGAAGACGAACTGCTCGAAATCTTCCTGGAGGAAGCGCGCGAAGTCGTCACCACCGGCTTGGCAGCCATCGCCACCCTGCGCAATGAGCCGGGTGAACTGAGCGAGCAGACCACGCTGCGCCGTGCCTTCCATACCTTGAAGGGCAGCTCGCGCATGGTGGGCCTCAACGACTTCGGCGAAGCCGCCTGGTCGATGGAGCAGGTGCTCAACGCCTGGCTGGCTGAACAAAAGCCCATGCACGCGCCCTTGCTGCAGCTGTCCACCGATACGCTGCACGCCTTTGGCGACTGGGCCGACAGCCTGGCCTCGGGCAACCCGACCCATTGGCAACCCGAGGCCTTCCGCAAGGCCGCAGAAGCCATGCGCAACGATGGCACCTTGCTGCCATTGACGGGCGGCCCTGCCGAGGTCGCCTCCCTGATCGAGGTGCCTGCCGACAACACCGTGGCCGACGTACCCGCCGAGCTGCCTGAAACCGTGCCCCAGCCGGTGGAAGACTTCGCGCCCGTGCCGGAGCTGGTCGATGCCCCCGTCGCCCTGGAGCCAGCGCCCGAAGCCTTGCCGCACGAAGAGGAAGAAATCGTCCACGCCGACTTCGTCTCCACCGAAGTCCCTGAAGACGCCGTCGAGCCCGAGATCATCGCGCTCGAGGCGCCCAAGGACGTGCCCGACACCAGTTCCACGGTCACCGAAGAGATCGACTTCGCGGTGTTCGCCGAAGCCGTCGCGCAGGTGCCCGACGGCATCGACGCACCGGCCGCCATCGAACCTCCCGTTGTGGTCGAGCCAGTCGCCGCCACCGTGGTGGACTTCGACCTGCCGCTGCTCGATGCCTTCGAGGTGGCCGCTGAGCCCGCTCCTGCACCCGTGCCCGAGCCCGTGGTGCAGGCCGTGTTCGACACTCCGTTCGAATTCGCGCTCGACGACCAGTTGCTGGAAGCCGGCGCCCCCGCACAGCCCGAGGCCGTGCCAGAGCCCGAAGCCGTTCTGGAGTTTGTCCCCGAGCCTGAACTGCAGGCCCCGGCCGTGGTGGCCGAACCTGTTGAAGCGGTGCTGGAGCCCGTCCTGGACGCGGGGCCAGAGACCCCCGCTGCCCCCGTGGCACCGGTCGCTGCGCCCGTGGCCGAAGAGGCTTCCTTCGACGAGGCCGTCAAGGTCATCGAGACGCTGCGCATCGGCATCCCGCTGTACAACGTCTACCTGAACGAAGCCGACGAATGGTCGCGCCGCCTCGTCACCTGCCTGCAGGAATGGTCGCTGGAGCTGCACGAACCCCTGCCGGACACGGCCGTGGCCCTCGCGCATTCGCTGGCGGGCAGCTCCGCCACGGTGGGTTTCAATGCGCTGTCCGAAATGGCACGTGTGCTTGAGCATGCGCTGCAGCATGTACAACTGCAGACGCGCGGGTCCGAAGAACAGGCCCGTGTCTTCATGGATGCGGCGGAAGACATCCGCCGCCTGCTGCACCAGTTCGCCGCCGGCTTCCTCAAGGAGCCCAGCCAGGAAGTGTTGGAAGCGCTGCGCCAGATCCTGCAGACCGAGGTCGACAACACCCTGACGCCGATCGAGGATGAGATCGACGATGAGCCAGTCCGCGATGCTGAGGCCGAGGCTGAAGATTCCGCTGCGGCAGCGCTGGCAGCGGCTGAGGTGGCGCCCGCTCTCTCCGTGGTCCCTACCGGGCATGTGGCACCCGCGCTGTCGCCGGTGGTGCACGACAGCGACCACGACCAGGATGTGGACGACGCCATCGCGCGTGCGGTGGCGTTGTCGTCCGACCTTGACGATGACATCGACGTCATCGACGTGATCGATCCCGACCTCTTCCCGATCTTCGAGGAAGAAGCCCAGGAACTGCTGCCCCAGTTGGGTGGCGCCCTGCGCCAATGGGCCTCGCGCCCCGACAACCTGGGTGCCCGCAGCGAAGTGCTGCGCGCCCTGCACACGCTCAAGGGCAGCTCGCGCCTGGCCGGTGCCATGCGCCTGGGCGAAATGGCCCACCGCCTGGAGTCCGCCATCGAGCAGCTCGATGTGGACACCGTCACCAGCGCCGAGATCGAGCCGCTGCAGGCCAGCTTCGACGGCCTGCAGGCCAACTTCGCCGCCCTGAGCGCCATTGGCAGCCAGGGCCCGGCCGATGCCGTCGTCACACTGCCGGTGGCTACCCAAGCGCCTGCCGTCGCAGCTGCACAGCCCGCCGCCGCTGCGGCAACCACAGCCGGCACCCCGGAGCAACGGCCTGCCGCTGCCACCGTGGCGCCGGCCGCTCGCCTGGCAGGTCCGTCGCAACTGGCACCGCTGCGTGTCGCTGCGAACCAGTCGGTGCGGGTGCGTGCCCAGCTGCTGGACCGCCTGGTCAACCAGGCGGGCGAGGTGATGATCAGCCGCTCGCGGCTGGACGTGCGCCTGTCGCAGTTCCGTTCCTCACTGACCGACCTGTCGGGCAACCTGGACCGCCTGCGCCTGCAACTGCGCGACATCGAAGTGCAGGCCGAATCGCAGATGCAGTCGCGCCTGGCGCTGTCCAAGGACTCGGCTGCTGGCTTCGACCCGCTGGAGTTCGACCGCTTCACCCGCGTGCAGGAGCTGACCCGCATGATGGCCGAGTCCGTCAACGACGTGGCCACCGTGCAGCGCAACCTGCAGCGCACCATGGAAGGCGCCGAAGACGACCTGATCGCCCAGGGCCGCCAGGCGCGTGAGCTGCAGCGCGATCTGCTGCGCACCCGCATGGTGGAGTTCGAAGGCATCGCCGAGCGCCTGTACGCCGTGGTGCGCCAGGCGTCCAAGGAAACCGGCAAGCAGATCAAGCTCGACATCACCGGCGGCTCCATTGAAATGGACCGCGGCGTGCTGGACCGCATGACCCCCGCCTTCGAGCACTTGCTGCGCAACTGCGTGGCCCACGGCATCGAGAACCCCGAAGCCCGCGTGGCCGCCGGCAAGCCGGCATCGGGCACCATCACGGTGGACCTGCACCACGAAGGCAACGACGTGTCGGTGGAGTTCCGCGACGACGGCGCCGGCCTGAACCTGCCGCGCATCCGCGAAAAGGCCATCTCCCAGGGGCTCATCGAGCCGGGCCTGGACCTGAGCGATGCCGACGCCGCCAACCTGATCTTCACGCCCGGTTTCAGTACCGCCAGTGAAGTCACGGGCCTGGCCGGACGGGGCATCGGCATGGACGTGGTCCGCTCCGAGATCAACGCCCTGGGCGGCCGCATCGAGACCACGACCGAAACCGGCAAGGGCGCTGCCTTCCGCATGATCCTGCCCCTGACCACGGCGGTCACGCAGGTGGTGATGCTGCGTGCCGGCGATCTGTCCATCGGGGTGCCTGCCAACCTGGTGGAAATCGTGCGCCGTACCTCGGTGGCCGACCTGCAGGAAGCCTACAAGTCCAGCCACTTCAATGACGGCACGGAGCAACTGCCCTTCTTCTGGGCCGGTGCGCTGCTGCAGGCCTCGGCCCGCAGCCATGAATCGGTCGGCAAGACCCGCCCCGTGGTGGTCTTCCGAAGCGCCTCGCAGCGCATCGCCATGCACGTGGACGAAGTGCTGGGCAACCAGGAAGTGGTGGTGAAGAACCTCGGGCCGCAGCTGTCGCGCTTGCCTGGCCTGGCCGGCATGTCCGTGCTGGCTTCGGGGGCCGTGGTGCTGATCTACAACCCGGTGGCCCTGTCCACCGTGTACGGCGACCAAGTGCGTGCTGCCAGCGCCGACCTGCCGATGGTCACCGACCGGGTGGATGCCAAGGGTGCGACCGTTGCGCCGCTGCCATCGGGCATCAGCCAGGTGCCTCTGATCCTGGTGGTGGACGATTCCATCACCGTGCGCCGCGTCACGCAGCGCCTGCTGCAGCGCGAAGGCTACCGCGTGGCCCTGGCCGCAGACGGCCTGCAAGCGCTGGAACGACTGCAGGACGAGCGCCCCACGGTGGTGCTGTCGGACATCGAAATGCCCCGCATGGACGGTTTCGATCTGGCGCGCAACATCCGCGCCGACGGTGCCCTGCGTGACCTGCCCATCATCATGATCACCTCGCGGATTGCCGAGAAGCACCGCGAGCACGCGATGGAGCTCGGGGTGAACCACTACCTGGGCAAACCTTACTCGGACGAAGAGCTGCTCAGCCTGATTCAGCACTACGCCCGCATCGCCGCTGCCGCAGAGGCCTGACAAACCACCCGACGCCTGCATCCCTCACCGGTGCAGGCGTTGGTGTTTGTGGGGACCTGCGGCTTTTTTGTGTCTGTCAGCCTGATCAGAGGTACCGATGGAGTCGACTTCACCTGCCGGCGACAGCCGGCTGCTGGCCTGCCTGGGCCTGGTGGCGCGCGAAGGCGCGTCCGACCTGTTTCTGCTCGCGGGCGCCTCGCCCACGGTCAAGCGCCAGGGGCTTTACGTGCCCATCTCGCGCCAGGTGCTGGGCGCCGACGATATCCGCATGATGGCCTACTCGGTGATGCGCAAGGCGCAGCGCGAGGAGTTCGAGGCCACCATGGAGTGCGACCTCTCGTACACCACGCCGGACGGCGAGCGCTTTCGCTTCAACATCCACATGCAGCGCGGCCAGGTCGGCATCGTGGTGCGGCATGTGGTGTCGAACATTCCGCAGCTTGACCAACTGGGCCTGCCACCCGTGCTCAAGCAGCTGGCGTTCCTGAACGGCGGGCTGATCCTGACCGTGGGGGCCGCCGGTTCGGGCAAGACCACCACGCTGGCGGCCATGCTGGACCACCGCAACGAGCACGCCAACGGGCACATCCTCACCATCGAGGACCCCATCGAGTACCTGCACAACCACAAGAAGTCCCTGGTCACCCAGCGCGAAGTGGGGCTCGATACGCTGTCGTACGACGAGGCCCTGCGCCGCGCCATGCGCGAGGCACCCAGCGTGATCCTGATCGGCGAGATCCGCGACCGCGCCACCATGCAGCATGCGCTGCATTACGCCCAGTCGGGCCACCTGTGCGTGTCCACCCTGCATGCGCACAACGCCAGCCAGTCGGTGCAGCGCATCTTGAACTTCTTTCCCGAGACGGCCCACCAGCAGCTGCTGATGGATCTGTCGCTGAGCCTGAAGGCCGTCGTCGCGCAGCGCCTGATCAAGAGCGTCAAGGGCACCCTGGTGCCTGCCACCGAGGTCATGCTGCTCACGCCCTATGTGGCCGACCTGATCCAGAAGGGCCAGGTCGACGAGCTCAAGACCGCCATCATCCGCGGCACCGAGCAGGGCATGGGCAGCTTCGACCAATCGCTGCTGGCCCTGGTGGAGGCCGGCTCCATCACTCCGGCCGAGGCCGTGGCCAATGCCGACAACCGCACCGATGTCACCCTGCGCCTGCGCCTGGCATCTGGCAATTCACTGGCCATCGACGATGGCGGCATGCAGATGGCCGAGAAGCCGCGCGACTCGAGGTTCTGAACGCACCGCCTTGCCCGGGCGGCTGCAGCGCCCTCATTCAGCCGCAGTCTTCACCACGGCATACCTTTCCAGCGTGCGCTTGCGCGCCTCGTCGTGGTCCACGATGGGGTGCGGGTAGGTGCTGCCCAGCACCACCCCGGCTGCCTGCAGCTCCAGCGGCTTGGCTGCCCACGGGGCGTGCAGGGCCGCATCGGGCAGGCCGGCCAGCTGCGGCAGGTACTTGCGGATGAACTGGCCCTTGGCGTCGAACTTCTCGCTCTGGCTCACAGGGTTGAAGATGCGGAAATAGGGCTGTGCATCGCAGCCGCTGGAACTGGCCCACTGCCAGCCGCCGTTGTTGGCCGCCAGGTCGAAGTCGTTGAGGTGGGTGGCAAAGTAGCCCTCGCCCCAGCGCCAGTCGATGCCCAGGTCCTTCACCAGAAAGCTGGCCACCACCATGCGCAGGCGGTTGTGCATGTAGCCCGTCTGGTTGATCTGGGCCATGGCCGCATCCACCAGCGGGTAGCCGGTGCGGCCCTCGCACCAGGCTGCAAAAAGTTCTTTGGCCTCGGGGCCGCTCTCCCAGCGAATAGCGTCATAGGCCGGCTTGAAGCTGTGCTCCACCACCTGCGGGTGGTGCGCCAGGATCTGGTGGTAGAAGTCGCGCCAGATCAGCTCGCTGAGCCAGGTCGCGGCGCCCTGGTTGCCCTGCACCATCAGCGCATGGGCCGTGCGGGCCAGCAGGCGCGGGGAGATGGTGCCAAAGCGCAGGTGCACGCTCAGGTAGCTCGGCCCCTTGATGGCCGGAAAGTTGCGTGTGTCCTCATAGCGCGCGATGCGCTGGTGAAAATCCTCGAACAGGCGCTGCGCGCCGCTGGCCCCCGTAGGCAGGGCCAGCTGCGACAGCCCTGCAGGCTCGAATCCCAGGGCCTGCAAACCGGGTACCGCCCGGCGGTGTGCCTCGGGCCGGGGTGCCAGGCGGCCCGCATGGCGTTGCACGGGGTAGCTCTTCAGGTAGAAGGCGTCGATCTTGCGGAGCCAGGCGTTCTTGTAGGGCGTGAACACGCTGTAGGGCTTGCCCGTCTGGGTGAGCACCTCGCTGCGCTCGAACAGCGTGTGGTCCTTGTAGGTGTGAAACGCCCGCCCGGCCGCCGCCAGCCGGGTGCGCACCCGGCTGTCGCGCGCCAGGGCCTGGGGCTCGTCGTCGTGGTTGGTGTAGACGGCATCCACCTTCAGCTCCTCGGCCAGGGCGGGCAGGGCATCGCTGGCCACCGCGTGCAGCACGATCAGCCCCCCGCTGGCATGGCCCGACAGGGTGCGCAGGTGCTCGTCCAGCTCCACCAGCGACTCGCGGATGAACTCCACGCGCCGGTCCTTTCTGGGCAGGGGGTCGAGGATTTCCGTGTCGAAAACGAAGGCGCAGTGCACCTTCTGGCATGCGGTCAGGGCGTGGTACAGGGCGGCGTGATCGGTCGCTCGCAGGTCGCGGCGGAACCAGACGAGTCCGGTGGAATAAGAGGGCTCCATGTTCACCGTTAAAATTGCACATATGTCTATCGATTCTGCGCCCATCAACCTGACGCATCACTTCCTGATCGCGATGCCCGGTCTGGAGGATGAGTCTTTCGCGCGCAGTGTGGTCTACCTGTGCGAGCACAGCGAGCGTGGCGCTTTAGGGCTCATCATCAACAAGCCCACCGACATCACCCTGAAGGGCCTGTTCGACAAGGTCGACCTGTCCCTGCGCCGGGAAGACCTGCGCACCGCGCCCGTCTTCTCGGGCGGCCCGGTGCAGACCGAGCGCGGCTTCGTGCTGCACGAACCCATGCTCATGGACCGGGCCGAAACCGACGAATCGGCCTACGCCTCCACCATGACCATTCCCGGCGGCCTGGAGATGACCACCTCCAAGGACGTGCTCGAAGCCCTGTCCACGGGCGCAGGCCCGCGCCGGGTGCTCATCACCCTGGGCTATTCGTCCTGGGGCGAGGGCCAGCTTGAATCGGAACTGGGCGAAAACGCCTGGCTCACCGTGGCGGCCGACCTGTCGGTGATTTTTGACACCCCCGTGGCCGAGCGTTACGACCGCGCGCTGGCCCTGCTGGGCCTGCAGGCCTGGATGCTCTCGCCCGAGGCGGGGCACGCATGACTGGCTTGCCCGCCCAGCCGGCTGTTCCTGCGTATTTCCAGACCTTTCTCGCTTTCGATTTTGGCCAGAAGCGCACGGGCGTGGCCACTGGCAACCGGCTGCTGCGCAGCGCCAGCCCGCAAGAGACCATCAAGGCCGAGGGCGACGCCCGCTTCGTACAGGTGGCCCAGCGCATCAAGGAGTGGCAGCCCGACGCCCTGGTGATCGGCGTGCCCTTCCACCCCGATGGCGCCAGCCACGAGAACACCGAGCGCGCCCTCAAGTTCGGGCGCCAGCTGCGCGGCCGCTTCGGCTTGCAGGTGTTCGAGGTCGACGAGCGCTACAGCACCACCGAGGCCCTTGCCGGTGGCGCCAAGGATGCCGATGCCGCCTCGGCCTGCATCATCCTGGAACAGTTTTTGAGGAATCTTCCATGACGACGACGACCCCCTCATCGGGCGCACCTGCCGCATCCGGCGGCAGCCTGGTGCTCGACGCCGAGGCCTTGTACCGCGAGCTGCTGCGCGGCGTGCGCAGCATGATGAGCCCCGGCAGCACGCGCCTGGCGGGCATCGCCTCGGGCGGCGCCTGGCTGGCCGAGCGCCTGCAGAAGGACCTGGGCCTCGAAGGCGCCCCCGGCGTGCTCTCGTCGGTGATGCACCGCGACGATTTTGCCCAGCGCGGCCTGTCGGCCGGCGCGCAGACCACGCTGCCCTTTGACGTCAACGGCGCCGACATCATCGTGCTCGACGATGTGCTGTACACCGGCCGCACCATCCGCGCCGTGCTCAACGAGCTGTTCGACTACGGCCGCCCCGCCAGTGTGCGCCTGGCCGTGCTGGTCGACCGTGGCGGGCGCGAGCTGCCGGTGCATGCCGAGTTTGCCGCCGCCCGTGTGGCGCTGCCGGCCACCCAATCGCTGGCCCTGGCGCGCGACGAGCAGGGTGTCTTCCAATTCCAAGTCCATCCCGTCCAAGAGGCCTGACCGTGCTGCACAAGCGCAACCCCCAACTCAACGGCCACGGCGAACTCGTCCACCTGCTGTCCATCGAAGGCCTGCCGCGCGACATCGTCACGCACATCCTCGACACCGCCGCCAACTTCGTGAGCGTCAACGACCGCGAGGTCAAGAAGGTGCCCCTCTTGCGCGGCAAGAGCGTGTTCAACCTGTTCTTCGAGAACAGCACCCGCACACGCACCACCTTCGAGATCGCGGCCAAGCGCCTGTCGGCCGACGTGATCAACCTCGACATCGCGCGCAGTTCGGCCAGCAAGGGCGAATCGCTGCTCGACACCATCGCCAACCTCTCGGCCATGGCGGCCGATCTGTTCGTGGTGCGGCACAGCGAATCGGGTGCACCCTACCTCATCGCCCAGCACGTGGCCCCCCACGTGCACGTGATCAACGCGGGCGACGGCCGGCATGCCCACCCCACGCAGGGGCTGCTGGACATGTACACCATCCGCCATTACAAGAAGGACTTCAGCAACCTCACGGTGGCCATCGTCGGCGACGTGCTGCACTCGCGCGTGGCGCGCTCCGACATCCACGGCCTGACCACCCTGGGCTGCGCCGAGGTGCGCGTGGTGGGCCCGCGCACCCTGGTGCCGTCCGACATGTCGCAGATGGGTGTGCGCGTGTGCCACACGCTCGAAGAGGGCATCAAGGACGCCGACGTGGTCATCACCCTGCGCCTGCAGAACGAGCGCATGAGCGGCGCGCTGCTGCCATCGAGCCAGGAGTATTTCAAGAGCTTCGGCCTCACGCAGGAAAAGCTGCAGCTGGCCAAGCCCGACGCCATCGTCATGCACCCCGGCCCCATCAACCGCGGCGTTGAGATCGACTCCGCCGTCGTCGACGGCCAGCAGAGCGTGATCCTGCCGCAGGTGACCTTCGGCATTGCAGTGCGCATGGCCGTCATGTCCATCGTTGCAGGAAATGAAGCATGAAGATACTGATCCAGAACGGCCGGGTGATCGACCCCGCATCCGGTTTTGACCAGACCTGCAGCATCGCCCTGGCGGCAGGCCGCATCGTTGGCATCAACCGCGTGCCGCCTGACTTTGCGCCCAACCGCGTGATCGACGCCGCCGGCTGCTATGTGCTGCCCGGCCTGGTGGACCTGGCCGCGCGCCTGCGCGAGCCCGGCCATGAGCACGAAGGCATGCTCGAATCCGAGATGTCCGCCGCCGTGGCCGGTGGCGTGACCAGCCTGGTCTGCCCGCCCGACACCGACCCCGTGCTCGACGAGCCCGGCCTGGTGGAGATGCTCAAGTTCCGCGCCGAAAAACTGCACCAGTCGCGCTTGTTCCCCCTGGGCGCGCTCACCCGCAACCTGGCCGGCGAGGTGCTGACCGAAATGGCCGAACTCACCGAGTCCGGCTGCGTCGGCTTCAGCCAGGCCGAGGTGCCGCTGGCCAGCACCCAGGTCACCCAGCGTGCGCTGCAGTACGCCGCCACCTTCGGCTACACCGTGTGGCTGCGCCCGCAAGAGCTGCACCTGGGCAAGGGCGTGGCCGCCAGCGGCCCGCTGGCCACGCGCCTTGGCCTGTCGGGCGTGCCCGTGGCGGCCGAAACCATTGCCCTGCACACCATCTTCGAGCTGCAGCGCAGCACCGGCGCGCACGTGCACCTGTGCCGCATCAGCAGCGCCGCAGGCGTGGAACTGATCCGCCGCGCCAAGGCCGATGGCCTGAAGGTCACCGCCGACGTCAGCATCAACTCGCTGCACCTCACCGACGTGGACATCGGTTTCTTCGACAGCCGCGCCCGCCTGTCGCCCCCGCTGCGCCAGCAGCGCGACCGCGACGCGCTCAGCGCCGCGCTGGCCGACGGCACCATCGACGTGCTGGTGTCCGACCACACCCCCGTGGACGAGGACGCCAAGACCCTGCCATTCGCCGAGGCCGAGCCCGGAGCCACCGGCCTGGAGCTGCTGCTGAGCCTGGCCTTCAAGTGGTCGCAAGACAGCGGCATTCCCCTGCGCCGCGCCCTCTCGGCCGTCACGGCCGACCCGGCCCGCGTGCTGGGCAGCGCCCTGGGCACCCTGCAGGCCAGCGTGGGCCAGATCGTAGAAGGCGGCGTGGGTGACCTGTGCATCTTCGACCCCGCCGCCGCGTGGACGGTGCATGGCGACGCACTGCGCAGCCAGGGCAAGCACACCCCCTTCCTTGGCTACGAGCTGCCGGGTCGTGTGCGCACCACCCTGGTCGGCGGGCAGGTCGCCTTCGACCGCGGCGGCTGAGCGGTCCGGTCGGTACCATGCTGTTCACAACCGCGCGATGAAGGCCCTGCGCGCCCTGTGGCGCCTTCTGCGCATGCTGGGCCACATCGCCAAGGGCCTGGCCATCGTGGCGCTGCGCTTTCCCGCGCTCTCGCCCGACCAGCAGCACGCCCGTGTGCAGGCCTGGTCCATGGAGCTCTTGGTCAAGATCGGCATCTCGCTGCGCCTGCAGGGCCAGCCCCCCGTCTCGGGGCCGGTCATGCTGGTGGCCAACCACATCTCCTGGCTCGACATCCCCGTGATGCACGCGGCCCGCCACTGCCGCTTCGTCTCCAAGTCCGACGTCAAGGCCTGGCCCGTCATCGGCGGCCTGGCCACCGCCGCCGGCACCCTGTACATCGAACGCGCCTCGCGCCGCGACGCCCTGCGCATGGTGCGCACCATGCAGGAGTCGCTGGAACGCGGCGAGGTTCTCGGCGTCTTCCCCGAAGGCACCACCGGCGACGGCCGCGAGATACTGCCCTTCCACGCCAACCTCATCCAGGCCGCCATCGCCGCCAACGCCCCCGTGCAACCCGTGGGCCTGCGTTTTGTCGACCGCACCACCGGCGACCTGAGCTTCGCCCCCAGCTACATCGGCGACGAAACCCTGGTCGGCTCCATCTGGCGCACCCTGAGCGCCCCGGCCATAGAGGCCGTGGTGCACTACGGCGAGCCGGAGCTGCCTGCGGGGCGGGATCGGCGGGTGTTCACGCAGGATTTGCAGGGGGTTGTGGATCGTTTGCGGCGCAGCTAGGCAGCCGCAGCCGATTGGGCAGTTGTCCGACTTGGCGCCCAGGCGGCACGCGCGATACTGGCCTCTATCCTTGATGGAGGCAGCAGCTATGCGATTCATTCAACAGCTCAGCGTGTGGATGGTTCTGGTCTTCAGTTCCATGGCCGCCCTAGCCCAGGGCGTCAACACGCCCGCCATCGTGCCCGGTCTGAGGCCTGCCGCTCCGCCGGCATCGTCGCCGTACCAGCCCCCGGTGCCCACAACCAGCCCGACGCCGCAGCAGACCCCTGCGCCAGCGCCCAGCCAGACACCGGCCCAGACGCCGGAGCCGCCGCCATCCCAGTCACCCTCCGAGACGCCGCGCGAGCCGGTGCCTGCGCCGCCTGTGCAGGGGTGATGTAGCAGGCCGCCATATTTGTGGGTAGTCGCCGCGGCCAAGTTTGCAACCCGGCCCTGAGCCAGTACAGTCGCGGCATGTCGCGTTTCTTTCCGCAGGCACCCTTGGAGCCTGCCGTACCGTTGAGCGATCTCGTCCAGACCATGCACGTCCATGCGGCCCGGTTGCGTGCGTTGTACGCCTGTATCGACGAAACCTATTCAAACCCTTCGGCCTCTGCGGCAGCCCACAAGCAGTGGCAAGACGCGTGCACCGACTTTCATGAAGCGTGTGGCGACCTGTTCTTTCCAGGTGGGGAGCTGGCGTGGGAGCAGTTCACCGACGGCAGCAGCCCCGACGTCAAGTGTGCACTGGCGTTCCTGCAGGCCGACCCCTGGTACCACCGGTCTGGTTACCACAAGCAGGTGGTGTGGCACCGTTTCAAGCGCATCGTGCTGACCCGTGAGGAACTGCAGCAGCTGGAAGGGGTTGCCCTGGACTACCTGGGGCGGCGTGTGCGCAGGGAGTTCTGGTACATGGCCCGGTTCGTGCGACTGCGTGGCAGTACTGAGTTCTGGCAACGTGTCGAGCAGATGGCGAGTGACCCAGTGCGGTCGGCGCAGGCCATCAAGGCCACCTGGCTCGTGCTGGCCAGGCAGAACAAGCCGGTGTGCCGCGCCATTGCCGGGGAGGTGCGGCGTGCCAGCTACCAGCCGGGTTACCAGGCGGTGCTCGACTTGCGCAGCCTTGCGGTGCCTTGACGGAGCCTGAGTAGAGCAGCGCTGTTGAGCGTGGCCCAAGTCAGGCCCCAGGCGCAGCGCTCTTGGGCACGGCGACCATCTGGCCCTGCACGAAGCGGGTACCGGCGCTTTCTGCCGGACAGCCGGAGTAGCCTGCCCGCCCGAAACCGTGCATATTCCACATTTGCGGCGCCACGGGCTTTTGCACCTGCGTGTAAGTGCTCCCAATTGCCTTATCGTCCGCACCAGTTGTCAACAGGCCTGCATCTCATGTCGGGGGCGCAGGGCTCCATTCACACTGCCGGGAGGGCACCGCCATGAACCTGATCGAACGCGTCAAGAGCATTCTTCTCAAACCCAAGGAGACCTGGGTCACCATCGAGTCTGAGCCGGTTGATGTGGCGGGGCTGTACACCCAGTACCTGATGATCCTGGCGATCATCCCTGCGGTCTGTGGTTTCATCGGCATGTCGCTGATCGGCTTTGGCGGCTTTGGCTTCACCATGCGGGTGCCCATCTTCTCGGGCCTGATCAACATGGTGGTCTCGTACGTGCTGAGCCTGGTGGGCGTGTTCGTGCTGGGCCTCATCATCGATGCGCTGGCGCCCACCTTCGGCGGGCAGAAGAATTCCATCCAGGCGCTCAAGGTCGCGGTCTACGGCAGCACGGCAGCCTTGCTGGGCGGCATCTTCAGCCTGCTGCCGGCCCTGGCCATGCTGGGCTTCGTCGCGGCGCTGTACTCCATCTACCTGGTCTACCTGGGCCTGCCGGTGCTCATGCGCAGCAACCCCGAAAAGTCCATCGCCTACACCGCCGTGGTGATCGTCGCGGGCATCGTGGTGGGGGTCATCATCGGCGCCGTGAGTTCGCTCTTCATGCCCCGTGGCGGCGCCATGTTCGGCGGTACCGATGCCCCTGCGATCTCGGTGAACACCCCCGGCGGCAAGGTCACCATCGACACTGCGGGCCTTGAAGCCGCCAGCAAGAAGATGGAAGAGGCCGCACGCCAGATGGAAAAGGCCCAGAAGAGCCAGGACCCCGCTGCCATCGCCGCAGCCAACAGCGGTGCCGTGGCCGCAGCCGCCGGCATGATGGGTGGCGGGCAGGCCGTGGCGGCCCAGTCCCTCAAGGCCGCGCTGCCCGAGCAGTTGGGCGGCATGCCACGCACGGGCTTCGACGTGCAGGACGGCGCGGCCCTGGGCCTGCCCACCAGCCAGGCCAGCGCCTCTTACGGTAGCGGCGACAAGCGCGTGCGCATCGAGATCATCGACATCGGCGGCCTGGGCCAGATGGCGGCCCTGGCCATGGGCATGGGCCAGGGCGAGAAGGAAGACCAGAGCAGCGCCGAAAAGACCTGGCAGGAAAACGGCCGCACCCTGCACCAGAGCTACCGCAAGGACGGCAGCCGCGCCGAGTTCAAGACCGTGCTCAAGAACGGTCTGGTGGTCGGCATCGAAGGCGACCGTGTGGGCGTGCAGGACCTGCGCGGCATGCTGTCGCAGGTGGACCTCAATGCCCTGGAAGGCTTGCAGCGCAAGCCCAAGGGCTGAGATCGTTCACCTGGGTTAGGTGCGGGCCACGGCCCGCTTTTTTTGCCTGCTGCAACGGCCCGGGTAGACTGGCCGCATGCTGGCTTTTGCCCATCTCTCCCTGACGCACCGCTCCATGACCTCCACCGCATCCCCTGCTGCCACACCCGCCACGCTGTACCAGCGCGTGATGGGGGTGGACTTCGATCGGCTGTCGTCCCCAGTGGCGCGTTTTCACCGCCTGGCGGGGGCGCAGGTGCTGCATGGGCAGGTGCAGGTGCAGGCCCCCGCGTCCCTGCTGGGCCGCGTGCTGGCCTGGGGGCTTGGAGCGCCGCAGCAGGCGGGGCAGGGCGCCATCCGCTTCGAGCTCGATGCCACGCCGGGTGCCGAGGTCTGGACGCGCATCTTCCCCACCCGCACCATGCGCTCCACCCTGCGCGAGGCGCCGGGCTTTGTCGAGGAGCACATGGGTGCGGCGCGGCTGCTTTTTGGCCTCACGGCGGTCGAGGGCGGCCGGCTGGAGATGCGCCTGGTGCGCATGCGTTTTCTGGGCATCCCCTGCCCGCGCTGGCTGCAGCCCGCCATCGTGGCGCGCGAGACGGGGCAGGGCGATGACCAACTGCACTTCGACGTGCAGGCCACCGTGCCCTGGATCGGCCGGGTGGTGGCCTACCGGGGGCATCTGCAGGTGCCTGCCGACGCCAAGTGCGCATGATCGTCGTCTTGGACGCGCGGACACCATGATTGTCGTCTTCGACGCCAAGTGCCTGTTGTGCAATGGCTGGGTGCAGTTTCTGTTGCGCCATGACCGCGCGGGCCGCATCCGCTTTGCCTCCATCCAGGGGCAAGAGGGCCTGCGCCTGCTGCACGAGGCGGGCCTTCAGGTCGATGGCCTGCAGACGCTGCTGGTGGTGGAGGACAAGGAAGACGGTGGCCGCACCTGGCAGCACACCGCCGCCATCCTGCGCATCCTGCACGCGCTGGGCTGGCCCTGGCGGCTGGCCTGGGTGGGCTGGTTGGTGCCGGCACCGCTGCGCGATGCGCTGTACCGGCTGGTGGCACGCAACCGTTATCGCATCTGGGGGCGGTCGGAGACCTGCATGCTCCCCGCGCCCGAACACGCGGGGCGGTTTCTCGATTAGGACGTGCCGGACGCGCTCAAATCCGTGCTTTGACGTGGAACAGCGCCGTGCGGCCTTCGGTATCGGGGCTGGGCGCAAAGCTGTATTCCAGCGGCGCACTGGCATCGCGCGCAATGGTCAGCAGGCCCAGGCCGGCGCCCTTGCTCAGCGTGTCGGTGGCGTTGTGGTCGGGGTTGCGCAGTTGCTCCCGGTAGCTTTGCTTGATCTCCTCCAGGCTCATGGCGCGCAGGGCGTCGAGCTTGTCGGTAAGCCGGGGCACGTGGGCGATGTCCACGGCGTTGCTGCAGACGATCCAGTACTGGGGTGGTCCATCGCCCTCCAGCGCGGCGGCAGGCAGGTCCTTGCCCACGCCGATGGCGCCCTTGGGGGCGGGCGCTGCGGGCACATCAGCCGCTGCCGTTGTCTGCGCGTCGTCGTCGGGCGGCACCGCATAGTGCAGGATGTTGTGCGCCATCTCCACGAAGGTGGAGAACAGCTTGCGCTTGGCCGGCCCAGAGGCATCCTCGGTGGCCAGCCGCTGCTTGAGCGAGTCGGCCGCTGCGGCCACCACGGCAGGCGTGAACTCACCGGCGTAGTAGAACAACACGCCGCAGTCCTGCGCGTTGGCCTGAAAGCGTTCGAAATCGGGGCCGTTCATGCGCCGGCTCCGGCTGGGTCCACAAGGGAAAAGGGCCGTGCCGTCTGGACGAAGGCGCCAGCGGCCAGGCGACTGGCGAGAAATGACATGCAGGAAGAACCGGTGATGCTGCGAATTGCCACCGATTCTTGCCGCCTTGCATGACGGCGCCGTGACGCTTGCGTGAAGGGGCGCCTGCTCCTGCGAACCCCTATCAGGCCGTGCCGGCCTCGGCCTCGCGGGGAAAGGTCACCACATGGTCGGCTTCGGCGCGTATGCCGATCCACTCGCCCACGGCATGGTCGTGGTGGCTGGGCACATGCGCCAGCACGCTCTGGCCGCTGGCCAGGCGCAGGGTGTACAGGAACTCCGAGCCGCGGAACGACTTGCGCACGATCTGCGCCTGCACCGGGGATGCGTCGTCGTGCACGATGTCATCGGCGCGCAGCAGCACATCGCATTCGCCGCCGGGGTAGCTGGCGGGCAGGGGGCATTCGGCCAGGTCGGTGAGCTCGCCCACCGGCGTCTGCGCCACCACGTTGTCGCCGCGCTGCACCAGGGTGGCGGGGGCGAACACGCCATGGCCGATGAAGTCCGCCACGAAGCGCGTGGCCGGGCGGTGGTACAGGGTGTAGGCATCGTCCCACTGGTGCAGCCGGCCTTCGTGCATGACGCCGATCACGTCGCCAATGGCAAAGGCCTCCAACTGGTCGTGCGTGACGAACAGGGCCGTGGCACCCGCCGCCTTGAGGATGCCGCGCACCTCGTGCGCCAGGCGCTCGCGCAGGTCCACGTCGAGGTTCGAGAACGGCTCGTCCAGCAGCATCAGCTGCGGGCGCGGCGCCAGCGCGCGCGCCAGCGCCACGCGCTGCTGCTGCCCGCCCGATAATTCATGCGGAAAGCGCTGCTCGCTGCCTTCGAGCCCCACCAGGGTGAGTACCTCGGCCACGCGCGCCGCCTGCTCGGCGCGCGGCAGGTGGTGGATGCCGAAGGCCACGTTGCGCCCCACCGACAGGTGCGGAAACAGCGCATAGTCCTGGAACACCATGCCGATGCGCCGCTGCTCGGGCGGCACGCTCACGCTGGCGCTGCTGACCACCTTCTGCGTCAGGCTGATCTGCCCGCCAAAGACAGGTTCGAGCCCCGCCACGGCGCGCAGCAAAGTCGTCTTGCCGCACCCCGAGGGGCCGATCAGCACGCCGATATCGCCCGCGCGCAGGCCCAGGGACACGTTCTGCACCGCCGCGCGGGGGCGGCCGGCATAGCGCACTTCAAGTTGGGAGACCTCTAGGAACATGGCCCCATTTTAGGTGGATGGGCTCGAATGCTTAAAATTCGCATTTGCATTTCCGAACTTCCCTGCTGCCCCGGGCGCGGGGCTGGCATGCCCTGACCCCTTTGCCGAGTCCTTTTGCCTTGCGCCGCACACCGTTTCGCTTCCTCCACACCCTTCCCCTGGTCCTGCTCGCCGGCATCCTGGTCCTGCCCGTGCTGGCGGTGCTGGCCTCGTGGCTGCCGTTCGGGCAGACCGACGCACTGGCCGGCCCCATCCTGCGCGAGATGGCTGCCACCGTGCTGCCCGGCTATGTGTGGACCACGCTGTGGCTGAGCGTGCTGGTGGCGCTGGGCGCGGCCACCGTGGGCACGGGGGCTGCGGCGGCCGTGACGCTGTTCGATTTTCCGGGCCGGCGCACCTTCGAGTGGCTGCTGCTGCTGCCCCTGGCCATGCCGGCCTACGTCACGGCCTATGCGTACACCGACTTCCTGCAGTTCAGCGGCCCGCTGCAGGTGGGGTTGCGCGCCACCTTCGGGCTCGAAGGCCGGCTGCTGCCCGAGGTGCGCAGCCTGGGCGGCGCGGTGTGGGTGTTCATCTTCTCGCTCTACCCCTATGTCTACCTGCTGGCCCGCACGGCGCTGGGCGAGCGCGCCGCCCACCTGATGGAGGCCGCGCGCCTGCTCGGTGCACCGCTGCCCCGGCGCATCCGCGCCGTGGCCTTGCCGCTGGCGCGCCCGGCCGTGGCCGCCGGCGTGGCCCTGGTGCTGATGGAGACGCTGGCCGACTTCGGCGTGGCCAGCTACTTCGGCATCCAGACCTTCACCACCGGCATCTACAAGGCCTGGCTGTCCATGGACAACCGGCTGGCCGCCGCCCAACTGGCCACCATGCTGCTGGTGGTGGTGATGGCCCTGCTGCACCTGGAGCAGCGGGCGCAAAAGCGCATGCGTTTTGCGGGCGGCCTGGGCCGCGCCGGCTCGGCCGAGGCCCAGCCCCTGGTGCTGCGCGGCGGGCGCCGGGTGCTGGCCTGGGCCGTGTGCGGCCTGCCGGTGCTCATGGGCTTTGTCGCGCCCGTGGTCTTCATGCTGCGGCCGTTGGCGGCCGACTGGTCGGTGCTGCCCTGGGGGCGCTTTATCGAGTGGGCCTGGAACAGCGTGCGGCTGGGCGGCATCACCGCCGCGCTGGCTGTGGTGGTGGCCTTGTCCCTGGCATTTGCCGTGCGCCGTAGCGCCGATGCCGTGACCCGGGGCGTGGTGCAACTGGTGAGCCTGGGCTACGCCGTGCCCGGCGCCGTCATCGTGGTCGGCCTGCTGCTGCCCGTGGGCTGGCTGCAGGCGGCCGTGCCACAGTGGGGCGTGGGTGCATTGGTCACGGCCACGGCCGTGGGCATCGTCTGGGCCTACCTGGTGCGCTTTTGCGCCGTGGCGCTGCAGTCCATGCAAAGTGGCTACGCGCGCATTCCTCAAAGCCTCGACGACTCGGCGCGCATGCTGGGCACCGGCAGCGCCGGCCTGCTGGCGCGCGTGCACTGGCCGCTGCTCAAGCGCTCCACCGCCGCCGCGGCGCTGCTGGTCTTCGTGGACGTGATGAAGGAGCTGCCCGCCACCATGGTGCTGCGCCCGTTCAACAGCGACACCCTGGCCGTGGTGGCCTACCAGTTGGCCCGTGACGAGCGCCTGGGCGAGGCCGCACTGCCCTCGCTGGCCCTGGTAGCGGTGGGGCTGGTGCCGGTGATATTGCTCAGCCGCACCTTGCGCTCCGCCAAGCGCTGAGCGCGGCTCAAAAAACTCTTCTGGCGTCGTTGCCGAGTCTTGTCGTACTACCCGTACTGCCTGCGACGCGACGCCTAGCCAGAACCGCTTCGCTGAGTTTTGTGAGCCGCTTGAAGCCGTGCCGGACGCAGCATCGCCCGGCAAACCGGGTAACCTGCGCGCCATGCACGCTCGAGTTCTTCGCTACCTCGACGAAGTGGTCCGCCGCGGTTCCATCCGCAAGGCGGCCGAGCACCTGCACGTGGCGCCCACGGCGGTCAACCGCCAGATCCTCGACCTGGAGGCCGAGCTCGGTGCGCCGCTGTTCGACCGCATCCACAACCGGCTGCGCCTGACGCCGCTGGGCGAGATGGTGCTGGCCCATGTGCGCAGCACGCTGCGTGAGCATGCGGCGCTGCGCGAGCGCATTGCGGAGTTCAAGGACGAGCGCCGGGGCGAGATCACCGTGGCCACCACGGCGGGCCTGGCGGGCTCGCTGCTGCCCTCGCTGGTGCACGATTTTCGCCAGCGCTACCCGGGCATCGCGGTGCGCATCATCGACCTGCCGATTGTCGAGATACCGGCCGCCGTGGAGCGCGGCGATGCCGAGCTGGGGCTGGGCTACGACCTGTCGCTGAAAGCCGCCCTGCGCACCCTGTCGGCCAGCGAATGGCCCATCGGTGCCGTGGTGCCGCCCAAACATGCGCTGGCGCGCATGGCCTCGGTGCTGCTCAGCGACTGCATCGGCCATGCGCTGATCCTGCCCGCGCCGCAGCTGACCATCCGCACGCTGCTCGATGAGGCCTTCGAGCGCAATGCCATCAAGGTCACGCCCGTGGCCGAATCGACCTCGATGGCACTGATCCTGCGCCTGGTGGCGCTGGGCGAGGGCATCGCCCTGCTCAACCCGCTGGACGTGATGGAAGAGCGCGCCCGCAATGCCCTGGTCTTCGTGCCGCTGCGCGACGCCCACCTCGCGCGCCAGACCCTGGTGCTGGCGGCGCGCGCCAAGGGGCAACTGAGCGCCGCGGCCGAGCTCATGGCGGCCAACATCGGCGACGCGCTGGCGCGGCTCTTTGCCACCGCACGCTGAACCCGCAGGTTCATGTGTCCACATTTTGTGGACACCCCAGGCGCAATTCGGCGCTATCGCAGATGCACTGCCGTTCCTAGACTGGCGTCATCGATTAGCGAAGAACGAGAAGCCCCATGACTACCCTGATAGCCCTGAACGCCGATGTCCTCGTCACCATGGACGCGCAGCGCCGCGAGATCCCCGATGGCGCCCTGGTGGCCGATGGCCCCGCCGTGCAGTGGGTGGGCCCCACGGCCGAACTGCCGCTGCAGTACCGCCGCATGGCGGACGAGGGCGCGGCCCGGGTGCTCGACATGCGCGGGCGCGTGGTGCTGCCCGGCCTGGTCAACACCCACCACCACATGTACCAGAGCCTCACGCGCGCCGTGCCTGCGGCGCAGGATGCGGAGCTGTTCTCGTGGCTCACCAACCTCTACATGCTGTGGTCGCACCTCACGCCCGAGATGGTGCATGTCTCCACCCAGACCGCCATGGCCGAGCTCATGCTCTCGGGCTGCACCACCACCAGCGACCACCTGTACCTGTACCCCAACGGCGCGCGGCTGGACGATGCCATCGCCGCCGCGCAGCAGATGGGCATGCGCTTTCACGCCGCGCGTGGCTCCATGAGCCTGGGCCGCAGCAAGGGCGGCCTGCCGCCCGATGCGGTGGTGGAGGAGGAAGAGACCATCCTGCGCGACAGCCTGCGCTTGATACAGCAGTACCACGACGCCTCGCGCCACGCCATGCTGCGCGTGGTGCTGGCGCCGTGCTCGCCGTTCTCGGTGACGCGCGAGCTGATGCGCGAATCGGCCTTGCTGGCTCGCGCGCACGGCGTGTCGCTGCACACCCACCTGGCCGAGAACGACAACGACGTGGCCTTCTCGCGCGAGCAGTTCGGCCTCACGCCCGCACAGTACGCCGAGAGCCTGGGCTGGGTCGGCCGCGACGTGTGGCACGCGCACTGCGTGAAGCTCGACCCCGAGGGCATTGCCCTGTTCGCGCACACCGGCACAGGCGTGGCCCACTGCCCTTGCTCCAACATGCGCCTGGCCTCGGGCATTGCGCCCGTGCGCAGCATGCGCGATGCGGGTGTGCCCGTGGGCCTGGGGGTGGACGGCAGCGCGTCGAACGACGGCGCCCATATGCTCGGTGAGGCGCGCCAGGCCCTGCTGCTGCAGCGCGTGGGCCACGGCCCGGCCGCCATGGGCGCGCGCGAGGCGCTGGAGATCGCCACCCTGGGCGGCGCGCGCGTGCTCAACCGCGACGACATCGGCGCGCTGGCGCCCGGCATGTCGGCCGACTTCGTGGCCTTCGACATGTCCGCCGTGGGCTTTGCGGGTGCGGGCCACGACCCGGTGGCGGCGCTGGTGTTCTGCACGCCAGCCAATGCCGACACCAGCGTCATCAACGGCCGCGTGGTGATCGAAGGCGGCCGCCTGCTCACGGCTGACCTGCCCGTGGTGCTGGGGCGGCACAACGCCCTGGCAAAGACGCTGTTCGAGCAGGCTGCAGCCGGCCACTGATCCCCTTCATCCACCACCAGGCTGCCTCTTCGGGGGCTGGCCTGGGCGCTGGCCGTCCATCACCGCACGCAAGGAGCGCCGACCCGCCATTCCTACCCGCCATCGCATTCCTTCACATGACGACAAGTGCCTTTGCAAAGGCCAACGGACAAGGAGACAAGACAATGGAACAACTGCTTTACAAGGTGGAAGACCGTCCACCGATGCTGGCCACGGCGGTGCTGCTGTCGCTGCAGCACCTGCTGGCAGCACTGGGCGGCATCATCGCCGTGCCGCTGGTGGTGGGCGGCGCGCTCAAGCTGCCGGTCGATCAGGTCGTGGCCCTGGTGAATGCCGCGCTGCTGGGCTCGGGCATCGTCACCATTATCCAGTGCCGGGGCGTGGGGCCGGTGGGCATACGCCTGCCCTGCGTCATGGGCACCAGCTTCGCCTTCGTCGGGGCCGGCATCAGCGTCGGGCTGGAGCATGGCGTGGCCGGCATCCTGGGGTCCTCGCTCGTGGGCTCGCTGGTGATGATCGTGGGCAGCTTCTTCATGCCGTTGATACGGCGCTTCTTTCCGCACACCGTGACCAGCGTGGTCGTGACCATGATCGGCCTGTCGCTCACGCCCGTGGCGGTGGACTGGGCGGCCGGCGGCGTGGGCGCCAGCGACTATGGCGCCGTGGGCTACCTGGCGATTGCCGGCTTCGTGCTCGCACTGGTCATAGCCTTCGTGCAGTGGGGCAAGGGCATCGTCTCGGCCAGCGCCGTGGTGCTGGGCATTGCCAGCGGCTATGTGCTGTGCCTGGCGCTGGGGCTCATCGACTTCACCCAGGTGCGCGAGGCGCCAGTGTTCTCCATCCCGCAGCCGCTGCACTTTGGCATGGCCTTTCCGGTCGCGGGCATCATCGCCATGTCCATCGCCTTCCTGGTCACCATCGTCGAGACCACGGGCACCTTCATGGCGCTGGGCGCGGCCACGCAGACGCCCATCCCCAACAAACGCCTGGCCAGCGGCATCCTGTGCGACGGCGTGGGCTCGGCTTTTGCGGCGGTGATGTCCAGCCCGCCGCTGTCCACCTTCGCGCAGAACGTGGGCGTGGTTTCGCTCACGGGGGTGGCCAGCCGTCACGTGGTGATGCTCACGGGCGTCATGCTGCTGCTGGCCGGGCTGTTCCCGGTGCTGGGCGCGCTGGTGGTGACGATTCCGCAGCCCGTGCTTGGCGGTGCGGGCCTGATGATATTCGCGATGATCGTCTCGGCCGGCATCCGCATGCTCGCCAGCAGCGCGCCCTCGCGCCGCAACAGCGTGATCATCGCCGTCTCGCTGGGCTGCGGCCTGGCTGTGACGGTGCGCCCCGACCTGCTGGTGCGCATGCCGGCCTTCGTGCGCGAGGTCTTCGGCTCGGGCATCACCGTGGGCGCGCTGGTGGCGGTGGTGCTGAACCTGGTGCTGCCGGGGCGCGAGCGCGAGGAAGACGAGCCCGCCTGACCCCGCCCACGAAAAAGCCGCCCGAAGGGCGGCTGGCTGGGTGGGGGGAAGCAGGCGGGGGCGCTTGCTTGCTCACTCGCTCCAGTCGGAGTGCTTCTCGCAGAGCTTGTTCGTCTCCTTGCCCTTGCGGGTCTCGCCAAAGGTCACGAGGTTGCCCTTGAAGTCGTCAGGCGTCTCGTTCCACATGCAGGTGCACCAGGCCTGGGCCTTGGTCTGGCCCTTGATGGGGCTCTTTTCGTCGCCGCCCTCGTACAGCTTGGCGGCGTAGCCCAGGCATTGCCGGTACTGGGCGTCGCCTGCAGGGGGCTTGTTGTAATCGGTGGCGGCCAGGGCGGACGTGCCTGCAGCCAGGACGAGAAGGGCGCCGGTGAGCGCGGTACGGATCGATTGCATGGGGGACCTCTGCCAGGTGGTTTTTGGTGTTGAAGACGGCGGGGCCCGGGTACGAACGGCAAGGCTGCTGCGTAGCACCCGGGTGTTGCACAGTGTAGCTTTGTGAAACAAAAAGTTTCAGTACTATTTTGCACCCTGCCTGGCGGCCTGCCTTGTGCCCCGCCACGGCCGCACCAGCCGTCGCCACCCCACCACCACGCCCGTGAGGCTCAGCACCGCCCCGCCCAGGCTCAGCACGATCAGCACCCCATCCCACAGCGGGCGTCGCGCCAGCAGCGGTCCCCAGTCCCAGCTGTGCAGCAGGGCGAACAGCCAGCGGCTGGCGCGGCGGTGGGTGTCGCTCTTGTCCAGCACGGCGCCGGTGTGCGGGTCGATGTGCACCCAGGTGGCGTGGGTATCGGCAAACACCACGCGCAGCACTGGCAGGGGCTTGTCGCCGCCGCCTGTCATGGTGTGCGGGGCGCGGCTGTAGTAGTGCAGGTCGTAGTCGTGCAGCAGCTCGGTGCGCGCCACCGGGTCGGGCAGCAGTCGTGCGGCGGCGGCTTGCAGCGCTTCTGGGTCCATGGCGTGGGGCCGGGCGGTGGCGGCATCGAGCAGGACCGGCGCGCCCGTGGGGCTGCCTGCCTGCACCAGCGTGTGGCCGGCCGTGCGCATCCAGCGCAGCTCCCGGGTGTTGGGCGAGGCGGCAGCCAGCAGGGCCTGAACACTGGCGGGCTGCGCGGGCAGCAGCAGTGGGCCGCCGTGCATGGCCTGCGTGCGCAAGGCCGGGGCGCCGCTGTCGAAGACCTTCCACGGGTTCATGGACATCAGGCCGCTGAAGATCCAGGTCAGCGTGACCGCTGCGAACAGCAGGCCCGAGACATGGTGCCAGCGCATCATGAAGCCCCGGTAGGGCGAGCGCGAGCCGCTCTTGTAGCGCCGTGTGAAGCGCCAGCGCATGACGCCCACCACCGTGCCGGTGACAGTCAGCACGATGCCGGCGATGGACAGCCAGTTCACGATGTCGGCCCACCAGGCATCGAAGGCATTGCCGCGAAACGGGTAGAGCCAGTGGATCCAGGCGCCCACGTAGTTCCAGCCGCGCTCGGTGCGCGTGGCGTCGCGCACCACCTCGCCCGTGGTGCCTGAGACGTAGACCTCGGTGTCCGTGGCGTCACCCAGTGCCAGGCGGAGCAGGGGGCGGTGGGCATCGAGGGCGCGCGAGTGGGTGAAGGCGTCCTCGTCCAGGCTGCCCAGGTAGCGCGGGGCGCTGCCGGGCGTGCCGGCAAAGGCCTGGGCCGATGCCGTGGCCCAGGCCGCGTCCACCCTGCGCAGCACCTGGCCGGTGCTGGCATCGACCACGGTGGCGGGACCGCGCCTGGGTGCGCCCTGCGGCAGCACCAGGTAGACCGCCCGCCCGCCGCTGGCCACGGCCAGTCGCAGGTCCGACAGGGGCTTGCCGTCGATACCTGCTGCGCGAAGGGCCTGCGCGGGCTCCAGCGCGATGGCGGCCGTGCGCAGCGGTGCCATGTGCTCCAGCCGCTCGGTGGCCGTGAGCTTGGGGTAGCCCACGTACATCATCACCACGCCCGAGACAAACCACATGGCGAAGAAGGCGCACAGCACCACCCCCGCCCAGCGGTGCACGAGGTAGAGCCAGCGCTTGGCGTGCGGCAGCATGCTTGGCCCCTGCTCAGAACGCGACGTGCAAGGTGACGTCCGCCGTGCGCGCGGCGCCCAGGTAGACCTGCGTGCTGCGCGACTCCACCGCGTGGATGCGGTCGGTGGCGTTGCGGATGCGGCCGGTGAGCGTGGTGGACCGGTTCAGCTTCCACGCCAGGCCCAGGTCCAGCAGTGTGTACGCGGGCCAGTACTGCGTGTTGGCCGCGTCCGCATAGACCTTGCCCACATGGCGCACGCCGGCGCTGGCCGTGAGGGCCGGGGTGAGTGCGTACGACACCCAGAGGTTGGCCACCGTCTCGGGCGTGTTGATGGGCGTCCTGCCGGCCAGGGAGGTGCCGCCCTGCACATAGCTCTCGTAGCGCGCGCGGGTCCGGGTGAGGTTGGCCTGCATCTGCCACAGGCTGGTCGGGCGCACACCCACCGCCAGCTCGATGCCCCGGGCCGACTGCTCGCCCACCAGCACGGTCAGCACGGGGTTGTTCGGGTCTTGCGAGGCAATGTTCTTGCGCGTGATCTGGAAGGCCGCCGCCGTGGCCGTGCCCTTGCCGTCCCAGAAATCGAACTTGCTGCCCACCTCGGCCTGGCGGCCGGTGGTCAGCGCGCTGTTGTTGGCGACGTCGGCAAACGACGCGGTGGCCAAGGAGCCCGATGGCGGGTCGGCAGCGGTCGATGCCTGGGCATACAGGTTGGCGTTGGGCGCGAAGTCCCACACCACGCCCAGGCGGCCGGTGGTGGGGTGGTAGCTGCGGCTGAAGCTGGCCGGGCTGGCAGCCGTGACGGTGCGGCGGTTGGTCAGGTCCAGGTCGATGCGCTCGTGCCGCAGGCCGGTGATGAGGTGCACGCTGGGGGCAAGCGCCGTGCGGTTTTCCAGGTACAGCGCGGTGGTGGTGGTCTTGTTGTCGCGGTCGGGGTTGAAGCCTGGCGCCATGCCCGGGATGTCGAAGAAGCGCTCGGTGGTGAACTGGTAGGGGTTCACCGTGCTCACGGTGCTGGTCAGGCTGTTGGGAAAGCGCGTCTGCCGGTTCACGCTGGCATCGAGGCCAAAGGCCCAGTCGCTCTTGCGGCCGGCCAGCGTGCCCTGCCAGGTGGCCTCGATGCGGTCGCCCAGCACCTCGTGGTCGTGGCGCTGCAAAAAGGGCGAGGTGCGCGCCACCTGGGTGTTGGCGGCGTTGAAGCGGTAGGTCTCCACGTTGCGGTAGTCGCGCAGCGCATCGTAGGCATACAGGGTGTTGCGCAGTTGCAGCGCGTCCGAAACCCGCCACTGCGCCACCGAGCGCAGCCACTGCACGCGCTGCTGGTAGATGCCATCGGCACTGTTGTAGTTCTTGAAGCGCGTGGCCGGGTCCACGCGCAGCGCGCCCAGGTTGGGGTTGAGCACAGGCGTGCCCCAGTAGGGGCGGTCCACGTCGTCCTTCTGGTACTCGTAGGCCAGCAGGTGGGTGAAGCCGCCGCCCAGGTCCGTCAGCAGCGAGGCGGCCAACTGGGTGGAACGCGAGTGCACACCCTCGACCCAGTTGCCCGCATCGCGGTGGTTCAGGTCGATGCGGGCAAAGTTCGCCGCGCCAGCGCCACCATCATCGCCGGACAGGCGCCGGTTCAGGCCCACCGACACCTCCTTGAGGTCGTTCGCGCCCAGGCGCAACTGCGCCTCGCCGAAGTTGCTGCGCTCAGGTGTCTTGGTGATGTAGTTGAGCGAGCCGCCCACCGCGCCCGAGCCGTAGAGGAAGCTCGATGCACCGCCCACGGCCTCGACCCGGTCGTAGATCCAGCTGTCCACCGCGCGCGTGGCGCTGCCGTACTGAACGGTGATGCCGTTGTACATCTGGCTCACCGAGTTGCCGCTGAAGCCGCGGTAGCTGGCGGCCATGGAGCCAGGGGCGTTGTGCGCGGTGACGCCGGGGATGGCGCGCAATATCTCCTGCGTGTCCTGCGCGCCGCGCGCGTCGATGGTGGCGCGATCCACCAGGGTGACCGATGCCGGCGTCTCGCGCGGCGTCAGACCCAGGCGGCTGCCGGTGCCCACCGGCGTGTCGAGCTGCAGGCGGCCATTGGGCTGCGGCGCCGCGTCTGTCACCTCGACGGCCTGCAGGGTGGGGGCGGGCTGCGCCTGGGCGGCCGCGCACAGCGGCACCAGGGCGAAGATGGCCGCATGCAGCGGCGATGGGGCGAAGAAGGCCGGCGTGCAAGCAGGCGAAGGGGAACGGGACATGGCTCAACTCTCTGGCAGGCAGCACGGCGCCGGGGGGCAGGGTGGCCCTGCAGGCGCGCACTGCCCGCGACATCACGGACAGGAAGGCCGCGCAGCCCTGGCGATCAGGGGCCACGCGTGTTGCGGTCAGATCAGAGAGAAGTGGGGGGCCCGCGGGCGGGCAGCGGTGCCGCGGTGATGGCGGCGATGCGCGCGGCCTCCACCGGCTGCACGGCGTGCGCCAGCGGCTGGGGCAGGGGAACCAGGGCCGGGGGAGTCGCCGGTGGGGCCCCTGCGATGGAGCACAGCGGGCAGTCCATGCCCATGCTGCCCATCTCCACGGCACCGTCATCGGTCTGCACCAGCAGCTTGATAGTGCCGGCGCCCGAGCAGATCACCTCGATGGCCTGGGGGTTCACCAGCGGCGAGGCCATGGCCACGCCCATGGACGCCACGAACCAGGCCAGCACCAGAAGGCGCAGGGCAGCAAGGGTTCGAAGGGCGTTCATGGGCCGAGATTATGCCTGCCGGCGCCGCAAAGCGAATCGGGCGCCAGGGCGCCCGATTGCTTTGCGTCAAGCCTGGATCACGCTTGCGTGTAGGCCGTCTTCACCGTGGTGTAGAACTCGGCGGCATAGCGGCCCTGCTCGCGCGGGCCGTAGCTGCTGCTCTTGCGGCCGCCGAATGGCACGTGGTAGTCCACACCGGCGGTGGGCAGGTTCACCATCACCATGCCGGCCTGGGCGTGGCGCTTGAAGTGCGTGGCATGCTTGAGGCTGGTGGTGGCGATGCCACTGGCCAGGCCGAAGGGGGTGTCGTTGGCCAGGGCCAGCGCTTCCTCGTAGTTCTTCACGCGCTGCACGCTCACCACGGGGCCGAAGATCTCTTCGCGGTTGATGCGCATGCCGGGCGTGGTCTCGGTGAACAGGGCCGGGCGCAGGTAGAAGCCGGGCGCGCCATCGGCGTTCTTCTCCAGGGCCTCGCCGCCGTAGGCGAGCTTGGCGCCTTCCTGCTGGCCGATGCCGATGTACTCCAGGTCCTGCGCCAGCTGGCGGTCGTCCACCACGGGGCCGATGTCGGTGCCGGCCTTGCGCGCGTCGTCCACCGTCAGGGTCTTCATCTTCTCGACCATGGCTGCCACGAAGCGGTCGTGGATGCCCTCGGTCACCACCACGCGGCTGCTGGCGGTGCAGCGCTGGCCGGTGGAGAAGAAGCCGCTGTTGACCGCAGCGCCCACGGCCACGTTCAGGTCGGCGTCATCGAGCACCACAAAGGGGTTCTTGCCACCCATTTCGAGCTGCACCTTGGCACCGCGCGGCACGCAGGCAGCGGCCACGCGCTGGCCCGTTCCCACCGATCCGGTGAAGCTCACGCCTGCAATGCGCTCGTCTTCGAGCAGCACCTGGCCGACGTCCGAGCCGCGGCCCATCACCAGGTTGAACACGCCGGCCGGCAGGCCCGCGCGGTGCAGGATATCGGCCAGCGCCCAGGCGGAGCCGGGTACCACTTCGGCAGGCTTGAACACCACGCAGTTGCCATAGGCCAGTGCCGGGGCGATCTTCCAGGCCGGGATGGCGATGGGGAAGTTCCACGGCGTGATGATGCCAATGATGCCCAGGGGCTCGCGCGTGATCTCGATGCCCACGCCGGGGCGCACCGAGGGCACCAGTTCACCGCCGGGGCGCAGTGCCTCGCCGGCAAAGAACTTGAAGATGGCGGCCGCGCGGCCCACTTCGCCAATCGCTTCGGGCAGGGTCTTGCCTTCCTCGCGGGCCAGCAGGTCACCCAGCTCGGCCTTGCGCGCGATGATCTCGTTGCCCACGGCGTCCAGCACGTCAAAGCGCTGCTGGGGCGTGGAAAGGCTCCACGCCGGGAATGCGGCCTGGGCAGCCGCCACAGCGTCCAGCGCCTGCTCGCGGCTGGCCACGGCGTAGTCGCCGATCACATCGCGGGTGTCCGATGGGTTGGTGTTGCGGTAGCCGCGGACGCCTTCGGTCCAGGTTCCGCCAATCAGGTTTGCATGCATGGTGTGGTGCGGGTAGTGAGAAAGTGATGGCAATGCCGAACAGGCCGCCGGCGCACCGCGCAGGCCCGGCCACTGCACAGCGCCTGCGCGGGGCAGTGCATTGTGCAGCGGTCGGTGCGCGGTGGCTGGTGGTCCATTCTGGCGTGCCTTAAAAAGCCGTGCGCACGCCGATCTGCGTGACGCCCTTCTGGCTGACGAAATCCTTGAGTCCGCCGGTGGCTTGCGACGCCGACGCATACAGGAAGGTGTTCTTGGACAGCGCATAGCGCGCGCCGACGGCGACCTTGCCCAGGGTGTCATTCTGGCCGGCCGCGTTGGCATACTTCACGCGGGTGTAGTTGGCGCCCAGCAGCACGAAGGAGCCCACGGGCACTTCCACGCCGATGGTGGTGCCGTCGCTGTGGTCCATGGCGAAGGTATTGGTGCCGGTCACGGTCAGGTTGTTGCCCGTGAAGGCGCCGTTCACCGAGGTGGTGGCCAGGTCGCGGTTGCGCTGCACGCCGCCCAGCACCTTGACCACGCCGAAGTTGTAGTTGGCCGCCACCGTGAGCGACTTGTTCACGTTGTCCCCCGTGGTGCGCGAGCGGTTCCACTCGTACGACAGCGCGCTGTTGAACGGGCCCTGGCCGTAGCTGAGCTTGACGCCGTAGAAGCGGTCGGCCGTGCCCTCGCCGGGCGCCACCTGGGCGGCGGCCTGGAAGCCGCCGTAGTTGATGCTCTGCACCTGCAGCACGTTGTCGGCACGCGGGGCGTTGAGCCACAGGGGCAGGGCCTTGCCGGCGTTGGTCACGCCCGTGCCGGGGTTCAGCGTCAGGGCGTTGGTGAACGGGTTGCTCAGGCCCATGACCGAGTCTTCCAGGATGTACTGGCGGCCCAGGCGCAACTCGCCCACCGTGGACGACGACAGCCACACGAAAGCCTGGCGCCCGAAAGCCCGGCCGCCCTGGCCGAAGGTGCCGTTGTCGGCGTTGAAGCCGTTTTCCAGCAGCACACCGGCCTTCAGGCCGCCCCCGAGATCCTCCACGGTGCGGATGCCCCAGCGCGAGCCGTTCAGGCCGTTGGTCGTGCCGTCGTTCATGGCCGTCATGCTGCCAGCGCCCGAGCGCGAGCCCGCGCTGTAGTGGCTGACGTTGACGTCGACCAGGGTGAACAGGGTCACGCTCGACTGGGCCTGGGCTGCGGGTGCAGCGGCCAGCAGCGCCGCGCAGGCGGCCAGGGACAGGTTGGAAATTTGCGTCGTCTTCTTCATGGTTTTTTGTCTCTCTCTCGTTCTCGGCTCTTGTTTTCTTCAGGGTTGATGAAAGCGGGGATGGAATGGGCGGTGGGGCTCCTCAGGGGTGGATGGGCATGGCAGGGCAGCACGCCAGCGCGGCGCGGTCAGGGGCTGTCGTGCTGAAAGGGGGCGGCCCGGGGCCGCAGGGTGGCGAAGTGCTCAGCGCCCGGTGGCTGCTGCCATCGGGGCGGGCAGATGTCTGACCTCACAAGGTCCCATGCCGATCGGCGGCGCGCATTTTGGTGAGGTCATGGACGAAGGCTCCCAGGCAATGAGGCGTGCGCTGGCGTGTGCCGGTGCTTTCGGGGGCAGGGCGGTAGCCTCAACGCGTTGATTTGTTGTATGTCATCGTACAACAAAATGCGAGCGTGGGGCCTCGGGTTATTACTGACGGTCTTGGTCCGGGGCGCGGCTCCACGCCGGCGCGGCCAGCAGCCTGCGCAGGCGCTGGGCTGAGCGTTGGAGGCAGGGTGGGGGCGTGGGCCCCCGGGGGATCAGCCGGCCTCGGCCTGGGCGCGGCGGCGGCGCTCGCGGCTGTTGGCCAGGTGGGTGCGCATGGCTGCGCGCGCGCCATCGGGGTCCTGGCCGACGATGGCGTCGTAGATGCTTTCGTGCTCGCCGTTCACGCGCCGCAGGTACTGGCGCAGGTCGCTCTGGCTGTCGCCGGCCTCGAGCCGCGCACGCGGGATGATCATGCTGCCCAGCGTGCCCATGAGCTCCGCGAAATGGCTGTTCTGCGTGGCGCGCGCAATCTCCAGGTGGAACTGGAAGTCCGACGCCACCGCGTCGCGCCCTTCGTCCACGGCCTTGGTCACGGCGTCCAGCGCCACGCGCATGGCGGCGATGTTGGCGTCGGTGCGGCGCTGCGCAGCCAGCGCGGCGGCCTCGGTCTCCACGCCGATGCGCAGCTCCAGCACGGCGATCACGTCGCGCAGCGTGCTGAACTGGTCGGGCGTGATCTTGAAGCCCGGCGCCTGCCCCAGGCCCAGCACGAAGGTGCCGATGCCGTGGCGCGTTTCCACCAGGCCCGAGGCCTGCAGCTTGGAAATCGCCTCACGCACCACGGTGCGGCTGACCTCGAACTCCGCCATGATCGCCGCCTCCGTGGGCAGCTTGTCACCCAGCGCCAGGCGCCCGTCGCGGATGCGGTCGCCCAGGGATTCAACCAGCTCCAGGGCCAGGGTGCGGGGCTTGCGGCGAAGGGCGATGGCGGTGTTCATTTCTCGGTGTTATCCCTATGTGATCGTGGGGCGCTTGGGAGTACATTGCATTCGCGTTGTACGACAACTGATGACGTGCAACAGAGCATACCGCCACTGTACCAAGAACCTCCTCGATTTCCATGCCTTGTCACCCGACACCGATCCGATTCAACCGCCTGCTGCTCACCGGTGCCGCCGGCGGTCTGGGCCGTGAGCTGCGCACCCGCCTGAAGGCCTATTGCACCAGCCTGCGCCTGTCCGACATCGCCGACCTGGGTGCCGAGGCCGCAGGCGAAGAAGTGCGCCCCGCCAGGCTGGAAGACGCCGCCGCCATCCATGAACTGCTGGCCGGTGTGGACGCCGTGGTGCACCTGGGTGGTGTGTCGACCGAGCAGCCTTGGGACGCCATCCTGCCAGCCAACATCGTCGGTGTGTACAACCTGTACGAGGCCGCCCGCAAGCAGGGCGTCAAGCGCGTGGTGTTTGCCAGCAGCAACCATGTCACCGGCTTCTACCGCCAGGACGAGGTCGTGGGCCTTCGGGACCCGGCCCGGCCCGACGGCCTGTACGGCCTGTCCAAGGCCTTCGGCGAAGACCTCTCGCGCTTTTACTTTGATCGCTACGGCATCGAGACCGTGTGCCTGCGCATCGGCTCCTCCTTCCCCGAGCCGCGCAACCGCCGCATGCTCGCCACCTGGATGAGCTACGACGACCTGGAGCGCCTGGTCATCGCCAGCCTCACCGCGCCCGTGGTGGGCCACAGCACCATCTACGGCATGGGCGACAACACCACCACCTGGTGGGACAACACGCTGGCGCGCCACATCGGCTACCGCCCGCAGGACAGCTCCGAGCCCTTCCGCGCCAAGGTGGAAGCCGCCGACCCCACGCCCGACATGAGCGACCCGGCCGTCATCTACCAGGGTGGCCCCTTCGTGCGCACCGGCCCGTTCGAGTGAGCACGACCGCCATGGAACTGCTGCTGCCCGACCACCGCGACCAGGTGGGCGAGAGCCCGCTGTGGTCTGCCACCGAACAGGCCCTGTATTGGGTGGACATCGAAGGCCGCGCGCTGCGCCGCCTGCGCTGGGCCGACCGCCAGTTGACCAGTTGGGCCGCGCCCGAGCGCCTGGCCTGCATCGCCCTGCATGCCGACGGCGGCCTCATCGCCGGCATGGACACGGGCCTCTTTCACCTGCGCCCGGCCGATGACGACACGCTGGCCTGCACCCTGGTGTCTACAGTGCAGCACCCGCAAGAGGGCATGCGTTTCAACGACGGCCGCTGCGACCGCCAGGGCCGCTTCTGGGCCGGCACCATGGTGCGCGACATGGCCCTGGCGCAGCCCGCCGGCGGCCTTTACCGCCAGGACGCGCGCGGCCTGTCGGTGCCCCAGGTCGAAGGCCTGGTCACGCAGAACGGCCTGGCCTTCAGCCCCGACGGCGCCACCATGTACCTGAGCGACAGCCACCCCAGCGTGCAGAAGATCTGGTCGCTGGACCTGCACGACGACGGCAGCCTGGGCCCGCGCCGCCTGTTCGCCGACATGCGCGAGCTGCCCGGCCGACCCGATGGCGCCGCCATCGACACCGACGGCTGCTACTGGATCTGCGGCAACGACGCCGGCATGGTGCACCGTTTCACACCCCAGGGTGTGCTCGACCGCTCGCTCAGCGTGCCGGTCAGCAAGCCCTCGATGTGCAGCTTCGGTGGGCCCGACCTCGACCTGCTGTTCATCACCTCCATCCGCCCCGGCCAGCCCCAGGGCAACGACGTTTTGCACGGCGGCGCGGTCTTCGTGACCCGCCCCGGCGCCCGCGGGCTCGCAGAAGCCCCGTACCGCACGGCCTGAAGACCGCAGCACCGCACACCCCTTTCAACCCTGGAGACAAACCACCATGAACGTTCCACACCTCATCGGCCGCGTGGCGCTGGCCGCCGGCATGCTGATCGGCAGCCTGGCCGCGCAGGCCACCGAATTTCGCTCGTCCGACATCCACCCTGAGGACTACCCCACCGTGCTGGCCGTGCGCCACATGGGTGAGACGCTGTCCAAGGCCACGGGCGGCAAGCACAGCATCAAGGTCTACGCCAAGGGCTCCCTGGGTATCGAGAAGGACACCATCGAGCAGACCAAGCTGGGTGCCATCGCCATGACGCGCGTGAACGTCGCGCCCATGAACAACATCTGCCCCGCCACCATGGTGCCCACCATGCCCTTCCTGTTCCGCGACAAGGAACACATGCGCAAGGTGCTGGATGGCACGATCGGCGACGAGATCCTGAAGGACTGCGAATCGCAGGGCTTCGTGGGCCTGGCCTTCTACGACAGCGGCGCGCGTTCGATCTACACCGTCAAGAAGCCGGTCAAGACCCTGGCCGACGTCAAGGGCCTGAAGGTGCGCGTGCAGCAGAGCGATCTGTGGGTGTCGCTGCTCGAAGCCATGGGCGCCAACGCCACCCCCATGCCTTTCGGCGAGGTCTACACCGCGCTCAAGACCGGCCTGGTGGACGCTGCCGAAAACAACTACCCCAGCTACGAGAGCTCGCGCCACTTCGAAGTGGCCAAGTATTTCAACAAGACCGAGCACTCCATGGCGCCCGAGATCCTGCTGTTCAGCAAGCGCGTGTGGGACACCCTGAGCGCCGATGAGCAAAAGGCCATCCGCGCCGCGGCCAAGGAGTCGGTGGGCTTCATGCGCAAGATCTGGGACGAGCGCGAAGAGAAATCCCTGGCCACCGTGAAGGCTGGCGGCGCGCAGATCGTGGAGATCGACAAGGCTGCATTCAAGACCGCCATGAAGCCGGTGTACGACAAGTTCCTGAAGGACCCCAAGCTGCAGGACATGGTCAAGCGCATCGACGCCGTGCAGTAAGAAAAAGCCAGAGTCTCCAGGGCCGGCGGCACAGAGAGCAGTCCGCCGCCTGCCCACTTCCAGTTGTTTTTGAATGTCCACTATGTACACGCGACTCTGCGCTTTCATTGCGCGCACCTGCCTTCAACTCGGGGTAGGGGGGCTCGTCCTGCTGGTTTGCGCGGTGCTCTACCAGGTCATCGGCCGCTATGTGTTCAACGACACACCCACCTGGGCCGAGAGCGGCGCGGTGCTGCTCGTGCTCTACGTGACCATGCTCGGCATGGCGGTGGGGGTGCGCGATGCAGGCCACATCGGCCTCGAATCCTTTCTGGTGCTGGCGCCCGACTGGCTGCGCACCAAGCTCGAACTGCTGATCCACGCGCTGGTACTGCTGTTCGGCGTGGTCATGGCCTGGAACTGCGGTGTGCTGGCCGAGTCGGTGGCGCCCTACAAGATCCCCACGCTCGGTATCTCCGAAGCCTTCAAGTACGTGCCGCCCGCCATGGCCGGCGTGCTGGTGGCCATGTTCTCGCTGGAGCACATCATCGCCATCCTGCGCGGCGTCGAGGTCGAACCCGCCTGGCACTAAGAGACTGGGAATCCTCGCCCATGCCCGCCTGTCCCCTGCACCCTAACGTCCTCATAAAGATTCCACCACCATGGCGTTGACCATCCTCTGCGTGATCTTCACGCTCCTGCTGCTGCTGGGCGTGCCCGTGGCCTTTTCGATCGGCCTGTCCTCGCTGGCCACCATCCTCTACGAAGGCCTGCCGCTGGCCGTGGGCTTCCAGCAGATGATTTCGGGTATGAACCCGTTCTCGTTCCTGGCGATTCCGTTCTTCATCTTTGCCGGCGAAATCATGATGTACGGCGGCATTGCCGACCGCATCGTCAACTTCGCCAAGAGCGTGGCGGGCCATGTGCGCGGCGGCCTGGGCATGAGCAACGTGCTCGCCTGCACGCTGTTCGGCGGCGTCTCGGGCTCGCCCGTGGCTGACGTGTCGGCCATGGGTGCCGTGCTCATCCCGCAGATGAAGAAAGAGGGCTACCACGCCGACTACGCGGTGAACGTGACCACCCACGCCTCGCTGGTGGGCGCGCTCATGCCCACCTCGCACAACCTCATCATCTTCACGCTGGCCGCTGGCGGCAAGGTGAGCATTGCCGCGCTGATCCTCGCTGGCATCGTGCCCGCGCTGCTGCTCACGGTCTGCAACCTGGCGGCCGCCTACCTCGTGGCCGTCAAGCGCGGCTACCCCGCCGGCACCTTCCCCGGCTGGGAGATCGTGTGGATCTCGTTCCGCGCCTCCGTACCCGGTCTGGCCGTTGTGGTCATCATCATCGCGGGCATTTTGTCGGGGGCCTTCACGGCCACCGAGTCGGCGTCCGTCGCGGTGCTGTGGGCGCTAGTACTCTCGGTCTTCGTCTACAAGAAGCTTACGCGCGAGCAGTTCCTCAAGGCAGCCTCCAAGGCCGTCAAGACCACGGGCACCGTGTTGCTGCTGATCGGCATCTCGTCGATGTTCGGCTACCTGATCGGCCTGTACGGCGTGGCCGAGCTCACCGGCGAGGCACTCAAGTCCATGAGCACCTCGCCCTGGGTCATCTTCCTGAGCGTGAACATCATTTTGTTCATTCTGGGCACCTTCCTGGACATGGCGGCCACCATCCTCATCTGCACGCCGATCTTTCTGCCCATCTGCCAGCAATTCGGCATGAGCACCGAGCAGTTCGGCATCGTGATCCTGATCAACTGCGCGCTGGGCCTGAACACGCCGCCCGTGGGCACCACGCAGTTCATCGGCTGCACCATCGGCGGCATCTCCGTGGGCGAGGTGATGAGAACCATCTGGCCGTTCTACAGCGCCCTGATCGTCGCGCTGATGCTGGTGACCTATGTGCCGCAGTTCTCCATGTGGCTGCCGGACCTGGTTCTCAAGGGTGGTGGGTGAAGCGCAGGGGGCCCGGCGGCGAGGCCGGGTCTCCTGCGTCTTTTTGTCCTCCACTGACCGATAGCATCCACGAGGCGCCTCCGGGCGCCTCTTGCCTTTTTGGGCGCCCCTGGGCGCCTCGTTTCCTTTTTTGACTGAGAGATTTCCGCATGGGGGCAGTTTCCCGATTTTCCGACCGCAGGGTCGTCGTGGCCGTGGCACTGCTGTGCTGCCTGCTCTGGGGCAGCTCCTACCCCGCCATCAAGACCGGCTACGCCTGGTTCGGCATCGCCAAGAGCGACGTGCCGACCCAGCTCGTCTTTGCCGGCTGGCGCTTCGTCGGCGCGGGCCTGGTACTGCTGGCCTGGGCCCTGGCCAGCGGCCGCAAGGTGGTGGCCCTGGGCCCCGGCTCGGCGCGCCAGCTGGTGGTGCTGGGCCTGGCGCAGACCGCGCTTCAGTATGTGTTCTTCTACGTGGGTGTGGCGCACACTACCGGCGTCAAGGCCTCCATCATGAACGCCACGGGCACCTTCTTCAGCGTGCTGCTGGCGCACTGGGTCTACCACAACGACCGCCTGAGCCACGCCAAGCTCTGGGGCTGCCTGGTGGGCTTTGCCGGCGTCATGGTGGTCAACCTGGGGCGCGGCACGCTCGACCTCGATTTCACCCTGCTCGGCGAAGGTTTCGTCGTGCTCGCCGCCCTGGTGCTGGCCGCTGCCAGCATCTACGGCAAGCAGCTCTCGCAGCGCATGGACTCGGTCGTCATGACCGGCTGGCAACTGGCCATCGGCGGCGTGGCCCTGCTGGCCATGGGCTGGGGCGCGGGCGGGTCGCTCACCGGCTTCACGCCCGCATCCACCACCTTGCTGGTCTACCTGGCTCTGCTGTCCTCGGCCGCCTTCTCGCTGTGGAGCCTGCTGCTCAAGCACAACCGCGTGAGCCAGGTCACGGTGTTCAACTTCACCGTGCCGGTGTTCGGCGCCGGGCTGTCGGCCCTCTTCCTGGGCGAGGCGCTGTGGGAGTGGAAGAACCTGCTGGCACTGGTGCTGGTGTGCGGGGGGATCTGGCTCGTCACGCGCGATGCGCCTCCTGCCGGGAACAAATAGACTCGTCATATGGCCCACCTCCTTCACCGCGACGCATTCCAGCAGACCCTGCACGGCCAGCGCACCGACCTGTTCACCCTGCGGGGCGAAGGCGGGCTGCAGGTCGCCATCAGCAACTACGGCGCGCGACTGGTGCAGATCGCCGTGCCCGACGGGCAGGGCGGGCTGGTGGATGTGGCGCTGGGCTATGACAGCCTGCAGGGCTATCTGAACGGGCAGCTCTCCATGGGCGCGCTCATCGGCCGCTGGGCCGGGCGCCTGCGCCAGGGGCAACTGGCGCTGCCCGGCGGCACCCTGACGCTGCAACTGCCCACCAACAGCGGCCCGCACCACCACCATGGCGGGCCGCGCGGCAGCCGCTTCCAGGTGTTTGCGGTGGACCAGGTGCAGGGCGACGCCATCACGCTGAGCCATGTGTTCCGCACCGAGGACGATGGCGTGCACGGCACTGTGCGGCTCACGGTGCGCATTGCCGTCACGCCCGACAACGCGCTGCAGATGGCCTGGACCGCCGAGGCGGCTGACGCGCCCACCATCGTCAACATCACGGGCCATGCCTTCTTCAACCTGGCCGGTGCCGGCAGCACGCACCGCCACCAGTTGCAGGTGCCGGCCAGCCGCTATGTGCCGCTGGCGCTGGACCTGTGTCCACTGGGCCAGCTCGATGGCGTGCAGGGCACGGCGTTCGATTTCCGTGAACTGCGCACGGTGGGCGAAGCTATTGCACAGCACGGCGACCAACTGGCCCTGGCCGGCGGGCTCGACCATTACCTGGTGCTCGACAGCGGGGTCTCGGCCCGCGCGCCGTTTGCCCTGCCGGCCGGCAGCCCCGGCCTGCGCCTGGCCGCGCGCCTGCGCGAGCCGGTGAGCGGCCGCAGCATGCAGGTGTGGAGCACGGCGCCCGGCGTGCAGGTGTACGCAGGCCACGGCCTCAAGGCCGACCCGGCACGCGACCTGGGGCGGGGCGGCGAAAAGGACCCGAATGGCTGGCTCTGGCAGCCCGGCGATGGCATCTGCCTGGAGCCCATGGAGTACCCCGACGCGCCCAACCACCCCGCCTTCCCCATGCGCTGGCTGGCGCCGGGCGTGGTGGAGCATGGGGCTATCGTGTACCGGTTTCTCTGAAGCGCGGGGCAGCGAAGACCGTGCCGTCCGCCTAAGTTTCGCCTAAGTGTCGGTGCCGACACTGTCTTCCATCACAGCAAATCTCTTGCTAGGAAAGGCAGATTCACCATGAACACCTCCAGCTTTGTCGCATCCACCCCCCGCCGCCTGATTGCCGCGCTGGTGGCCGCAGGGGCCTTGGGCGCCGCGAGCGTCGGGCTCATCAGCGGGCACCAGGCGCGGGCCTCGGCACCTGCGCCCGCGCCCCTGGTGGCGCAGCAAGCCGCATTGCCTGCGGGAACGGCCCTGCCCAGCTTTGCGCAGATCACTGCGCAGAACGGGCCGGCCGTGGTCAACATCAGCGTGACCGGCAGCACCCGCGGCGCCCAGGCCGGTGGCGATGACGACGACGAGCGCCCCACTGCGCGCCAGCAACGCCAGGCGCCCGGCATCGACCCCGATGACCCGTTCTACGAGTTCTTCCGCCGCTTCGGCGTGCCTGGGGCTGGCGGTGGCGCGCAGCCCAACGTGCCCACGCACGGCCAGGGCTCGGGCTTCATCGTCAGCGCCGATGGGCTGGTGCTGACCAATGCCCACGTGGTCAAGGGCGCAAGCGACGTGACCGTGAAGCTCACCGACCGGCGCGAGTTCCGCGCCAAGGTGCTGGGCTCGGACCCCAAGACCGATGTGGCTGTGCTCAAGATCGAGGCCAAGAACCTGCCCACGGTGCGCCTGGGCAGTACGCGTGACCTGCAGGTGGGCGAATGGGTGCTGGCCATCGGCTCGCCGTTCGGCTTCGAGAACAGCGTGACGGCCGGCGTGGTCAGCGCCAAGGGCCGCTCGCTGCCCGACGACAGCCTGGTGCCCTTCATCCAGACCGACGTGGCGGTGAACCCCGGCAACTCGGGTGGCCCGTTGTTCAATGGGCGCGGCGAGGTGGTGGGCATCAACTCGCAGATCTACAGCCGCTCGGGCGGCTACCAGGGCGTGTCGTTCGCCATCCCGATCGAGCTGGCCGACAAGATCAAGGAGCAGATCGTGGCCACCGGCAAGGTGCGCCATGCGCAGTTGGGTGTGGCCGTGCAGGAGGTGAACCAGGCGTTTGCCGAGTCCTTCCAGCTCGACAAGCCCGAGGGCGCGCTGGTGGCCAGCGTCACCAAGGACAGCCCGGCCGACAAGGCCGGCCTGCAGGCGGGCGACGTGATCCGCCAGGTGGACGGTCAGCCCATCGTGGCTTCGGGCGACCTGCCGGCTTGGGTGGGCCAGGCCCAGCCTGGGCAGAAGGCGCGCCTGTCGGTGTGGCGCCAGGGCAAGCCGCTGGAGCTGACCGCCACCCTGGGCGACGCCAGCGACAAGGGCAAGGCCGTGGCCAAGGCCGACGAGGCCACGGGCAAGGGCCAACTGGGCCTGTCGCTGCGTCCTCTGGATGCCGATGAGCGCCGCGAGGTGGGCGTGAGCGCTGGCCTGGTGGTCGAGCAGGCGCGCGGCCCGGCCGCCGCTGCGGGTGTGCAGGCGGGCGATGTGCTGCTGGCCATCAACGGTGCGCCGGCCAAGGACATCGAGCAGGTGCGCGCGGCCATGGCCAAGGCGGGCAAGTCGGTCGCTCTCCTGATCGAGCGCAACGGAGACAAGATCTTCGTCCCGGTGCGACTGGGCTGATCGTTCCGCCGTGAAAGGGGCTGCTTCGGCAGCCCCTTGTCATTCATTCATTCGCTATGCTTGCCCCACCATGCGCCTGCTCCTCGTAGAAGACGACCCCATGATCGGCGAAGCCGTGCAGGACCTGTTGCGCGCCGAGCACTACGCCGTGGACTGGGTGCGCGATGGCGATGCCGCCGACACGGCCTTGCGCGCCAACGCCTATGACCTGGTGATGCTGGACCTGGGCCTGCCCAAGCGCGATGGCATCGCCGTGTTGCGCGACCTGCGCACGCGCAAGGACCGCACCCCAGTGCTGGTGGCCACCGCGCGCGATGCCGTGGCCCAGCGCATTGAGGGGCTCGACGCCGGGGCCGACGACTACGTACTCAAGCCCTACGACCTGGACGAACTGCTGGCCCGCATCCGCGCGCTGCTGCGCCGCGCCTCGGGCCGGGCCGAGCCGGTGTACGAGCACAAGGGCGTGAGCATCAACCCCAGCACGCGCGAGGCCAGCGTCAATGGCGTGCCCGTCGTGCTCTCGGGCCGCGAATGGGCTGTGCTGGAGCCCCTGCTCGCGCGCCCCGGCCTGGTGCTGTCGCGCCAGCAGCTCGAAGACAAGCTCTACGGCTGGGGCGACGAGGTCAGCAGCAACGCGGTGGAGGTGTATATCCACGGCCTGCGCAAGAAGCTCGGGCCCGACATCCTGCTCAATGTGCGCGGTGTCGGTTACCTGGTACCGAAGGCATGACGACGCAACCCAGGTCCTGGCCCACGGCACTGCAGTCCCTGCTGCCGCGCTCGCTGCGCGCGCAGTTGCTCATCTTCCTGCTCGCCGCCATTTTGCTCGCGGGCGCCGTGCAGGGCGTGCTGGCCTACCGCAGCGCGCTGGATGAGGCCGACTCGCTGTTCGACTACCACATGCAGCAGACCGCGCTGGCCCTGCGCTCGGGCCTGCCGCCCGACGCGCGCGAGCTGGGCCAGGGTCTCTCGGGTGAGGACGAGAACCACGAGTTCATCGTGCAGGTGTGGACCAACGAGGGCCTGCGCATCTTCGAATCGGCCGTGGGCGCCGCGCTGCCGCAGATCGCGGTGCTTGGCTTTGCCAACGTGCAGGCGCGCGGCGGCACCTACCGCGTGTTCTCGCTGCAGACGCGCTCGCAGGTCATCCAGGTGGCGCAGAACATGGCCGTGCGCAGCGGCATGGCGCGCACCCTGGCGCTGCGCACTCTGGCGCCGCTGGCGGTGATGGCGCCCCTGTTGGTACTGGCCGTGTGGTGGGGCGTGAGCCGCTCGCTGGCACCGGTGGAGCGCGTGCGCCGCCAGCTCGCGCGCCGCCAGGCCGACGACCTCTCGCCCGTGAGCGATGCTGCGCTGCCCGACGAGGTGCAGCCCCTGGTGACCGAGCTCAACCTGTTGTTCGAGCGGGTGCAGGGCGCCTTTGCCGCGCAGCAGCACTTCGTGGCCGATGCCGCGCACGAACTGCGCTCGCCCCTGGCCGCGCTGCGCCTGCAGCTGCAGGGCCTGCAGCGCGCCAGCGACGATGGTGCCCGCGCCGTCGCGGTGGAGCGCCTGTCCGCCGGCATCGACCGCGCCACGCGCCTGGTCGAGCAGTTGCTCACCCTGGCCCGGCAAGAGGCCAGCGCCGCCGGCTCCACCCCCACCGAGGCCGTGGACCTGCGCGCCGTGGCCCAGCTCGCCCTGGCCGACGTGGCCCCTGCCGCGCAGGCCCGCGACATGGACATGGGCCTGCTCGAATCCGACCCCGCCCCCGTGCCCGGCCGCCCCGAGGCCCTGCGCATGCTGGTGCGCAACCTGCTCGACAACGCCGTGAAGTACACGCCCCCAGGCGGCCAGGTGGACCTGCAGCTGCACCGTAAGGCCGGCAACGCCGTGGAGCTGGTGGTCGAAGACAGCGGCCCTGGCATCGCCCCCGAGCACCGCGAGCGCGTGATGCAGCGCTTCGTGCGCGAAGCCGCCGACAGCGCCCCCGGCAGCGGCCTGGGTCTGGCCATCGTGCAGGCTATTGCCCAGGCGCATGGCGCCAGCGTGGGGCTCGATGCATCGCCTCGGCTGGGCGGGCTGCGGGTGACGGTGCGGTTTGCTGGGGTGGTCACAAGCGTCGCATAGGCAGCAACGGCGGCGGCATCCTGGCCGCACAATGCGCCTCAACATCAAGGGGGCTGCATCGTATGAACTTCATCGTGTTGGGCGCAGGTGCCATTGGCTGCTACGTGGGTGGGCGCCTGGCCGCGCAGGGGCAACGCGTCTGCCTGGTCGGCCGCCCCCACGCCATGGAGCCCCTGGCGCGTGAGGGCCTTACCATCACCGACCTCGACGGCTACCGCGCGCACGTGCCCGCCGCGCAGCTGCGCCTGGCCGGCACGCTGGCAGAGGCTGCGCCGGGTCCAGATACGGTGGTGCTGCTCTGCGTGAAAAGCGGCGCCACCGAAAGCGCCGCGCGCGAGCTGGCTGCTGCGTGCGCGCCCGGCACGCCCGTCATCTCGCTGCAGAACGGCGTCGACAACGTCGCCCGCATAGCAGCCCAGGCCCCGGCGCTCCAGGCCCTGGCCGGCATGGTGCCCTACAACGTGGTGCTGCGCGGCGCCCAGGTGCACCGCGCCACGGCCGGCGCCATCCAGCTGCAGCGCGATGCCGCCACCGAGCCCGTGGCGGCAGTCTTCAACGCCGCCGGCCTGGCCACTGTTCTGCCTGACGACATTCGCGCCGTGCAGTGGGGCAAGCTGCTGCTCAACCTCAACAACCCGGTCAACGCCCTGTCCAACCTGCCCCTGCGCGACGAACTGCTCGACCGCGACTGCCGCCAAGTCTTCGCCGCCCTGCAGACCGAGGCCCTGGGCGTGATGGAACGCGCCGGCATCACCCCCGCCCAGGTCACCGCCGTCTCGCCCCGCATGCTGCCCAAGGTCATGCGCCTGCCCAACTGGCTGTTCACCCGCCTGGCCAGGCGCATGCTGCAGATCGACGCCACGGCCCGCTCCTCCATGTGGGACGACCTCGAAGCCGGCCGCGTGACCGAGATCGACGCCATCTGCGGCGCCGTGGTGCGGCTGGCGGCGCAGCATGGGGCACAGGCGCCGCTCAGTGCGCGCATGTGCGAGCTGTTGTCGGGGCCGAGGCTGCGGTTGACGGGAGTGGAGATGAAGCGGGCGCTGCGGCTGAGGTGAGCCCTCCCGGCAGGCGATGGGCCCGCCTGCCGCGCTGCGCTCCAGTCAGAGCGTTGTGCTGAAATGCATGCTGCCAGCACACCCCATTCCTGACCATGCGCAAATCCATACTTTTCGCCGCGACGCTTCTGGTGTCATCGCTACCCGCCCTTGCCGCGCCACCGCGCATGGACACGCTGGTGGTCGTCAGTCCATCAGACAACGGCGTGGCGCGCGCTTGTGCGCCTGACCAGCTCTGCGTCGAAATCGCTCCCTCCCAACCCGGCTGCGAAGGCCAATCGTGTACCACCGACGTGGGCCTGCAGTTGCCTGGCGGCCAACGTGATCCGGCCCAGGTGGCCTATCGGATGGCTGGCTTGGCATCCTCTGGCGACAATGCGTCCGTGGAGCCGTGGCCCAGGATCATCCGCTTCGAGGGCGGCTTCCTGGCGGGAGTACAGGCGCGCGAGAGCACCATGTACTCCGGCGGCGGGGCCAGTGCAACCACGCTGCACCTCATCGCCTTTGTGCCGGGCCAGCCACCGTTCGAGGTGCTGAGCGTTACGCAAAGCGGCAGCGCGACGATCCGGGCGTGTTTCAGCGAGCGTCACATGAAGCAGCGTGCCGGGGCCTGCCACGACGAATACGGCTTCGACGCCAGCCTTGCACTGGCGGGCGCATCCGCTGCGGGAGGCATGCCGGTGCTGCGCTATCGAAGCAAGGCGACCTCTTTTCCGGGGCGCGTGTCGCGCTCCAAAGACTCGCTGGCGGCGCGGCCTCTTCGGCAACGTGACCTTGTCACCGTGACCGATCCCCAATGCAGTTACCAGCGGTTGTACCGCTTCGCCCCGCAAGCCCGCGCTTACGTGCCGGATACCCCCGTGCCCGACTGCTCGAACTACACCGTGCCCTGACGCCCTGGGCGCGCGTTCACAGGCGGCTTGCGGGCCTGACTGCCAGTGCGACGATGGCGATACCGCCAGCGATGATCAACGCATCCTCGATCAGGCCGCTGCGCGTCTGGCCGATGTGTTTCATGGCGCTCTTTCTGGCACCGAGCGTGACGTAGGCCAGAGGCACCGCGGTGGCAACCGCTGCCAGCGCCCCGGCCTGCTCGCGGCCGCGCGGGGCCAGTGCCGCACCGGCAATGCCGGCGCTCATGACCCGCGCCAACAGGCCCAAGGCAACGGTCCTGTCAGGTGCCGTCTTCATCTTGTCGCCGGCCAACTCCCCGGCGCCCATCGCGAGCGCTCCATATTTGAACAAGGGGCGGTCCAGCAGTGCGAGACTGCCAGGCGTGGAGTGGCCCAGCAGCCTTGCTGCCGACAGCGTGGCCATCGGCGTCATGGAGCGGGCGCTGGCAACCGCCCCAATGAGCGCGGACCAGAGCAGACTTGGCGTTTTCATGTGTTTCCCATCGGTGATGCAGATGGGAAATCGTCGGGGGTAATCGATATGCCGGGGATTGCTTGAACTCGCGGACACCCGTAGGACAGTCTCGCGTGTCGCCGTACGGCTGCCCACGAAAGCTACGATGGCGGCGAGAGGCCGAGAGCATTCAACCAATCCATCCCAGTTTTTGGCAACGGCTTGTCGATATCCACCCCCTTCGTTCGTCGTAGCAACAGGAGGCCGCAGGAACAGGGGCGCATGGCACGCACCGTGTGTCCCGTCTGCCCCCATGCCCATCCACCAAGGAGCCCGCCCATGCCCGAGTCCAGCACCAACCCCGTCAAGGGCCCCGCCTCGTACTTCCCCTCCATCGAGGCCAAGTATGGCCAGCCCATCGGTCACTGGATGGACGTGCTGCGCGCGGCGGGCGCGCTCAAGCACATGGAGTACGTCGCCCTGCTCAAGACCGACCACGGCATGGGCCATGGGCACGCCAATGCGCTGGTGGCGGCGTTCCTGGCGCAGGGCCGGTAGCCGCTGCCCCACGCGGCAACGCATTGGCAGTGGACTGGACAGAATGTCCATTGCCAGGGCGTCGCGATTGCTTACTATCGAAACGGCCCCGGCGCGAAGTCCCGTGGCTTGATCATCGCTTGATCCCTCCTGCATTCTGCAGGCGCTGGAATGCGCCACCTGCCGTACCGGCCCACCCACCCCTCAACACGCAAAGCAACCCATGTCCATTTCCCTCTACCTGCTCATGCCCCTCAGCAAGCAGGCGTTCGAGAACCCGGCCAACACCCGGCGAGCAATCGATCTGCTGGTGCAGCAGGGCCTGGTGTCCCCTGACCAGGCCACCGATGTCTGGAGCTATCCCTACGACAGCGAGGAAGATGAGCACGGCGAGGAGCAGCTGCCGCACGCCACGCTGGGGGCGCTGCGCGATGCGCTCGACGGTATCCGCACCGATGAGATCAACTTCGATGCTGGTTTCAGCCAGTACAGCTCGGAGCACAAGGACGGCGAGGGCCAGGGCAAGCTGCCGGGCATCAACGCGCTGACGCAGCAGCTGCAGGACCACATGGCCGCGTTCTGCGAGCAAAACGACATCGACTACACCCTGGACGTGTACGGGCACGTGAGCATCGGCTTCATGAGCGCAGAGGGCGAAGACGGCCTGGGCGAGATCCGCGGCATCGGCGTGTTCTGCGACGGCAATGTCGCGCCCTTCATGGAAGATGCCGGCTACCTCGAAGCCGCAAAGACGCTGGAGATCTATGCCTTGTTCGAGAAGCTCGCGGCCATCTATGGTGAAGCGCCGACCCTGCAGTTCCGGGGCTGATTCAAAGAACAAGGGTGCAGTGCGGTTACCGTCGAGTTCAGTGCAACGCCGAACCAGCCAAGGGCCTCACGCGCGCAAGTGCTGCTTTGCTCAAGACCGACAGTGGCTTGGCTAAAGGCAATTGGCCTGCGGCCCTGGGTGGCCGGGATGCGATGGAGGCCACTGGCGGATTCGCTGTCGATGCACAGGTCCCTCGTGCCTAAGTGGGTGTATCGCTGAAGGGCTCCGCTGCTACCTGGTGCTCGTCCTCGTAGACGATGTAGCCGGGCCGCTTGGTCTTTAGGACATCCACCGGCACATCATGCTCGGCAAGCAAAGCGGACATGCGCCGCATCTGGCGAATATGCTCCACCGCAGAGTCCTTGAACCAACTCAAGGCCACCTTCTTGGCGTGTGGCCGGGCAGCCCGCGCGAAGCTGCTTGGCTGCTTCAGGTGGTGGCGGAACCAGTCCCGCAACTCCATGTAGATGTCCTGATGATGGCCTTGCAGGCGGCCTTCGGACTCCAGATCTGCCAGAGCCTGGAACAGGCCCTGGCGTCTTCCAGAGTCGTCATCATTTTTGTGAACTACAAAACGCGTGAACATCGTTGCGCGATTGTGCGTTCGGCCGAAGTCGGTGCCTGGCAAAAGGCCGAAGTCGGATAAGCAACCGGGTGCCGCAAAGCGGGGTCTGCCGCGCTCCCCATGCCAGGCGTCCCTGTCCGCATCAGCACTCGCGCCCCCGCAACAGGGCCAGCAACATATGGGTGTTGCCTTCGTCCCGGCTCCCGCCGTAGTCCACATGCTGCTGCAGAAGGCCGTGCCAGCGCCGCAGGAACGGGGTGTCGGCATTGCATTTGGCCCGGGCGGTCTGCCAGCGGTGCGCGCATGCCAGCAGTTCGGCCTCAATCTGCATCCGGGTGGCGAAGCACTCCGCGCACAGCACCCGGGCCTGCCAGATGTAGGCCTTTCGCGCTTCGTAAGCCTCACGCTGCTCCTGGCCGGTAAACACCGCCGCTTTCCTGCAGTGCCGGCAGGTGTAGTGGCGGTCGCTGTACTCGCGAGGGGGCGACTGGTAGGCATACGACTGCTTGCTGCTGTCGGACCAGTGCTCGGGTGCGGTGGGCACCGCCAAGATGTGCGGCGGTTGCTCTTTCTTTTCCATCAGATGGTGCTTCTACTTCTTTCGTTCAGGGCAGGTTAGCAGCTACAGCCCATTGCCCAAAGCCCTGTTGCGCGCCTGGCCCCACCTCCAGCGACAACTGCGCTGGTCAGCGCACAAGGGCTTAAATGTCGACGGCCGGGGCCGCCACTCAGGCGGCGCCACCCTCACCCGTGCCCAGCGGCACCTGCAACCCCGCCTTCAGACACCCCAGCGACACAGACGTGCGAAACCGCCGCACGTTGTCATCCCCCTCGAACAGCCGCCGCGTCAGCGCGTCATAGTCCGCCATCGATGCCACCGTCACCACCAGCAGGTAGTCCGCCTCGCCCGTCACGCAGTAGCACTGCTGCACGGCCGCCTCGCTGGCAATACGGGCGCGCAGCGGGGCGGTGCGGTCAGGGCGCTCGTTTTCCAGGTGCACTTCGACCATGATGGTCAGGGGCAGACCCACCTTTTCGGGATCGATCACGGCCACGTTGGCGCGGATCACGCCGGTCTGCGCGAGCCGCTGGATGCGCCGCTGCACGGCAGGAGCCGACAGATGCACGGCCTGCGCGATGGTGCGCTGAGGCGTGGTGTTGTCCTTTTGCAGGATGTCGAGGATGGCCAGGTCGAAGGTGTCCAAGGCGGGGGCGGCGGGCATGGCGGACCTTTCCAGCGGCAAAGGGTTGGTGAGCGAAAGTTGCGCGATAGGGCTGAAGTTAGAGCCAAAAGCACGCCATGATCGCACTATATTTTCAGCCATGTCCTCCCTGTTGATCCGCTACCAGCGTTTTGTTCCTTTTCTCGCCGTGCTCGGCGCCGTCACGGCCCTGGGCATTGGCACCTCGTGGGCCAAGCACTACCTGTTCCCTTTGGTGGGCGCGCAGGGCACCACGGCCGTGCGCGTGGGTTTCTCCGCGCTGCTGCTCTTGCTGCTGTGGCGGCCCTGGCGCTGGCAGCTGTCGCGCAAAGACCTGCGCGCCATCGTGCTCTACGGTGCCATGCTGGGCGCCACCAACCTCACGTTCTACATGTCGCTGCGCACACTGCCCTTCGGGCTGGCCGTGGCCATCGAGTTCTCGGGCCCACTGCTCATGGCCGTGCTGTCCTCGCGCCGCGCCATTGACTTCGTCTGGGTGGCCCTGGCCGTGGTGGGCCTGGGCATGCTGCTGCCCCTGGGCATGAACGGCAGCACCCTCGACCCCACGGGCGTGGCCTATGCGCTGGCGGCCGCCACCTTCTGGGCGCTGTACATCGTGTTCGGCAAGCGCGTGGGGCACCTGCACGCCGGGCATTCGGTGTCGCTGGGCCTCTTGGCCGCAGCCGTGGTGGTGGTGCCCGTGGGCGTGGTGCATGCCGGCACCGCGCTGCTGTCGCCCTACGTGCTGCTGGTGGGCGTGGCAGTGGCGGCCGTGTCCAGCGCCTTCCCCATCTCGCTGGAGATGATGGCCTTGAAGCGCCTGCCCAAGGAGGCCTTCGGCATCATGATCAGCATGGAGCCCGCCGTGGCGGCACTGCTGGCCCTGGTGCTGCTGGGCGAGTACCTGACGTTCAACCAGTGGCTGGCCATCTGCCTGATCATGTCGGCGTCGATGGGGACGGCCATGACGGCGCGGCGCGCCGAGCAGGGGAAGTTGCAGCAGGCATAGTGGTGGTGGGTTAGGTGGGGCTCCGCGTGCGTGCTGCAGAATCCGGCCACCAACCCGAGCGCACGAAGGTCTTGCGTGCAGCCACTTCCAGGAGAACCCAGTGACCACAACGAATGGCATGACCCGGCTTGTTCCTCGGGCTCTGCGGGCTGCAGGCTTGTGCACCGGCCTGGCGGGCTCGGCGCTGGTTCTGTTCGCGAGCGTGCCCTTGATCGGATGCGCACCCCCGGACGCCCCGGTGGCGGTGATGGACTCAGGAAAGATCCTGGAGGTGAGGAACTGCCCACCCTCGAACCCAAAGTATGAATTTGAATGCCTTGGCCTGGAGTGTCAGAAGACACTGTATGAGCGGGGAACGATTCCGGCTGGTGCACGTATCGTCGCGACCCAGGGTACTCATACCTCCGACATGGCTGGAAAGACCTGGCATCAGGTGAAGTTTCCACAGGGCGACGGTTTCGGGTACGCGGAGTGCGAAATGCAGGGCAAGGACGTGATAGCCGCGCACGGGCTGAGGTCACGCGACCAAAAATGGTAAAGACCGCGTAGCTGCAGCCAAGCATGCAGGGTGAGCTTTTCGCCTGGCGGCCCATCCCAACCGGCTCCCCCCGCTACGAGGCAGGTGATAGGCCGCTCATGCAAAGAGTTAGATCCCAACTCCATCCGCATGCCGTGGAGGACTTGTGGACGGCTAGAGCGGACGTCGAACCCCCTTGCGAAATTCCTCAACATAGTACTCAACGGGATGTGCGGTTCCGCACGAATAGAGCTTGCAGGTCGTTCTATCCACGATCACAGGCGCATTGCCTGCAAGGGAGTGAAGGAAATCACCCGTCTTCACGTATTCAGCCGAATCGTAGAAGTAGACCCATCCGAAGTCGTGCTCGTCGATGCTCGTTATGGCCAACTGATGGGGTGGGCGGTTGGCGTTCACCGGCAACGCAGATCCGAAGTTGTCCATTGCTTGCTCCAAGCGCCGCAGGTACGCCTGCACGGCTTCGTCAGCGGTGTGTTGGGTGGTCATGAAGTGGCTCGCATCCTGGGTCGGAGACCCCGTGTTGGAACAGATCTACGCGGTAAGTCGTCTGCCTGGATGACCGGTTGTCGCCGATTGCACCCCACTTACTTCGGCACGCAGGCCGCGTATGGGGCCTTGGGGTCTTGCATATCGGCTGCAGAAGACGCCATGCTGAACGGCTTGGCAAACTGCTTGGCGCCCTTGGCGCCCTTGTCGCGGGCAGCGCGCGAGCGCAAGTCATCGACCGGCACCCAGCGGCCGTCTTCATAGACAAAGTTCAGCATGTACATGAATCGGCTCGAATCCCACAGGCCATCGCCTGCGGTGACCTTGAGCTGCCGGGCGGCCTCTTCCCCAGGGGCTTTGACGTGGGCGACGACCTCGGTGATTTCGATGAAGGCAGAAAAGGGCCGGATCAGCGAGTCGGTCTTCTTCACGTCGTAACGCACCTCGATGGGCAGGCGCGCCGTCTTGATCCAGGACTTCAGCCCCTCGCTGAACTGCACTTCGGTGGCGGGCTTGGCTGCATAGAACGCTTTGCAGTTGGCGACCAGCGTCTTGAATTCGGCCACCGCATCGGACGCGGCCCAAGCCTGTGCACCGCCGAGGGCCAGCAGGGTTGCGACAAGCAGGGGGTTTGCAGATTTCATGGTAGGAAGTTCCGTTGCTTGGGGCTGTTGGTGGGGTGGGGGTGCGCATGGCGCCAGGCGCCGTGGCCCTGTGGGTGCTCCCCTGCTGACATCACAATTATCGGCAGCGCTTACGGCGTTCACGATGGGTCTGCAGGTCGTCTGACATCGACTTGCTCCTGCCCGCGCCGAAGAGAGCCACCCATCCGGTGAACAGGGCAAGCCCGCCGACAAGAAGAATCGCGGTGAGATCCATGCCTGCCAGCACCATCCCGAAGGCCGCTGCGCCAAGGGCCAGGGCAATGCCCCCCAGCACCAGGCGCCTCGCCCACAGGTACGTGCCGTACATGGCACGCTCCGCGCCCGAGACAGGCTCGCTGGTGCCCTGGTTGTCTTCGTAGAACGCCTGCCAGAAGACCCAGAAAATCACGGGCGGCAGCAGCAGCAGGACGATGATGCCCCGCTGCGCATACACCAGCGCCCAGGCACAGAACGCAATCAGGGCAATGCCTACAGCCACGAGAACCCAGCGCTCGATGATTTCCCAACGCTCCATGCCTTCTCCCGATAAATGAATGGATGGCTGGGCCCATGCGTGTCCGCTGCCGGCTCTGGCCGATGGCTGCCATCGTAGCAGCGGGGCCCAAGGCACATGCTTGCAGGCCATGGGTGGGGCGGGCCGGCCTTGGCATTGATCGCTGGCAGCAGCCTCAAGTGCAGGCTCGCGCGTTGCACCAGTCCGGGTACTCCACCTCGAAGGTATCGCCCTTGCGCCGCAGCACCATCCAGATCTGTCGTCGCATCGGCGGTTCTCCCTCTCACGTGTCTTGTCCAGTGGCTGGCGCAGCCTTGGCCGCCGGTGGCCGTGGTGGCTCGGTGGCTCGGTGGCTCAAGTCTAGTGCGCCGTTTCGCCAACCGGTACCACTTATATGGCCGGTGGATATCGCGACATGGCAAGGCGCCAACCGCAGCGGTAGCCCGTGCCATAGCGGGAATGGTTCAGGCCATCGCGGCGGGGCCCGTTGCGCTGCTGACAATGCATCCATCCGGGTCGGTTCTCCGGCAGGTGCCTGTAGGACAACAGGGGCTGCAAGGCGTTGGCCTGCTGCCCCTCCCCGGGGCCCGTACTCCTACACCTTGCGCGCACACATCTCGCCATAGTGGAGGTGCCGCTTTCATGGTGCGGTGCCACGTGGGCAGACGTGGCCGGATAGGCGCCCAGTATCTGCGGGGTACTCCAGCCGGCCTATCTTTTGCCCGCCCTTCGGGGCGGGCATTTTTTACCGGTTCGGCTGGCGGCTGTGGAGCCACGGCCTGCGGTTCAGATGCTGGGCGTGCTGTGAAGGCAGTCCGCAGCGAGGCGGCTGGGGGGAGATGTAGTCGATGGTGCCGTGCCCCCGGCATGTCCCCAGAGCCTGTGACGCGCTTGCAAATCATTGATTTGCAAGGCCTGGGGTGGTCCCCTCGACAGGAATCGAACCTGTATCTAGCGCTTAGGAGGCACTCGTTCTATCCATTGAACTACGAGGAGGACGCAGCGGGCGATTGTAGGGGCTGCGCGGGTGCTCTTGCGGCAAGGACGGGTTTTCGCGCTGACTGCCCCCGCATGCGGCTTTGCGTTGAGCCGCATGGCTAGGCGGGAAGCCGCAGACAGTGCTGTAGCACGGCAAGGCGAACCAACGACGCCAGGCGGTTGAACGCAATGCCGCATCAGTCGTACTTCAGCGTATAGATGATGTCCACCGCACTCTGCGCCCCCGTCTGCCCGCGCAGGGTGAGCCGGCGCGATAGGTCATAAAAGATGTACAGCGTGCCCAGCGTGCCCGACAGGCTGCGCTCGTACGTCACATACAGGTCGGTGGACAGGCGCTTGCCGAAGGTCAGGGCCGCGCCGGTGGCGTCGTCGCCCGAGCCGGGGCCCTTGAAGCCGATCTCGTCCAGGCCCAGGCGGCTGGCGACGTTGGCGGTGCCGCCGCCGCCCTTGCGGCCTAGCAGGGCCAGGGCGGCCTGCTGCAGCACGGCGGCTTCGGCGCCGCCGGCCGCGGCGTCGCGGCCCAGAACCACCCACGAGAGTTTTTCGGCGTCGGGCAGGTCGGGGTCCGAATACAGGCGCACGCGCGGTGCCAGGGCCGAGCCGCTGACCTGCACGCCGGCGCGCACGCTGATGTTGGGGCGCAGCGCCAAAATGTCGAGCGAGGGGTTGTTGTACGGGCCGCTGAAGCGGATGAGCCCCGTCTCCACGTCCAGCACCTGGCCCCAGGCGCGGTAGCGGCCCTGCTCGGTGCGCACCTCGCCGATCACGCGCGGGGGCGCGCCGGGCACGGAGCTGCTGCGGATGTCGAGTTCGCCTGTCAGGCGCGTGGTGATGCCCTGGCCCTGCAGCGCAAAGTCGCGCCCCAGGTTCAGCGTGATGGCGATGTCGGGCGGCTTGGCCGTGGTGGGTGTGGTGCCGGTGGCGGGCTGCGCGGCGGCCTGCGTCGCCTTGGCCACGGCCTGGGCCTTGGCCTGGGCCTCGCGGTCCTTGGCGGCGGATCGCACCACCACGTCGCTGCCCAGGCTGGGCGCGGTCTCGTCGGGCAGGATGATGGTGGCGCGGTCGGTGGTCAGCTGCCCGCGCACGCTGAACTGGCCCTGCTGCAACTGCGCCTGCACCTTGCCCGACACGCTGACCTGCCGGTCGGCCCGGCCCAGCACCTGCAGGGCCTTGGCCTCGGCCTGAAAACTCATGGCCAGGCCCGACATGCCACTGTTGTTGTTGGCTGCCGCATCGCCCCAGGTCACACGGCCCGTGCCGGTGAGGCTGCCACCGTCCTGCGGGGCCGCCGTGCGGTTGCCGCTGTAGCCGGGGATGCGCGCCTTGCTGCCGCTGCCGCCCTTCAAGCGAAACTCGGTGATATCGAGCTGGTTGCCGTTGAGCGCGGCGCGCAGGCGCCCGCCCTGCAGATCCACCCCGTCGAGCACGGAGCGCACGGCCAGCTCGTCGGCCCCCAGCGTGCCGGCCCAGCGCGGCGCGGCGCGGGTACCCGACAAGGTGGCGTTGGCATCCAGCGTGCCGCGCACGCGCCAGCCCGGCGGCGCCAGGGCCGACCACACGCCCACGTCGGGCAGGCGAGCGCGCAGGGTGGCGGCCAGCGGTGCGTCGGGCGCCAGCGTGGTCTGTGCCAGGGTGCTGCCCAGGGTGAGGCGGGTGCTGGCCGTGGCGTCCACCTCGCCGGCGCGGTCGCTGGCCCACACCAGCTTGGCGCGCAGGGCATCGCCCTCAGCCTCCAGGCTCAGCTCGGCCTGGCGCACGCCGGCATTGCTGCCGCTGCCGGGCTCTTCGGTCACGGTGGCCTTGGGGCTGCCCGCGCCGGTGCCCTGGCCGCTGCTCTGCACGGTGGTGATGGCGGCCGAGTCCACCGCCAGAATGCGCAGGTCGCCCGAGGCGCGGCGCACGCTGGCGCTGGCGCGCAGGGGGCCGTTGCTGGTGTCCACGTTCCACTGCCCGTCAAACACGATGTTGCCCGCCAGGCCCAGGCGGGCCAGCAGGGGCTGGGCCGGCTTGCCGGCGGCATCGCTGCCGCCGCCAAGCGCATCGACCCAGGCCATGGGCAGGCCCTGCAGGCTGCCCTGCGTCTGCAGGCGCAGCGGGCTGCCGCCGCCACCGGCGTAGGTGATGGGCTGCCAGCGCAGCGTGGCGGTGCCCGGCACTGGCCCGGTGATGCGCGCCTGGCCGGCCGATGCCTGCACCGACAGGGCGGCGCTGGTGGCCGTGGTGGTGCCCGATGCCGTAGCAGCAGGGGCTGGCGTGGCCGCACCCATGCGCAGCTTCACGGTCACCGGCTCGGCCAACTGCACGGCCCAGGGGCCGGGCAGTTGCGTGTCCTGCGCTTGCAGGCGCAACTCGGTCACCTGGGCCTGCCATTCGTTGGCGCCGCCCATGCCGCCCGACAGGCGCGTGCGCACCGTGGCGCGCTGCGTGCCGGTGCGGGCCTCGCCATCCAGCGCCAGCGTGGCCTGGGCGAGCGAGCCCGCCACCTCGGCATTCACCCCGCGCAGCTGGATCGCGGACATGGGGCTTGCACCCCCTGCAGTGCCCTTGCCCGGTGGCAGGGCCACGTCGAGCTGGGGTGCGTTCACGCGGGCCTGCAGGGTGAAGTTGTTCGCGGCGTCCTTGCCGCCTGCGGGCAGGGCCTTGCCGGCCGCCAGGGCCTCGACCTGGCGCTGAGCGGTCTGCCAGCCGCCCGTCCAGCGCGCATTGATCTGTGCCTGGCCCTTGGCCGTGGCGCCCTTGGTTGCATCCGCCATGCCCGGCAGGCTGGCCAGCCAGGCCTGCGTGCGCTCGGCATCGCTCAGTTGCACCTGCAACTCGCCCGCGCCCTTGGTGGGTGCTATCTGCCCATTGGCGCTGGCCGAGGCGCCCGGTACCGTGGCGCGCAGCTGGCCCTGGGCCGATTGTTCGCCAATGGCCACGCGCAGCTGCGTGGCCTCGACCTTGGCCTGCAGGGCGTCGAGCAGCAGGCGGTCCAGCTGCACCGTGCCGCCACCCGTCTGCGCCAGGTACTGGCCCTGCGCGGTGAAGACGTTGATGCGCAGCAGCGGGGCGCCTTTCTTGCCCGCAGCCTGCACGGGGGCTTGCGCAGGGGCCGTGCCCGTGGCGCGGATGTCTGCCGTAAAGCGCACGGCCTGGTCGGCCTGGCCCTGGGCCGTGATGCGCCCGCCCAGCGGTGCCGCCGCCAGCGCGGTGTGCAGCGCGTCAGGCCGCAGGTTGCGCAGCTCGGCCTGGCCCTCGGCCGCGCCGGTGGCAGGGGTGAACTGGCCCTTCAGCGCAATGGTGCCAGCCGCCTTGCCCGTGCCGATGGTGGCGGTGGCCGCAGGCACATCCCAGCGCGCGCCGTCAAAGCCCGCGAGGGCCTGCAGCGCGGCCAGGGGCAGGTGTTTGGTGTCCCACGGGCCGGGCAAGTCGTTGCGCAGGTCGGCCTCGATGTTCCAGCCCATGCCGGCGAGTGAGGGCGTCGCAGCGGGCGAGGTGGGTGTGGATGCCGGGGCCGGGGGTGCGGCAGGGGCGCCAGGGGCAGCAGCAGTGGCCGCCACCGGGTCCACCTGCACCGTGCCATGCAGCAGCGTGCGCGGCGCCTGGGGCCACAGGGCCGCCAGGTCCAACGCCTTGAGGGTGGCCTGTGCCTGCTTGAGCGGCTGGGGCACCCAGGGCAGGATGGTGGCCTGCACATCGGCCTGCATGGGCTCGGTGGGGGCGCTTGCCTTGGCGGGAGTTGCGGGCGCGTTCTTGCGCGGTGCAGCGAGGGGTGCCGATGCCGACGAGGCCGCGACCTGGGCCGCCACCGCCACCGGCTGCAGCCGCGCGGCCAGCTCCAACTGCGCCGCCGCCGTGGCCAGCGTGCCCTGCAGCGTGGCATGCGCGCCCACCTGCAGCGGGTTGCCGCCGCCCGGGGGCGTGGTCTGCACCGTGCCGTCCACCGTGGCGTCGATGGCCATGGGGGCCTGGGCCTGCAGCTTCACGCGGGCGCTGTAGCGGCCCTGGGCCAGCTCCACGTTGTCGATCTTTAGGTGGTGCTCGCTGCCGTCGTAGCGGTAGTCACCGGCCAGGTTCTGGGCCTGCACGGCGGGCCGGCCGGCCCGCCCTTCCTGCTGCGGCGGTTTGCCGGCCAGGCTGATCTGCTGCTCGGGCGAGCCCGCCCACTCCAGGCTGTCCACCTTGAAGGGCACGCTCACCTGCACCGGCAGCACCAACTGCTCCAGCGGTTTCAGGGGCTCGGTGCTGCTGGGCGCCGTGGCCTGCGGGGTGATGCGCACACGAGCGGCATGCACCTCGCCCAGCTCCACCTTGCGGCTGAGCAGCGGGGCCAGTTGCCAGCCGATGCGCGCTCCGTCTACCTCCACCACCATGGCCGGGCTGCTCCAGCGCAGCCAGCCAATGCTGCCGCCCGCGCGCAGCGATCCGCTCACGTCGCGGCTCTCCAGCTTCTGGTCCGCCGGCAAATACTGCGCGGCCCGCGCCAGCGCCAGGGCCAGCGATGTGTTGCTGCCCGCCCACCACCACGCGCCCCCGCCCACGGCCAGCACCAGCGCCAGCAGGCCCAGCACCAGCCAGGCCAGCAGCCGCAGCCAGCTGCGGCGCCTGCGCGGCGGTGGCGGCGGTGCCGACGACCCGGCGCTGAAATCGGGCGAGCGGTTGGCAGTGGCGGAGGAAGGCAGGTTGCGTGCGGACATCAATCAATCGGTCAGAGGATCAGGCGGGCGGTGAGGGGTAAAAAAAGACGAGGGTCCGGTCAGAAGCTGAAGCCCAGCCGCAGGTGCAACCGCAGCTCCTTGGCCTGCACTCCATAGGCCAGGTCGGCTTGCAGCGGGCCCACCGGGCTGCGCCAGCGCACACCGGCACCCACGCCCACGCGCGGGTCCAGGTCGCCCACCTTGTCGGCCACGGCGCCGGCATCCACGAACAGGGTACTTTCCCAGTCCGTCATGCTGCCCTTGTAGACGATGGGGCGCTGCCACTCCAGGCTGCCCACGGCCATGTAGCGCCCGCCGTAGAGCTGGCCGTTGTCGGTGCGCGCACCGATCTTGCGGTAACCATAGCCGCGCACCGTGGTGTCGCCACCGGTCAAAAAGAGCTGCGTCACAGGCAACTGCGCGCCTTCGCGTGCAAACACCGCCCCGCCCTCGGCCCGAACCGACAGCCGCGCTGCGCGCGATGCACCGTCGTCTGCCTCCACACGCCCCGCGGCGATGAAGCTCTGCCAGCGCAGCAGCGTGCGCACAAAGGGGTCGCGTTCGGGCGTGAGCGTGGTGCCCACGCCCAGCTCTGCCGCAATGCCGTGGCCGCGCGTGGGGGCGGTGCTGTTGTTGAAGTAGCGGCCCGTCCAGCCGTAGTTGATGCTCAACGCCGTGCCCGAGGGCGGGGCGTTCAGCCCCTGGCTCTTGGCATAGTCGTACTGCAAAAAGTAGTTGCGGTCGATGTTCTTGGTGCTCTTGCTGCGGCCGCTGCGCAGCCGGGCGCTGTTGGTCTCGTAGTCGCCTGTGTCCTCGCGCTGCACCTGGCCGCCGGCAAACCAGCGCCAGCCGTTCTCGCCGGGCAGGTCGGTCCACTCGGTGCTGAGCAGCTTGTTCTTGCGGTCGAGCGACAGCTTGCTCACCGCGCGCCAGCCCAGCAAGGGCATCTGGTTGTGGATGTGGTCAATCGTCAGGCGCGGCCCGCTGTCGGTCGACAGGCCGGCACCAAACACCACCTTCTGCAACTGCGCCTCGCGCACCTGGGCCACCACCGGCACGGCCAGCGGGTCGGTGCCCTCGGTGTCCAGCGTCAAAAACACCGCGTCGTAGTACCCGCTGCTGGCCAGGCGCAGTTGCGCATCCAGCAGCTCCGTCTCGTCGTAGATCGCGCCCGTGGGCAGGCGCGCCAGGCGGCGCGCGCCATCGGGGTCGTAGCGCTGGTTGCCGTCCACCCGCAGCGGGCCAAAGCGGTACAGCGGGCCCGTGTCGTAGGCCACGCTCAGGTTCGCCTCGTGCTTGTCGGCATCCACCTCGGCACGGCTGTTGGTGATGCGCGCCGTGGGGTAGCGGCGCACCTGCAGTTGGCGCAGGCCATCGTTCTTGGCACCGTCCCACGCCGACTGGGTGAACGCCTTGCCCGGCGGCAGCCCCCACCCGTTCTGCACCCGCCGCAGCTGGCGCGCGCGGCCCTCTCCGTCCTGCGCGTTGCTCACCGCCTCGGCAAAGGTGATGTCGGCCTTGGCAATGTGCGTCTGCGGCCCCGGGTCCACCGTGATCACCACCGTGCGCGGCGCCAGTTTCGCGTCGGGCGTCTCGGTCAGCTCCACCGTGATGGTGGGTGCAAAGTAGCCCAGCGTGCCCAGCAGCTCGCGCGCATTGGCATCGGCCGCGCCCAGCAGGCGCTGCAGCTCGCTGGCCTGCAGGTCGGGCAACTGGCGAAAGCGCTGCAGCTCCAGGTGCCGCTCCAGCGTCTCGCGCACCGAGTCCGGCCCGCGCACCTCCACCGCAAACGAGGGGCTGCCATCGCTGTCCGCCTCGATGGGGCTCGACGCCGCATCGCGCGGCGCCTCTTCGCCCCCCCGCCCGGGCAGCAGGCTGCAGCCCTGCAGCAGCAACGACGAGGCGGCACTGAAAAGCAGCAACGCCGACCATCGGGCCGGCGTTGAAAAAAGGGCAGTGTGCGAGAGGGGGCTACGGGACACGGCAGGCGGCTTTGGTTGGGATGAACGGGGGCATGGTACGGCACGGTGCACACACGGCAGGCACAGCGGCACCGTGGGGTGCAAAGGCATGCACAGGGCGCAGGGGGCCTGCCAGCGATGCCACACTATCGCCGCAAAACCCGCGTTTCCTTGTAAGACAGATTCCCGCAGCGTATCGGGGTGTGTCCGGGGACGCCGGCGGCTGCTGTGCGCATGCGCCCCGGGGCGCACCGCTCAGAGGCTGGGAATTTCTTGGCCGTGACCGAAGTGCGCGTCACAACGCCTCGGATCTAGGCGCAAAGCACAGCCATAGCTCGGGCTATGGCGAGCATTTGCAACGA
>NZ_LMIH01000012.1:331072-345581 GCF_001428645.1 Acidovorax sp. Root217
GAGATTCTCAGCCTCTCAGCCCTGTGGGTCCCGGTACATCACGTCCGTGCGCAGCACGTACTTCACCCCACCCGTCACCACCGAACCCTGGTGCCGCAGCCGGTGCGGAAACACCAGCGCCGTGCCCTGCGCGGGCTGCACGCGCTCCCAGCCAAAGTCGGTGCTGCCGCCCTCGAAATCGGCGTTCAGGTAGACCATGAAGGTGAGCAGGCTCTCCTGGTCCGGCCTCAGCCGCACAGTACCGTCCTGGTGCCAGGTGAACTTCTGTTCCTTTTCATACCGGTAGTAGCGAAACCGCTCGTTGAGCCCGCTGAGCAGCAGGCCTTTCAGCTCCGCCGGCAGCAGCGGGCGCGCCCGCTCGAACAGCTTGGCGGCCAGCTCACGCCGTTCGAAGATCACGCGGTCGTTGTTGCGCGCATCCTTGTACAGCAGCTCGCCATCGTCCGTGCGGATCGCCGCCTCTTCGTACCCCAGGCCCTCGCTGTCGGCGATGTACTGGGCGCACTCCTGGGGCGACAGGAAACCATCGATGGTGAAGACACCGGCGCCAAGTGGGTTGATTTTCATGGGAGTTTGTCTGGGTCGACCACAGGCCGTTGGACACCATTGCCACGGCCCTGATCAGGGAGCATGCCCCGGTCACATCTGGCAAACCGGTTTGCGCCGCGCTCGATGAGTATCGCCACATTGTCCGGTTTGCCTCCCATGTAGGCGTAGTGAAGCGGCGTCATCTCGAAATCACCAGCTTGGTTGATCTCCGCGCCATGGTCCAGTAGCCAGGCGATATCCTCCGGCTCGCCTTTCCAGGCCGCGACGTGGATAGGACACTCGCCGAGTGCATTTGTCTGGTTCACAGCGGTGAGGGGAATGTCCAGCCCTTCGGCGTCCACCGAGGACCACCAGTACCGCTGGAGCCTGTCAAAAACAGAGGGCACGTCTGTCTCCTGGGGTGTAGGCCTGCCGCCGCTCCTGGTCGGTCGTGGTTTCGAGCATTATCCAATCCGAATCTCTGTGGGCCGCGGCAGGCACCGGGGTAAACGAGAGATCGCAGCCTTCATGGCTGCAAGCGGGCTCGATATGGCGGGCATCGTACCCGCAGCCTTTGAAGAGAGCGAACAATGATTGGCTGGTTGATTGGTTGCTCGATCAAAGCACCACCCACAGCGTCACGGCCACCACCGCGCCCACCAGCAAGGCCGGCGCGGCCACCGACCAGTCCTGCGTGGACGGCACACTGGCCCCGAAGGCCGACGCCGCCAGCCAGGCGTGCAGCCAGTAGATGACCCCCGACCCGGCCCCCGGCATGAAGGTGGTGGCCCACCAAAAGCTCAGCGGCGCCAGCGCAACCGGTGCCAGCGCAATCGGCAGCGAGCGAAAATACCCCGCCTGGAACCGCACCGACCCCAGGCGCCAGCCCATGGCCGTGCGCACCGGCACCAGGTTGGGCATGGTGGGCCGAGCCCCCAGCAGCGCAGCAACGACCCAGTGCATGGCTTCATGCAATGCAGTGCCTGGCAGCACCGCCAGGCAATACGACCACATACCGATGTGCACGCACAGGCGCTGGAAGACGAGGATGCCTGCGAGCACGAGCCAGTCCCTGGAGCCCAGGGCCTGGGCGCGCGCGGTGGCCCATGCCAGGGGGTGGGTGAGGGTTTCGGTGATCCATGCGGTGCTGCTGTCCATGCGCGGTCAGTCCATCCTTCTAGCGTTGATTGAAGTGGGGTGAGGTGCGCTAACGGCCGGCACCCAGGGGCCATTGTCACGATGAAACCGGGGGCGCGTGTCAGAGGGGATGCCTTGTGGAGCGCGGGCATGTGCGCAGGCCACGATGCGCGCTTCAAGAGAATCCGCAGCTCTGCTTGGGGCTCCCGCCGGCAATCGAGCCCCAAGATCTATTGCATGCAGGTGTTTGCAGTCTCGATCAGCCTACCTGGAGACGATTCGGGTCACTCCAATGGCGTGTTTGAGAGCCGTTGTCTGGGCATGCTTTACCCCAGCTGGCAAGTTGCACCGGAACCTTGTGCCGAGCTTCCAGCTCCGTCTCGAACTGGATGATTTTGGCTGGCGGTGTGGTGGTGCAGAACAGTATCAAGACCCGTGTTGGACTCAGGCGTACGACCTCATCCACTGCAGGTGTCGCAAGCTTCCATTGAACGCCTCCGACTTCATAGCCGTCAGGGGTGACGACTACACCGACCAACTGAGCAATGCACGCAGAACTGGCAAGCGTCAACGCTGCGAGCAAAGTGATACTGCGGAGGAATTTCATACGACTCTCCAAACAACCAGCTGGCCATGTATTCGGTGGCATCCACCTCGTGCGCAGCGGCCCCCACCACCAGGGTTGGCTCTCGCTGTCGATCAGGAACTAGGGCGCTCCCTCCCCCCGTTGACGATGTGGGTCATCCCGCGAAAAATGACCTGCGGCGCAGGCCGGTCTGCCTGAGTGCCATCGTCCAGCTCGCCCCGCAGATTGGGCCCCCAACTCCACACATTGCCTTGCGCATCCAGCACCAGCGCCGTTGTGCGGCTAGTGCGCACCATGGTCGCCTTGGCCGGCAACGCAATCTCGCGCGCCGTTGCGCTAATCATCGTGCGCCCCTGGCCCAGCTGCGCCTGCCGATTGTCACCCCAGGCCAGCATACCGCCATCGGCCCGCAGGGCCAGGCCATGGCTGGCGCCGGTGGCGAGGGTTTGGGCGTGGGGCATGCGGTGAGGGCAGGGTGGCTGCGCAGCGGAGGAGGGTGGTGGCTGGCAGGTGCAGCCGTCACGCGCTGGCCCCGACCCGGGTGGGGCGGCGGCGGGGTGGTGAAGGACGTCACGTGGGGCAGGCTTTGCGTAGTGGATCGCCTCCGGGTCCTTGGCTGTATCGCTGTTCAGGGCTGGTGGTCAGGTGTAATGAGACTTGGGTGCGAGAGCTGGCATCGGTTGGTCAATGTCACGATGAAAGCAGGGTACCTGCAAGATGGCATACCCCGTGGAGCGCTGGATTGCACGAGGGCTCTTGTCCCAATGCTGCCCTGCAGGGATTCAAGCGAACCGACCGTTTTCAGCGGATGCAGCTGTTCAGCGCTGCGCACTGGAATGCTGCATTTATGGCAAAGCACACGTCTAAATTTTTTCTTTCTAGTGCGGGCTTAATATTGATTGGCCTGGCGCGCTCAATAGTTGCCAGCGCCGTCGCCCCTATCCGGGTAGTGCCCTATAGACTTTGCAGTCTTGCTTGACCACGCCTGTTCATAGTAGACACATCACGCACTCTTCGGCCGCATCTTTTATTCACAGCGATCTTCGGCTACCGGCGCGACAGTGCCTTTGGCCTTATAGTCATCAGATTACAAGAAGATACAGTTGGCGAAATGATGGCGCGGGAGGAGACCGACTCAGCGGTATCAGCTGCTACTGCACTGCCACCGAATAGAAATTTTTCCTCACATGGACTAGAACGGGTTGTGGTATGGCTAAAACTGCTGGTGATCAGTAGTTTGTCTATCCCTAGCACTTGTATGGCAACAACGAGAAGCAGACTGCGACATGAGCATAATAAAAGCCGAATTTCAAGCCCTACCTCCTAAAGGGAATCGACTAACTAGCGTAGTGGTCCTTTCTCAAGCTTGGAAGAAATCGCAAGCATTCATTCGCCGACACAACTGGTACGCGGATGTCTTGGAGTTGGATTCTTCCGCGGTGAATCTTGAAATTCACCTAAAGGAATGGGCACGTCATCTGGGGAAGCGAACCTTTAAGACAGATGAGCTTAGGCTGGTGCCTGCACCCAAGAATGCTCGGTGGGACTTTCAAGTTGCATCTCTCGAGGATATTCTTGATGAAACGGACAACCAGCCATACTTCAATGAGTGGCGGCCCAGGGCAGCTATCGAGAATGTTAATGTCATTGGAATGAGTGCCGGCGCGGCCGGCGAACTCAAGCTGCGGCCACTTGCACATATTTCGATTCGCGACCAAACTCTCGCTACTGCGGTGATGGCTTGCTTGGCCGAGGCGGTGGAGTCCGCTCAGGGCAACCCGAGCGGCATCGAGGAGGACGGCCGCTTGAGCAGAAGTGTGGTGAGCTACGGAAATAGGCTGCAGTGCTCTTGGACAGAGTCATCAGCAGGCGGCGATGAGGCTGTATTCTCGTGGGGTAACGGAAAGACCTATCGGCAGTACTTCCAAGACTATCGGACTTTCCTTGCACGGCCGCGCCAAATATGTGCGGAACTAGCGCCGCGCATGAGCTCGCGTCGAGAGCTTTTCGTGGTCTCTCTAGATATCAAGTCGTTCTTCGATAGCATTGACCGAAATGCGCTCATCGGTGAACTGAAGCTTCTCGAGAAGGAGCATGTCGATCGGAGGGGCCTACCCGAGGAACTCGCTTCCGACACGGAATTCTGGAATGCAGCGAAAAAAATTCTCAATTGGCGCTGGCAGCAAAGCGAGCATGAACATGCAGACCTCATAGGGGGGGCGGACAGCAAAGACGTGCCCTTAGGCCTCCCGCAAGGACTAGTCGCTGCTGGGTTCCTTGCGAATGCCTACCTAGTGCGTTTCGACCGAAATATGCAGGAGAAGGTATTGGCAGCAGGGACACTGGACTTGCCTCAAGACGACATGAAACTTGAGATTCGCATTCGCGACTACTGCCGTTATGTGGATGACATGAGGCTCGTTGTTGAGGCACCCAGTGGTCTTACAGTGGAGTGCTTGGACAACATCAAAAAACTGGTTGAAAGAGCAGTTGGTATTTGGCTCGGAAAACACTGTGATGAACTAGGCGCGAAGAATGCGCTTCAACTCTCTCCTCACAAGTCGGACGCGAAGCCCTATCGGGCTATGTCAGCTCAAAGCCATGTATCAGCCCTGATGGAACTGCTCAAAGGAGAGGTCAGCGGTACGTTCGATTTGGAGTCGTTGACACAGGCCGCCGGCGGCCTTGATGGACTGCTCTGGATGTCAGACCAAATCGAAGAAGAAGAGGAGCGGCCTCGCACGCGCATGGGACTCGCGACTATTGCGGTGCCAAATACCGATGTCCGCGATGACACGGTGAAGCGTTTTGTTGCCACTAGACTGACCCAAGTACTTCGACATCGTCTCGCCATGACTGACCGAGAAGGCCTGGTGAAAGGAGGAGGTTCGCTCGCGGACAAAGTCACTGGGGGGCAGCTTATTTCACATGAGTTTGAATCCTCCGCTAGAAAGCTCATCAATTGCTGGGCTAGAAATCCTGCCTTGGCGCTGCTGCTCCGATGTGGACTGGACCTGTTCCCGCATCCCCGTCTTTTGTTCCCGGTTCTTGAAGCACTGGAAGTGAAGCTCTTCTACAACAAGCCCAGTCCAAGCCTCGACCAGCGCCGCGAGATGAAGGCGGCAGAGTACATCGCCGCAGACCTCTTCCGCGCCGGAGCTATCGAGACGGGATTCAGGCGGCCTGAGGAGTATCCAGATGGCATCGACGTCGTTGGATATCGCGAGGACCTAGCCACCTTTGCTAGGCGTCTTATCAAAGAGCACTCTCGGTTCCCTTGGTATTTGCATCAGCAGGCTATGTTGTTCCTCGCATCTATGGGGGACTACGCTTCCTTCAGTGACTTGGCCAACGTCGACAGTCAATTGGCGTCTTATCTGACTTTGCAACGTGTGGCTCAGTTCCAGGCTGTGCCGCCGCAGGAGGTCCAGGGGGCTCTTCCATTCGCGCTCGTTGCGCAGCAACTGCACCCCAACATCAAGCGCTTTGGGGCCTGGTTCACTGAGTCCCTCCGGCAAGCGGAGCCTGACGTGATCGCTAGTGCGGTCGAAATGGTTTCATTGAATCGGCCAGACGTCGTCCTCAGCGCTATGAAGTCGCGCGGGGCAGCTTCGATCTGGAAGAGGCACATCCCTCGCTCGCTCTTGGAAGCTAGTCGCGTAGCAGGAGCGGCATCAAGTGTCGACGATAGTATCCAGGCGCCCGTTCCTCTAGCCATAGTTATGGCGCAGCCAAACAACCCTTTTTCGCAGGAGAACGGCGTGCTCATGCTCGCGGCTGCCCTGCTGAAGACTCAGGGCATTGAGGGGCTTCTAAAGAATGGACTCGGCGTGGCCGACATCGCTATTTGCTGCCAGCAGTGGTCGGCACTTCATTCCGTTCCGTTGGATTCAGATTACATGTCGGTTGCGTGCACGGCTCCCGCCGATCCTGTCGATGCGTTGTGCGAGACGCCTGAATGGGTTGATGTCGAAAAAGCATGGATGTACGGCCTCGGGAGAATCTTGAGGTCGGCGCTCACGGGCGAGATTGACTTCACCTCGCGTCAGTATCTAGTTACAGAGGACTTTGGACGTTACTCCGGCTTGAGGAGTACTTGGTACTTGCGACGCTTCGGACTTATGAACTCTGGAAGAGGTTTGCTTGATGAGCCGGCGCCCGTCTCCCCTTGGCTCTCAGGCCTATTGTCCAGCCTGCTTCAGTGGCCCGGCGTGGACTTTCGAGCGGATGGGCGCGATGAGATTTCTTCCGCTCGAACTCGCACTGACCTCCTTGCGTATGTTGATAGGCGGATGCGCGTTCAGGCGGCTTTGTTTGGACCACGGAGCCGAACGCCAATGTATGTCGTGCCAGTCGACGACCATCGGCCTCTGGTAGACCGGCCACTCCGCATCGCAATTGTTCAGCCTATGCGGCCGCGACTTGATGAGTTTGATGGTAAAGACCCCAAGCACTGGACGCCGAAAGCTCTTGCAGAGCATCAGAGGCATCTCTCAGAGGTGTGTCGGCTCACGCATCAGAAGCTAAAAACATGGGCCAGTGCTACTCAAGACCTCGGTGCCGATGGTTCCCATGAACCTATCGTGGACCTGCTGCTTTTCCCTGAGCTAGCTATACATCCGGAGCATACGTTCCTCCTCAGACGTCTGTCGGATGACCTGAAGGCAAACATCTTCGCGGGCCTGACTTTTTTTGATTCCCCTCGCGCTGGAGGTACTATCAATCAGGGCCTGTGGCTAATTCGCGAGGAGTCCGAGACACACGGGCGCACGTTCCAGTACGTGTGGCAGGGCAAGAAGCATCCGATGAAGCTTGAAGCCAAGATGGGCATCAAGGGTTACCGTCCCCACGTGACTCTGGTTGAACTACCTATCGGTGCAAAAACGCGTACTCGAGTTGCGGCAGCCATCTGCTTCGATGCTACGGACCTTGACCTCGTGGCCGATCTGCGCGACAGGTCTGACATATTCCTGGTGGCGGCCCTGAACCAAGACGTCCAGACATTCGACAACATGGTGGCGGCCTTGCACTTTCACATGTATCAGCCCGTCATTCTGGCGAACTCGGGAGAGTTCGGTGGGTCAACGGCGCAAGTTCCGTTGCCAAAGCACGACCGCCTCATCGCTCACGTTCACGGGAATCGGCAGGTTGCGGTAAGTGTGTTCGAGGTCGACCCCTCCCTTTTTAAGTCGACTGCTATGCCTAAGACGCAAAAGGAGACGAAGTCGCCTCCAGCTGGCTATCGCGGTCGACCTGTCTCGTGACGGCGACTGCGTCGTCTGTTCAGTACCAACGTATTGGAGATCTCACCAAATACTTTTTGAACTGTAGAGAATCTGCTTGGCAGCGACAGCGACAGCGACAGCGACAGCGACAGCGATGCGGATCGTCGCGCCAAAAAATGACAGGAATGCGGGCAGCAGACACCTATGTGATGCACTGATCCATGGAATTCAGCATAAAGCGGGCGTCAAACAACACTCCTCGAGTACCGCTTCTGGCCGACGATGTGTGGAAACTTGCTTTGTGCCCTGGACTTGCCGGCCTGGTCATAAATTGACCTGTCAAATTAGTCTACAACGCCGATCTCGATGCAGGCGTCAGGCGCGAATGTCCCAAAGTGGCTGGACGTTGATCGAATCGCCGATGGAGAGTTGTCCTCTTTTGGGGCGACAGAAGAAGCGCCTGCCCCCCTCACTTCGACAACAACCGCATCGTCTCTTCCAACCCCTTGAGCGACAGCGGAAACATCCGATTCCCGATCAGCTGCTGCACGATGCTGATGCTCTGCCGGTACTGCCACACGCCCTGGGGCTCGGGGTTGATCCAGGCGAACTTGGGGAAGGCGTGGGTCAGGCGCTGGATCCACTCGGCGCCGGGTTCTTCGTTGTTGTACTCCACGCTGCCGCCGGGCTGCAGAATCTCACAGGGGCTCATGGTGGTGCCGCCCACCTCCATCAGCAATCGCCCAAAACAGCCACCTGAGCCAAAGGGTAAAAGGGCAAAAGGCAGGGTGCTTATCGCGTTGCCGATCGCCCCAGCCGCCCCACCAACCCCGCACCCACCGCCGCGAACAGCGCCACCACCGCCCCCGCCACCCCCACACTCCCAACCCCCCATAGCGGAATGCTCGCCCCGCCCAAGATAGCCCCCAGCGCAATGCCCCCATTGGCCGCCGACACGTTGATCGTCCCCGCCAGGGCCTGGGCCTTGGGGGCAGACTTCATTACGCGGATCTGGCACACGGGGTAGAGCGCGGTGTTGGCCACGCCCCATACGGCCAGTGCCAGGACCAGCGCGGGGCGCGACGTGGCCAGCGCAACGGTGGCGGCCATGCCGATGGCCAGCAGGGCGCTGAAGCCGGCCGTGGTGGCCAGGGGTTTGCGGTCGACCCACAGGCCGCCGAGCCAGTTGCCGGCCAGGCCCACGGCGCCAAAGCCCATCAGCCACCAGCCGACCTGGGCGGAGGGTACGTGGGCGATTTTCTCCAACACCTCGGCCAGGTAGGTGTAGCCGGTGAACATGGCGGTGAACACGGCGACGGACAGCAACACGTTGCCGATGAAGAACGGGTCTTTCAAAATCAACGCCTGCTCGCCCAGCCGCACGCGCTTGCCTGGCGCCATGGTGGGCATCAACATCTGCAGCAGCACGGCCACCAGCAGGCACAGCGCGGCCAGCGCCCAGAAGGCGCCGCGCCAACCCAGGGTGGCCCCGGCCACGGTGCCCAGGGGTATGCCGAACAGCATGGCGCCTGATATGCCCAGGTACACGGTAGAGACGGCGCGGCCGGCGCGCGCGGGCCCGGCCAGTTGCGCTGCGGTTTCGCTGGCGGTGCCCCAGAACACGGGCAGGGCCAGGGCCGGCACGATGCGGGCGATGGCCAGCGTCCACAGGTTGGGGGCCAGCGCGGCAACGGCGTTGGATGCGGCAAACAGCAGCAGCACGCCCAGGAAGAGGCGCTTGCGCTCCCAATGCGCGAGCCAGGCGGTGAGCACGGGGCCGAACAGCATCACCACCATGGCAAACAGCGTAACCAGCTGGCCTGCGGCAGACACCGAAACGTTCAGATCCGCAGCCAGCGCGGGCAGCAGGCCCACCATGAGGAACTCGGTGGTGACGATGACAAAGGCCGCGATGGCCAGGATGATGGTGGAGGCGGTGCCGGTGCCGGTGCCGGTGCCGGCGGGGCTGGCGCTAACGGCTGCGGGGGGTGAAAGAGAAGACATGGGGGCATTGATAGAAACGAATCCGGTCAGTCTATTGAAGAATTAGGATCCTATTGGCGATGGTTTTTCCGGCGGTTATAGAATGAATTTCCTGAATCGTGGGGTTGAAGGGAGGGTGACCAATGCAATCGGTAGAGCGGCTCAAGGGCATCGATGTGTTCGTGGCCACGGCGGCGGCGGGCAGCTTTACGGCGGCGGCCGAGCGGCTGAGCCTGACGAGTTCGGCCGTGGGCAAATCCATTGCGCGGCTGGAGGCGCGGCTGGGCACGCGCCTGTTCGAGCGCACCACCCGGCGCCTGCGGCTGACGGACGCGGGGGCGGCCTTCCACCGCATCTGCGTGCGGGTGCTTGAAGAGCTGGAGTCGGCCGAGCGCGTGCTGGCGGCCGATGCGGCCGAGCCATCGGGCCGTTTGCGGGTGGACCTGCCCGCCACCTTTGGCCGGCTCAAGGTGATGCCGCTGCTGCTGCAGTTCGTCAGCCAGCATGCGGCGGTGCAGCCCTATGTGTCGTTCACCGACCGTTTCGTCGACGTGGTGGACGACGGCATCGACGTGGCCGTGCGCATCGGCGGTGCAGACACTTGGCCCGCCAACCTGGGCCACCGGTTTCTGGGCACCGAGCGGCTGGTGTTCTGCGCATCGCCGGCGTACCTGGGCCTGCGCGGCGTGCCTGAGTCGCTGGACGACCTGGCCAGCCACGACGCAGTGGCCTATGGCCGGGCAGACGGCAGCGTGAGCCCGTGGCGCGTTGGCGGCACCAACGCACCTGCAGAGCGCCGCATGGTGGAAAGCCGCCTGGTAGTGGGCGATGGCGAATCGCAGCTCGACGCCGTGGTTGCCGGCCTGGGTATTGCGCCGCTGGCCACCTGGCTGGCGGATGGGCACCTGGCGGCCGGGCGCCTGGTGCCGATACTGCCGCAGCTGGATGCAGACGGGTTGCCGTTGCACATCGTGTGGCCGCTCAGCAAGCAACTGCTGCCCAAGGTGGATCGGCTGGTGGACCACCTGGCAAGGCACCTGCAGATTCGATAGGTGCGGAGCGTCCGGGGCCTGTCATCGCTTGCGCCTGGCGGGCGGGGGAGGAGCAGAGTTGGCGCAAAGAGCGCCAGCAGCAACGGGTCAGCTGATCGCATCAGCCGCGGGCGCCGTGCGGCCCTCCCAATCCCTCATTTCGACAACAACCGCATAGTCTCTTCCAAGCCCTTCAGCGACAACGGGAACATCCGATTCCCGATCAGCTGCTGCACGATGCTGATGCTCTGGCGGTACTGCCACACGCCCTGGGGCTCGGGGTTGATCCAGGCGAACTTGGGGAAGGCGTGCGTGAGGCGTTGGATCCACTCGGCGCCGGGTTCTTCGTTGTTGTATTCCACGCTGCCGCCGGGCTGCAAAATCTCGTAAGGGCTCATGGTGGCGTCGCCCACGAAGATGAGTTTGTAGTCCTTGTTGTACTTGCGGATGATGTCCCAGGTGGGGAACTTCTCGGCAAAGCGGCGGCGGTTGTTCTTCCACATGAAGTCGTACACGCAGTTGTGGAAGTAATAAAACTCCAGGTGCTTGAACTCGGTCTTCACGGCGCTGAACAGTTCTTCCACGCGCTGGATGTGTTCGTCCATGGTGCCGCCCACGTCCATCAGCAGCAGCACCTTCACGTTGTTGTGGCGCTCGGGCACCATCTTGATGTCGAGGTAGCCGGCGTTGGCCGCAGTGCTGCGGATGGTGTCGGGCAGGTCCAGTTCCAGGTCGTTGCCTTCGCGCGCAAACTTGCGCAGGCGGCGCAGGGCGACCTTGATGTTGCGCGTGCCCAGTTCCTGCTGGTCGTCGTAGTCCTTGTAGGCGCGCTGCTCCCACACTTTCACAGCGCTCTTGTTCTTGCCGGCGCCGCCAATGCGCACGCCCTGGGGGTTGTAGCCGCCGTGTCCAAAGGGGCTGGTGCCGCCGGTGCCGATCCACTTGTTGCCGCCTTCGTGGCGCTCTTTCTGCTCTTCGAGGCGCTTTTTCAGCGTCTCCATCAGCTCGTCCCAGCCCATCTTTTCGATGGCGGCCTTTTGCTCTGGGGTCAGCTCGTTTTCCAGGATCTTGCGCAGCCAGTCGGCGGGCACTTCCTTGGTGAAGTCGGCCAGCATTTCCACGCCCTTGAAGTAGGCGCCGAAGGCACGGTCGAACTTGTCGTAGTGCTTCTCGTCCTTGACCAGCGTCAGGCGCGAGAGGTTGTAAAAATCGTCCAGGCTCCAAGAGTCGTCGGAGCGGGGGCCCACCACGCCGGCGTCCAGCGCTTCGAGCAGGGTGAGGTATTCCTTGACCGACACGGGCAGCTTGGCCGCGCGCAGGGTGTAGAAAAAGTCGATGAGCATGGTGGGGTGCCTCCTCGGTCAGGCAGGGGTCTTCGTCAGGCGGTGTCAGGCCGCGGTTTCGCGGCGTGCGCGCAGGTAGATGAGCTGGGCGCGGGCCTCGGGCCACTCGCCGGCGCGCATGCTGTACATCACCGTGTCGCGGATGGTGCCGTCGCGGCGCAGCGCGTGGCCGCGCAGCACGCCGTCCTTGTGCGCACCCAGGCGCTCTATGGCGCGCTGCGATGCGAAGTTGTAGTTGTCGGTGCGCCAGCCCACCACGTTGCAGCCCAGGGTGTCGAAGGCGTGGCCCAGCATCAACAGCTTGCAGGTGGTGTTGACGTGGCTGCGCTGCACGCTCTGGCGGTACCAGGTGTAGCCGATCTCCACGCGCTTCACGGCCGGCAAAATGTCGTGGTAGCTGGTGCTGCCCAGCACGGTGCCGCTGGCCTCGTCGACCACGGCAAACGCGAAGCGGTCGCGCGTGGCCAGGGCGGTTTCGATGTAGGCGCGCGTGTCCTGCGGCTCGGGCACCGAGGTCACGCGCAGCGTCCACAGCTGGCCGTCGGCCGCGGCGGCTTGCAGGCCGGCTTCATGGTGCAGGGCCAGGGGCTCCAGGCGCAGGCCCTGGTCGCGCAGGGTGACGGGTGGCACGAATGCGGCGGGCGGGGTGGGGGCGCTCATTTCTTGTTCTTCTTCGTGCTTTTGGCGGGCGCCTGAGGTTGCGGTGCCTGTGCGGTCACTGCTTCCTGCAGTCTTTGGCGCCGCTGCTGCTGCCAGCGCCGTGCGGCATGCAGGCCCAGGCCGCCGCCCAGTCCCACCAGGCCGATGCCGGCCAGCGTGCCCATGCCGTAGCCCGGCGCAAAGATGTCGAAGCCCGCGAGCTGGCCCAGCCAGAAGCCGGCCAGCGCGCCGCCCAGGAAGCCGATGGCGTCGGCAACGCCGTCGAGCAGTGAAGGGGTGGGCGGGGTGGGCTGCGTCATGGCGGTCCGATCAACGGTTGCGTTGATTCATGAAGACCAGCTTCTCGAACAGACTCACGTCCTGCTCGTTCTTGAGCAGCGCGCCCACCAGCGGGGGCACGGCCACCTTGTTGTCGGCGCTTTGCAGGGCGCTCAGCGGGATGTCTTCGGCCACCAGCAGCTTGAGCCAGTCGAGCAGTTCACTGGTGGAGGGCTTCTTTTTCAGGCCGGGCAGGTTGCGCACGTCGTAGAAGGTCTTCATCGCCACGCTGAGCAGGTCGGCCTTGAGCGTGGGGAAGTGCACCGCCACGATCTGGCGCATGGTGTCCGCTTCAGGGAACTTGATGAAGTGAAAGAAGCAGCGGCGCAAAAAGGCGTCGGGCAGCTCTTTTTCGTTGTTGGAGGTGATGAACACCAGCGGGCGGTGCTTGGCCTTGATGAGCTCGCGCGTCTCGTAGCAGTAGAACTCCATGCGGTCGATTTCGCGCAGCAGGTCGTTCGGGAATTCGATGTCGGCCTTGTCGATCTCGTCGATCAAGAGCGCCACGGGCCGGTCGGCCGTGAAGGCCTGCCACAGCACGCCCTGGATGATGTAGTTGCGGATGTCCTTCACGCGCTGGCTGCTGTCGCCATCGTTGAGCTGGCTGTCGCGCAGGCGGCTCACCGCGTCGTACTCGTACAGGCCCTGCTGCGCCTTGGTGGTGGACTTGATGTGCCATTGCAGCAGCGGCATGCCAAGCGCCTGGGCCACTTCCTCGGCCAGCATGGTCTTGCCGGTGCCCGGCTCGCCCTTGATGAGCAGCGGGCGTTGCAGGGTGATGGCGGCGTTCACGGCCAGCATCAGGTCTTGGGTCGCAACGTAGTTCTGGGAACCTTGGAATTTCATGGCAGGGAAAACACCGGATCGTTGATGAATGGGCTTGACAGGCGCTGGCTATAATTGCCCGGTTAAGCAGAGCCCTCAGGCTGAACTTCCACGAGATTGTGCGCGCAAAATGAACAAGACGTTGACCACGATATTTGCCCTGGCTGTCGCTTCCGTGACCGCCTTCTCCCACGCTCAGGAAGTCAAGGGCGATGTGAAAGCGGGAGAAAAGAAGATCGCCATGTGCATCGGCTGCCATGGCATTGTGGGCTACCAGGCCAGCTTTCCTGAAATCCACAAGGTGCCCATGATCTCGGGCCAGAGCGGTGCCTACATCTCCTCGGCGCTCGACGCCTACCGCAAGGGCGACCGCAAGCACCCCACCATGCGCGGCATTGCCGACTCGCTGACCGACCAGGACATCGCCGACGTCTCCGCCTACTACGCACAGCACGGCAAGACCGCCGGCGCGGCCGAGCTGCCAGCCAAGCCCAAGCGCGAACCCAGCGTGCAGGTGGCCGAGCTGCTCAAGAAGGGCGCCTGCGTGTCCTGCCACGGCGACAACTTCGCCAAGCCCATCGACCCCTCGTACCCGCACATCGCCGGCCAGCACGCCGACTACCTGTTCGTGGCGCTCAAGTCGTACAAGGCTGAGAAGAACCCCAACCTGGGCCGCAGCAACGCCATCATGGCCGGCGTGGCCAAGCAGTTCACCAACGCCGAATTGAAGGCCCTGGCCAACTACGTGGGCAGCCTGGAAGGGGACATGCACACGGTGCCCCAGTCGCGCTTCCGCTGAGAGCGGCTAAAAAAACTCTTCTGGCGTCGTTGCTGCGTCTTGTCGTACTACTCGTACTGCCTGCGACGCAGCGC
>NZ_LMIH01000012.1:345626-386944 GCF_001428645.1 Acidovorax sp. Root217
GAGTAAGTCACGGATTCCAGAAATGAAAAAGCCCGCAGCTGCGGGCTTTTTCTTTTTGCGCTGGACGGGCTCAGTCCCTGGTCGCGCGCCTCTGCACGGCGGCGATATAGGCGTCGCCATCGGGCGGGCGGCCCGAGCGCTGGCTTTCCCACAGCATCTGGCCCAGGCATTCCATGGTGGCGTGGTGGGCGTCGTGCAGCGAGTCGAGGCGCTTGGCCAGCAGCTCCACCGCCTGGCGGATGCCGCGCGGCTGGTCGATGCTGCACTGCTCGCTGATCGACAGGTGCATCGACAGGTGCAGGAAAGGGTTCGTGCGGTCCGGCGTCTCGTCGTAGTTGCGGGCCACCGCGGCATCGGCATCGGCGAAGTCGGCGTGGTATTCGGGGTGCTCGGCGATCCACAGGCTGGCCAGTGTCTCGATAGCCTCCATGGGTGCGCCGGTCTGGGACTTGGCGTGCACGCCGCAGATAAAGCGGCGCACGTCGGCTTGGGACGGGTTGAACATATTGGGGCAGCAGCGTAGCACGCAGCGCGTGCCGGGGTAGGGTGCGGGGGTATGTGCGCGTTGCAGCCAAGGGGGCTGACTACCGCTGCCTGAAGCGGCCCGGCTCGCACCAGAAACGGGTTTTGACGCCCGGCTGGCCCTCGAACAGGTCGGCCGCATGGTCGCAGTTGGCCAGGTTGTAGGCCTTGCCATCGGCTGCATCGAAGGTGGCGACATGCATCCGCAAGGTGCCGTTGACGGCGCTGTTGCGGTACAGGGTGAACACCACGGAGTTGTCATCCGTGGCGGCGGTGGTGGTTGCCGAAATGGCCGCGCAGCACGCGAACAGTACCGCGAGGCCCAGCCAGCGGGAGCCTGGAGGGAGCGTCATGCTTTCAATTTAGCAGCCTGCCATGACAAGCGGTAGTGCCAAATTACCAGCCCGCTGCGCTCGGGCTTTTGCGCCGACTTGGTGCCAATGCGGCGGAACGTCTTCAGCGCACCCGGCCAGGTGGCTGGTGGGTGGCTGGCGATTTTGCTGCACAGGGCGGGGCGAATCCGTCCTACGCAATCGCCCCAGGCCCGCCCCTACATTGGAGCCGCGGGGGACACAGCTTGTCACCGCCCGATACAACCCAAGACAAACAACCACCATCCAAGGAAACTGCCATGAACAACAACGCAACGCGCATCATCGGGGCCCTGCTGCTCATCGTCGGCCTGGCCGGCTTCTTCACCGGCGGCTTCAGCTTCACCAAGGAAACCACCCAGGCCAAGCTCGGCCCGCTGGAGCTCAAGGTGCAGGAGAAAGAGTCCGTCAACGTGCCCCAGTGGCTGAGCGTGGGCGCCATGGCGCTGGGCGCGGTGGTGCTGGTGCTGGGCTTTCGGCGCCGTAGCTGAGGCGTCTGCGGGTCACGGCCTCGGGCCAATGGTGAAGCGGCCCACGGTGACAGTGTCTCCCTGGCCCGTCAGGCGCAGCACCACGTCCTCGTCCTTCTGCGCGGGCGTGCCGAAGCCGGTGCTAAAGCGCAGCATCAGCGTCGTCGCCGGGGCCACCACCTGCTGGCGGTGGCCGTAGAAGCGGGCGCGCACGGTGTAGGTGCCGGGCTTTGCGTTCTTGAGTGAAAACTCCTCGGGGCCATAGCCGCCCGTGAAGTCGGCCGACATGCGCCCGCCCTGGTAGGTGAGGCGGTTGCCGAAGTAGGCTTCTTCGCCATTGGGGTCCAACACGTACAGGTCGATGTCGGTGTTGTCCGCATCCCATGAGAGCACGGCGCGCAGGTCGAGCGGCAGGTTGCGCAGCATGCGCGGGTCCACGGCGCTGGTGTTCACTGTCTGTCCATTGGCCTGGGCCTGGGCCACGATGGCGTTGAGCTCGGCCAGCGCGATCAGCTCCACGCCGGGGAATCGCCCGGCCCAGGGTTTGGCCACCACCTGCCACAGCTGGTCCGCCGCCGCCTGGGGCTGGCCCGCCTTGGCCAACGCCAGGCCCAGGTCGCGCCATGATTGGGGTTCGTCGGGGCTCAGCGCCAGCACCGTGCGCAGCACGGGCAGGGCCACGGCGGTGTCGCCGGCCTGCAGCAGCCGGTAGGCCAGGATGCGCAGCACATGGCGGTTCTCCAGCTCCATCTCGGCCAGGTTCGACAGCACTCGGCGCGCGAGGGCACCATGGCCACGCTCGTACAGCAGGTCGGCCACGTCGAGGAAGAACGCCGTGCTGTTGGTGTGCGAGGGGCGCTCGTCGAGGTAGATGGCCTCCAGGTCTTGCACCGAGCCTGCCGAGCGCAGGCGGCGCAGGTAGGGCGCGTCGGGCTGCCAAGCGCGCAGCTGGATGGAGGCGGAGGGTGGTGCTGCGGCCCGCCCAGGCGCTGCAGCCATGGCATCGGCACCTGGTGCGAAGGGTGCTTCCCGCGTGAGGCCCCTGGTGCCCGTGGATGCGGTCGAGCGATTGGTGCTGCCGTCCATCTTGGGGAGCACGGCGGGCGATGGCGTAGGCGGTGGCGGCGCTGCCGACATGCCCACCGCACCTCCGCGCGCCTGCTCCTTCAGCCTGGGCGGCGCCTCGTCCTTGGGGAAGTCCTTGTCCCACCAGGCCAGCTTCTCGTCGAACTGGCGCGCGATGCGGTCCAGGTGCTGGGCGCGGGTGGCCGCCTCGCGGCTGGCCGTGTCGGTGCGCAGCAGGGCCCAGCGGGCGCGCAGTGCGGGCGGAGGCTCGATGTCGTGGCGCGCATAGTCCTGCACGGTGTCCAGCACGATCAGCGAGGTCTCGCGGCCGGCGATGCGAAAGGCCTGGCCCAGGCGGCGCACGGCGGCGCGCTGGCGCTCGCCCTCGGACTCGAGCCGCGCCATGCGCAGTGCGGCCCAGCGGTGGGCGGCCACGCCGGGGGCCGGGACGGTGGTGCTGTCCGCTGCGGGCGCTGCGATGCGCAGCGTGCGGGTTTCGCTCTTGCCGCCGGGCTGCGGCCATTGCAGGGTGACCACCGCCTCGGGCCCGGTGAAGCGCCCGGCCAGCGCGATGCGGCCTTGCTCAGGCAGTGCCGAGGCCAGCTCCACATCCTCGGCCCCCTCGCTGGTGGCCACTTCCCCGCGCGGCGCCTGCTGGGCCAGTGCGTCGAGCGCTTGGGTGGTGGACACGGCCAGCAGGTCCAGGTAGCCGCCGCCACTGGCATCGGCCATGCGGCGCAGCCCGGCTGCGTTGCTGCCGGCGCTGGCGGTCACGGCATACGTCGGCACGGGTTGCGCGGGCAGGGCGGCGGCGTCGGGTCCGCTGCCCCAGTTGCCCAGCCCGTCGCTGAACACCAGCGCCATCTGCACGTCTTCGGGGGCGCGCAGCGCGGCGGCCTGGGTGGCGCCGTCGTAGGCCATGCCCTTGAGCCGGTCGCGCAGTGCCGACCAGTTGCCGCCCTGCACGGCAAAGCGCTCGATGGGCCCGGCCACGTCGCGCACGGGTTGCAGCAGCACCTCCACCGTGCCCAGGCGGCGCAGCCAGCCGTCCAGCAGCGCAAGCTCGCGCGCATGGTCGCGGGCTGCGCCCGAGCCCGAGGCGTCCCACACCAGGCCCACGCGCTCGGGCCGTGCGCGCTCGGCGCTGCGCGCGGCTACCGGCACCTCGGCATAGAAGTAGCTGGCGCCGTCAAAGCGCTGCGTGGCCACCAGGGGCTGGGGCCTGGAGAACCAGGTGGATGCCTGCGCCGGCAGCTCCACGCGCAGCTCCTCGCCCCGGCTGTGCTGCGCGCCCACCAGTGCGATGTGCGTGTCGGCTCCCTCGGCGCGGGCCGCCATGCCCAGCGTGCCCAACTGGGCCTTCACGGCACCTGGCGCCACGCCCGCCACGCGCACCGACACATCAAGCCGCGTGGCCGGCGCCTGCAGGCCCAGGGGCAGGCGCCACACGGGCGCGGCGGCGTTGGGCAGCACCTCGCTCAGCTCCAGCACCACGCGCCGGCTGCCCTGGGCGGGCAGTGGGTAGACGCGCAGGCGATGGTGGTTGCCGCCCACCGATTCGAGCAGGGCCGGGTCCACGCGGGCGCGTGTGATGTCCTCGAAGACCTGGCGGCCCTTGGCTTTTTCGACCGGCACGGCCGGGCGCAGCTCGCCGTCGATGTCGAGCGCAAAGCCGGTCACGCTCTGGCCCTCGGCCAGGGGGAACTGCAGCTGCACCTCCAGCTGGCGCCCATTGGGGTTGAACAGCTCCAGCTCGATGCGCGTGGCCGCCGTGCGCCCGACGATGGTGGCCTGCACGTCGAGGCGGCGCAGCTCGATGGGCGTGGCTGCTGCGGGTGTCTGCCACGTGAGGACGCGTGGAAGTAGTCTCTGCGGTTGCGTCTGCGCGGCTTTCATTCTCGCCAGGACTTCCTGTGCGTGTACCTGTACCTGTGCCACCTCTGCCGGTGTCAGAGCTTGCGGCGTGGGCATCACTCGAAAGCGCTGCGGGGCCTGTGCGGGCGCCTGCGTTTGCTCCGGCTGGGCCTGGGTGGGTATAGCCAAGGGCAGCAGGGCCAGTGCGCACAGAATGCCGAGCAGCGGGCGCTGCCAGGGGCGGCGGTGCGCGGGTGCAGGGGCAAGGTTCTTGGTCATGGTCATCGCGTGCTCTGGAGTGGGCAGAGCCGCACGATAGACGCAGGCCAACGCGCCGCACGCACCACGTCGCCCATGTGGCGCCGGTTTCCGTGACAAATCGGACGAATCAGGTCCGGGGTGCGCCCATCATTCTGGAAATCAATTTGGCCGCCTTGAGCAGCGCCGGCAGCATCGCCTCCTGCATCACCTCGGCACTGGTGCGGTTGGCCTGGCCGCTGATGTTGAGCGCGGCCACGGTCTGGCCGGTGCGGTTGGTGAGCGGCGCAGCGATCGAGATCAATCCCTCCTCCAGCTCCTGGTTCACCAGGCACCAACCCTGTTGGCGTGCCTGGCGGATGCGGGTGAGCAGGGTGGGCACGTCGGTGGCGGTGTGCTCGGTCCAGCGTTGCAAGGGGTGGGCTGCGAGCCTGGCCTGCAGTTCCTCGTCGGGCAGGGCGGCCAGCAGCATGCGGCCCATCGATGTCCAGCATGCGGGCAGGCGCGAGCCCACGCCCAGGTTGGTGCGCATGATCTTGTGCGTGGGCACGCGCAGCACGTAGACGATGTCCAGGCCGTCGAGCACGGCGGCCGATGACGACTCGCGCACCTCTTCCACCAGGTCTTCCATCACCGGCTCGGCCAGGTTCCAGATGGGCAGGGACGACAGGTAGGCAAACCCCAGGTCCAGGATGCGCGGCGTGAGGCGGAACTGCCGGCCATCGGTCTCCACATAACCGAGTGTCTGCAGCGTGAGCAGGATGCGGCGGGCCCCGGCGCGCGTGAGGCCGGTTTGCGCAGCCACCTCGCTCAGCGTCTGCTGTGGTGCAGTGGCGCTGAACGAGCGAATCACCTCCAGCCCGCGCGCAAAGGATTGCACGTAGCTGTCGCTGGGCTTGGGGTCTTTGGCGGGCGCAATTTGGGTGTTCATGGACGGTGTGACTATAATTCTTTTAGCGAACATTTGTTCTTTAGGCGAACAAAATCAAGAAGAAGTTGCAGGTGCGAGACAAACCCGCCGCAGCTTCCCTCCATTCTCAGGAAAGCAGATCGATGATCAACAAGATTGCAGAGTCGGTGGCCCAGGCGCTGGCTGGCGTGAAGGACGGCGCCACGGTGCTGATCGGTGGCTTCGGCACGGCCGGCATCCCTGGCGAGCTGATCGATGGGCTCATCGCCCAGGGCGCGCGCGACCTCACCGTGGTCAACAACAACGCCGGCAATGCCGACCATGGGCTGGCCGCGTTGCTCAAGGCCGGCCAGGTGCGCAAGATCATCTGCAGCTTTCCGCGCCAGGTGGACAGCTACGTTTTTGACGAGCTGTACCGCAGCGGCAAGCTCGAACTCGAACTGGTCCCCCAGGGCAACCTGGCCGAGCGTCTGCGCGCCGCAGGGGCCGGCATCGGCGCCTTCTTCTGCCCCACGGCCCATGGCACCGAGCTGGCCGCAGGCAAGGAGACGCGCGAGATCAACGGCAAGCACTACGTGCTGGAGTACCCCATCCACGGCGACGTGGCGCTGATCAAGGCCGAGAAGGGCGACCGCTGGGGCAACCTGACCTACCGCATGTCGGCACGCAACTTCGGGCCCGTGATGGCAACGGCGGCCAAGACCACCATCGCCACCGTGCACGAGGTGGTGGAGCTGGGCGCGCTGGACCCCGAGGCCATCGTCACGCCCGGAATCCACGTCACGCACGTGGTGCGCATCGACCGGGTTGCCACGCAAGCCGGCGGTATCAAAAAATGAGAAGCCCCCCTGAGTCGCTTCGCGCCATCCCCCCAGGGGGACGCCCCCAGCGCGGCGGGGCGGCCCTTGCGCGGGGGCGCTGGCATGGAGCGCGCCAGTTTCAACGTGCGGCAGGTGCCGCACACGCCTCGGACAACTGCAACGACAACCGCGGATGAAGTGCCCAATATGACCACCACCAGCTACCAAAAACGAAGCAAGGACGACCTGGCCCGCCGCGTGGCGCAGGACATCCACGACGGCGCCTACGTGAACCTGGGCATCGGCCAGCCGACCCTGGTCGCCAACCACATCCCCGCGGGCCGCGAGGTCATCCTGCAAAGCGAGAACGGCATCCTGGGCATGGGCCCGGCGCCCGCTGCGGGCGCGGAGGACTACGACCTCATCAACGCCGGCAAGCAGCCCGTGACCTTGCTGCCAGGCGGCGCGTATTTTCACCATGCCGACAGCTTTGCCATGATGCGCGGCGGCCACCTCGACATCTGTGTGCTGGGGGCCTTCCAGGTCTCGGCCACGGGCGACCTGGCCAACTGGAGCACGGGCGAGCCCGGTGCCATCCCCGCCGTGGGGGGCGCCATGGACCTGGCCATCGGCGCCAAGCAGACCTGGGTGATGATGGACCTGCTGACCAAGCAGGGCGCCAGCAAGGTGGTGGCCCAGTGCAGCTACCCGCTCACCGGTGTCGCCTGCGTCAAGCGCATCTACACCGATCTGTGCACACTGGCCTGCACGCCAGCGGGCCTGCAGGTCATCGACACGGTGGACGGACTCACGCATGCCGAGCTGGAACGACTGGTGGGACTGCCCCTGCTGGCCGCTGCGTAAACGCTTTTCATACCGCTTTCATAAACCCCTCAGGAGACAAGACCATGAGCCAGCAAGCCTTCATCTGCGACGCGATTCGCACCCCCTTCGGCCGCTACGGCGGCGCGCTGTCCAGCGTGCGCACCGATGACCTGGGTGCCATCCCCCTCAAGGCGCTGATGGCGCGCAACCCCGGCGTGGACTGGGCGGCGGTGACCGACGTGCTGTACGGCTGCGCCAACCAGGCCGGCGAAGACAACCGCAACGTGGCGCACATGTCCAGCCTGCTGGCGGGCCTGCCCATCGAGGTGCCCGGCGCCACCATCAACCGCCTGTGCGGTTCGGGGCTGGACGCCGTGGGATCGGCCGCGCGCGCCATCAAGGCCGGCGAGGCGGGCCTGATGATTGCCGGCGGCGTGGAGAGCATGAGCCGCGCACCATTCGTGATGCCCAAGGCCGAGACGGCCTTCAGCCGCAACAACGCGGTGTACGACACCACCATCGGCTGGCGCTTCATCAACAAGCTGATGAAGGAAAAGTACGGCGTGGATTCGATGCCCGAGACGGCCGAGAACGTGGCCACCGAGTTCGGCATCGAGCGCGAGGCGCAGGACCGCATGGCCCTGGCCAGCCAGCTCAACGCCGTGGCCGCGCAAAAGGCCGGCCACCTGGCGCGCGAGATCACGCCCGTCACCATCCCCCAGAAAAAGGGCGATACCATCGTGGTCGACACGGACGAGCACCCGCGCGAAACCAGCCTGGAAGCGCTGGCCAAGCTCAAGGGCGTGGTGCGGCCTGACGGTACCGTGACCGCCGGCAACGCCAGCGGCGTGAACGACGGCGCCTGCGCCCTGCTGCTGGCCGACGCTGCCAGCGCCGGCAAGTACGGCCTCAAGCCCCGCGCCCGCGTGGTGGGCATGGCCACGGCCGGCGTTGCGCCGCGCATCATGGGCTTTGGCCCCACACCCGCTACGCTCAAGGTGCTGGCGCAGACCGGCCTGACCATCGACCACATGGACGTGATCGAACTCAACGAAGCCTTTGCCGCACAGGGCCTGGCCGTGCTGCGCGCCCTGGGTTTAAAGGACAACGATGCCCGCGTGAACGCCTGGGGCGGCGCTATTGCCCTGGGCCACCCGCTGGGTGCCAGCGGTGCGCGCCTGGTGACCACCGCCGTCAACCGCCTGCACGAGCACGCCGGCCAGTACGCGCTGTGCACCATGTGCATCGGCGTGGGCCAGGGCATTGCCATCATCCTCGAACGCGTCTGACCCGCAGCTTGTCTACAGGAGCCAGGCCGTGCCCACTACCTTGTTGCAGACCCCCGCCGGGGCCTTTCGCGTCGCCATCGACGGCCCCGAGGGCGCGCCCGTGCTGGTGCTCTCCAACTCCCTGGGCACCACCCTGGAGATGTGGGACGCGCAGGCCGCGCGCCTGGCCACCAGCCACCGCGTGGTGCGGTACGACACGCGCGGCCACGGCGGCAGCGTGGTGCCGCCTGGCCCCTACAGCTTCGAGCAACTGGGCGGTGATGTGCTGGCCCTGCTCGACGCCCTGCAGGTCGAGCGCGCCAGCTTCTGCGGCATCTCCATGGGCGGCTTCACCGGCCTGTGGCTGGGCGTGCACGCCGGCCACCGGCTGAACCACCTGGTGGTGGCCAACAGCGCCGCCAAGATCGGCACCGAAGAGGGCTGGCGCACCCGCGCCGCCCTGGTGCGCGAGAAGGGCGCTGCTGCCATGGCCGAGCTGGCCGCATCGTCGCCCGGCCGCTGGTTCACCGAGGCCTTCGTGGCCGCGCAGCCCGCGCTGGTGCGCCAGGCGCAGGGCTGGATCGCCGGCATCGCCCCCGAAGGCTATGCCGCCTGCTGCGAGGCCCTGGCCCAGGCGGATCTGCGCAGCAGCATCGCGCGCATCGCCGTGCCCACCCTGCTGATCGCCGGCGCGGCCGACCCCGTGACCACGGTGGCCGACGCCCAGGCCATGCAGGCCGCGATCCCCGGCGCGCAGCTGGTGCAGCTGCCGGCATCGCACCTGTCCAACCTGGAAGCCCCGGCCGAATTCGACGCCGCGCTGGCCGCCTTCGTGGCCTGAGCACCGTAACACGCCGCCCCCGCCACTGCGCCGTTTGGCGCGTGTGGCGCCCGCTGGCTGGGCGCAACCCTGGCCACCCCTTGAATCTGTGAAGGAAGCATCCCCATGACCCACCCCAGCACCCAGCGCGAGCGCGTTCTCATCACCGGCGGTGGTGCCGGCATCGGCGCGGCCACGGCCGAGCGCTGCCGGGCCGACGGCTATGAGCCCGTGGTCATCGACCGCGTGGTCAACCACGTGCCCGGCGGCATACAGGCCGACCTGTCCAACACGGCCGACACGGCGCGCGCGCTGCAGCAGGCGCTGGCCGGCGGCCCCATCACGCGGCTGGTGAACAACGTGGGCGTGGTGGTGCCGGCCGATGCCGAGCACCAGACGCTGGACGAGTTCGACCTGGCCGTGGCGCTGAACCTGCGCTGCAGCCTGCAGTGCATGCAGGCCCTGCTGCCCGGTATGAAAGAGGCAGGGTTCGGGCGCATCGTCAACATGTCCTCGCGCGCCGCGCTGGGCAAGGAGCTGCGCACCGCGTATTCGGCCACCAAGGCCGGCCTGATCGGCATGACGCGCGTGTGGGCGCTGGAGCTGGGGCGCCACGGCGTCACCGCCAATGCCATCGGCCCCGGCCCCATCCGCACAGAGCTGTTCGACCGCGCCAACCCGCCCGACGCGCCGCGCACGCGCGCCATCATCGAATCCGTGCCCGTCAAGCGCGTGGGCACGCCGGACGACGTGGCGCATGCCGTGTCCTACCTGCTCGATGCGCGCAGCGGCTTTGTCACGGGTCAGGTGCTGTACGTATGTGGCGGCATGACCGTCGGCGTCGCCGGCGTCTGACGCAGATTTGCCTTCAACCGGCTAACGTCGTTGGGGAGCCTTGCCGTGCAACAGCACTGTCTGCGGCTCCCCGCCTAGTTATCCGGCTGAATGCAAATCTGCAGGGCGTGCTTTGTGAAGCCGCCATCCCTCTATCCCTTTTCCATGCAACCGTTGTTCTAGGAGACACATGAACCCCATCCGCTTTCCCTCCACCCGCCGCACCCTGCTGGCTGCATTGGCCACCGCCGCTGTCGGCGCTGCGATCCCTGCCGGTGCCCTGGCACAAGCCGCCTACCCCACCAAGCCCGTGACCATCGTCGTGCCGTTTGCGGCGGGCGGCACCACGGACATCCTGGCGCGCATCATCGGCCAGGCCCTGACGACCGAACTCGGCCAGCCGGTCGTCGTGGACAACCGCGCAGGCGCGGGCGGCAACATCGGCGGCGCCCTGGCAGCCAAGGCCCCGGCCGACGGCTACACCCTGTTCATGGGTACCGTGGGCACGCACGCCATCAACGCCAGCCTGTACAAGAAGATGCCCTTCGACCCGGTCAAGGACTTCGCGCCCCTCACGCGCGTGGCCAACGTGCCCAACCTGCTGGTGGCCAACCCGGCCCAGCCCTACAAGAGCGTGAAGGAGCTGATCGCCTACGCCAAGGCCAACCCCGGCAAGGTCAACTTCGGCTCCTCGGGCAACGGCAGCTCCATCCACCTGTCGGGCGAGCTGTTCAAATCGCTGGCCAAGGTCGACATGGTGCACGTGCCCTACAAGGGCAGCGCCCCCGCTGTTACCGACCTGCTGGGCAACCAGATCGGCATCATGTTCGACAACATGCCCTCGGCCATCCAGCACGTGCGCTCGGGCAAGCTCGTGCCCATCGCCGTGACCACCGCCAAGCGCTCGCCCGAGCTGCCCAACGTGCCCACCATCGCCGAAGCCGGCGTGCCCGGCTACGAGGCCACCTCGTGGTTCGGCATGTTCGCCCCGGCCGGCACGCCCGCGCCGGTGCTCGCCAAGCTCAACACCGCCCTGGTCAAGGTGCTCAACCAGGCCGAGGTGAAGAAGAAGATCAACGAGCAGGGTGCCGAGACGACCAGCGAAACGCCCGAGCAGTTCGCCGCCTTCATCAAGGCGGAAAGCGTGAAGTGGGGCAAGGTCGTCCAGGAGTCCGGCGCGAGTCTGGACTGAGGGAGAAAAAAAGCCCTCGCTGGCAGGGGCCGGCCAGCGGGGCTTTGCACATGCCGCGTGCTCACTGCACGCGGTACACCCGCCCGGTCTGCCCGCCTTCCACGCTGCGCTGGTAGGCCAGGGCCGCACGCGCGGCGGGCACGGTTTCGAAGCCCGGGAAGAAGGGGCCGTAGCTGCCCACCGATTCGGTCAGTATGGTGGGGCTCACGGCATTGATGCGAACCCCGCGCGGCAGCTCGATGGCGGCAGCCGCCACGAAGCCGTCGATGGCCGCGTTCACCGCCGTGGCGTTGGCCCCGTTGCGGATGGGCTCGATCCCCACGATGCCGCTGGTCAGCGTGATCGAGCCGCCGTCGTTCAGGTAATGCTGGCCCAGCAGCGCCAGCTGCACCTGGCCCAGCAGCTTGTCCTGCAGGCCCAGGTTGAACTGCTCGGCCGTCATCTCGGCCAGCGGGCCGAAGTGCAGGTTGCCAGCGGTGCTGACGATGGCATCCACCTTGCCGACCGCCTTGAACAAGGCCGCCACCGATCCTGGTTGCGAGAAGTCCGCACGGTGCGTGCCGCTGGTGCGGCCCACGGTGATGACCTCGTGGCGTGCCGAAAGATTGGCCAGAACGGCCTGGCCGATGGTGCCGCTGGCGCCGATGAGAAGAATCTTGCTGGTGGTGGACATGGCTTGTTCCTTTTTGCGGGTGTTGCCCGAAAGCGTTGAAGAAGCCTGGATTGTTTTGTGAATCAATCGGCGCATAAAGTAAAGTGAAGTTATTCTTGAACTAACCTGGGGTTCGTAATCGCCATGGACAAGCTGCGCAACATGGAGGTCATGGTGGCGGTGGTCGAGGCCGGCAGCTTTGCCGCTGCGGCGCGCCAGCAGGACATTTCGGCCGTGATGGTGGGCAAGCACATCCGCCAGCTGGAGGAGCACCTGGGTGCGCGCCTGTTTCAGCGCAGCACGCGCCAGAACAGCCTGACCGAGGTGGGCGCGGCCTTTTACGAGGACTGCCGGCGCGTGCTCGAACAGGTGCGCTGGGCCGAGTCAGCCGTGGAGCGCAACCGCGCCGTGCCCCAGGGCCTGCTGCGCGTGAGCGCGCCCTTCACGCTGGGCAACCAGGTGATTGCGCCGCTGGTGGCCGACTTTCTGCTCGCCCACCCGCAGGTGCGGGTGGAGCTGCAGCTGACCGACAGCGTGGTCGACATGGCAGGTGAGGGCTTCGACGCGGCCGTGCGCATCGGCGCCATTGCCGACGAGGGCCTGGTGGCCCGGCCGCTCAAACCCTACCGCATGGTGATCGCCGCCACGCCCGGCTACCTGGCACGCCATGGCCGCCCCGAGCGCGCGGCCGACCTCGCGCAGCACCAGTGCCTGAGCCATTCGGTCTGGCAGCGGCGCGTGGAGTGGACGCTGTTCGACGGCGGCAAGGCCTTCCAGTGGCCAGAGCTGGCCCGCTTCACCTGCAACCAGGGCGACGGCCTGCGCCAGGCCGCGCTGCGTGGCCTGGGCCTCATCATGCAGCCCGAGGTGCTGCTGGCCGAGGAGATCCGCGAGGGCCGGCTGGTGCCGGTGCTCACCCGCTGCGTGCCGGCAGCGCGCCCGGTGCACATCGTCTATGCGCCGGACCGGCGCCAGTTGCCCAAGCTGGCGCGCTTCGTTGAGTTCGTGGTGCGGGCCATGGGGGAGCCCTAGAGATTGCGCACCTTGCACGCCGCCGAGATCATGCGCCGCGACCATTCGCCCGACATGTCCTTGAACAGCACCGGCGCCTCGCCTTCCTTGTAGTCCTCGCGCCCGACGATGGGGCCGGCCCACTCGGGCTGCGCGTAGTACGAGAGCCACAGGTACCAGGCCTTGCGGGTGGGGCAGTCCACTACCACCTTGGCGTAATAGGAGCGGTATTTCTGCCCACGGAACGAGGTGCGCTGCTGGTCGCGCGAGACGCGCAGGTCGAGCACCACGCGCTGGTCCACCCCGATGGGCTCGGGCAGGATCTCGATCAGGTTCTTGCCCGCCTCGGCGCGGTCACCGCTCAGCGTGAACCAGCCATCCGATGAAACGGGCCGTTGCTGCGGTTGCGCTGGTGGTTGCTGGCCCCCAACCAGGGCTGCGATACATAGAACAACGGCGCAGAGCATGGGAGGCTTGGGGGTGTCCAGGGACGGGTGGTGGCAATCGGAAAATCATTATCACTGAGGCTGGTGCTCAGTTTCTACCTGTTACAACAGGGCGCGCGCCGGGCCGTGGCGGGCCCACCCGTTCAGGTGATGCGCCAATCCGATGTTTCTGCCAACAGCCAATCAACTGTAGTTGTTGGGCACGTCCGAGGCAAAGGGTTTGATCAAACGCCCTACCGTAATGTCCGCCGAGACCACCATCCGGCTGCAGGGGCTGGCGTTCGGGGCGTGCATCCTGGTGGTGCCGGGGATGATGGCAGTGTCGTGACGGGCCATTGCGGATTTTGATCGCTGTCGGGCACTCAACTTCGCAGAGATGGGGTTTTGGACAGGATTCGACCTGTCCCACACTACGTTTGTACTCTTTCACGCCGGCGTGCCCAGGCCAGCAGCGCCCACCCTGCGACCACGACGACGACCGCGATTCCCACTGCATACACCGCCACGCCGCCGTACCCGCCCACCTTTGCTGGATTCAGGAAGGGGTAGGGATACCACCCAACGGCAGCGCCGCGCACCATTGAATACGCGAGGTACAGGCCCGCAAACGCCACCACCCAGCGCAGCGGCCGTACGCCCACGGCCGGGCGCGGCGGCCACAGCAGCCAGTCAAGCAGCACCACGACGGGCATCACATGGTGCAGCACCGAGTTCACCCAAGGCCTCAGCGCGCCCAGATCCACGTCGCGCAGCAGCAGCGCGAACACCACGCCGACCACCAGCATGCAGGTTGCGGCCACGGCGCGCAGCGATTCGAAAGCCGCCGAGGGCCGCGCGTGTGTCCATTGGCGGCATGCACCAGCGATCAAGACGCCAGCGGCCAACAGGTTCGACAGGTTGGTGAAGTAGCTGAAGAAGTTGAGCGCGCTGTAGCCCAGTCCCACATGCAGCCAAAGTTGCCAGCCGATGGCGGCGAGTGCGAGCAGGGCGAAGGCCAGGCGGAGGACGGCAGTGAGGGGCGTTGGGGTCATGGTGGATCGTCGTTGATGGCGATGAAGCTGCTGCGTGGCCGGAGCATCACACCCGCCACGCCGGCAACTCCCAGTTGCGCCACAGCGCCAGCCCGCGCAGCCCGGCCGTGGCCACCACGCAGGCCAGCAGCGGCGCCCAGCCCGGCGCATCCAGCTGGCGCAGGGCCACGTCGATCCAGCCGCCGGCAAACGCGCACAGGGCGTACGGACGGTGGTCGCTGAAGGCCTGGGGCACCTCGTTGCACAGCACGTCGCGCAGCACACCGCCGAAGACGCCGGTGGTCACGCCCATCATCACGGCGATGATGGGCGGCATGCCGATGGCGGTGGCGATGTCCACCCCCACGGCGGCGAACAGGCCCAGGCCGATGGCGTCGGGCAGCAGCATGGCGCGCTCGGTGGGCTGAAAATGCCGCTGGCGCATGAACAGCATGGCGCACACGCACAGCGCGATGAGCCCCCAGATGAAGCCGGTGTGGCGCACCCAGAAGAAGGGCCGCTGGTCCAGCAGCAGGTCGCGCAGCGTGCCGCCGCCAAACGCTGCCACGAAGGCCACCACGCACACGCCCACCACGTCCATGCGCTTGCGCGCCGCGGCGATGATGCCCGATAGCGCGAAGGCGATGGTGGCCGCGACTTCGAGAAAAAAGCGCAGCGTCTGAATCCAGGGGGCGTCGAGCAGGTCCATGGCGGCGATTGTGCCGCGCGACCTGTCACCAGGCCAGTGCGTGAATAAGCAGGCCCAGTACGCAGCCAGCCCAGCCCACCGCGCCAATGCGGCGCGCCCAGCGCAGGCTGCCCTTTGGCCACTGGTTCATGGCCAGCACCAGGCCCCAGCCCAGCACCATCCACGATGCGAGCGCGATGGCGATGCCTGCGGCCGGGCCGGCGGCCATCGTGGCGGCAGTGGCCTGCAGCGCCAGCGTGGCCAGCGCCAGGCCCCAGGCCTTGCGCTGCGTTGGCGGGCCGGCGAGGACATCGCCCCAGGCGCGCGTAGCAGTGGCCTGGGCCCAGTGCACCAGGGCCAGCAGGCAGGCGGCGGCCGCGCAGGCCAGGGCGAGCGTGTCGCCCATCATGCGGCGGACTCCGCGCGCTGCCCAGGCCGTGTGGCGTGCACGGAGGAGGCTGCGCGGTGCTTCCATTGGCGGTGCAGCACCGCGATGCCCATGGCCAGGCACAGGGCCGCAGCCCCGCCCCACACTGCCATGCCTGATCGCCATGCCAGCCCCGCCAGGGCCGCTGCGGCCAACGCTGCCAGCACTGCTGCGGCGCGTGGCCACCAGGCCTGCAGCGTGGCGGCCGGCAGCACCAGGAAGAAGGCCACCAGCAGACCCAGCATGCCGGCCGAGCGCGCGGGCTCCACCGCCACGATATGGGCGATGCGGAACGACTCGATGGCCAGCAGGCCCGCCAGCCAGAACGAAAGGGTCTGTGTGGAGGGCATGGCGGGCCAGCGCCATCCCCCGCGCGCGGCGCGGCGCGGTGGGTGGCTGCCGTTGTCGCGGCGGCGGTTCGCCTGCACCCGCGCCGGGCCAATGAAGGCGGCCAGGCCCGACAGCACGGCGCCCAGTGCCACCAGGCTGGCCAACATGGGCCACTGCAGCGGCGCGCCCAGCACCATGCCCGCCGCGCCGGCCAGCCCCAGCAGCCCGCCGGCCGCGCAGAGCGACACGCGCCACAGCGCCAGGTGGCGTAGCGCCCAGGCCGCGAGCAGCGAGGTGATGAGCCAGGTGGCAATCAGCGTCCACACGGCCCACACCGGCCGCTGCGCCAGCGGCGGCAGGCCGGCGGGTGGCCACAGGTGCATGAGCACGGCCACCAGCACGGCGGCGGGCACGGTGGCGTGCAGCGCGAGGAAGCAGCGCACCACGAAGGAGGCGCAAGGGGCTGCGGCCTGTTTCGTCATGCCTGCAGCCCTGGCGGCCCGCTGGCCTGCTGCCCTGCCGGTTGCGATTCACGCCGCCGCTGCTGGCGCGAGTCCAGCCAGATCAGCGTGCCCGAGATGGACAAAAACGCCGGCGTCATGCCCAGGATGAAGTAGAGCCACTTCAATGCCAGCCCACCGAAGTCGCCGAAGTGCAGCGGCTCCATGAGCCCGTTGACCAGCGACCAGAAGCCCGCCGTGCGCGGGTCCAACGTCTTCTTTGGCGCACCTGTGGCGGCGTTCATGTCCACCCGCGCCGTGCTGGCCAGGTGGCCGGCCAGGGCGCCGGTGAAGCTGGCCTCGGCCGCGCTGGTACCCCAGCGGCGCAGCGACACATAGCGTGCCTCCAGCCCCGGCACGGCCTGCTGCGCGCTGCGGTACAGGGCGTCGAGGGACTGCATTGCCGCGGGCTCGGCGGCCGGTGGAGGCTTGCGCGCGGCGCTGGCGGCAGGCGCGTCCGCGCTCACGTATTTGTAACCCTGCTCGAACAGCGGTGCCAGGCCCAGCCAGGCACCCGTGGCCGCGATCAGGATGTGAAAGCCCAGCCCCCAGATGCCGGCGGACTTGTGCAGGTCCGACATCACCACCCGAAAGCTGCGGCCCCAGCGCTGGGTGAACAGCTCGGTCAATATCTTGCGGTGGATGACGATGCCCGTGGCGATCAGCACCAGCATGGCCGCGCCGAGAAAGCCCACGATCCAGCGCGGCCCGAAGAACAGAAACACGTGCAGCATGCGCAGGTACTGGCCGAGTTGGCTGTCCACCGGGCCCACCACGGCGCCCGTGTCCGAGCGCAGGGCCACCTTGGTGCGCTGGCTGGCGGGCGCGCCGCGCTCGCGCACGTGGGCGAAGTAGCTGGGGTTGGTGGCGTCGGGCAGGGCGATGGTCTCCACCGTGGCACCCGGGTAGCGCGCCTGCAGCTGCGCCAGCACGGTGGCCAGCGGCGCGGGCGGCTCAGTGCGCGGCAGCCCCGCCAGCGACGGGTTGGCCCACAGGTCGATTTCGTTCTTGAACACCACCACCGCGCCCGAGAAGCAAACGATGAACATCAAGAGCCCTGTGACGATGCCCGCCCACGAGTGCAGGACGAACAGGCGGTTCAGGGTGCGCTGGCTGGTGGGCATGGTGGCGCCGGGTCAGAAGAAGTACGTCAGCCCCAGGCTGAAGTTGCGCGGCAGCGCGGGCGAGACCACGTTGGCGTTGATTGCGCCGTCGTAATACGCCTTGTTGAACAGGTTCTTCACCCCGGCCGTCAGGCGGTAGTTCTCGCCCGCGTAGCTGATGGAAGCATCGGCCACCACGTACGAGGGCAGTGTGAACGGGTACGAGCCGATCTGCTCGCTCACATAGCGCCCGCCCAGGCCCAGCGTGACGCGCTGGTACTGCGGCAGCTTGTAGGTGGCCCAGGCCGTGAGCGTGTGGCGCGGCGTGAGGTTGAGCGGCAGGCCCACGATGGCGGCGTTGTTGTCGCGCGTGACCTTGGTCTGCGTGTAGGTGTAGGCGCTGGTCAGCTTCCAGCCGTTCTTCATGTCGGCGCCCAGCTCCACCTCCAGGCCGCGCGCCCGCTGCTGGCCGGTCTGCACGCTGAAGCCGGTGTTTACCGGGTCGGCCGTGGTCACGTTCTCGCGCACCAGGTCAAAGAGGGCCAGTGCACCCGTGAGCTGGCCGCCCGGGGCTTCGTACTTCAGGCCCGCCTCCCACTGCTTGCCCGTCTCGGGCACGAAGGGCGTGCCGTTGAAGGCCAGGCCCGAGGTCGGCAAGAAGGACTCGCCGTAGCTGCCGTAAGCGGCCCAGCCGGGTGTGAACTCGTACACCAGGCCGGCCGACAGCGTGGTGGCACTGTCCTTTTGCTGCGTCTGCACGCGCGTGAGGAGGTTGTCGATGTCGTTGGTGGACCAGTCGCGGCGCAGGCCCACCAGGGCCGTCCAGCCCTGGCCGAACTTGATCTGGTCCTGCGCATACAGGCCCGCCACCGTGAGCTTGCCGGGCGCGTCGCTGGTCCGCGCCGCAGGGCAGTTGGCCTGCACGCCGTAGGCCGGCGCGAACAGGTCCAGCGCGGCAATGGAGCAGGTGCGGCTGGCCAGCAGGCTGTGGCCGCTGCGCACATCCAGGCCCGTGACCAGTTGGTGCTTTGCGCCCAGCGCCTCGAAGCGCGTGAGCAGCGAGGTGTCGGTGGCCAGCAGGTCGTAGTCCATGGTCTGGCGCGAGGCGCTGCGGTTCTGCAGCCGCTGGTTGGCCTGCAGCGCCTGGTTGGAGACAAAATTGCCCGTGCCCTTCTCGGTCTCGTAGCGCACGTTCTGGCGGAAAGTCATCGCAGGCGAGACCTGGTGCTCCAGCGCGTAGCCCAGCGTGGTGCTCTCCACGTCGTACACACCAAACGCGGGATCACCGGTGAACAGCGTGCGGGACAGCGTGCCGTTGCGGTTGGGCAGCAGCGTGCCATAGGGCGTGATGCCCTGCTGGCGCATCCACTCGCTGCGGCTGTAGGTGGCGAACAGCACCAGATCGGTCTGCGCACCCAGGTCGATGGAGAGGGACGGCGCGAACCAGCGGTCCTTGCGGTAGACGAACTGCGTCGGGTCGTCGGCATCCGTCACCTGCGCATTGATGCGCAGCGCTGTCTTGCCCGATTCGGACAGCGGCCGGTTCACGTCGGCCTGCAGCGTGCGCTGGCCGAAGCTGCCGACCTCGATGCCCACCTCATTCAGCGGCTCCTTGCGGGGCCGCTTACTCACGGCGTTGACGATGCCGCCCGGCTGCACCTGGCCATACAGCACCGAGGCCGAGCCCTTGAGCACCTCGAAGCGCTCGTAGCCATAGGGCTGCAGCTTGGCCCACATGCCGGGGCTCTGCACCAGGCCGTCGACCAGAATGGATTCGGTGGAGCGGAAGCCGCGGATGTTGAGGTCATCAAAGCCCCGGCGCCCGAAGTTGACAGGGCTCACCCCCGCCACCGTCTGCAGCGCCTGCTGCACATTGGTGATCTGGCGCGACTCCATCTGTTCGCGCGTCACCACGCTGACGGACTGCGGGGTTTCCAACCGCCGCATGGGCGCCTTGCCGGCCGTCTGGGCCTCCACAGGCGCAAAGCCCATGTCCTTTTCGGTGCTGGCGTTGATGCGCACTTCCTGCAGCTGGGGCGCAGTGGTGGCCGGGGCATCGGCGGCAGCTTGTGCAAAGGCGGACTGCGCCAGGCACAGGGCCAGCGGGGTCAGGGCGAACAGGCCGGCGGTGCGGGCGGGCGAAAGGGCAGGCGTGCGCAGGCGCAGCGCAGCGCGTTGGGGCAGGGGGTGCATGAAAAGGGTCCGAGACAGGAGGAGCAGCGGGCGCTGGCGGGCATCCTGACGGGACACTTGGCTTGCGTGAGGGTATGGATTGTAATGGGAATGAATCTTGTTTGCGAAGATTTGCAAAGACGGGTGGGTTCGTCCTCTCGCGTACTGCTTTCAGTGTGTCGGTCGGGGCTTGCTGGTTTTCATCGGCCCATTTCGGCGGGACCCATTCCATCCCTGCAAGTGCCGATCCACCGCGGCGTCTTTGGTCGCTTGTCTCAGCGCTCTTCACCGCCCGCAGGGGCGTTGCTGTCTGGCCCCGCATACCCGGGATATGCCCCGTCCTCCCCCGCCGCCGCAGCCTCCTGCCGCTCCCTGGCCATCTGCTCCGCCAACTGACTGCGCCCTTCGCGCGCCACGGCGATCATTTTGGCGCGGTCGCGGTGGTGCGGGTACATGCGGTCGGACAGGGCGATGTTGTGTTCCCTGAAGCGCCGGGTCATCTCATTGGCCTCTTCTGGTGGCAGGCCCATGAGTTCGAGCACCGTGCGGGCGCTGTGCATGCTCGATTCGAACAGCTCGCGCTGCACCAGGGTCACGCCGGCGTCGCGCAGGTTGTTCCAGTGCGTGAGGTCGCGCGCGCGGGCCACCACCTGCAGGTGCGGGAAGTGCTTGCGCGCCAGCACGGCGATCTTGACGGACTGCTCGGGGTCGTCCACGGCGATCACCAGGATGCGCGCCTGCCCGGCACCCGCGATGCGCAGCAGGTCGAGCCGGGTGGCGTCGCCGTAGTGCACCCGGTAGCCGAAGGTGCGCGCCACCTCCAGCATCTCCACGCTGTGGTCGAGGACGGTGGTGCGTATGCCCTGCATCAGCATCACGCGCGCCACGATCTGGCCGTAGCGGCCGAAGCCGGCGATCACGATGGGCGCCTCCTGCGGCTCCGAGATCTCGTCGGCCTCGGGCGCCTTGACGTGCGCATAGCGGCGCAGCAGCACGCGGTCCAGCACCACCAGCAGCAAGGGGCTCAGCAGCATCGACAGCGCCACCGCACCGATGAGCAGCGAGGCGGTTTCGGCGGGGAACACCTGGGCGCCGGCGGCGGCCTGGAACACCACGAAGGCGAACTCGCCGCCCTGTGCCAGCAGCAGCGTGAACACGGGGCGCTCCTGGTAGGGGATGTTCACCGCGCGCGCCAGCGCATAGATCACCACCGCCTTGCAGGCCAGAAAGCCGAAGAGGATGCCCGCCATGAGCCAGGGTGAGCGCATGAGCACGCCGAAGTCGATGCTCATGCCCACGGCAATGAAGAACAGGCCCAGCAGCAGGCCCTTGAAGGGCTCGATATCGGCCTCCAGCTCGCGCCGGTACTCGCTGTCGGCCAGCAGCACGCCGGCCAGAAAGGCGCCGAGCGCCATCGACAGCCCGACCATCACCATCAGCATGGCGATGCCCACCACCAGCAGCAGCGCGGCGGCGGTGAAGACCTCGGGCGTCTTGCTCTTGGCGATCCAGCGCAGCACGGGCCGCAGCAGCAGGCGCCCGCCGAGGATGATGGCGGCGATCACGCCGACGATCTTGGCCACCTCCAGCGCCACCTCGCCCGGCGAGTGGCTGGTGCCCGCGCCGGCTGCGGCGCCCAGCAGCGGCAGCAGCGCCAGAATGGGGATGGCCGCCACGTCCTGGAACAGCAAAATCGAAAAGCCTGCCTGCCCGCTGCTGGTGCGCATCAGGTTGCGCTCGGCCAGGCTTTGCAGGGCGATGGCGGTGGACGACAACGCCAGCCCCAGTGCCCCCACCAGGCCCACGCGCCAGGGCAGGCCCACCAGGCTGGCCAGCACGAAGAGCACCGCCGCGCAGCCCAGCACCTGGGCGCTGCCCATGCCGAAGATGGGGCGGCGCAGCGCCCACAGCCGGCTGGGCTGCAACTCCAGCCCGACGAGAAAGAGCATCAGCACCACGCCGAACTCCGCGAAGTGCAGTATGTCCTGCACATTGCTGACCAGTGCGAGGCCCCAGGGCCCGATGGCGATGCCCGCCGCCAGGTAGCCAATGATGGCGCCCAGGCCCAGGGCCTTGGCGATGGGCACGGCCAATACGGCGGCCGTGAGGTACAGAAAGCCGTAGGTGAGCCAGGTGGGTGCGTGTTCCATGGGGGCAGGTCGGGCCGGGGGTGGTCTGTTGTGTTGGGGATGTGTGTTCCCTCGGCGTGTACATTTTGGCATCGCTGCGCTTTGCTCTGTTTTTGGTAGCGCAATAGGCCGACATGCTGTGCGGGCCGACCATGCTTGATAAGATACGCGCCCTTGCTTTTGTGTGGTGGTTGCTCCATGGATTTCCAGACCTGGTTGGCTTTTTTCGCGGCCTCGTGCCTGATTGCGGTGTCCCCCGGTTCGGGCGCGGTGCTGTCGATGAGCCATGGCCTGTCGTTCGGCGTACGCAAGACCGGTGCCACCATCCTGGGCCTGCAGCTCGGGCTACTGCTCATCCTGCTGGTGGCGGGGGCGGGCGTGGGCTCGCTGCTGCTGGCGTCCGAGCTGGCCTTCAGCGTGGTCAAGGTGCTGGGCGCCGGCTACCTGATCTATGTGGGCTTTTGCCAGTGGCGCTCGGGCGATGCCTCGCCGCTGCAAGGCGACGAAGAGGTGCCCGCAGGCACTTGGCAAAAGCGCTGCCTCACCGGCTTTCTGACCAATGCCACCAACCCCAAGGGCATCATCTTCATGGTGGCCGTGCTGCCGCAGTTCATGACCGATACCCGCCCGCTGTGGACGCAGCTGCTGGTGATGGCCGCCACCACGGTGGCCGTGGACGTGACCGTGATGCACGGCTACGCCGCCGGCGCCAGCGCCATGCGCCGCCTGATGCGCAGCGCCCGGGCCCTGCGTGTGCAGAATCGGGTCTTCGGCGGGCTGTTGATGGCCGTGGGCGCCGGGCTCTTCTTCGTCAAGCGCGGCGGCCAGCACGCATGACGGGCTTGGGTCTTGCTATCGATTGGGTAGCATGACCGGGCGAGTCGGAGTCAGCGCCTGCCTTTGTCTTTCCAGCCGATTTCATTGCCAGACCCAACGCAAGGAGTTTCGTGATGCCAGTGATCGTCGTTGCCAACCCGAAGGGGGGCGTGGGCAAGTCCACGCTGTCGACCAATGTGGCGGGCTACTACGCCAGCCACGGCCACCCCGTGCTGTTGGGCGACACCGACCGCCAGCAATCCGCGCGCCTGTGGCTGGGCCTGCGCCCGCCCGCAGCGCGGCCCATCGGCGTGTGGGACGTCAACTCCGACGTGATCAGCAAGCCGCCCAAGGGCACGACGCATGCGGTGCTCGACACCTCGGCCGGCCTGCACGGCTGGCGCCTGAACGACGTGCTCAAGGTGGCCGACAAGATCATCGTGCCGCTGCAGCCCAGCGTGTTCGACATCTTCGCCACGCGCGAATTTCTGGACCAGTTGGCCGAGCACAAGCGCTCCGCCGGGGTACAGGTGGGCATTGTGGGCATGCGCGTGGATGCGCGCACGCGTGCTGCCGACCAACTGCACCAGTTCGTGGACAACCTCGGGTTTGCGGTGCTGGGCTACCTGCGCGACACGCAGAACTACATCCACCTGGCGGCGCACGGGCTCACGCTGTTCGACGTGGCACCGGGCCGCGTGGCGCGCGACCTGGAGCAGTGGCAGGGTATCTGCGAGTGGCTCGACGCATGAGCGCTGCTCGCCTGAGGGTTATTACCTGTCACCCGGCCGACAAGGCGGGCTGTGGCGCAGCGCTACATTGGTGCCATGAAAATCTTCCGCTCCTACTCCGAAGTCAGCGCCTGCGTGGGCCAGGAGGTCGCCGTGACCGACTGGATCACCATCACGCAGGAACAGGTCAACCTGTTTGCCGAAGCCACGGGCGACCACCAGTGGATCCATGTGGACCCCGAGCGTGCCAAGGCCGGGCCCTTCGGCGCGCCGATTGCGCATGGCTTTCTCACGCTGTCGCTGATTCCGCGCTTCTTCGAGTCGGGCATTGCCATCGAGGGCGCGCGCATGGGCGTCAACTATGGCCTGAACAAGGTGCGGTTCACCTCGCCGGTGCCGGTGGGCAGCCGCGTGCGGGCACGCCTGACCCTGCAGGCCGCAGAGCCGCTGGCGCCGGACGGCATGCAGATGACCTGGCTGGTGACCGTGGAGCGCGAGGGTGGCGACAAGCCCGTGTGCGTGGCCGAGTCGCTGGCCCGCAACTACGGCGCCAAGCCTTGAGGGCAGGGCGCCCGGCGCCCTTTCACCCGGCGCTCTTTCACATTTGGCAGGAGGGCTGAACGATGGACCGCCTGCAAGCCATGAAAGTCTTCGACCGCGTGGTCGACGAGGGCGGCTTTGCCGCCGCCGCCCGCGCGCTCGACATGTCGCCCCCCGTGGTCACGCGCATGGTGGCCGAGCTGGAGCAGCACCTGGGCACGCGGCTGCTGCAGCGCACCACGCGCAAGGTGGCGCTCACCGATGCCGGCGAGGTCTACCTGCAGCGGGTGCGCAGCATCCTCAACGAGATCGACGATGCCGAAGCCGAGGCCGTGGCCAGCACGCGCGACCTGCGCGGCACCATCCGCATCGTGGCGCCGCCGGTGCTCACCACCAACTTCCTCGCGCCGCTGACGGCGCTGTGGCATGCGCGCTACCCCAAGTTGATGCTGGACATCAGCGTGGATTCGCTGGCCCTGCGCCGCATCGACGAGTTCGACGTGACCATCATGGTGGCGGGCGAGGACTTCGATGCCAACATCGTGGCCCGCGCCCTCCTGCATGGCGAGGCCATCGTCGTGGCGTCGCCCGAGTACCTGGCGCGCAAGGGTGTGCCCCAGGTGCCGATGGACCTGCTGCAGCACGAGTACCTGCGCGATACGGGCGCACCCGCACGCTCGGAAATGGGCGGCGGGCGCAAGCTGCGCCTGTACCCGGCCACGGGCGATGCGCCCTCGCAGGAGGTGGATGCGCCGCCGGTGCTGCAGTCGGACAGCAATGGCGTGCTGCTGCGCGCGGCCATCGATGGCGCGGGCGTGGCGGTCACCGCGCGCCTGTTGATCGAGGAGCAATTGGCCAGCGGCGAGCTGGTGCATGTGCTGCCCGAGTGGATCGTTTCGCGCTACACGGTGTATGCCGCGCTGCCCTCGGGTCGCATGCTGCCCGCGCGCACCAAGGTGTTCCTGGACTTCATGTCCGAGCAAGGGCCCCAGGCCATTGCGGACCAAAGGTATCACCCCGGCTGAAGCTGCGCCAGTTCGCTTGGAGAGGGGGCGGCTACAGCGCCAGCGGCGCCGAAGCTGTTCTGGCGCCAGGCCTCGAACACCGACACCGCCACCGCGTTCGACAGGTTCAGGCTGCGCTGCCCGGCGATCATGGGCAGGCGCAGCCGCTGTGCGGGAGGGAAGGTCTCGCGCAGTTCGGGCGGCAGGCCGCGCGTCTCGGCGCCGAACACCAGCCAGTCGCCCGGCAGAAAGCAGTTGTCGAACAGGTCCTGCGATCCATGCGTGGTCATGGCGAACATGCGCGCCGGGTCGGGCTGCGCATCGCGCAGGAAGGCCGTCCAGCCCGCATGGCGCAGCACGGCCGTGTACTCGTGGTAGTCCAGCCCGGCGCGGCGCATCAGCCGGTCTTCCATGGAAAAGCCCAGCGGCTCGATGAGGTGCAGGGTGCACCCCGTGTTGGCCGCCAGCCGGATCACGTTGCCGGTGTTGGGCGGAATCTCGGGCTCGACCAGGACGATATGGAACATGGGCGGTATTTTGCTGCGAACCTGGTCCTTTGCGGCCGGGTTTTGTAACAAATCATGGGAGGCTTGCGGTGTGGTCCCGGTGCGGTTCCGTGCGGGCGAACACCAGGGCGCTGATGGATGCCACGCCCGCCTCGCGCAACGTGGTGGCGGCGGCATGCAAGGTGGCGCCGGTGGTCATCACATCGTCGATGAGCACGATGCGCTGGCCCCGCAGGCCGGCGGCCCGGGCGGGCTCCACGGCAAAGGCGCCGCGCAGGTTGCGCAGCCGCTCGGCGCGCGTCAGTTGCGCCTGGTGTACCTTGGTATCGCCCGCCTGCAGCCGCAGCAGTATGGCGGGGTGTGCCTTGTGGGGTGACAACTGCCGGGCCAGCAGCAGGGCCTGGTTGAAGCCCCGCTCCCGCAACCGCTCGGGCGACAAGGGAATGGGCAGCACCAGGTCGGCCGCGTCGAGTGCCTGCGCCAGCCCAGGGCTGCCGCGCATCAGCGCTGCCAGTGTGGCGGCCCAGCCGGGGTCGGCGCGGAACTTGAAATCGGCCAGCACGCCGGACCAGGGGTAGGCGTAGTCCACGGCGGCGAGGCAGCGCTCGAAGACCGGTGGCGCGCGCAGGCAGGCGCCGCACACCGTGACACCCTCGGGCACACGCAGGGCACAGTGGGTGCAGCGCGACACCGGCTGGGCGAAGCGGGCCGTACAGGCCTTGCACACGCGCGTGGCAGGCCAGGCATGACAGACGGCGCACTGGCTGGGCAGGGCGCCGGCCAGCGCCCTGAGCCTGCGCCCCACCCCCGATAGCCCTGTGAACGCCTTGAACTGCATGAGTCAATATACTCGTTGGGCCCCCGGTTCCTGCGTGGGGCCCGGTTCCTACGACATGCCCACAGAGCGCCCCCCCACGATCGATCCCCTTGCTGCTGCCCGCTGGCATGCCGCCGCGCCTGCCATGGCCCCCTGGCTCCACGAAGAGGTGGCCCGCCGCATGGAGGACCGCCTGCAGTGGATACGCCAGGCCCCCGCGTCCTGGTGCCACTGGGATCCTGTGCGCGGCGGCCTGCAGGGCCATGCGCTGGTGAGTGCCCGCTATCCCAAGGCCGCCTGCCAGGTGGCCGAGACCGCTGCGCACTGCGTGCCGGTGGCCGAGCAGGCGCTGGCCCGGCCCTGGTGGAGCCCGGCACGCTGGAGCGGCCCGGCGCCGCAGTTCGGCCTGCCGCCCGATGCCAGCGTGCAGATGCTCTGGGCCAACATGGCGCTGCACACGGCGGCCGACCCGCAGGCCCTCATCGGCCAGTGGCACCGCGCGCTGGCGACCGACGGCTACCTGATGTTCTCCTGCCTGGGGCCCGACACCGCGCGCGAGCTGCACGGCGTGTATGCCGCGATGGGCTGGCCGCCGGCCGGCCATGCCTTCACCGACATGCACGACTGGGGCGACATGCTGGTGCACGCCGGCTTTGCCGAGCCGGTGATGGACATGGAGCGCATCACGCTCACCTTCGCCACGCCCGAGCGCCTGCTGCAGGAGCTGCGTGAGCTTGGCTGCAACCTGCACCCTGACCGCTTTGGCGCCTTGCGCGGGCGCTGCTGGCGCGAGCGCCTGCATGCTGCGCTGGTGGAGCACCTGGCCGACCCTGCGCAGAACGGACAGTTGGCACTGACTTTCGAGATCATCTACGGCCATGCCTTCAAACCTGCGCCGCGCCTGAAAATGAGCGCCAGCAGTGCCGTTTCGCTGCAGGACATGCGGGCCATGCTGGCCACAGGTACAGGTAGAAGTACCGGGTAGGCTCGTGTCAATGACATGGAACAAGGCACGCTACAATTCAGGGTTATTGGGATTTCGGGCATCTTCCCGCGCAACGTAGCGGGCTGCGCATGCCGCGCCAGTGGCTTTTCTGGTGTGGTCTGCAGCCGGCAGTCTTGTGGGCACCTCCGGTGACAGGCTTGGTTTTTCGTTTTGCCACTGTCTCGGGTCAGCGCATCGATTGGCGCCTGGCCCGCAACTGCTCGGTCACCCCCGCGCAGATGGGCTGGATGTACCTGTCGCTGTGTTCGGTTTCACTGGGCATTGCAACGTTCTTCTGGATGCTCGGGGCCCGTCTGGTCATGCCCTTCGCATGGCTGGAGATGGTGGTGGTTGGGTTGGCATTCGCCATGTACGGACGTCATGCGGCCGATGGCGAGAGGATTTCACTGCAGGGCTCGCGCCTGGTGGTGGAGTTGGAGACAGCAGGCAAGCTCGAGCGCGCCGAATTCGACCGGAGCTGGGTTCGCGTGGAACCCAAGACCGGCGACCGGTCGTTGATCACCTTGTCTGCACAGGGCCGATCGGTGGAAGTGGGGCGCTACGTGCGCCCCGAGCTTCGGCCGGCCCTGGCATCGGAGATACGCATGGCCTTGCGCGCAGCCTGACCCCACGCAGGCGCGCCAGCAGGGATTGGTTAATTTGAGGCTTAGAAGTAAATGAGAACTATGAAGAGCATTTCCAACAAGCTGGCTTCTCTGCTCCTGATCGCCGGTGCATGGGTGGGCGGCGTGGCCCATGCCGTTCAAGACCTGCCTGGCGGTCCCGCAGTCAACCAGCTCAATCTGCACCCCCCTGTCACCAGGATTGCAGAGGAGCAGCATTTCCTGCACTGGATGATGCTGGTCATCTGCACGGTGATCTTCGTAGCCGTCTTCGCCGTGATGTTCTATTCCATCTGGAAGCATCGCAAGTCCAAAGGCGCCAAGGCGGCCAATTTCCATGAGTCCGTGACCGTGGAGGTGGTCTGGACCATCATCCCCTTCATCATCGTGATCCTCATGGCGCTGCCCGCCACCAAGGTGCTGGTGGCCCAGAAGGACACGACCAATGCCGACCTGACCATCAAGACCACGGGCTACCAGTGGAAGTGGGGCTACGACTACATCACCGGCGAGGGTGAGGGCCTGGCCTTCATCTCCACGCTGGACAGCAGCCACCGCGTGATGTCCGACAGCGGCAACGTCAAGGACGCGCCCGCCGACTACCTGCTCAAGGTGGACAACCCGATGGTGGTGCCGGTCAACAAGAAGATCCGCATCATCACCACCGCCAACGATGTGATCCACGCCTTCATGGTGCCCGCCTTCGGCATCAAGCAGGATGCGATCCCCGGCTTCGTGCGTGACACCTGGTTTCGCGCCGAGAAGATTGGCGACTACTACGGCCAGTGCGCCGAGCTGTGCGGCAAGGAGCACGCCTACATGCCCATCCATGTGAAGGTCGTGTCCGCCGAGGACTACACCACCTGGGTGGCTGCCCAGAAGAAGAAGGCCGCCGCCAAGCTTGACGACCCGACCAAGGTCTGGACGCTGGAAGACATCACCAAGCGTGGCGAGAAGGTCTACGCGGCCAACTGCGCCGCCTGCCACCAGGCCAACGGCAAGGGTGCCGGCCCTATCAAGCCCCTGGACGGCTCGGCCATCGTGCTCGACACCGACCATGCCAAGCAGATCCAGATCCTGCTCAAGGGCGCGGCCAACGGCGCCATGCCTTCGTGGGCGCAACTGAGCGACACGGACATCGCCGCCGTGGTCAGCTACACCAAGAACAACTGGTCCAACAAGACCGGTCAGCTGGTGCAGCCTGCTGAAGTCCTGGCCCAGCGTGGCAAGTAATCACCGCCCCATCGCATTGAGGAATACAAAATGAGCGCAGTTCTCGACGACAAGCATGGGCACGCAGGCGACCACGCACACGACGACCATGGCCACCACGGCCCCACCGGCTGGCGCCGCTGGGTGTACGCCACCAACCACAAGGACATCGGTACCCTGTACCTGCTGTTCGCCTTCACCATGCTCATGGTCGGCGGCGTCCTGGCCCTCTTGATCCGCGCCGAGCTGTTCCAGCCCGGCCTGCAGCTGGTGAACCCCGAGCTGTTCAACCAGCTGACCACCATGCACGGCCTGATCATGGTGTTCGGCGCCATCATGCCGGCCTTCGTGGGCTTCGCGAACTGGATGATCCCGCTGCAGATCGGCGCATCCGACATGGCCTTCGCGCGCATGAACAACTTCAGCTTCTGGCTGATGATCCCGGCAGCGCTGATGCTGGTGAGTTCGTTCTTCATGCCCGGCGGCGCCCCTGCTGCCGGCTGGACGCTGTACGCACCGCTGACCCTGCAGATGGGCCCCTCCATGGATGCCGGCATCTTCGCCATGCACATCCTGGGCGCCTCGTCCATCATGGGCTCGATCAACATCATCGTCACCATCCTGAACATGCGCGCCCCCGGCATGACGCTGATGAAGATGCCCATGTTCGCCTGGACCTGGCTGATCACCGCCTACCTGCTGATCGCCGTGATGCCCGTGCTGGCCGGCGCCATCACCATGACGCTGACGGACCGCCACTTCGGCACCAGCTTCTTCAACCCCGCCGGCGGCGGCGACCCGGTGATGTATCAGCACATCTTCTGGTTCTTCGGCCACCCCGAGGTGTACATCATGATCTTGCCGGCCTTCGGCATCGTCAGCCAGATCGTGCCCGCCTTCGCGCGCAAGAAGCTGTTCGGCTACGCCTCCATGGTGTATGCCACCTCGTCCATCGCCATCCTGTCGTTCATCGTGTGGGCCCACCACATGTTCACGACCGGCATGCCCGTGACCGGCCAGTTGTTCTTCATGTACGCCACCATGCTGATCTCGGTGCCCACGGCCGTGAAGATCTTCAACTGGATCGCCACCATGTGGCGCGGCTCCATGACGTTCGAGACCCCCATGCTGTTCGCCGTGGGTTTCATCTTCGTGTTCACCATGGGTGGTTTCACCGGCCTGATCCTGGCCATGGCGCCCATCGACATCCAGCTGCAGGACACCTACTACGTGGTGGCCCACTTCCACTACGTGCTGGTGGCCGGCTCGCTGTTCTCGATGTTCGCAGGCGTGTACTACTGGCTGCCCAAGTGGACCGGCCACATGTACTCCGAAACGCGCGGCCAGATCCACTTCTGGGGCTCGCTGATCACCTTCAACGTGACCTTCTTCCCGATGCACTTCCTGGGCCTGGCCGGCATGCCCCGCCGCTATGCCGACTACCCCATGCAGTTTGCCGACTTCAACGCCATCGCTTCGGTGGGCGCCTTCGGCTTCGGGCTGATGCAGGTGTACTTCTTCCTGGCCGTGGTGCTGCCTGCCATGATGGGCAAGGGCCCTGCTGCCCCCGCCAAGCCATGGGACGGCGCCGAGGGCCTGGAATGGGAAGTGCCATCGCCCGCACCGTTCCACACCTTCGAGACCCCACCCAAGCTGGACGCCACGGCAACCCGCGTGATCGGCTGAACACCATGCCCATGACCCCCGAACAAAAGAAGAGCAACCTGCGCCTGGGCCTGATCCTGGCCTCCGTGGCTGCGGTGTTCTTCATCGGGTTCATGGTCAAGATGGTCCTCCTGTCCTCGCGCTGAAGAGAAGACACAGGGCTCCATGCCATGAACCTTCGCCACGAAAACGCCAAGATGGTGGGCAAGCTGCTGGTGATTGCGGCCGGCATGTTCGCCTTTGGCTACGTGCTGATCCCCATCTACAAGCACATCTGCGAGATGACGGGGATCAACATCCTGTCGCTGTCCGAGCGCCAGGTGCCCGGCAACGGCGTGGCCGGCAAGGACGTGAAGGTGCCCGCCAACACGCAAGTGGACAAGAGCCGCACCATCACCGTCGAATTCGACGCCAATTCGCGCGGGCCGTGGGACTTCAAGCCCGCGCAGCGCTCGGTGCAGGTGCACCCCGGCGAGCTGACGACGGTGATGTACGAGTTCCAGAACGTGCAGAACCGCCGCATGGCCGCCCAGGCCATCCCCAGCTACGCACCGCGCCAGGCGGCAGCGCACTTCAACAAGCTGGAGTGCTTCTGCTTCAACCAGTATGTGCTGGAGCCCGGCGAGAAGAAGGAATGGCCCGTGGCCTTCGTGATCGACCCGCGCCTGTCCAAGGACGTCACGACGATCACGCTGTCCTACACCTTCTTCGAGGTGGGTGGCAAGACGCCTGCGGCGCCCGAATCCACGGCTGCAGCGCCCGCGCTGCAGCACCCTGCCGTCGAAGGAGCCGGATCATGACCGACAAGCCTCTACCGCACCCCGCTGAGCCCGTGGCACCCTCGCCGGTGCAGCGCAAGGGTTCGCTGCTGCGCACCATCCGTGCGGTGGCCTGGTCGTTCATCGGGCTGCGCAAGGGCAGCGAATATGCGCAGGACGTCGAGAAGCTCAACCCGGTGCACATCATCGTGGTCGGGCTGGTGGCGGTGTTCCTGCTGGTGATTTCATTGATCACGCTGGTGAACGTCATCGTCTGACGCTGCCAGCCAAGTGTTTCCGCGATTACGATAACAAAAGATTTTGAGATTCAGGAGCTGAAATGAGTGCATCGACCCACGGAACGACCCCGTACTACTACGTGCCCGCCGAGTCGCGCCACCCGGTGATGGCGGCCATCGGCCTGTTCTTCGTGATACTGGGCGCGGGCCAGTGGATCAACGGCCACGACTGGGGCAAGTACTCCCTGCTGCTGGGCATGGTTTGGTGGCTGTTCGTGCTGTACCAGTGGTTCGGCGACGCCATCCGCGAAAGCCAGGGCGGCCTGTACGGCCACAAGATCGACCTGTCGTACCGCTGGAGCATGAGCTGGTTCATCTTCTCCGAAGTGATGTTCTTCGGCGCCTTCTTCTCGGCCCTGTGGTGGGCGCGCGCGCACTCGGTGCCGGCCCTGGGCAGCCTGGACAACGCGCTGCTGTGGCCCGACTTCAAGGCCGTGTGGCCCAGCCTTGCCGCTGGCGTCACGGCATCGCCCGCCGGCATCGTCGAGCCCTTCCAGACCGTGGGCCCCTTCTGGCTGCCCACCATCAACACCGCGCTGCTGCTGACCTCGGGCGTGACGCTGACCATCGCCCACCACGCCCTGCGCGAAAACCACCGCGGCAAGACCATCGCCTTCATGTGGGCCACGGTATTGCTGGGCTTCGTCTTCCTGTGCGTGCAGGGCTACGAGTACTACCACCTGTACACCGACCTGAACCTGAAGCTCAGCTCCGGCGTGTTCGGCTCCACCTTCTTCATGCTGACCGGGTTCCACGGCTTCCACGTGTTCCTGGGCATGCTGATGCTGCTGTTCATCACCCTGCGCCTGCAAAAGGGCCATTTCACCCCCGAAAAGCACTTCGGCTTCGAAGGCGCCGCCTGGTACTGGCACTTCGTGGACGTGGTCTGGCTCGGCCTGTACGTTCTGGTCTACTGGATGTAATCCGGCGCGGCCTCCAAAGAAAAAAGCGCCGCGAGGCGCTTTTTTTGTGCCGGCCGAAGCCCGCGAAGGCGTTCCGTTCCGTCGGGGCTTCAGCGCGAGGCGGCAGGCAGGCCGGTGGGCTGGATATAGCCCAGTTGCCATGCGACGAGAATGCACAGGAACAGCGCGATGGAAAGCCCCACCCGTATGGCCAGCGCCCACGCCATGCGGTGGCCCTTGGCCTTGTCGGCGCCGGCATCCTTGCCGCCACGCATCATGAAGAACAGGGCCGAGGCCAGGCTGGCCAGAATGGCGATGAAGGCCAGCACAACGAGGTATTTCATGGAGCACATTATCCTGTGACAAGCACGCGACGCGACCTGGGCCCGCTTTTCTGGCTGATTCTGATCGCGGCCCTGGCCTCCATGCTGGCCACGGCCTCGCTCGGGCGCTGGCAACTGGCGCGCGCCGCCGAGAAGGAGGCGCTGCAGGCCCGCATTGACGAGCGCACGCGCCAGCCGGCCATCGACGGCCGCTCGCTGCTGGCCCCGGCCGGGCCCGAGGCGCAGCAAGCGCTGGTACACCGCTCCGTCGCGCTGCAAGGCCGCTGGCTGCCCCAGCACACGGTGTACCTGGACAACCGGCAGATGCAGGGCCGCCCCGGCTTCTTCGTGCTCACCCCCTTGCAACTGGTCGATTCCAATGCGGTGGTGCTGGTGCAGCGCGGCTGGGCGCCACGCAATTTCCAGGACCGCATGCAGCTGCCGCCAGTGCAGACACCGGATGGCACGGTGCAGGTCGCGGGCCGCGTAGCGCTGCCGCCTTCGCGCCTGTACGAGTTCGAGGGCGGCGATAGCGCCAAGGGGTCTTCCCGCATCCGGCAAAATCTCGACCTGGCTGCCTTTCGGGCAGAGACGGGCCTGGCGCTGGCGCCCCTCACGGTCTTGCAGACCGGGGATGCTGCGGAAGGGCTGTCGCGCGACTGGCCCGTCATCGGCGCGGGCGTCGACAAACACTACGGTTACGCATTTCAATGGTTCGGGCTCTGCGGCCTGATTGCACTTCTCTATGTCTGGTTCCAAATCGTCCGACGCTTCATTCGCCCACGCAGCCAGCCAGGCACCTGAGCAGCACAGCAACGGCGGGGCCCACCCGCTGGGCCTTACCGTGCACAGCCTGCCCGAGGCGCGCGATGCCGTGGCCGGCACGCAGCGCACCCGCCATGGCCGGCTGAAGATGCTGGGCGTGCTGCTGATCTGCGCGGCGCCCGTGGTCGCCTCGTACTTCACCTACTACGTCATCCGCCCCGAGGGCCGCCGCGTCTACGGTGAACTGGTCAACCCCCAGCGCCCCATGCCCGAGCTGGTGGGCACCGCGCTGGACGGCAAGCCCGCGCTCCTGGCCTCGCTCAAGGGCCAATGGCTGCTGGTGAGCGTGGCCGGCGGCGACTGCAACGACGCCTGCCAGAAGCACCTGTACCTGCAGCGCCAGCTGCGCGAAACCCTGGGCAAGGAAAAGGACCGCGTGGAATGGGTCTGGCTCGTCAACGATGCCGCCCTGCCGCCCCCGCTGCTGGCCCCGGCCCTGCAGCAGGCCACCGTGCTGCGCCTGCCCCCCGAGGGCGTAGCCGCCTGGCTGGCCCCCGCTGAAGGCCATGCGCTGCAGGACCACCTCTACGTGGTCGACCCCATGGGCAACTGGATGATGCGCTTTCCCGCTGCGATGGACAGCAGCGGCGCGGCCAAGGCCAAGCGCGACCTGGATCGCCTGCTGCGCGCTTCTTCGTCGTGGGATGAGGCCGGCCGGCCCGCCAAGCCATGACCGACGCACAGCCCCTGTACGACCTGGCGCCGCTGGCCCGGCTCATGCTGCTGGGCGTGCTCATCGCGCTCGGCCCGCTGGTCTGGGTCTGGCTGCGCAACCGCAACAGCACGCCGCTCAAGCGCCTGCAGGCGCTCACCGTGCTCACGCTGTTCCTCACCTTCGACCTGGTGCTGTTCGGCGCCTTCACCCGGCTCACCGATTCGGGCCTGGGCTGCCCCGACTGGCCGGGCTGCTACGGCAACGCCAGCCCGGTGGGCGCGCACGCCGACATCGCGGCCGCGCAGGACGCCATGCCCACGGGCCCGGTCACCCACGGCAAGGCCTGGGTGGAGATGGTGCACCGCTACCTGGCCACGGGCGTGGGCGTGCTCATCATCGTGATCACCGTGTCCTCCTGGGTGCAGCGCCGCCAGGCCTGGCGGCAAGGTGTTGCCGAGCCACCCATCAGCCCCTGGTGGCCCACCTTCACGCTGTTCTGGGTGTGCCTGCAGGGCGCGTTCGGGGCGCTCACGGTCACCATGAAGCTCTTCCCGGCCATCGTCACCCTGCACCTCATCGGCGGCCTGGTGCTGCTGGCCCTGCTGTGCGTGCAGGCCGTGCGCCATGCCCACTGGGCGCAGGGCAGGGTGGCCGAGCGCATCGCGCCCGCGCTGCGCCGGGGCCTGGTGTGGGCCACCGTGCTGGTCACCGTGCAGATCGTGCTGGGCGGCTGGGTCAGCACCAACTACGCCGTACTGGCGTGCACCAGCTTCCCCACCTGCCAGGGCAGTTGGTGGCCGGCCATGGACTTTGCCCAGGGCTTCCAGGTCTGGCGCCAGCTGGGCCTGCTGCAGGACGGCAGCCACATCAGCTTTGCCGGCCTCACGGCCATCCATTACGTGCACCGGCTGATGGCCTATGTGGTGCTGGCCGCGCTGCTGGCGTTGGTCTGGCGCCTCTACAAGGCAGCCGTGCTACCGGTACAGGCGCGCTGGCTGCTGGCGCTGGCGCTGGCACAGCTGGCCACCGGCTTGTCGAACGTGGTGCTCGGCTGGCCCCTGCTGGCCGCCGTGCTGCACACCGGCGGTGCGGCCGCCATGGTGGTGGTGCTGACCTGGGCGCTGGCGGCCAGCCGCGCAGCCACCGCACCGCAACGAGACGAAACCCCAGCGCCTTCGCGCGCATCGAGAAGAGTGTCCGCATGAGTGTCGCCCCCGCCCTTTCCTCGCCGCCCTCGCGCGTGGCCCAGTTCTATGCCCTCACCAAGCCGCGCGTGGTGCAGCTCATCGTGTTCTGCGCGCTCATCGGCATGGTGCTGGCCGTGCCCGGCATGCCCACCGCGCCGCAGTTCGGCCTGATGGTGATCGCCTGCGTGGGCGTGTGGCTGGTGGCCGGTGCCGCTGCCGCGTTCAACTGCATCGTCGAGCAAGGCATCGACGCCAAGATGAAGCGCACGGCCTGGCGCCCCACCGCCAAGGGCGAGCTGTCCAATTCGCAGACCCTGCTGTTCTCTGCCGTGCTGTGCGCCGCCGGCTCGGCCCTGCTGTACTTTGCGGTGAACCCGCTGACCATGTGGCTCACCTTCGCCACCTTTGTCGGCTACGCCGTGGTCTACACCGTCATCCTCAAACCGCTCACGCCGCAGAACATCGTGATCGGCGGGGCCTCGGGCGCCATGCCGCCGGTGCTGGGCTGGTCGTCGATGACGGGCGACGTGGGCCCCGAGGCGCTGATCCTGTTCCTCATCATCTTTTTGTGGACGCCGCCGCACTTCTGGGCCCTGGCGCTGTACCGGGTCGAGGACTACCGCAAGTCAGGCCTGCCCATGCTGCCTGTGACGCACGGCAACGAGTTCACGCGGCTGCAGGTGTTTCTCTACACGCTGATCCTGTTCGCCGGCTGCCTGATGCCCTTCATCTACGGCATGAGCTCGTGGATCTACCTGGTGGCGGCTGTGGTGCTCTCCGCGGGCTTCTGCGGCTATGGCTTCGCGCTGTGGCGCAACTACTCGGACGCGCTGGCGCGCAAGACCTTCCGCTTTTCCCTCATCCACCTGAGCGTGCTTTTCGCCGCGCTGCTGGTGGACCACTACGTGCTTTGAACGGCCACACCATGCACAAACGACATGCTCTCCGAATGATCGCCATGGGCGCAACCGCGCTCGCCGGCAGTGCGCTGCTGGGTGCCTGCTCCGAAAAGAAGCTGGAGTTCCGTGGCGTGGACGTCACCGGCGCCGACTACGCCCGCGACCTGCCGCTGACCGACCACAACGGCCAGGCACGCAGCCTCAAGGACTTTGCGGGCAAGGTGGTGGTGGTGTTCTTCGGTTTCACCCAGTGCCCCGACGTCTGCCCGACCTCCATGCAGGAGCTGGCCGAAGTCAAGAAGGCCCTGGGCAAGGACGGCGAGCGCCTGCAGGGCATTTTCGTCACCGTGGACCCGGACCGCGACACCCCCGAGGTGCTCAAGGCCTACATGGCCAACTTCGACCCCACCTTCCTCGCGCTTCGCGGCACGCCCGAACAACTGGCCGCCGTGGCCAAGGACTTCAAGATCTACTACAAGAAGGTCGAGGGCAAGACCCCCACCAGCTACAGCATGGACCATTCGGCCGGCAGCTACATCTACGACCCGGCCGGGCGCCTGCGCATCTACAGCCGCTATGGCAGCGGCGCCCAGGCCCTGACCGAGGATGTGCGCGCGCTGCTGAGCGCCGCCTGAACGCACCCACAAAAAAGCCCTCCGTCGCCGTTGCAGGCGTGGGGAGGGCCGTTGGGGCCGGTGGGCTTATTCCGCCTTGATCCCGCGCATGGCGATCACGCCGCCCAGCAGGTTGGTGTCCGCCTTGATGCGGTTGGCCAGGCCCTCGGGTGAAGTGCCCACCACCTGCCAGCCCTGCTGGAACAGCTTGCTGCGCACGTCGGGGCTGCGCGCGATCTCGCTGATCAGTGCCGCCACCTTGGCCTGGATGGGCTTGGGCATGGTGACCGGGGCGGCGAAGGCGTTCCAGATTTCCAGGTTGTAGTTGGTGATGCCGGCCTCTGCCAGGCTCGGCACGTCGGGCACCAGCGGGCTGCGGCCGGCGGAGGTGACGCCAATGGCGCGCAGCTTGCCCGCCTTGATCTGGGCCTGGGCCAGGGCCGGCGGCAGCAGCGCCATCTGCAGCTGGCCACCCAGCATGGCCGTGGCCACCTGGGGGTAGCCAGGGTAGGGCACATGCACGGGGTTGATGTTGCTGCGCGACTTGAGCAGTTCGGTGCCGATGTGGCCCACGGTGCCCACGCCGGGGGTGCCATAGCTCCACTTGTCGCCGCCGTTGCGCGCGGCCACGAAGAACTCGCGCGCATCGGCCGTGGCCGGCACGCCGGGCTGGCTCACGGGCGCGGTCAGCACCAGGGGCGAGGTGCCGATCAGGCTCAACGGTGCCAGGTCCTTGATGGGGTCGTAGGGCACGGCGGGGTTGAGCATCTTGGCGATGGTCATGTTGCCGTTGATCATCAGGCCGATGGTGTGGTCGTCGCGCGCCTTGGCCACGGCGTCGGCGCCGATGTTGCCACCCGCACCCACCTTGTTCTCGACGATCACCGGTTGGCCCAGCGCCTTGGACAGGGGCTCGGCGATGGTGCGCGCCGTGAGGTCGGGCGACGAGCCCGCCGGGAAGCCGACGATGATGCGCACCGGCTTGGTCGGCCAGGCCAGGGGGGCTGCCGCTGCTGCTGGCGCGGCGCCGACAGGTTTGGCTGCCGGGGCTTTTTGCGGGGTCTGTTGGGCGATGGCCCAGGGCGACGACAGGGCGGCGAGCGCGAGCGCCAGGGCGGCACGGCGGGGAACAACAGGGCGTGACAAGAGCATCTCCTTGGAATTTATCTTCCGGAGGCTGAGACACTGCAAAAGAAAAGGGCCCCGACGGGGCCCTTTCTCGAAGGTACTTCAGCCGCGAAGCAGCGATGTTAACGCGGCCTCTGTGCCAAAGCGTGGCGCTGCTTATGCGTATTCGGCCAACGTCTTCTTCATCTTCTTCATCGCCGCGACCTCGATCTGGCGGATGCGCTCGGCGCTTACGCCGTACACGGCTGCCAGTTCGTGCAGCGTCATGCCGCCCGAACCATCGTCGTTCACCTTGAGCCAGCGCTCTTCCACGATGCGGCGGCTGCGCTCGTCCAGGCTGGACAGGGCGGTGGCGATGCCATCGGTGGCCAGGGAATCGCGCTGGCGCGACTCGATCATGGCCGTGGGTTCGTGCGCGGCATCGGCCAGGTAGGCGATGGGGCCGAAGGCCTGCTCGCCGTCATCCGAAGGGGCCGGGTCGAGCAGCACGTCACCGCCCGACATGCGGGTTTCCATCTCGATGACTTCCTCGCGCTTGACGTTCAGCTGCTGCGCGACCGAGTCGATTTCGCTCTCGGAGAGGGTGTCGCGGTGCGTCGCAGCGTCGGCAGCGGCCGCGTCGGCCTTGAAACCCTGCTTCATGGACCGCAGATTGAAGAACAGCTTGCGCTGGGCCTTGGTGGTCGCCACCTTGACCATGCGCCAGTTCTTGAGGATGTACTCGTGGATCTCGGCCTTGATCCAGTGCATGGCGTAGCTCACCAAGCGCACGCCCTGGTCGGGATCGAAGCGCTTGACGGCCTTCATCAGGCCCACGTTGCCTTCCTGGATCAGGTCGCCATGCGGCAGGCCATAGCCCAGGTACTGGCGCGAGATGGAGACCACCAGGCGCAGGTGCGACATCACCAGCCGGCCGGCGGCGTCCAGATCGTTGTTGTCCTTGAGCGCGCGTGCATAGGACTGCTCTTCCTCGTGGGTGAGCAGGGGCAGGCGGTTGACGGCCGAAATATAGGCGTCCAGGTTGCCCAGCGGGGGCACCAGCGCCCACGGGTTTGCGGGCGCCAAAGTCGTCGTAGCGGTTCCAGATTGAATGTTCATTCCGGGAATCCTTTCCTCTAAGGCATGATATTAGCACTCTCTTGGAGTGAGTGCTAAGGCCGAAATTCCCCCTGCTTTTTCTGGGTGCTTTGGCAGGGATTTCGATGCCCTGACCGTCTCTGGGCGGGGGCCAGGTACTGGCTGTCCCTTGATCCGACCTTTGCACTTGCCAATGAGTCTAGGCGGGTCGATTCGTGTCACCTGTAGGAGCCGAGGCCGGACGATTGTGGTGAACCAGAGGCTGATGGCGCTCGCTACCCAGCCGTTCCCGCGGCTCCCCACCCTCAGGTCGTGCGGAACTGCCTGCGGTACGCCAGGGGGGAGACCTTCATGGCCGCAGCAAAATGCTGGCGCAGCGAGGCCGGGGTGCCAAAGCCTGCCTGGTCGGCCACCGCGTCGATGGATTCCTCGGTGGTCTCCAGCAGGCGCTGGGCCAGGGCCAGGCGCTGGTGCAGTAGCCACTGGCCGACGGTGGTGCCCATGGCCTCGCGGAAATTGCGGGTGAAGCTCCGGCGACTCATGAGGGCGCGCTGTGCCAGGGCGTCCAGGTCGTGCGGCTGCTGCAGGTTCTGCAGCATCCAATCGACCACGGGACTCAGGCGGTCGCGTTCGGGCGCGGCGCGCACCGGGGTCTCTATGTACTGTGCCTGGCCACCCTGGCGGTGCGGGGCCACGACCATGCGGCGGGCTGCTCGGTTGGCCGCATCCGCACCGTGGCGCATACGCAGCAGGTGCAGGCAGCAGTCGATGCCGGCAGCGGTGCCTGCGGACGTGAGCACGTCGCCGTGGTCCACGTACAGCACCTCGGGCTGCAGCACCACCTGCGGGTAGCGCTCGGCAAATCTCCCGGCCAGGTACCAGTGGGTGGTGGCCGTACGCCCCTCCAGCAGGCCCGCCTCGGCCAGCACGAAGGCCCCCAGGCACAGGCCCACGATGGTGGCGCCGCGGCGGTGGGCACGGCGCAGCGCGTCCAGCAACTCTAGGGGTGCCGCCCGGGTGTCGTCGAACCACGAGGGCACGACGATGATCTGCGCCCGGCGCAGTATCTCGAGCCCATGCGCGACATGGATCGCAAAGCCCGCGTTGGTGCGCAGCGCGCCGGGCACCGCGGCGCAGACCGAGAGCGCGAAGCGGTGGCGGCGGTCCTCGTCGCGGTCCTCACCGAAGACCAGGCAGGGCACCGACAGGTGGAAGGGGCTGATGCCGTCGAAGGCGACCACGGCGACGGTTTCGGGCTGGCGGGCGATCATGGCCCGATTCTATCGATGATTGGCATTCGGGCCGCTATCGGCCAGGCGTGTCGCTGCCTAAGATCCAATCCATCGCAACCCAATGGAAACACCGACCATGTCCAACCCACCCCGCCGCGCCCTCATCGTCATCGATGTGCAGAACGAATACTTCGAAGGCGGCCTGCTGCCCATCGAATACCCGCCCGTGGCGCAAAGCCTGCCCAACATCCTGCGCGCTATGGACGAGGCCCATGCGGCCGGCGTGAGTGTGGTGGTCGTGCAGCACCATGCGCCCAAGGGCGCGCCGGTGTTCCAGGCCGATGCGCACAATGGCCAGCTGCACTCCGAAGTGGCGCGCCGCCACCGCGACCACCTGATCACCAAGGCCACGCCCAGCGCGTTCACGGGCACCGACCTGGCGCAGTGGGTCGCCGACAACGGTATCGACACGCTCAGCATTGCCGGCTACATGACGCACAACTGCGATGCGTCCACCACCTTCGAGGCCATGCACCGCGGGCTGGCGGTGGAGTTCCTGTCGGACGCCACAGGCGCGTTGCCGTACGAGAACGCGGCCGGCTACGCCAGCGCCGAGGAGATCCACCGGGTCTTCAGCGTCGTCTTCCAGAGCAATTTCGCAGCGGTGGCCAGCACCGAGGGCTGGCTGGCTGCGGTGCGCGATGGGCAGGCCCTGGCCAAGGACAATGTAGTGGTGTCGAACCAGCGCGGCCGTGCACGCGCAGCCCGCGCCTAAGAGGCTGAGAATATTTCGTCCATGTCCGCCTTGCACGCCAAAACACCCCGGCTCGTCGTTGCAAATGCTCGCCATAGCCCGAGCTATG
>NZ_LMIH01000012.1:386973-418789 GCF_001428645.1 Acidovorax sp. Root217
CGCGCCTAGATCCGGGGCGTTGTGACGCGCCTTCCGGGCACGGTCAAAACATTCCCAGCCTCTGTGCCCTCACCCGGCCAGGTTGCGCAGCGCCCCGGCCAGGGTCGGGTGCTGGAACCGGTAGCCGGCGTCCAGCGCAGCTCTGGGCACCAGGTTCTGCCCGTCCAGCAGCAGCGTGGCCATTTCGCCCATGAGCCAGCGCAGTGGCGCCCCGGGCATGCGCAGGAAAACCCTGCGGCCGAAGGACTGCGCGAGGGCGCGGCTGAAGCCCTCTTGCGATGGGGTGTCCGGCGCCACGGCGTTGACCGCACCCGCCAGCGCCTGGTGTTCCAAACCGAAGCGGATCAGCCCCAGTGCATCGTCGAGGTGGATCCACGGGGCCGGTTGCCGGCCGGAGCCGAGCACGGAGCCCATGCCCAACCGGGCCGCCAGGGCCAGCATGGGGTAGGCCCCATCGCCCCGGCCGAGCACCACGCCCAGGCGCAGCCGGACCACGCGCACGCCCAACGCCTCCGCGCGCCGGGCCTCGTGCTCGATGGCCACGCACAGGTCGGACTGGAACTGGCCAGGCTGGGGCGGGCCATCCTCGGCGAGTGCCTCGCCAGACACAAGGTTGGCCGCACCGTAGTAACCCACCGCCGATGCGCTGACCAGCACCTCGGGCACCTGCTGCAGCCGCCGCATCAGCTGCACCAGGGCCTGCGCCACCTTCACCCGGCTGTCCAGCAACTCACGCCGCCGTGCCGCCGTCCAGGGCCGGCCTACCACCCGCGCCCCGGCCAGGTGAACCACGGCGTCGATGCGCGTCTCGGACGGAATCTGGTCCAGGCTCTCCACCACCCACACGCCCTTGCCGAACAGGGCCTGCGCCTGCCGTGCGTCGCGCGACAGGGCGATGACGCGCCGGCCATCGGCCTGCAACTGCCGCACCAGGGCACTGCCCACAAAGCCGGTGGCGCCGGTGACCAGCACCGTCGGCCCCCGGGGCGATGTGTCCGCCATGGGGGCGGGCGACGGCTCCTGCCGCGCGGCTGACTGCCCCAGCCGACGCACGGCGCGCACATTGCGCACGCTCCAGGCAAGCACGCCCAGGCCATACAGCGTGAAAAGCCAGGAGATCCAGCCATGCGGGCGAAAGTGCAATGCGGTGTTCATGGAGGCCCAATCATGCAGCACCGGCACCATCAGCGCCACGAAGCCCCCGTAGCTGATGGTCAGCACCGTGTGCAGCAGGCGTTCGAACGGCGGCAGCCGGCGCGTGCGGTCTTCTTCCAGAAAGTCGGCCAGCGTGACCCCTATTTCCGCCGCCAGGACCAGCGCCAGCACGCCGGCCATGGCGCCGCGCCATTCGAACCAGGCCAGGCCCAGGAAAACCAGGCCGTACAGCGCCTCGCGCGCCGCATGCAGCGCCAGCTCGTGGCGCGCCGACACGCGCTGCGGCAGGCGGGCCTGCCATTCGTGGTGCCAGAGGTTGTCGAAGGCGCCCAGCACCGACTGCAGGGACAGGAGGATGAAAACGGTTTGCATGGTGGTCATTCGACTTGGAGGGGATCGGAAAAGACTCCCGACTGGTGGAAGGTCTCACCCCACAGCGGGTGCCGCATCGACAGCGTGAAGCGGAAGTCGCCACCGCCCAGGTCGGTGTGGGTCACGCGGCACTGGCCGGGCGACAGCCATTGCGGGACGGGGATGCGCAGCGGGCCCAGCGCCAGGAAGAAGCGGCGGCTCTGGAAGACCAGTGTGCCGTCCTCCTCGAAGACATCGAGCGCCATGGCCAGGCCGCCGTCCGTGCGCTCGGTCAATTGACCTTCTGCTCCGGGCTCCTTGGTCGAGCGCACGATGGCCGCCCCGGTGGCGCCATTGGCGGCCTCGCCGAACACCCGCTCCCACACCACGCCGCCCTGGTCGTTGCCGCGCACCCTCACGGTGGCCGCCAGGCCCCGGGCCTGCAGGCTGGTAAGCGGGCTGCCGAAGGCGTGCGACAGGCCGGCGTAGATGCGGCCGGTGGCGGAGCAGCGCAGGTCCATGCGGCCGGCGTAGTCCACGTCCGGGTGGCCTGCACCGAAGCGTCGGCGCACGGCGGCCGGCAGGCGGGCCCAGCCCGCGGCGCCCACGTAGTCGGCCAGGTCGAGGTGGCGGGCGGCGTCGGCTGCGGGGGCGAAGGAGGTCAGGGCGGTGGAGGGCATGGCGGGTTTCCTGTAGGGGGCTGCTTGATCCCTCTTCTGCGAAAACCGGGCCAACCCTCCACACCACTGCAAGTCGTTGATTCATTGGACTTTTCACCAATGGCCTGCATACTTCGTTTACAGTGCGCGCAGGCTGTGTTGTCAACGCTGGCAACAGGTCACCACCCACGCCAGCTTCGCTTTTCGTCCCATGCTTATCCGCGCCGTCCTCGGCTTCTCCATCGTCGAAACCCTGGCTCTGGCCGGCATGCTGCTGTGGTGGGCCGACCGGGTGGCCGGTGCCCGGCTGCTGGCGGCCTTCCTGAGCGGCATTGCCCTGTGGATGGCGGGCAACGAGCTGCCCAACTGGCTGGGCTCGGGCAGCGCGGATGTCGCCATGGCGATGATCGGCTTCTCGCCGCTGACGTCGGCGTTCTTCTTTCACTTCTGCGTGGTGTTCTGCGGTGTGCGGCTGCCGCGCTGGGGCGTGGTGGCGGCGTACCTGCTGGGGGGCTCGGCCACCCTGGCCGTGCAGCTGCTGACACCGGGCGCCCTGGTCTGGCGCGAGCACGTGGGCCTCATCGCCATCGCCAACACCGTGGGCATGGTCGCCAGCATGGCCTGGGTGCTGCTGGGCCTGGGCGGCATCGCGGTGCTGCTCACGGCGCTGGCGCGCGCCCGGCGGCCGGCCTTCAACCAGATCGCGGCGGTCACCGCGTCCTGCCTGTGGGGCGTGGTCTGCCTGTCGGGCTACGGCATCGTGGTGCTGGACCTGCCGCTCTACCCCTTCCCGCTGCTGGGCCTGCCGCTGTACCCGGTGATCCTGGTCTACGGCATCCTGCGCTACGGCGTGTTTGTGTCCAACGCCTGGGCGCGCCGCGCGCTGGCCTGGGCCCTGCTGCTGGCGCTGGGGGCCGTGGTGGTAGCACTGACGCCGCTGCTGCCCATCGAATCGCGCTGGATCGGCGGCTTCGTGGTGGCCATCAGCTGCATCGCGCTCAACGGGCCCGTGCGCCAGTTCGCCGAGCGCTTGGTGTACCCGGGCGGTGCGGTCTCGGCGGCCGACCTGCAGTCCTGGCGCGAGGCGCTGCAATCGGCCGACAGCATGCAGGCGCTGGAGAATGAGGCCAGCACATTGCTCAGCCGCCGCACGGGCACCCAGGTGCGGGTGCTGCTGGGCGATGGCAGTGCCCAGGCCCCTGGCGACATGCCCTGCCTGCTGGGCGCGCCGTCCAGCCACGGTTGGACCATCACGCTGCACGGCTGGGAGGCCGCGCCCCCCGGGCCGCGGCGCGTGGCCGAGCTCTTCGGCACCGTGGTGGCCGACGCCGCCGAGCGTGTGGCCCAGGGCGAGCAGATCGCCGCGCGCGAGCGCGAGCGCCAGCTGCAGGCGCGCCTGGCCGAGTTGGGCTCCCTGGCCGCCACGGTGGCGCACGACATCCGCAACCCGCTGAACATCATCGCCATGGCGGTGGCCACGGCCTCGCCCGAGGTGCGCCGCGAGGTGGCGGGCCAGGTGGGTCGCATCGCCCACCTGAGCAGCGACCTGCTGGACTACGCCAAGCCCTGGAAGCTGGTGCCCCAGCGCTACGACCTGGCCGCCCAGGTGCGCGCCGCCGCCAGCAAATTGCCGCACTGCACGCTGGGCGCTGCGCTGCAGGCGCCCCTCATGATCGACGGCGACCCGCGGCGCGTGGAGCAGGCGCTGACCAACCTGCTGGAGAACGCGCGCGCCGCATCCGGTGCCGACACCCCGGTCGCCGTGCACATCGACGCCGAGCAGCGCGCCGATGCCGTGCTGCTGCACGTCTGCGACGACGGCCAGGGCGTGCCCGAGGAAATCCGCCATCGGCTGTTCGAGCCCTTCGCCTCGCGCAGCCCTGGCGGCACGGGCCTGGGCCTGGCCATCGTGGCGCGCACCCTGGCCGCTCACGGGGGCTCGGTGGCGCTCACGCAGCGCCCGCCGTGGACCACCTGCTTCACCCTGACCTTCCCCCTCAAAGATGCAAACCCCTCCTGACGCTGCGGACCGTGGCCGCATCCTGCTGGTCGACGACGAGCCGGCCTTCCAGCGCCTGGGCGCCCACTTTTTGCGCGAGCTGGGCCACGAGGTGGTGGTCGCGGGTGATGCCGAGCAGGCGCTGGCCACCTTCGCGGTGCAGCCGGCACCCGACCTGGTGCTGCTGGACCTGGCCATGCCGCCGTCGATGGACCCCGAGGCCGGGCTGGCGCTGGTGCCGCGCTTCGCGCGGGTGCCGGTGATCGTCTGGTCCGGCCATGGCGACCACGAGCTGGCCCTGCGCGCCGCCGAGCTCGGGGCCTGGGACTTCCTCACCAAGCCCATCGACCCGGACATGCTGCGCTTCGTCGTCGGGCGGGCGCTGCGCAAGGCCAGGCTCGATGCCGAGCTGCGCGCCCTGCGCGCGGTGCAGGCCGGCGACGACATGGGCCTGGCCGGCCAGGCCCATGCCACGGTGCAGCTGCGCGCCATGGTGCGGCGCGTGGGGCCCACGCGGGTCAGCGTGCTGGTGCTGGGCCCCACCGGCAGCGGCAAGGAGCTGGTGGCGCGCGCCCTGCACGCCTGCAGCCCGCAGTCGGCCAGCGCCTTCGTCGCCATCCACTGCGGCGCGCTGTCGGCCGAGCTGCTGGAGAGCGAGCTCTTCGGCCACCTCAAGGGCAGCTTCACCGGGGCCTACCGCGACCAGCCGGGCCTGGTCGAGTTGGCCCATGGCGGCACCCTGTTTCTCGACGAGGTGGGCGAAATGCCGCCGCCCATGCAGGTCAAGCTGCTGCGCTTTCTGCAGGAGGGCACCTTCGTGCCCGTGGGCGGGCGCAGCCAGAAGAAGGCCGAGGTGCGCGTGGTGGCCGCCACCCACCGCGACCTGGAGGCCATGGTGCGCGACGGCAGCTTTCGCGAGGATCTGTACTACCGCCTCAAGGGCGTGGTGCTGCGCACGCCCGCGCTCAGCGAGCGGCCGGCCGATGTGCCGCTGCTGGCTACGCGCTTCCTGCACCGCGTGGCGCCGCGTGCCGGCCTGTCGGGCAATGCCCTGGCCTGGCTGGCCGCGCGCGATTGGCCGGGCAATGTGCGCGAGCTCAAGGCCCTGGTCGAGGCCGCGGGTGCCCTGTTGCTCAAGGACCAGAGCGAGGTCGACGCGCCGCTGCTGCGGCTGGCCGCAGGCGAGGCGGATGAGGAGCATGGCGCCACCGAATCCACAGCCCCGCTGGAAGGGCTGGGCCCGCTCGACGCAGCACTGGCCGAGTTGGAGCGGCGGCTGGTGCGCGATGCCATGCAGTCGGCCGGCGGCAACCAGTCCGAAGCCGCGCGGCGCCTGGGCATCTCGCGCGTCGGCCTGATCAAGAAGCTGGCCCGGTTGGGACTTCGCTAGGGCGCTGCCTTGGCCTTGCCCGGCAACCGGCCCACGCGCTCGCTCAAGAAGTCCACAAGCACGCGCACACGCTGGGGCTGGTAAGGGCGCGCGGCGTAGAGCAGGTGCGCCTGCTGCGCCGGGCCCGTGTACTTGGGCAGCACACGCACCAGTCGGCCTTCGGCCAGCAACTCGGCCACCATCCAGGTGGGCTGCAGCGAGATGCCGGCACCGGCCAGCACGCTATCGAGCAGGGCCACGGCGTTGTTCACGCGGTAGCGGCTGTGCACCGGCACGTTCACGGGGCCGTCAGGGCCTTGCAGCACCACTCCATCATCACCCGCCGCATAGCGCAGGTAGTCGTGCGCCAGCAGGTCCTGCGGCTGGCGCAGCCTGCCGCGTGCGGCCAGGTAGGCGGGCGAGGCCACCAGCACGCGCGGCCAAGTGCCCAGGTGGCGGGCGGTCAGGTCCGGCGGCAGGGGGCCGCCCAGGCGCAGCGAGACGTCGATGCGCTCCTCCAGCGGGTGGATGAAGCGGTCGTCCAGCACCAGCTCCAGCGCGATGTCGGGGTAGGTGGCCAGGAACTCGCCGGCCATGGCGTTGAGCCGGCACTGGCCCAGTGCCACCGGCGCGCTCACGCGCAGCAAGCCGCGGGGGTGCGTGGTGCGCTGGCGCACATCGGCCACCGCCTCGTCATAACCTTCGAGCATGCGCCGCGCGTGCTCGTGAAAACGCTGGCCTTCTTCCGTGAGGCTGAGCCCCGCCGGGGCCCGGCGCAGCAGGCGCACGCCCAGCGACTGTTCCAGCCCCGCCACCAGCTTGCTCACGGTGGGCTGGGTGGTGTCCATGGCCCGTGCCGCGCCCGACAGGCTGCCCAGCTCCACGCTGTGAACGAAGGCCGCCAGGGCGCGCAAGGTGTCCATGGGTATTCCGAAATTGAATGGAGAAAATGCCATTTTGCCGTCTGTTCATTTTTTGTGGAATGCAAGAAAGTGAACCCTTCTTTCAGCCCCACGAAGATTTACGACATGAACAAGCCCTGCAATCTCACTGCGCGCATGCGCCGCACCGCCCTGGCCCTGGCCATGGCTACGACAACCGCACTGCCCGCAGCTGCTGCCGAGCACTGGAGCCTGAGCTGGATGGCCGCCACCCAGCCCCTGTGGGGCGGCGACTTCATCCTGCCGCTGGGCCTGCCCTGGCAGTACCAGCAGCAGACCATCCGCCAGGTGGCGCGCCTGAGCGTGGGCGGCACGCAGCTGCGCGTGGTGCTCAGCAACGAGGGCAGCGCCGTGCCGCTGTACATCGGCGCGGCACGCGTGGCGCGGCATGCACAGGGCTCGGCCACCGTGCCGGGCACGGACCGCCCGTTGCTCTTCGGCGGCCAGGCCGCCACCGTGGTGCCGCCCGGTGCGCGCTGGGTCAGCGACCCGGTGGACCTGCCCCTGCCGGCGCTGGCCGAGGTCGCCGTGTCCCTGTACCTGCCCCGGCCCAGCCAGCCTGCGGGCTTTCACTTCGATGCGCGGCAGACGGCCTATGTGGCCGATGGCGACCACACCGCCGCCCTGCAGTTGCCCGCATCGGTCACCGAATGGAGCACCCGCGCCTACGTGAGCGGCCTGCTGTTGCAGACCGCCGCGCCGCCGGCCGCCGTGGTCACACTGGGCGACTCCCTCACAGATGGCAACGGCGCCACGCCCGGCGCCCACGCGCGCTGGCCCGATGTGCTGGCCGAGCGCCTGGCGGGGCAGGGCGTGGCCGTGATCAACGCCGGCATCTCCGGTGGCCGGCTGCTGCGCGACGGCATGGGCCGCGCGGGCCTCACGCGGGCCGCGCAGGACGTGTTCGCCCAGCCTGGCGTGCGTGCCCTCATCGTGCTGCTGGGCACCAACGACATCGGCTGGCCCGGCGGCCCCTTCGCACCTGGGGAGCCTGCGCTGCGCGCCGAGGACCTGGTGCAGGGCTATCGCCAGCTCATCGCCATGGCCCGCGCACACAACGTGCGCGTCGTGGCCGGCACCATCCCGCCGTTTGGCGACGCGCTGGCCGGAACGCCGCTGGCGGGCCACTACTCGCCCGAAAAAGACGCCGTGCGCCAGGCTGTGAACCGCTGGATCCGCGAGGGCGGCGCCTTCGATGCGGTGGTCGACTTCGACGCGCTGCTGCGCGACCCGGCCCGCCCCACGCACCTGCGCGCGGCCATGGATTCCGGGGACCACCTGCACCCGGGCGATGCGGGCTACCGGGCCATGGCCCAGGCCATCGACCTGGAGGCGCTGCTGGGCAAGTAACGGCTGTCCGGTGCAGCAGGGCGTGCCAAAGACCTGCTACAACACGCATTGCAGCGCCCGCCTGGGCGATCATTTTCTGGAGGAGCCGATGTCCCACCACCCCCGCTTCAACGTCTTCGGCCGCATCGTCGAGGTGCAGCGCCACGGCGCGCAGTGGCAGTCGTTCCTGATCGGCATGGACGGCAAGCGCGCACCGGCGGGCTGGGTGGTGCCCGACTTCATCGAGGCGGATGAGCTGGCCCAGTACCTGGCCGACCTGTTCCATGAAAGCGCCATGCCGCACAACGGCGAGGTGCATCGGATCGGATAGTCCACTGAAACCGAGAAATCGGTTTCAGTGGACTAAGGCCCTGGCTCGGCGAGGTAGACGTAGAGCCGGTTGCGGCCCATGGTCTTGGCCTGGTACATCGCGTTGTCGGCCTGACGCAGCACCTCGTCCACCGTCTGGGTGTGGCCGGACACCAGGCTCACCCCGATGCTGGCTTCGCAGTGGTAGGGCTCGCCTGCAAGCGCGTACGGTTCGCGCAGCGCTGCCAGCATGTTTTCACCCACCGCCCGTGCCTTGGCCGTGGCCTCGGGTGCTTCCTTGCCCAGGCTTTGCAGCAGCACGACGAACTCGTCCCCGCCCAGGCGGGCCACGGTGTCCTGCTCGCGCACGCAGGTGCGCAGGCGGGTGGCCACCTCGCGCAGCAGCAGGTCGCCCATGGCGTGGCCCCGGCTGTCGTTCAGGGCCTTGAAGTGGTCCAGGTCCACGAACAGGGTGGCGGCGATCTGGCCGCTGCGGCTGCTGGCGGCCATCACCTGCTCCAGGCGGTCGGTCAGCAGGCGACGGTTGGGCAACTGGGTGAGGGTGTCGTACAGGGCCAGGTGGCGCGCCTCCTCCTCTGCGGCCTTGCGCCGGGAGATATCGATGTCGATGCAGAACATCTCTGGCTCCTGGCCTGGCACGTGCACATAGGCGTGGCTTGAAAAAACGTCCACCGGTGAGCCATCCTTGCGCTGCAGGCGCAGCTCGCCCGCGGGTATGGGCTCGCCCGAGCTGAACATGTGCGCGACGTGGGCCGTCACGGCATCGTGCATGGGCTCGGGGATGATCAGCTCCAGCAGGTTCCTGCCCAGGGCCTCCTGTTCGGTGTAGCCGTACAGTTCTTCCGACGCCTTGTTCCAGTAGGTGGTGGTGCCATCGGCCCGGTAGCCCTGCACCGACACGGAGGGGATGCCCAGCAGCAGCGAGCGAAAGCGCAGCTCCGATTCGTGCAGTGCCTGCTGCGCCTGCCAGCGCTCGGTGATGTCGCGCGCCAGAAAGAGGGCGGCTGCCTGCCCATCCACCTTGGTGCCCAGGGGCTGCGCCCGCCCTTCAAAGTATCGAATTCCCGATGCGGTGCACACCGTGTACTCGAGCTTGCGGGGCACGCCCGCAGCCAGCGTGTCCTGCAGCAGTTGCACCAGCCGCTGCGCCTCACTCGAGGGCAGTACATCGTGCATGCGCTGCCCGACACGCTGGGGGGCACCGGCGGCATGCACGCCGTCGTTGCGCGAGAACAGCTCCATGCAGCGGCCGTTGCTGTCGAGCACCACCAGTGCATCGGGAATCGCCAGCGTCATGGCCCGCAGGCGGGCAGCACTGCCGGCCAGCGCGAAGTCGGTGGCCTGGCGCTGCTCCACGTCGCGCAGCAGCAGGCCCAGGAGGGCGGTGGCCACCGGGAAGATCATCAGATAGGGAACGGCGACGGTGTCGTTGATGCGTGCTGCCACCTCGGCCGGCAGCCCCTGGAACAGCCCCACCACAGCCAGGTGCAGCAGCACGCCGAAGACCAGCAGAGGCCAGATGCCCACGCCCAGGTGCCAGCGCTGGCGCGCATACCGGTAGGCCAGGCCGGCGGCCACACAGGTGACGATGCTCAGCACCCCGATGAAGACCCCCGCACCACCGAGCCACAGCCGCCAGCCGGCCGCCATGGCCCCGGCCACCAGCGCCACCGTGGTGCCGCCGAACAGGCCCGCCATGCACAGCACCACCGAGCGCGCGTCGATGATGACGCCCGGGGCAATGGTCAGGGGCGAGAGCATGCCCACGATGCAGATGCCGCCGAATAGCAAGCCCGAGAAAGCCTTGCCCACCCGTGGCTGCCTGCGCCACAGCCGCAGGTTGGCCCCGTGCAGAAAGCACAGCGCCAGCAGCAGGGCTGCGCCTTTGACCAGTTCGACGAACAAGGAACCTCCCCGCAGCCTGTGGGCGACGTTCCATCATCTGGCAATTGCTGCCAGCGGTAAATGCAAATTTGGGCGGGGTTTTCCGCCATGCGGCCGCGAATGCCGCGGCGGTCAGAGGCTGAGAATTTTTTGACCGTGTCCGAAAGGCGCGTCACAACGCTCTGGATCTAGGCGCAAAGCACAGCCATAGCCCGGGCTATGGCGAGCATTTGCAACGACGAGCCGGGGCGTTTTGGCGTGCCAGGCGGGCATGGACGAAATATTCTCAGTCTCTCAGGTCAGCAGCGCCTGGGCGAACTCGCGCGCGTTGAAGGTTTCGAGGTCTTCGAGCTTCTCGCCGACGCCGATGAAGTACACCGGGATCGGGCGCTCCTGCGCGATGGCGGCCAGCACGCCGCCCTTGGCGGTGCCGTCGAGCTTGGTGACGATGAGGCCGGTGAGCTGCAGCGCATCGTCGAAGGCGCGCACCTGGGCCAGGGCGTTCTGGCCGGTGTTGCCGTCGATCACCAGCAGCACCTCGTGCGGTGCGGTTGCGTCGGCCTTGGTCACCACGCGGCGGATCTTCTTGAGCTCTTCCATCAGGTGCAGCTGCGTGGGCAGACGGCCGGCGGTATCGACCAGCACCACGTCCTTGCCGCGGGCCTTGCCCGCCGTGACGGCGTCAAAGCTCACGGCGGCGGGATCGCCCCCCTCCTGGCTGACGATCTCCACGGTGTTGCGGTCGGCCCAGACGCCGAGCTGCTCGCGCGCCGCTGCGCGGAAGGTGTCGGCCGCCGCCAGCAGCACCGCCGCGCCTTCGCCAGACAGGTGCCTGGTCAGTTTGCCGATGGACGTGGTCTTGCCCGCGCCATTGACTCCCGCCACCATGATCACGGTGGGTGTGTGCTGGCCAATGACCAGCGCTTTCTCCAGCGGGCGCAGCAGGTCGGCCAGGGCGTCGGCCAGCAGGCCCTTGACCTGGGCCGGGTCGGTGGTCTTGCTGTCCTTGACGCGGCGCTTGAGGTCGGCCAGCAGGTGCTCTGTGGCCTTGACGCCGGTGTCGGCCATGAGCAGGGCCTCCTCGAGCTCCTCGTAGAGCGCATCGTCGATCTGCGTGCCGGTGAACACCGTGGCGATGCTGCTGCCGGTCTTGCGCAGGCCGAGCTTGAGCCGGTCCAGCCAGCCCTTGCGCTCGGCCACCACGGGGGCCACAGGCACCGGGGCCACGACGGGCGGCAGTGCGGGAATCGGCACCGGGGGGGGCACTAACGGGGCAGGGGCCGCCACAGGTGCCGCAACCGGGGGCGGCGCGGGGGAGGGCCCCCAGGCGGCAGGTGCTGCCGGCGTGGGGGCTGGCGTGGACGGCGGCACGGCCGTGGCGGGTGCCGGTGCAATGGTGACAGGCGGTGCCCAGGGTGCGGGTGCCGCAGGCACTGGCGCTGCCAATGGGGCAGGGGCCGGGGCGGAGACGGGTACGGCAGGTGCCGGGGCGATCGGCTGCACTGGCGCGGGCTCCGCCTTCCCGCCAAAGGGATTGCGCAGCCAGCCCAGGCCGGGGATGGCCGGTGGGGGCGCTGGGGCCGAGGCCGGTTGCGGCGCAGGAGGCTCGGGCTGGGCCACGGGTGCAAAGACTCCGGGCGCGGCCGCAGATGAAGGCTCATCGGCAGGGGCGGGCGAGGTGGGGGGCTTTTTCTTGAAAAAACTGAACATTGGCGGGTTCTTAGAATCAGCCATTCTATGAAACGCGCTTTCACCCTACTGGGCCTGCTGGCCTGCCTCGGCGCCGGAGCCACCACCAACGTGGTTTCTCCGGGTTCCCATCCATCGTCTGCAGCGGGCGGGGCCGTTGTGGCGCCGCCGGGGCCGGGAGGTGCCGGGCCGCGCGCCACGGCCTCCGGCGCGCAGCAGTTCACGCTCGCCAACGGCATGCAACTCATCGTGCAGCCCGACCACCGCGCACCCACGGCGGTGCACATGGTCTGGGTGCGGGTGGGCTCCATCGACGAGGTCGACGGCACCTCGGGCGTGGCGCATGCCCTGGAGCACATGATGTTCAAGGGGTCGAAGAAGGTGCCGCCCGGTGACTTTTCGCGCCGCGTGGCAGCTCTGGGCGGGCGCGAGAACGCCTTTACCAGCCGCGACTACACGGGCTACTACCAGCAGATCCCGGCCAACCGGCTGGAGGATGTGATGCGCCTCGAATCCGACCGCTTTGCCAACAACCAGTGGCCCGATGCCGAGTTCAAGAAGGAAATCGAGGTCATCAAGGAGGAGCGCCGCATGCGCACCGAGGACCAGCCCCATGCCGTGCTGGCCGAGCAGCTGTTCGCCGCCACCTTCAACGCCTCGCCCTACCGCCGGCCCATCATCGGCTGGATGAGCGACCTTGACTCCATGACGCCCGGCGACGTGCGCGCCTTCCACCGCCAGTGGTACACGCCCACGAATGCGGTGGTGGTGGTCGCAGGCGATGTCGACCCTGCCAAGGTCCGCGCCCTGGCCGAAAAATACTACGGCAAGCTGCCCACGCACGCGCTGCCCGAGCGCAAGCCGCGCACCGAGCCCGAGCAAAAGGGCATGCGCCGGCTGGAGGTGAAGGCCCCCGCCGAGCAGGCCTACGTGGCCCTGGCGTTTCGCGTGCCGGGCCTCTCTCGGGTGGAGAACCTGCAGGAGTCCGACCGCGACGCACTGTCGCTGATGGTGCTGTCGGCCGTGCTCAGCGGTTACGACGGGGCGCGGCTCGAACGCGCTCTGAGCCAGGGCGACAAGCGCGTGGCGGACAGCGCCGACAGCTCTGCCATGCTCACCGGGCGCGGCCCCTCGCTGTTCATGCTGACCGGGGTACCGGCCGACGGCAAGACCGCGCGCCAAGTCGAGGACGGCCTGCGCGCCGAAGTGGCGCGCCTGGCCAGCGAAGGCGTGAGCGAGGCGGAACTGGCGCGCGTGAAGACGCAGTGGATCGCCTCCACCGTGTACGAGCGCGATTCGGTGCACAGCCAGGCCCAGGAGCTGGGCGGCAACTGGATACAGGGCTACCCGCTCGACGTGCAGGATCGCCTGCTCGAACTGCTGCGCACGGTGACGCCGGCCCAGGTGCAGGCCGTGGCCGCCAAGTACTTCGGCGACGACCAACTGACCGTGGCCACGCTGCTGCCCCAGCCGCTGGCCGCCGATGCCCGCCCCCGCCCGGCCATGGCCCCCGGCGCCGCCGTTCACTGAGAAAGCTGGGTCCCCCCTCATGATCAAGTTCAAGAAATTCACGGCCGGCGCCCTGCTGGCCGGCACCTGCGCACTGCTCGCCAGCCCGGCCTGGGCGCTGCTGCCCATCCAGCAATGGACCGAGCCCAATGGCGCCCGCGTGTGGCTGGTCGAAAGCCCGGTCATCCCCATGGTGGACGTGCAGATCGACTTCGACGCCGGCAGCCGCCGCGACCCGGCCGGCCAGTCCGGCCTGGCCAGCGCCACCGCGTCCATGGCCTCCAAGGGCGTGAAGGCGCAGGGCGCCGAGCCCGCCCTGGACGAGAACGCCCTGGGCGAGGCCTGGGCCGACCTGGGTGCCAGCTTCGGGGCCGGCGCCGACAACGACGCCATGCACTACTCGCTGCGCTCGCTGACCGACGCGCCGCTCCTGGACAAGGCCGCGCGCCTGGCCGCGCGCCAGATCGCCGAGCCCAGCTGGCCCGCCGACATCTGGGCGCGCGACCGCGCGCGCTGGAGCGCCAGCATCAAGGAGTCGAACACCCGCCCGGCCACCGTGGCCGAGAATGCCTTCGGCGCGGCGGTGTACGGCAGCCACCCGTATGGCGTGCGCACTACGGAAGAGACGCTGTCGCGCATCAACGTGCCCGACATGCAGGCCTTCCACGCCAGCTCCATTGCGGCCTGCCGTGCCAAGGTGAGCATCGTCGGCGCGGTGACGCGCGCCCAGGCGCAGACCCTGGTGGCCACGCTGCTGGCGCGCCTGCCCGCATCGGCGGCCTGTGCGCCCCTGCCTGCCGTGGGCGAGATTGCAGCGCTGACGGCACCCGAGGAAAAGAATATTTCCTTCGCTTCGGCGCAGGCGCACGTGCTCATCGGCCAGCCGGGTTTTCCGCGCCGCGACCCCGATTTCATCGCGCTGCTGGTGGGCAACCACATCCTGGGCGGTGGCGGCTTCGTCTCGCGCCTGACCAACGAGGTGCGTGAAAAGCGCGGCCTGAGCTACAGCGTCTACAGCTACTTCGCGGGCGGCCTGCACTCCGGGGCCTTCACCATCGGCCTGCAGACGCGGCCCGACCAGGCGGCGCAGGCCGTGAAGGTCTCGCGCGACGTGCTCGCCCGCTTCGTGGCCGAAGGCCCCACTGCAGCCGAGCTGCGCGCCGCCAAGGACAACCTGATCGGCGGCTTCGCGCTGCGCATCGACAGCAACAAGAAGCTGCTGGGCAACGTGGCCAACATTGCCTGGAACGACCTGCCGCTCGACTACCTGGACCGCTGGACCGAGCGCGTCGACGCCCTCACCGTGGCCGACATCCGCGCCGCCATGCAGCGCAAGCTGCAGCCCGAGCGCATGGTGACCGTGGTGGTCGGAGGCAAGCCATGAGCCGCTCCATACTGCGCACAGGCGCCATCACCGCAGAGATCCGCAAGGCCCAGGCCGCAGCCGCTGTCGCGCCCACGGCCAAGAACGCCAAGCAAGGCGCTGCCACCAAGGACAAGGCAGCCGCTGCGGCTGCGCCCAAGGGTGCGGGCGAAATCCGCATCATTGGCGGGCAATGGAAGCGCACCCGCCTGCCAGTGGCCCAGCGCCCGGGCCTGCGGCCCACGCCCGACCGGGTGCGCGAGACCCTGTTCAACTGGCTGGGCCAGGACCTGACGGGCTGGCGCTGCCTGGATGCCTTTGCCGGCACCGGCGCCCTGGGCCTGGAGGCCGCCTCGCGCGGCGCGGCGGCCGTGCAACTGGTGGAGAGCGATGCCGCGCTGGTGGCGCAACTGCACACCCTGCAGCAGCGCCTGGAGGCCAGGGCCGTGCGCGTGCAGCGCGGCGACGGCATTGCCGCGCTGCGCCAGGCCGCCCCCGGCAGCCTGGACTTGGTGCTGATCGACCCGCCTTTCGACAGCAAGCTGTTCGAATCGGCGCTGGAGGCGGCTGGCAAGGCCGTGGCCGCCAGCGGCTACGTGTACCTGGAGGCCCCGGTCGCCTGGACCGATGAAGGCCTGGCCGCCAGCGGCCTGGTGGTCTACCGCCACCTCAAGGCCGGTGCGGTGCACGCCCACCTGCTGCGGCCCGTGGGCGCCGCGGCTGTGCCTGGAGAGGCCGGCTGAGCTTCGTTCGCGCTGGCGCGCGCCTTGATGTGTCAACTGGTGGGGCGAGAGCCTGGCTACAGCCTTTTCGGCGCTGCGCATGTGCCTTGCCGGGATGGGATGCTAGGCGCGGTGCGCAGCCAATAGCGCGGCTATTGGCAAGCGCCGCAACGCCGCAGACCGCCCGGCAAGGCACTTGCCCGAAGGGTCGGGGCGAAATCGGCGATTGAACGCTCCGGCTGTTTGAACGAGCGTAGCCCATGCGGCGCACCCGCAGCATCCACCCCTCCCGATTTCGCTCCGACGCAGCGCCGAAAAGGCTGTAGCCAGGCTCCATGTTGCAGTGCACTGCATAATGCGCCCAAGCGGCCCGGCAGGCCCACAAGAGGCCGGGGCCAGTGCCAATTCCGCCGTACAGGAGACAACCCGCCATGGCCCAGAACGTGCTCGCCGTCTATCCCGGAACCTTTGACCCCATCACCCTGGGCCATGAAGACGTGGTGCGCAGGGCCACCCAGTTGTTCGAACGCGTGATCGTCGCCGTGGCGGCCGGCCACCACAAGAAGACCTTGTTCAGCCTGGAAGAGCGCATCGACATGGTGCGCGAGGCGGTCAAGGGCTACCCCCAGGTGCAGGTGGAAAGTTTTTCGGGCCTGCTGCGCGACTTCGTCGTGTCGCGCGGCGGCAAGGCCATGGTGCGCGGCCTGCGCGCCGTGACCGACTTCGACTACGAGTTTCAGCTCGCCGGCATGAACCGCAGCCTGATGCCCCAGGTGGAAACCGTGTTCCTGACCCCCAGCGACAAGTACCAGTTCATCAGCAGCACCTTTGTGCGCGAAATCGCGGTGCTGGGCGGCGAGGTGACCAAGTTCGTCTCGCCCTCGGTGCAGGAGCGTCTGGCCGTGAAGGTGCGCAGCCTGGCGCCCCAGACCTGAGGGGTCAGCCCGTCCAGCCGCCGCGCTGCAGCCACTGGGTGAGCAGCGTGTTGACCACCTCGGGCCGCTCCATGGTCAGCATGTGGCCGCAGTCGGCCACCACCTCGAATTCGGCGCCAGGGACCAGGCCCGCGATCTCCTCGGAGCAGACCAGCGGCGTGAGCTGGTCCGCTTCGCCGCAGACCACCAGCACGGGGCATTTCACCTGGGGAAGGTGCAGGCGGGCGTCCGGGCGCACGATGACGGCGCGGTTCTGGCGCACCAGTTGCTCGGCGCCTGCGCGCAGCACGAAATCCAGGTAGTCCTGCACCAGGTCGGCCCGCGCCGCGCCGCTGGGGTGAAAGGCGAAGGCCACGTTGGGCTCGATCACCTCGCGCACGCGCCCCTGCTCGAACAGCGCGATGGCCGCTTCGCGCAGCGCCTGCATCTCGGGGGTCTCCGGTCGGGCGGTGGTGCCCAGCAGGGCCAGCCCGACCACTCGGCCCGGTGCCTGCCGGGCTGCTTCCATGGCGATCATGCCGCCCATCGAGGCGCCGCACAGCAGCAGGGGGCCGGGGTATTGGGCGAGCAACAGGGCCGCCATGGCCTGCACGGTCGTGGCTTCGGGCCGGGTGTGCACTTCGGTGATCTCCGGGCGCAAGGCCGCTGGCAGTACCGCGCGCTGAAAGCGCCACATGGTCGCGTCGCCCGCCAAGCCTGGAATCAGCAGCAGTTGCGGAGCAGGGCTGGGAGGCGGATTGGTCGTCATGGCAGTCATCGTCGTCGGGGTCGTCATCATCAGGGACAGCGCAGGGGCGGGGCCTTCCTGCCGCTCACCCCACTGCGCTGGTGGCCGGGTGGGCTGGCGCGTTGCTGCTGCCGCTGGACTGTGCTCCCTGCACGATGTCGTGCACGAAGCGCAGCTTGACCATGGCCCCGGAAGACAGGGCAAACGGGTAGGCATCGTCCTGCCCGAGGCTGCGGTTGAGGCTGTTGAGCAGCAAGGTCAGCGGCACCCATTGGCGCACCATGTCGTGAAAGTCCGGGTGGTTGGCCACGAACGGGTCGGTCACATGGTGGCGCATGGCCATGTGCGGGTCGGGCACGGTCACTGCGGTCTGGTAGCTGGCAGCGGTTTCCAGCAGGTCCACCATGTGCAGGTAGTGGGCCCAGGTTTCGGCCCAGTCTTCCCATGGGTGGGCGGCGGCATAGGCGCTGACATGGTTCAGGAACCAGTCGTTGCCATTGCTGCCCTTGGCATAGTGCGCATCGAGCGCGGCGGCGTAGTCCTGCCGCTCGTCACCGAACACTGCGCGGAACGCGTCCAGCCGGTGGCCATCGCGCACCAGCTGGTCCCAGTAGAAATGGCCGGACTCATGGCGCAGGTGGCCGATCAGGGTGCGGTAAGGTTCGCCCAGCGCGATGCGCCGGCGTGCACGCTCGTCGTCATCGGCTTCGGCCACGTTGAGGGTGATGGTGCCGCCCTGGTGGCCGGTGAGGATGGCGGGGCCCCCCAGCATATCGGCCAGGAACTCGAAAACCGGCCCGTAGCGGCCTGGGGCCGGCTCCAGCCCCAGGCGGGCGAGGGTGTAGAACAGCTGGCGCTTGGCGCCCTCGATCTGTTTCCAGCGGCGCAGGTTGGCCATGTCCGACAGATCAGGCAGCAGGCGCGTCTGCCGGCACGACACGCACAGCTGGGCATAGTCGTTGGACGGCACGGCGAAATTGCATGCGTCGTAGGTGGTGTGGTTGTGGCACATGCGGTACAGCCGGCCGCTGTACTGCGCTGTACCCCGCTCACCCAGGCGCCGCCACAGGTCAGGGCCATCCTGGGGGGCCGGCGTCAGCGCCGCCATCGTCTGCTGGTCTGGCAGAAAAGCCAGCGCGCTGCCACAGTGCAGGCATTGCACGCTGTCGAAAAACACCAGATGACCGCAGTGGTCGCAATTGAATACCCGCATGGGCTGAGCTTAAACCCAGACGCGGTGCGACAGTGGACTCAATGGAGGGTCTTCCATGCAAATGGGGCTACAAGCCATGCCGCAATGGCAAAAGCAGGCCCGGCGGTGAAGCCGGAGCCTGCTTTTGGGCCATCAGCGGTTTTCACCGGCCGATGGAGGTCGTCGTTCAGGGACGAACGACGATGCTGTTGCGCACTTCGCGCACATGCTTGGTGTTGCGGGCAATGTTTTCAGCCTGGTTCTTCTCGGAGGCGGACTTGGCGAAGCCCGACAGCTGTACCGTGCCGTTGAGCGTTTCCACGCTGATCGAGGTGGCGGAAACGGACTTGTCTTCAGCCATCTTGGCCTTCACGGCGGTGGTGATGCCTGCGTCATCGACGTAGGAGCCCACAGTTTGCTGGTCGCGTGCCACCGAGCAGCCCGTGGCGGTGACGATGGTGAGGCCGGCAACTGCGGCAAAGGCGAGGGCACGTGCGTATTTCATGGTTTTTCCTTCTTCAGTGGTATTGGGAACGCGGGTGCTTTGGCAATTTCAATCAACAGGTCTTATGCACCCTCCATGACCGGCTGACTGTAGGTTCTGGAACACTGGCCTGTGGCCCCTGTCCCAGTAAATTTCGGGTTCGTCGGCGGGTGCTTGCCCGCCGGCTGGATTCAATAGCTGCGGCGGCGCGATGCCCACAGGATCAGGCTGGCGGTCAGGGCCCCCACGCCGGCAGCGATGACGATCGACTTGCCGGGCTGCTCGGCCACGTACTTGCTGGTCGCATCGGCCACGTCCTGCACCTGGCGGCGGGCGCGGGCGCTGGCTTCGGCCGCGTAGTCGATGCTGCGGCTGGCCAGTTCCTGGGCGCGTGCGGCGAGATCGTCGATGGCAGGGTCGGCTTCCCGGCGCAGCGCACGGACCTTGCTTTCTGCCTTGTCCAGTGATCCATTGGCGAGGTTGCGCGTGCTTTGCACTGCATCCTGGGCGCTTTGCAGCACGTCGTCGGTCAGGGTGCGGGCGCTTTCGGCAACCTTGTTGGTGGCGGATTGGATGGTCATTGGTTCACTCCTTGGTGTAGACGATGGGATGGTCGGCAAGCTGGGAGGGGGCTTTTCAGCCCCTTCGCAGCAGGCCCACGACGAAGGTGACAACGGCCATGATCACGAACACGAAGAACAGGATCTTGGCGATACCCACGGCACCTGCGGCAATGCCGCCGAAGCCGAAGAGGGCTGCGATCAGTGCGATGACCAGAAAAACGACGGCGTAGTGCAGCATGTGCTTCTCCATTGGGGCCGGACATCCGGCGAGAGGTTCAGTTAGCGCCTTTCGTTGGCGCCTGACTCCAATGTAGGTGGCCGGTGTCGGGCAGGATGCCGGTGGCCGGCGCGCCGTTTTGTCGGTGGCTGGACGCCCGCCTTGTAGGACAGCGGCTTGCTGGATGGAGCCGGGCGGGTCGTGGGCTGGCGAGCCGGGGATTGCTCTTGCCCCCGGCCTGCTGTTGCGGCAGGGGAAAAGGCTTTCAGGACGGGGCAGGTGTGCCTGCTGCGCGCCGGTCAGGCGGGGCTGTGCTGCAGCGGCAGAATGGCCGAGACCAGCGCGCCATTGCCAGGCCGCGAGGTGATGGTCAGGCGCCCTCCGGCCGCCTCCACGCGGTGGCGCATGCCGGCCAGGCCATGGGAGGACGGGCTCACGCTGGCCGGGTCGAACCCCTGGCCGTCGTCGCGCACCTGCACGGCCACATGCTTGGGGTGGCTGTGCACCGAGACCAGCACCTTCTGCGCCTTGGCGTATTTGCCGATGTTGGTGAGCGATTCCTGCACCAGCCGGTAGACGGTCAGTTGCGTGGTGTCGGGCAGTTGTACAGGCTCCAGGCTGGTTTCCACCTCGATGCCGGCGCGTTCGCCGTACTCGCGCGCGAGGATCTCGATGGCGGCCGTCAGCCCCAGGTTGGACAGCGACGAGGGGCGCAGGTCTTCGATGATGCGGCGCTTCAATGCAATGCCGCTGTTGAGCGTCTCGGTCAGGTGGCGCAGGCGCTCGGCAATCTCGGGCACCTGGATGTCGATCTTGGATTTGAGGCGCGCCACGTCGAGCTTGGCCGCCGTGAGCAGGGCGCCCAGTTCGTCGTGCAGTTCGCGCGCCAGGTGCCCCCGTTCGTCTTCGCGCACCTGCTGCAGGTGGCTGGCCAGCTCGGACAGCGTGGCCGTGCGCTCGCGCACCAGGCCTTCGAGCCGGTCGCGCTCGCGCTCCAGCAGCAGTTGCTCGCGCAGGCTGAACTGCTGCAGCGCGGTGGCCTGGCGCAGGTACATGAAGAACGCCAGCAGCCCGATGGCGGTGACGGTGGCGATGCCGATGCGCGAGAGCATCAGCGAGCGCAGCACCTGCGCCTGCCCCTGCTTGACAACGACCGCGCTGCGGTCGATGAGGGCCTGTGCATGCTTGCGGATGGCCTCCATGTTCTCCATGCCCACGTCGGTGTGCAGGATGAACTTCCAGGCATCTTCGTTGCCCTGGCGGCGCAGTTTGAGGCTGAGCTCCATCTCGGCGAGCTTGCGCGAGATCTGGCGCGACAGCAGCGACAGCTCCTGCATGTCGTCGGGCGAGTCGAGGAACTGGTTGCGCAGGTTGTCGAGGTCCTGCTGCACGCTGGCCAGCGCCTTGTCGTAGGGTTCGAGGTAGCGGTCGTTGCCGGTGAGCAGGTAGCCACGCTGCCCGGTCTCGGCATCGAGCATGCTCTGCAGCAGCCGGTTCAAGGCCCCGTGCGTCACCTGGCCATGGGCCATCTGCGTGACGGCGCCCTGCGATCGCATGTGGCCGACCTCGTTGATCCCCACCAGCACCATGGCCGCGAGCAGTGCCATCGGCAGGCTCAGGGCCATTTTGCGGACTTTGGGAAGCAAGTCCTTGGAGATCTCATGCAAATTCATATGCGTTATTCTGGATAATGTCCACAGACCAGCTGACGGCGCTGCCAAATGGCGGGTGATCTGAACGCAGGTGCATTCAACAAAAATTGGGAGGGGCAAGCCTTCTCCCCGAAAGAACGCTCAATGATCAAGATCGGCATTGTGGATGACCATGCAATTGTTCGCTCCGGACTTCGCCAGTTCCTGTCCGAGCACGTGGACCTGCGCGTGGAAGGCGAGGCCTCCAACGGCCGCGAAGCCATCGACCTGGTGCGCACCCACGAAATCGACGTGCTGCTGATGGATCTGTCCATGCCCGGCCAGAGCGGCCTGGATGCGCTGGCCATGCTGCGCGCCAAGGCGCCCGACATGGGTATTTTGATCCTCAGCGGCTACCCGGAGGAGCATTACGCCATCAATCTCATCCGCCAGGGGGCCAGCGGCTACCTGAACAAGGAATGCGACCCCTCCGAGATCGTGGAAGCCATCCGCATCATCGCCCTGGGCAAACGCTACCTCACGCCCGCCGTGGCGGACCTGCTGGCCCAGCAGCTCAACCGCAAGGACGACGCCCCGCCGCACGAGCAGTTGTCGGAGCGCGAGTTCCAGGTGTTCCTCAAGCTGGCCAAGGGCGAGACGGCCGGTGACATCGCCAAGTCGCTGTCGCTGAGCGTGAAGACGGTAAGCACCTACCGCACGCGCCTGATGGAAAAGATGAGCCTGTCGTCCAACAGCGACCTGACCTACTACGCGCTCAAGAACCGCCTGATCGATTGAGCGCAAGGCCACCTGGCTGCAAGGGGGCCGCAGCTTCCGCGCCGCCCTTGCCCTGCCCAGGCAGGCGCGCTTCTTCATCAAGGCTAGAGTGCGTGCTGGCGGTGCGCCAGCGCGCTCAAGGCGTGCCGCGCACGGGCGTGCGGGCGTCGGGGGAGGGGTGTACGCTGCCATGCTCTATGCAGTAGTCCACCAGGGCATCGATTTCGTTGGATTTGTCGAACACCGCATCCACGCCCAGTTGGGCGCAGCGCATGCGGATGTCGGGGGTGGCATAGTTGCTCAGCACCACCATCTTCTGGTGGGGCCTGCGGTCGCGGCAGGCGGCCAGCACGCCCAGGCCACTGCCTTGGCGCAGGAACAGGTCCACGATGGCCAAGTCCCACTGTTCCTGGTGGCCGGTGAGCCAGCCCTTGCCTTCGTCTTCGGTTTCCGCCACCCCCACCGCCTCGACGGATGCCAGTTCTTCCAGAGTACCGATGAGGTTCTCGCGGATGGTGGCATTGTCTTCAACGATGTACGTGCGGAGTTTCACTACGGATCCAGGTGACGGTCGGTGCAGCCAAGCGTTGGCCCGGTTCTGAATTTAACCGAAGTGCCTCTTACATTCTGACAGCGGCTGCACGCAGGCTGTGTAGGAGTGCTCCTACGGTGACGCACACACAACACATCCGGGTGCTCGCTCCACGTGCATGGTGCTCCATTCCATCGAGCGGCCATCCAGCATCATCAGCCGCCCGGCCAGCGTGGTGCCCACCCCGGTGATCAGCTTCAGCGCCTCAGCCGCCTGCATGGTCCCGATGATGCCGACCAGGGGCGCGAACACCCCCATGAGCGCGCAGCTGACCTCCTCGAACTGCGCGTCCGGCGGGAAGATGCAGGCGTAGCAGGGTGCCTTGCCGTTGCGCGGGTCGATCACCGTGATCTGGCCATCGAAGCGGATCGCCGCCCCCGCCACCAGCGGCACGCCGTGGCGCACGCAGGCTGCGTTGACCGCATGGCGGGTGGCGTAGTTGTCGCTGCAGTCCAGCACCACGCTGGCGCCGGGCAGCAGTTCGCCCAGCAGGGCCGCATCGGCGCGGGCCTTGATGGCCCGGACCTGGACTTCGGGGTTGATGGCCGCCACCGCCTGCGCGGCCGACTGCACCTTGGGCGTGCCCACGCGCGCCGTGGTGTGCGCGATCTGGCGCTGCAGGTTGGTCAGGTCCACCGTGTCGTCGTCTACCAGCGTGATGCGGCCCACTCCGGCGGAGCCCAGGTACAGCGCCGCAGGCGAGCCCAGGCCCCCGGCGCCGATGATGACGGCATGCGCGGCCAGCACGCGCTCCTGCCCCTCGATGCCGATCTCGTCGAGCAGGATGTGGCGCGAATAGCGCAGGAGTTGGTCGTCGGTCATGGGGCGAGGTTGGGTGCTGCAGGTCGGGCTGCGATTGTGCGGGAGATTGCCTGCGCGCGATGGCAGGCGTGAAAAAGGCCGGACTCCCTGGGGAGGCCGGCCTTGTGCGGGTTTGGGCTGCGCTCAGCGAAGAGCTCAGTTTTCCTTCTTGTCTTCCTTGCGCTCGGTCAGCGTCTTGCTGACCAGCACGGGGCGGCCCTTGAGCTGGTTCAGGGCCTGCACGAGCTGGAAGTCCTTGTCGGTGCCGAACTCGGGCGCCTTGCGGTCGGCGGCCGGCTTCTTGGCCTCTTCTTCCAGGCGTTTGCGGGCTTCTTCGCGGGCCTTTTCACGGGCGGCGTCTTTCTTTTCCTCGCCCTGGCCGCTGCCCAGGTGCTTGTCCAGGTCGGCTTCGCGCATGCGCAGGGCGGCGAACACGTTGCCTTCCTCGGACTCGTCGATCATCACGTCGGGCACGATGCCCTTGGCCTGGATCGACTTGCCGCTCGGCGTGTAGTAGCGCGCCGTGGTTAGCTTGATGCCCGTGTCCGGGCCCAGGGGACGCACGGTCTGCACCGAGCCCTTGCCGAAGGTCTGGCTGCCCATGATGGTGGCACGCTTGTGGTCCTGCAGCGCGCCGGCCACGATTTCGCTGGCCGAGGCCGAGCCTTCATTCACCAGCACCACCATGGGCACCGACTTGATGGAGGCGGGCAGGCGGCGCAGCGGGTCGCCGCCGCTGCGGCGCTGGTAGTACTCGGGCGCTGCCTTGTAGGTGGACTTGCTCTCGGCCAACTGGCCGTTGGTGGTGACCACCGTGACGTTGTCGGGCAGGAAGGCGGCCGAGATGGCCACGGCCGCGTCGAGCAGGCCACCCGGGTCGTTGCGCAGGTCGAGCACCAGGCCCTTGATGTTGGGGTCCTGCTTGTACATCTCTTCCATCTTGCGCACGAAGTCGTCGACCGTGCGTTCCTGGAACTGCGACAGGCGGATCCACGCGTAGCCGGGTTCGATCACCTTGCCCTTGACGGACTGGGTCTTGATCTCTTCGCGCGTGATGGTCACCGGGAAGGTGCGGCTCTCGTCCTTGCGGAAGATGGTGAGCGTGACCTTGGTGTTGGGCTCGCCGCGCATGCGCTTGACGGCGTCGTTGAGCGCCAGGCCCTTCACGGCCGTTTCATCGATCTGGGTGATCAGGTCGTTGGGCTTGAGGCCAGCGCGGAACGCGGGCGAGCCTTCGATGGGGGAGACCACCTTGATGAGCCCATCCTCCTGCGTGATCTCGATGCCCACGCCGACGAAGCGGCCCGACGTACCTTCGCGGAATTCCTTGAAGGACTTCTTGTCGAAATACTGCGAGTGGGGGTCCAGGCTGGCCACCATGCCGGAGATGGCATCGGTGATGAGCTTCTTGTCGTCCACCGGCTCGACATAGTCGGTCTTGACCAGGCCGAACACGGCCGAGAGTTGCTGGATTTCTTCCAGAGGCAGTGGGGTCATGGCGCCGCGCGCGACGGTCTGCAATGACACCGTGGTGAGCGCTCCGGCCACCACGCCTACCGATACCCATCCTGCAATTTTGAGTTTTTGGCCCATAGAACACCTTTTGCCGCGTCAATATACACCTTGGAAGGGCCAAACCCGCCGCAGTTCCGCGCCGGGACTCGCTTTCAGGCGTTTTAAGGGTTTTATCAGCGGGCTTTACACCCGCTTCACGCCCTTTCTTACGCCTTGCCTTGCGAAGCGACTGCCGCAGCGGCCTTGGCCGCCGCTTCAGCGTCACCCAGATAGTAGTGGCGTATGGGCTTGTGGTCGGCATCGAGCTCGTATACCAGTGGAATCCCGTTGGGAATGTTCAGGCCCACGATCGCATCGTCCGAGATGTTGTCCAGGTACTTGACCAGGGCGCGGATCGAGTTGCCGTGCGCCGCCACCACCACGCGCTTGCCGCCCTGGATGGCCGGAGCGATGGATTCGCTCCAGAAGGGCAGCACGCGCGCCACGGTGTCCTTGAGGCATTCGGTCAGCGGCACCTGGCCGGCTTCCAGCCGCGCGTAGCGCACGTCGCTGCGCTCGCTGCGTGGGTCCGTGGCTTCCAGTGCTGGCGGGGGGGTGTCGTAGCTGCGGCGCCACACCAGCACCTGGGCATCGCCGTACTGCTTGGCCATGTCGGCCTTGTTCAGGCCCTGCAGGGCGCCGTAGTGGCGCTCGTTCAGGCGCCAGCTGTGCACCACGGGCAGCCAGGTGCGGTCCATCTCGTCCAGGGTGTGCCACAGCGTGCGCGTGGCGCGCTTGAGCACGCTGGTGTAGGCCACGTCGAACTCGTACCCCTCCGCCTTGAGCAGGCGGCCAGCGTTCTTGGCCTGGTCCACGCCGGTGGGGGTGAGGTCCACGTCGGTCCAGCCGGTAAAGCGGTTTTCCAGGTTCCAGGTGGATTCGCCGTGGCGGATCAGTACGAGTTTGTGCATGGTTTCCCTTGGAGAAGCGGGTCAAAACCATACATTCTAAAATTGCGCTGTTCGCCAACCCAAGGAATCCCCGTGAAATTCATTATCGACAACTGGTATCTGTTCTTCGTTGCACTGGCTTCGGGCGGCATGCTGATGTGGCCTTTGCTCAAGAACGCCAGTGGTGGCACGCTTTCGCCCGCTGGTGCCGTGCAGCTCATCAACCGCGAAAAGGCCGTCGTCATCGACGTCTGCGAGACCGAGGAATTCGCGGCCGGCCACGTGGGTGGTGCCAAGAACGTCCCCCTGAACCAGCTCGAAGAGCGCCTGCCGACCACGGTGAAGAACAAGGCCCTGCCGCTGGTGCTGGTATGCGCCACGGGCGCGCGCGCCAACCGCGCCGTGGGCATCGCCAAGAAGCTCGGCTACGAGAACGTCCAGGCCCTGGCCGGTGGCCTCAAGGCCTGGCGCGAAGCCAGCATGCCGGTTGAAAAGGTCTGAGAAGCCCCTAGATAAAAGGCATGGGCGCCTTGCGCCCCCCCGCCGCCGCAGCAGCCCCTCTACGAAAGATGCCCGCCATGCAACCCGTGAAGATGTACACCACCGCCGTCTGCCCCTACTGCATCCGTGCCAAGCAGATCCTCAAGTCCAAGGGCGTGGAGCAGATCGAGGAGATCCGCATCGACACCGACCCAGCGGCCCGCAACACCATGATGGAGATCACCGGGCGCCGTACCGTGCCCCAGATTTTCATTGGCGACACCCATGTCGGCGGCCACGATGACCTGGTGGCGCTGGATGGGCGCGGTGGCCTGATGCCATTGCTGGGTGCGCAGTGATCGTTTAGGCCCGTTCCCGGGCGCTGCATAATGCAGCCCCATGTGCCCGCTGCGGGAGCTCTTCCCCGGCGGGTTTTGTTTTGCCACACACGCTCGTTCTGAGCACAAGAGACTTGTCAACCATGGCCGACCAAGAGAACCCCGTTTTCCAGATCCAGCGCGTTTACCTCAAGGACATGTCGCTGGAACAACCGAACTCGCCCGGCATCCTGCTGGAGCAGGAACAACCGAGCGTGGACATCCAGCTGGGCGTGGAAGCCACTCCCGTGGCCGAAGGCATCTTCGAAGTGGCCGTGACCGCCACGGTGCAGACCAAGGTCAAGGACAAGACCGTGTTCCTGGTCGAAGCCAAGCAGGCTGGCATCTTCGAGATCCGCAACATCCCTGAAGACCAGATGGGCGCCATCATGGGCATCGCCTGCCCGCAGATCGTGTACCCCTACCTGCGCGGCAACGTGGCCGACCTGATCAACCGCGCCGGCTTCCCGCCTGTGCACTTGGCCGAAATCAACTTCCAGGCCATGTTCGAACAGCAACAGGCTGCGGCTGCGGGCAATCCGTCGCCCATCATCACGCAGTAAGCGTGGTCCGCGGGGACGCAGCATGCCGTCCCCGCCGTCTCATTCCCCTATGAAAATCCTTGTTCTGGGCGCAGGCGCCTGGGGCTCTGCCGTGGCCATGGGCGCCGCGCAGCACCCTGCCGGCCATGCCGTTACGCTGTGGGCGCGCGACGCCGCGCAACTGGCCGGCATGCAGGCGGGCCGCGAGAATGCGCGCTACCTTCCCGGCATGGCCTTTCCCCCCACGCTGGCGCTGGCCGGCGGGGACTTTGCCGCGCCCGCAGGCGCGGCCGATCTGGTCATCGTGGCCACGCCCATGTCGGCCCTGCGTGGCATGCTGCAGGCGCTGCGCGACTGTTCGGCACCCGTGGCCTGGCTGTGCAAGGGCTTTGAATCGGTGGCCGGCGACGCGCCTGGCCGTTTCGGCCTGCTGGCCCACGAAGTACGGGCCGATGTCGCACCCCAGCTCAAGGCCGGGGCCCTGAGTGGCCCCAGCTTCGCCCAGGAAGTCGCCCGAGGCCAGCCCACGGCCCTGGTGGCGGCCAGCGAGCACGCCAGCGTGCGCGATGCCCTGGTGGATGCATTCCACAGCCCCAGCGTGCGCGTCTATGCCAACGAGGACATCGTGGGCGTGGAAGTCGGCGGGGCAGTGAAGAACGTGCTGTCCATCGCCACCGGCCTGTGCGATGGGCTGGAACTGGGCCTAAATGCCCGCGCTGCGCTCATCACGCGCGGCCTGGCCGAGATGACGCGGCTGGGCCTGGCGCTGGGCGCGCGGGCCGATACCTTCATGGGCCTGTCGGGCCTGGGTGACCTCGTGCTGACCGCCACAGGCGATCTTTCGCGCAATCGCCGCGTGGGCCTGCTGCTGGCGCAGGGACAGACGCTTGCGCAGGCCGTGGAATCGCTCGGCCATGTGGCCGAAGGCGTCTACAGCGCACGTACGGTGGCGCAGCGCGCCCGGTTGCTGGGGGTGGACATGCCCATCACCGATGCCGTGGTGGCCCTGCTCGATGGCCGGCTGCAGCCTGCAGAGGCGGTCGCGCAGCTCATGGGCCGCGGCCCGCGCGAAGAAATTTGATCAATTGCCCGCCGAGAGGCGGCGCAGCAGCCCCTCCTCGTCATCGGGGTGGAAGAAATAGGGATAGAAACTGCGCTCCTGCGCCGACAGGCCGGGCCGGCCGCCGAACTGGTCGATCAGGCGGCGCCCCTTGTTGCCATCCATGTGCAGCAGCACGGCCGGGGCGCCCACGCGCTGGCACAGGCGCGCCGATCCCACCGGGTCGAAGCGCAGCATGCGCATGTAGAACGGTGCATGGCGCGGGTTCACCTCGATCACGATATCGGTCGCCCGGCGTGCGCGGAAGGCCACGATGAAGGCGATGTGGAAGATGGCGCCCAGCACCTGCTTGGAGCGCACGCCCGGGTCCATGGCGAGCTTGCCGATCTCGCAGATGCGGGCGCCGCGCGCGCGCAACTCGCCGATGAATTCGGGAAACTGCTCCGCCGCAGCCAGGTCTCCGTCATCGAGCCGCACGGAGATGGTGCCTGCGGGCTGACCATCGATCTGCACCACCAGGCTGCTCAGGTCGAAGTCGTGCGTCAGTGTGGCCTGCATTTTGTAGCCCCTGCTGGCGTACATGCGCGCCAAAAGGCCCTGGCCCTTGCGCGACAGGCGGATCTTGCAGGTCTTGGTCTCGGTAGTGCCCAGGCGGCTCAGGTACTCGCCCGGGTATTCCAGTTCGAAGATGGTCCGTTCGTCCACTTGCATGGCAGGCTCCTTGCGGTGTCTCCATGTACCTTGTCTGACGCGCCGAAAGGAGTGGACCAGGGCATGGAAGCAACCAGCGTAGCGGCGACGGGGGCCATCGGCAAACATTAAAACGCAGGTGGCGATCAATGGTGAAGTGGCCTGCGCAAACGGTGCTGCACAGCAAAAAAGCCGCATCCGCCCTTGGGAGGCGGATACGGCTTTGTGCGGTGGGCACGGTGCCCCGTGGGGCACGGGATCAAAGCACCCCGAACAGCATCAACAACAGGACGAGGGACAGTGGGACGCCGAGCAGCCAGAGAATGATGGGCATGGTGATCTCCTTGGAAACGGGTGGAAGTGGATAAGTGACTCCACTGTATTCCCGCCTCCTGGACTCGCCTGTCCTCCAACGCGGCACCCCTGCGTAGGTCCGAGCCTACCGGCCTTGCAGGGGGCGGCGCCATGCCTGCGCGCCGTGTTTACAGACCTTCTTCCAGTGCCAGCAGCTCCTGCACGGTCTGGCGCCGGCGGATCAGCCTGGCCTGGCCCCCGTCTACCAGCACTTCGGCGATCAGCGGGCGCGTGTTGTAGTTGGAGGACATGGAGGCGCCGTAGGCGCCCGTGTCATGGATCACCAGCAGGTCGCCCACCTGGGCCGCCGGCAGGTCGCGCGGCAGCACCACGCCGCCATCGCCCTGGGTGAACACGTCGCCCGACTCGCACAGCGGGCCAGCCACTACCGTGGGGCGCGCGGCTGCCGTGCCGCCATCGCGGCGCAGTACCTGCATGGCGTGGTAGCTGCCGTACATGGAGGGGCGCATCAGCTCGTTGAAGCCCGTGTCCACCAGAACGAAGTGGTTGTTGCCCGCGTTCTTGGTGGCGCGCACCTCGCCCAGCAGAACCCCCGACTCGGCCACCAGGAAGCGCCCGGGCTCGATCTCCAGCCCGAGCTTGTGGCCGACGATGGCCTCGGCCTGCTGGCGCGCCGTGTCCCACAGGCCATGGTAGTGCTGCGTGTCGATCACCGGGTCGCCGCTGCGGTACGGGATGGACAGGCCGCCGCCCGCCGAGATGGCGTGCAGGTCGTGTCCGGCCGCATGCGCCGTGCGCACCAGCTCCACCATGGCGCCGCAGACTTCAGCCAGGTGGACGTAGTCCACGCCCGAGCCGATGTGCATGTGCAGGCCCGTGAGCGCCAGGCCGTGCTGCCTTATGGCGGCCAGCGCCGCGGGCAGGTCGGTGTGCCAGATACCGTGCTTGCTGTGCTCGCCGCCGGTGTTGGTCTTGTTGCTGTGGCCATGGCCGAAGCCGGGGTTGATGCGCAGCCACACCGCGTGGCCCGGCGAGGCCTGGCCCAGCTGGTGCAGCATGTCGATGGAGCCGGCGTTGACCGGCACGCCATGCTCGACCACGCAGGCCAGGGTGTCGGCATCGAACAGGTCGGCCGTGAACACGATCTCCGAGGGCTCACCACCGGCTTGGTAGCCGGCCGCCAGCGCGCGCAAGATCTCGCCGCGCGAGACAGCATCCACCTTCACGCCCTGCTCGCGCATGAGCTTGAGGATGTGGATGTTGGAGCAGGCCTTCTGCGCGAAGCGCACGGTGTCGAAGTTGGACACCTGGGCGATGCGCTGGCGGATGGTGGCGGCGTCGTAGATCCACAGCGGGGTGCCGAACTGCTCGGCCAGGGACTGCAGCTGGGCGGGGGGGAAGGGGTTGGACATGGAAACGGCTCCAGGAAAGGGCGAGGCAAGGGGTGCGATGGGCCGGATCATGCCGCCCTCCAGTCATCCAGTCCAATGCTTGTTTTGTGGATGCTATTCAATTTGGATATGCTTGGCGCATGCCCCACCCCCCTGACAACAGCGCCCCGCGGATCGGCCACCGCCATGTCGAAGTGTTCCGCGCCGTCATGCTGGCCGGCAGCGCCACAGGTGCCGCCGAGTTGTTGCACACCTCGCAGCCGACGGTGAGCCGTGAGCTGGCGCGCCTGGAGTCGCTGCTGGGCTACAGCCTGTTCGACCGCGTGCAGGGCCGCCTGCGCCCCCATGCGCGGGCTCTGGCGCTGTGGGAGGAGGTGCAGCGCTCCTGGCAGGGCCTGGACCGCGTGGTGGACCGGGCCGTGGCGCTGGGGCGCTCTGCCGGTGCTGCACAGTCCCTGTCCGTGTTGTGCCTGCCCGCGCTGTCCCATGCGTTGCTGCCCGGCGCCGCCGCGCGCATGCTGGTGGAGCACCCTGGCGCCCGGGTCTCCGTCACGCCCCAGGAACCGCCTTTGCTGGAAGAGTGGATGACGGCGCAGCGCTTCGACATGGCACTGAGCGAGCAGGTCTCCACCCCGCCCGGTACGCGCTCGCAGCGGCTGCTGACCTTGGACGAGGTGGCCGTGCTGCCTGCAGGCCATGCGCTCGCTGCAAGGCCCGTGCTGCAGCTGGCCGACTTTGCCGATCAGCCGTTCGTGAGCCTCTCGGCCGACGACCCGTACCGCCGCCAGATCGACGCCCTGTTTGCCGAGGCCGGCGTGCAGCGGCAGATGCGCATGGAAACGCACAGCGCGGTGGCGGTGTGCGCGATGGTGCAGCGGGGGCTGGGGGTGGCCATCGTTAATCCGCTCACGGCGCTGGCCGTGGCGGGGCAGGGGGTGGTGGTGCGCAGGGTGGGGTTTTCGGTGCCGTTCAGTGTGAGCCTGGTGTTGCCGTTGTACCGGGCGGCGTTGGATGAGGTGGGGTGGATGGTGGAGGCTTTGGAGGTGGAGGCTGGTGATCTGAAATCGAAACTTTGGCGATTGATTTGATTGCTTGTGGCCGTTGCCTGCCGCATGCCTTTTTTGAGGGCGGGAGCCGGGTCTCGGCCCGGCGGCCGAGGTACCTTTCTTTGAGTCGCCAAAGAAAGGTACCCCAAAGAAAGGCGACCCCGCTGCCCGTGTCCCCCTCGCCCGGTGGGCGAGGGGGCAGCCTGCGATGCTCGGTCCTGGGGTGACGCCGAAGAACTCCCTGCGCTGCCT
>NZ_LMIH01000012.1:418848-419029 GCF_001428645.1 Acidovorax sp. Root217
GTGGCCCTTCGCTGCGCTTGGCCTGGTCAGAGCGATCGCGCCAGTTACGTCGGCAGCGCGCAGCGCGTCCCCGACCCCAGGCGCAGCTGCGCAGCAGCAGCTGTATTTGTCCCCGCTCCCCACCCCTTCTGGCTGCGCCGAGAAGCGCAGGGGCTGGGGTGGGTGCGTGTGCCGAAGGACA
>NZ_LMIH01000012.1:419094-419243 GCF_001428645.1 Acidovorax sp. Root217
TACTTCGTGATCTGGCTTGCCGCAGCTGTTTGAACGGAGTTCGCCCGAAGGGAGAACGCAGTGAGTTCTGCGGCGTCACCCCAGGACCGAGCATCGCAGGTTGCCCCCGTTCGCCCGACAGGGCGAACGGGGGACGCAGACTGGGGGTC
>NZ_LMIH01000012.1:419326-483096 GCF_001428645.1 Acidovorax sp. Root217
TCAACCAGGCATGCTGCCCAAATCAAATCAAAACTCCCAGTTATCAATCAACCTTGTACTCCCCAGCCTCGCAGCCCCCAGCACCACCAACTCCCCCACCCCATCCGCAGCCGAAGCCACCCCCAGATCCGCCCTCCGGCGCACCGTCAGATAGTCCGGCTGCCACCCCCGCGCCCGCAACCCATCCATCGCCTGCTGCTCCCACTCCACCCCAGGCTGCTGCCCCCAGCGCAAAGCCAACTGGCGCAAGGCCTGCGACAAGGCCACCGCCTCCTGCCGCTCCTGCAGGCTGAGGTAGCCATTGCGCGAACTCAGGGCCAGGCCGTCGGGCGCGCGGCAGGTCTCGCCGGCGACCACGGTGATGGGCAGTGCGAACTGGCGCACCATCTGGCGGATCACCATCAACTGCTGGTAGTCCTTCTTGCCGAACACCGCCGTGCCGCCGCTCTGGCCCAGCACGCAGGCGAACAGCTTCATCACCACCGTGGCCACGCCCGTGAAGAAGCCGGGGCGAAAGTGCCCTTCGAGCATGTCGGCCAGGGCCGGGTCGGGGTGCACCTTGAAGGTCTGCGCCTGCGGGTACAGGTCCCCCTCGCGCGGGGCGAAGAGCAGGTTGCAGCCGGCGGCCTGCAGGCGGTTGCAGTCGGCCTCCCAGGTGCGTGGGTAGCTGTCGAAATCCTCGTGCGGCAAGAACTGCAGGCGGTTCACGAAGATGCTGGCCACAGTGACGTCGCCCAGGGGCAGCGCCTGCTCCACCAGCGCGATGTGGCCGTCGTGCAGGTTGCCCATGGTGGGCACGAAGGCCGGGCGGCGGTAGGGCGCCAGGGCCTGGCGCAGGTCGTCGATGGTGTGGGCAATCAGCATGGCGAATCAGCAAGCAAGAAAGAAGAAAGAAAAGAGCAAGGGGAAAAGCGTGTACGCCCGGCTACCAGGCATGCAGGGCGTTGTCGGGAAAACGCCCCTCTTTGACGGCCAGTACATAGGCCTCGATGGCGCCGCGCACGCTGCCGGCGTCCTGCATGAAGTTGTGGACGAACTTCGGGTTCTTGCCCAGGTTCATGCCCAGCATGTCGTGCAACACCAGCACCTGGCCGGCCGTGCCGTTGCCTGCGCCGATGCCGATCGTGTGGCAGCGCAGCAACTCGGCCGTGAGGTCGGCGGCCAGCACGGCGGGCACCATCTCCAGCACCAGCATGGCGGCGCCGGCGTCCTGCAGCTCGTGCGCGTGCTTGCGCAAGGTGCGCGCTGCGTCGTCGCTGCGCCCCTGCACGCGGTAGCCGCCCAGGGCGTGCACCGTCTGGGGAGTCAGGCCGAGGTGCGCGCAGACCGGTACGCCGCGCTGCACCAGGAATTCCACCGTGGGCGCGGTCCACCCGCCGCCTTCGAGCTTGACCATGTGCGCGCCCGCCTGCATCAGCACGCAGGCGCTGCGCAAGGCCTGCTCGCGGCTCTCGGCATAGGTGCCGTATGGCAGGTCGGCTACCAGCCAGGCTGTGCCCTGCACCCGGTGCAGGCCGCGCGCCACGCTGGCCGTGTGGTAGGCCATGGCCTCCAGCGTCACGCCCACGGTGCTGGGCAGCCCCTGGCAGATCATGCCCAGCGAATCGCCGACGAGGATGCACTCCACGCCTGCGGCATCGGCCACCGCCGCAAAGGTGGCGTCGTAGGCGGTAAGCATGCACATCTTTTCGCCCGCATCCCGCATCTGCGCCAGGCGCGGCAGGCTCATGGGGCGGCGCTGGGGAAGGGGCGAGGCTGGCGGCAGCGTGCCGTAGGGGGTGGCAGAAGGCGTTGGATCGGTCATGGGGCTCCCCTGGACAAAATTGCGCGAGTGTAGGGGGTATGCAGTCGGGACAGCGGTGTCCCAAACCCCGGTCCCGGAAGCCGCTATGCTCGCGCCCCATGACCCATCCCAGCGACGATGAAAAAAGTGCCGAAGTGGCCGCCCTGGCCCGTGCCGACGTGGCCCGCGCCTTGGCAGAAGACGTGGGCAGCGGTGACCTGACCGCCGGCCTGATCGACCCTGCGCGCCGCGCCTGTGCGCGCATCCTGGCGCGCGAGGCCGCCGTGATCTGCGGCACGCCCTGGGTCGAAGCGGCCCTGCGTGCCCTGGATCCGGATGTACAGCTCACCTGGCAGGTTGCCGAGGGCCAGCGCTGCGCGCCCGACCAGGTGGTGCTGGAGATGGAGGGCAGCGCCCGCGCGCTGCTCAGCGCCGAGCGCACGGCGCTCAACTTTTTGCAGCTGCTCTCGGCCGTGGCCACCAAGACGGCCACCTATGCCGACGTGGTCGCCGGCACCCGTGCGCGCATCGTGGACACGCGCAAGACCCTGCCCGGCCTGCGCCTGGCGCAGAAGTACGCCGTGCGCGTGGGCGGCGGCACCAACCACCGCATCGGCCTGCACGATGCCGTGCTGATCAAGGAAAACCACATTGCCGCGGCCGGCGGCGTCACCGCCGTGCTGCGCGCCGCGCAGCAGCAGGTGGGAGCGCGGGCCGCCTTCATCGAGATCGAGGTCGAGACGCTGTCGCAGCTGACCGAGGCGCTCGACGCGGGCGCCACCATGGTGCTGCTCGACAACATGCCCCTGCCCCTGCTGCGCGAAGCCGTGCGCGCCAATGCCGGCCGCGCAATCCTCGAGATCTCGGGCGGCGTCACGCTCGATGGCCTGCGCGAACTGGCCGAGACCGGCGTGGACCGCATCTCCATCGGCACGCTGACCAAGGACGTGAAGGCCACCGATTTTTCGATGCGGCTGCAGGAACTGTCATGAGCAACACGGCCACGCTGAACCGCATCGACGTCGAATACGACCAGCCCCTGGACGTGCTGGAAGAAGGTGGTGGTTCTGTCTGCTCCACCAAACACGCCTGGGCCCGCGTGCCACCCGAGCCCTCGCAGGCCGAGCGCGCCGCGCTCAAGGACCGCATCCGCAGCCTGCTCCGGGAAAAGAACGCGGTCATGGTCTCGCACTACTACGTGCACCCCGATCTGCAGGACCTGGCCGAGGAAACCGGTGGCCTGGTCAGCGATTCGCTGGAGATGGCGCGCTTCGGCCGCGACCATGCGGCGCAGACCCTGGTGGTCTCGGGCGTGCGCTTCATGGGCGAGACGGCGAAGATCCTCTCGCCCGAGAAGACCGTGCTCATGCCCGACCTCGATGCCACCTGCTCACTCGACCTGGGCTGTCCGGTCGAAGAATTCAGTGCCTTTTGCGACGCCTACCCGGACCGCACCGTGGTGGTGTATGCCAACACCAGCGCGGCCGTGAAAGCGCGCGCCGACTGGCTCGTGACGTCGAGCTGCGCGCTCGAGATCGTCGGCACGCTCAAGGCGGCGGGCCACAAGATTCTGTGGGCGCCCGATCGCCACCTGGGCGCCTACATCCAGCGCGAGACCGGCGCCGACATGCTGTTCTGGAACGGTGCCTGCATCGTGCACGACGAGTTCAAAGCCTTCGAGCTGGAGGCGCTCAAGCGCGAGCATCCCCAGGCCAAGGTGCTGGTGCACCCCGAAAGCCCTGCCGACGTGGTGGCGCTGGCCGATGCCGTGGGCTCCACCTCGGCCATCCTCAAGGCCGCGCGCGAGATGGATGCGCGCGAGTTCATCGTCGCCACCGACAACGGCATGATGCACAAGCTGCGCGCCCTCAACCCCGGCAAGACCTTTTACGAAGCCCCCACCGCCGGCAACAGCGCCACCTGCAAGAGCTGCGCGCACTGCCCCTGGATGGCGATGAACGGCCTGGCCGATGTAGCGCGGGTGCTGGAGACGGGCGCCAATGCCGTGCATGTGGACCCCGCGCTGATCCCGCGCGCCCGCCAGCCCATCGACCGCATGCTGGCCTTCACGGCCGCGCTCAAAAGCGGCCATCCCGCCGCGGGGCTGGTGCCGCACCTGGGCGCGGCCTGATCCTGCAAACATGGCTGCCCCGGGGAACCGGGCGGCGAGATTCCTTCCTGTGACCACCGTTCATTCCCGCATCGATTTCACCCAGCCGCAAGGGCCCGGCGCCCCGCGCCTGCGCCACGCCTTCGGCCCGCCGCGCGAGGTACTGGTGGCCCATGCGCTGAACGAGGTGCGCGGCGTGCTCGATGCGGTGCACGCCGCCGCACAGGGTGGGGCCTGGTGCTTGGGCTATGTACGCTACGAGGCTGCGGCGGCCTTTGACACCGCCCTGCAGACCCACACGGCGCAGGGCCCGTTGGCTTGGTTTTCGGTGCACGATGAAGCCCTGCCCTGGCCGGATGGACCACAGCCTGACGCAAGCGCCGAAGTGACATGGGCCGATGGCCTGCCGCGTGCCGACTTCGATGCCTCGCTGGCCCGCATCCACCAGGCCATCCGCGATGGCGAGGTCTACCAGGTCAACTACACCGCACCCCTGCAGGGCCGTGCGCAGGGCAGCGCCCAGGCGCTGTTCGAGGCGCTGCACCGCACCCAGCCCGAGGGCTACTGCGCGCACATCGACGCGGGCGACACCCAGGTGCTGTCGGTCTCGCCCGAGCTGTTCTTCGACTGGACCACCGATGCGGCGGGCGGCGACATCCTTGCTCGCCCGATGAAGGGCACGGCCCCGCGTGGCGCCACGCCCGACGCCGATGCCGCCCAGGCCGAGTACCTGCGCACGGCGCCCAAGGAACGGGCCGAGAACGTGATGGTCGTGGACCTGCTGCGCAACGATATCTCGCGCATCGCGCAGCCGCACAGCGTGCGCGTGCCCCGGCTGTTCCACACCCAGGCCCTGCCCACCGTGTGGCAGATGACGTCCGACGTGCAGGCCCGCACGCGCGCCGGCACCACGCTGGCCGATGTGTTTGCCGCACTGTTCCCCTGCGGCTCGGTCACGGGCGCGCCCAAGGTGCGTGCCATGCAGCTGATCCGCGATCTGGAGCCCGCGCCGCGCGGCGTGTACTGCGGCGCCGTGGGCGTGGTGCGCCCGCACGGGCCACCGGGCCAGGGCGGCGTGGCCGCGACCTTCAACGTGCCCATCCGCACCGTGGTGCTGCAGGCGCGCGATGGCACGGTGCAGGCCACCTGCGGCATCGGCAGCGGCATCACCTCGGGTGCCGAGGCCGAGGCCGAATGGCATGAATGGCGCCACAAGCGCGCCTTCGTGGAGCGCGCTAGCGCTCCGTTCGACCTGCTCGAAACCCTGGCGCTCGATGCCGGACAGTTGCGCCACCTCGGCGACCACCTGGCGCGCATGGCGGCGGCGGCCACGCACTTCGGCACTCCGTGGGATGCCGACCGGGTGCAGGCCTGTCTGCAGGCCCTGGCCGCACCGCACGCCAACGGCGCATGGCGCGTGCGCCTGCTGCTGGGCAGCGATGGCGCGCCCCGGGCCGAAGCCTTTGCGCTGCAGCCCACGCAGGCGCCCGTGCGCCTGCAACTCGCCGGCCGTGCCTTCGACGAGGCCGACAGCGAATTCGTGCGCCACAAGACCACGCGCCGCGCGCACTACGCGGCGTTTGCGCCCACCGCGCCCGGCGTGTTCGATACGGTGCTGTGGAACCGTGCCGGCGAGATCACCGAGGGCACCTTCGGCAACATCGCCCTGCGGCTCGATGGCCGCTGGGTCACGCCGCCGCTGGCCTGCGGCCTGCTGCCTGGCGTGGGGCGTGCTGTGGCCCTGCGCGAGGGCCGCGTGGCAGAGGCCGTGGTGCGGCTCGACGACCTGCCGCGTGTCGATGGCTGGGCCTTCATCAACAGCCTGCGCGGCTGGCTGGCCGCGCAATTGGTGGCCTGAGCCGCAGGGCTGCACGCGCTTGCGTGCACTGTGCACTCGCCTTCGCGCTCGGGCGCTTGCCTGTGCGTATACACCAGGCTGCGAGGGGGTCGCTATGCATGCTTATTTTCCGCACTGGCATGCAAGGGTTTACCCCAGCACTGTCACACAGCTTTTTTCTAATGAGCCCAGCGCCCCACCATGGGGTGCCGACCGGTAAGACGCCTGCCCTGCGGCATGCCCATGTCCCGGTGATCTGCCCATTTCGAAGAAGTGAACTCCATGAAACTCAAGCTCCTTGCCCTCGCGGCCCTGACCCTTGCCGCCGGCGCCCATGCACAGTCCAGCGTCACCCTCTTTGGCGTGGTCGACGCCTCGGTGGTCCACATGTCCAGCAACACCAACAGCGTCACCGGCCTGTCCAGCGGCGGTCAGTCCAGCAGCCGCCTGGGCTTTCGCGGCGTGGAAGACCTCGGTGGTGGTCTGAAGGCCGGCTTCTGGTTGGAGGGTGGCCTGGCCGCCGACAACGGCACCGCCGCCGGATTCCGCTTCGACCGCCGTTCCACCGTGAGCATTTCGGGCGGCTTCGGTGAAGTGCGCCTGGGCCGCGACAAGTCGCCCGCCTACCTGAACATCGAGACCTTCGATCCTTTCGGCGATTCCGGCGTGGGCGGCAACAACGGCGCCAACATGGTGGGCAGCGCCACCTCGGCCGCCGGCACGCCCGAAGGCAGTGCCCCCAAGCGCACCAGCAACGGCCTGAACTACCTGCTGCCCGAACTGGGCGGCTTCTACGGCCAGCTGCAGTACGCCCTGGGCGAGCAGCTGTCGAACCAGGTCAACGACCGCATGGGCAACTCGCTGGCCCTGCGCGCTGGCTACGCCAACGGCCCCCTGAACGTGGCCGTGGCCTTCGGCGAGACACGCGGCGGCGCCGCCACTGCCAACTCGGTCGACTACAAGGCCAGCAACGTGGGCGTGTCCTACAGCTTCGGCGTGGTCAAGCCCATGGCCTTGTTCGCCACCGAGCGCGGCGCCGGCCGCCGTGTGGACATGTTCACCCTGGGCGCCACGGTGCCGCTGGGCGTGGGTGAGCTGCGTGCCTCGTACGTCAACTTCAAGCGCAAGGACGTGAACAACGCCGACTCGCAGAAGTTCGCCATCGGCTACGGGCACAACCTGTCCAAGCGCACGCAGCTGTACGCCACCGTGGCGCGCATCAGCAACGACGGCGCCGCAACGCGCGGTCTGGCCGTGTCCTCCTCGTCGCTCGGCAGCCCGACGATCGGCGCCGGCAACGACGTGACCGGCTACGAGTTCGGCGTTCGCCACACGTTCTGATGGCGGACGGGCCAGGGCACCTGTTGCAGCGGGTGCCCTGGCCTTGAGGCCGTGCTGTGCGCCTTCCACCTGGTGGGGATGCGAGGGGGGCGCAGCACGGACTTTCCTGCGTTACAGCAATGACAAAGCCGCCCAGGGCAGTGCCCGGGGCGGCTTTGTCATTGGGGACTGCCTGCCAGGCAGATTCTTACAGCTTTTCCTTGGCGTACGAGCCGCGGTCCATGTCCACGATCTCCACGCTCAGCTGCACCAGCACGCCCTGCGGCTTTGGGGTGAGTTCGCGCAGCACGCCGGCGATCAGGTCCGACAGCTCCTTCTTGGCCTCGGGCGTGCGGCCCGAGAGCACGCGCAGCTGCGCGTGCACGAAGGCGCGCTGCGCCGGGGCGGTGCCGATCTCGAAACTGTCGGCCACCACGAAGCGGGTCTTGAGGTCCAGCTCGTCCAGCACCTGGGGGTGGGCGCACAGCGCGGCATTGAGCGCGGTCAGCGCTTCGGCCTCGGGGTAGTGCGGCAGGTTGCCGGAGTACTCGACGATGAGATGGGGCATGGCGGTTCCACGAAAAATCGGTGCACCCGGCAGAGGGCCGGTGCGGTGGGCGAAGACGCCACGGGGTGCGCGGCGCAGGGCCCGCCAGTTTATCGGCTTATCGGGGTGGTGCCGACGTTGGCCTGTGCCGCCTGCGTCGGCGCGTCGATGGACTGCACGAAGCCGTGCAGCGCCCGCAGCATGGCCATCGGGGCCTCGATCTGCGGCCAGTGGCCGATGCCATCGAGCGCGACCACGTCCGCATGGGGGACCACCTCGCGGTAGCGCTGTGCCATGTGGGCGCCCGAGTTGGGGTCGGCGCTGCCGTTGACGAGGCGCACCGGCACCGCCCCGGCTACCAGCGGTGCCACCAGGCGATCGCGCAGGGCCATGCGCTCGATGTAGAAGCGCCCCACCTGGTGCGAGATGCGCCGCCCGTTGCCGTGGTTGACCAGAGCCCAGAAATCGTCGAGCAGCCCGGCCGTGGGCTGCGTGCGCGCGCCGAACAGGCCTGCCACCGTGCGCTCGAATGCTCGCTGCGGAATGCGCGGGCCGATCCACCGCCCCAGTGGGGACGACAGCAGGTGCTGTATGGGGCGCGGCGCATACGCTTCGGGGCACACGCCGCCGTTGAGCAACAGCAGCGATTCGATGCGGCACCCCTCCCTTGGCCGCTCCACCCGGCGTGCCAGCATCTCCTGCGCAATGCTCACGCCCAGGTCGTGGGCGACGATGTGGCAGCGGTGCACGCCCCGTTGCGCGAGCAGGGCATCGAGCAGATCGGCATGGTCCTGTATACGGTAGGCGTGCGCCACCGGTTTGTCCGAAAAGCCCATGCCCAGCAGGTCAGGGGCGATCACGCGGTAGCGTGCCGCCAGGGCATTCCACACGCCGTGCCAGTCGTAGGAGCTCGTGGGGTAGCCATGCACCAGCAGCAAGGTGCTGCCCTGGCCGGCCTCGGCAACGAAGAGGCGCTGGCCGCGCACGGTGGCGAACTGGCCGTGGTCATGCCAGCGCTGCAGGGAGGGGGTCAACTGGTCCATGCCGCTCGCACCAGGAGCAGGGTGGCCGCCAACTGGCACAGCAGCGTGAGCGCATGGGCCGCCTGGCGCCAGGGCAGGCGGCGGCCCAGGGCGGCCATGCAATAGAGGAGACGGGCCAAGACAAAGGTGGTGCAGACCGCTGCCAGCGCGGTGGCGGCTGTGCCATCGGCCTGTGCCAGCGCCAGCACGAGCAGGCCGAACAGCAGCGACTGCTCCAGCGTGTTGCCGTGCGTGCGCACCGCCACGGCCAGGTCCTGGTGCCCGCCATCGCCCCAGGTCTGGCGGTGGCGCATGCGCAGGCGCGAGACATGCAAGGACAGGGTCGTGAGCAGCAGGGCCAGGGTGGCCAGCGTGGCCGCCGCAATGGTGAAAAGTGGAGGCATGTTCAGGAAGGGGGCGAACCGGATGAAGGAATCCCGCCAAGCTTAGAAAACCCGTGGCCTGTTGCCAATAGCACCAAAGGGCAGGTCGGGTGGCTGCTTTGCCCACCCATGCCGCGTTCAGACGGGCGGTTGGCTTTGCAGAAAGGCGCGCAGTTTCATGGGCGCAATCGGCTTGGGCAGCAGCGGCAGGCCAGCCGCTGCGGCACGGGCCTGCAGCTCGGGTGTCGCCTCGGCGGTGACCAGCAGGGCCGGCACGGCACGGCCGATGGCGCTGCGCAGGGCGGCGACCGCCTCAGGGCCCTGCACGCCGTGTGGCAGGTGCCAGTCGACCACCAGGGCGTCTGGCAGCGTCTGCCCTGGCCATGGCTGCATCGCCTCCTGCAGGCTGGCCGCTGCGATGACTTCGCAGCCCCAGCCCTGCAAGACCTCGGTCAGCGCGAGCCGCGAGCCGGCATCGTCTTCCAGTACCAGCACCCGCTGCGCCGGTGGCCCTGGCTGCGGCGTCGCTTTTTCTTCCACTGTGGTGGTGGTGACGGCGGCGCCTGCGACACGGGGCTCCGGCGCGGCCAGCGGCAGGCACAGCGCAAAGCGGCTGCCCTGGCCCGGTTGCGATTGCACGGTGAGTTCCAGCCCCAGCAAGTTGCACAGGCGCCGGGCGGTTGCCAGCCCCAGGCCCAGCCCTTGGCTGCGGTCGCGCTCCGGATGGCCGATCTGGTAGTGCTCGTCAAAGATGCGCGGCAGCTCGGCGGCATCGATGCCCACGCCCGAGTCGTGCACGCAGACCTCCACCATGGCGCCCTGCTCGCGGGCGTCCAGCCGCACAAAGCCTGCCGGCGTATAGCGGACGGCGTTGGCGACCAGGTTGGACAGCACGCGCGCCAGCAGCGCGCGGTCGCCCTCCACATGGGCGGTGGTGGGCTCCACCGTGAACGCCAGGCCCTTGGCCTGGGCCTGCACGCCGAAGGTGCCGGCCATTTCGTCGAGCAGTGCCTGCAGCGCAAAGCGCGTGGGGCGGGGCGTGATGGAGCGGGCGTCCAGGCGCGACAGCTCCAGCAGCCCTTCCACCAGCGAGCCCATGCTCTCGGCGCATTCCATGAGGGTGGCCGCGAGGTATTCCACCCGGTCGCGCGATGCGGGCTGCTGCAGCGTGTACGCCAGCAACTGCATGGCATTGAGCGGCTGGCGCAGGTCATGGCCCACGGCGGCAAGGAACTGCGCCTTGGAGGCGTGGGCCGCCTCGGCTTCCTGGCGTGCCAGCCGCGTGGCTTCGTTCTCGCGCTGCAGTGCGGCAATCAGCGCCTGCCGTTCGCGCTGCTGGGCGGCGGCCTGCGCGATGGTGCGCGCCTGGGCCCGGCCGGCGTGCCAGACGTACAGTGCCATCAGCACCGACGCCAGCGCCAGCAGGGTGTGCAGCGGTTCTCCCACCAGCAGGTCGCGCGCGGCCAGCGGGCCGAACACACCGATCGCATAGGCGCCCAGTGCGGGCAGGTGGTGTGCCAGGTGGGCCACGCTGCCCAGCACCACGGAGGCCAGGCCTATGTGCAGGGCCATCTCGGCCACCAGGTTGGCGGGCGCCCACAGCACCCAGCTGCCGACGCCCCAGGCCAGGGCCTGCGCCAGTGCGCTTACCACCACCCAGCGCGCCCAGCAGGCAGCGCGCGTGCCGGGTGCGGCAGCGCGGCGGCGGTAGGCCATGCCCAGGCCTATGCGCAGGCAGCGCACGGCCGCAAACGCCGCCAGCCACAGGGCGATGGCGGTGGCCGGCACATCGCGCCAGAACAGCACGCTCAGGAAGAAGGCCTCCACCACCCCCACCAGTGCCGACAGGGGCGCTCCCCGGTACAGGGTGTCCAGGGCCTGTGCGTCGGGCGGGGCGCTGGGCGCTGCAGCCATCTACAGCAGCCCTTTTTCGCGCGCCGCCACCACCAGGTGCGTGCGGTTGCGCGCCTGCAGCGCACCGAGCAGTGCCGTGACGTGCAGCTTGACGGTGCGCTCGGCGATGCCCAGCGCCTGGGCGATGCGCTTGTTGGGCTGGCCCTGGGCCACCAGCAGCAGCACTTCCATCTGCCGGGCCGTGGGGCCTGCCAGGTCGCTAGGCAAGTCGCCTGGCACTGCCGCAGGCTGCGTGTCGAATGCCATGCCACCTGCTGCGACGGTGCCCAGGGCGGCGGCCATGGCCTGCACGGACTGCGACTTGCCGAGAAAGCCGCTGGCGCCCGCACCACGCGCCGCCGCCTGCAGGGCCGGGTCTTCATCCCCCGAGATCAGCACCCGCGCCACCAGCGGGAACTGCCGGGCAAAAAGCGCCAGGCCCTGCAGCCCCGTGTGGGCCCCCAGGCGCTGGTCGAGCAGCACGATGTCCAGCCCCGGCTGGCCGGCGGCAGCCCGCAGACCTTCCTCCAGCGTGCAGGCCGTGTCCACGCGCGCGCCCGGCCAGGCATGGGCCAGCGCATGGGCAAAGCCGACGCAGAACAGGGGGTGGTCGTCCACCAGCAGGAGTTGGGGCATGGTGCGGATTGTGTGGCAAGCCAGTCCCGCCGGAGCCGCCCCGTATGCTTGACTTGGGTCAAGGGGCTCTCGCCCCCAGGGGCCGCAGACAGGGCGTTGGTGTACAGAATCGCGGCAGTCTGGGGTGGTCCCCAGGCTGGCAGCGCACGCCTCTTTGCGTTGTTGATCCACTTCTTCCGACTGCCTGTCCCCGCCACCCCTGAACGATGCCGGATGCGCGTGCGCGCATGTTTTTTGCTGGGGCAGCAGCGGTATCCACAACTCTCGTCTTCAATATAACCATGACACAACAGAAATTGATCCGACGCGTGACCTTTGCCTGCCTGGCGCTGTGTGCCACCCTGGCGAATGCCCAGGGCCCGCACGCGCATTGGGAGTACAAGGGCAAGCATGGCGCCGCCCATTGGGGCGCGCTGGAAGAGGGCTTCGAAGCCTGCGCCCGCGGCACGGCCCAGAGCCCTGTCGACATCCGCAAGACGGTCAAGGAGGCCTTGCCGGCGCTCGACTTCCAGTACGCATCCGGGGCACCCACCCTGGTCAACAACGGCCACACGGTGCAGGTCAACGTGCCGGCCGGCAGCAAGCTGGTGGTGGGCGGCCGGGCGCTGGAGCTGCTGCAGTTCCACTTCCATACGCCCAGCGAGGAGGCCGTGGGCGGCAAGCGCGCCGCGATGGTCGCCCACTTCGTGCACAAGGCCGAGGACGGCGGCCTGGGCGTGGTGGCCGTGCTGATCCAGCCGGGCAAGAAGAACCAGGCCTGGGAGCCCATCTTCGCGCACCTGCCGCGCGTAGGCGAGCAGGTCACGGTCGATGGCCTGGCGCTGCATCCCGCCGCCCTGCTGCCGGAAAAGCACGGTTACTACAGCTTCGAAGGTTCGCTGACCACGCCACCCTGCTCCGAAGGCGTGCAGTGGATGGTGCTCAAGGAGCCCGTCAAGCTAAGCGCGCAGCAGATCAAGTCGTTCCGCCGGGTCTACAGCGCCAATGCACGGCCGCTGCAACCGCTGCATGGGCGCGTGGTCAAAGAGAGCACCTGATTTGAAAGGAAGATCCGTGCAGCCACTGGCTGCACGGACTCATACGGATTTGCCTTCAACCGTATAACGTCGTTGGTTCGCCTTGCCGTGCTACAGCACTGTCTGCGGCTCCCGCCTAGTTATACGATCGAATGCAAATCCGTATCAAGCCACGGCGGGTGCGCGCGCCGCGTACCGGTGCAATGCCTGCAGCAGTTGGTCGACGTCCTCGGCCGTGTGTGCTGACGACAGCGCAATGCGCAACCGCGCCGTCCCCACCGGCACCGTCGGCGGCCGGATCGCGGGGACCCACAGGCCCTCTGCCCGCAGGCTCTCCATCACTGCCAGCGCGGCCTCGTTGCTGCCGATCACCAGCGCCTGCACGGCGGTGTGCGATGGCAGCAGGCGCCAGCCCAGTGCGTCAGGCAGGGCTGCAAGCCCGGCGCGCAGTTGCGCGATCCGGGCGTCAAGCTGCTGGCGCCGGTCGTCCGCAGCCGCGATCAGCTCCAGGCTCTTGCGCAGTGCACTGGCCAGCAGCGGTGGGGCGGCGGTGGCGAAGATGTAGGTGCGCGTCTTTTGCAGCAGCCATTCGATGAGCGCGCCATCGCCCGCCACGAAGGCACCCGCCACCCCGGCGGCCTTGCCCAGCGTGGCCATGTAGAGCACCCGGCGCGATGCGGTGGCACCCGTGAGGCCTGCCTCGGCGAGGCTGCCACGCCCCTGGGGGCCCAGCACGCCAAAGCCATGGGCGTCGTCCAGCAGCAGCAGGGCATCGAAGCGTTCGCACAGGGCCAGCAGGGCCGGGATATCGATGAGGTCGCCGTCCATGCTGAACACGGCATCGCTGACCACGAGTTTGCGCCGTGCGGGGCTGGCCGCCAGGGCCGCCTCCAGTGCTACCAAGTCGGCATGCGGGTAGCGGTGGATGGTGGCGCGCGACAGGCGCGCACCGTCGATCAGGCAGGCGTGGTTGAGTGCGTCGGAGAACAGCGCATCGCCATTGCCCACCAGCGCCGGGATGATGCCGGTGTTGGTGGCATAGCCGGCGTAGAAGTACAGGGCCCGGGGCAACTGCACGAAGGCCGCCAGTTCCTGCTCCAGCGCATCGTTGGCGGCGCTGTGCCCGCTGACCAGGGGCGAGCCGCCCGAGCCCACGCCAAAGGCATGGGTGGCTTCGCGTGCAGCCGCCGCCAGCGCCGGGTGGCTGGCCAGGCCCAGGTAGTCGTTGCTGCAGAAGGCCAGCATGGGCTGCCCGTCCACCAGCAGGTGGGCGCCGCCTGCAGGCTGCACCACGCGGCGGCGGCGCAGCAGATGGGCGTGCTCGATGTCGGCCAGCCGTGCCGGGATCTCGTCGAGCCAGGAGGGTGGGGAAGAGTGAGCCAAAGGGGTCGTCATAGCCAGTGGGCAGGCAGTTCGAAGACCAGGCCGCGCGCTTCCGGCAAGGTCTGGTACGGTACGTCGGCCAGCAGGGGAGCTCCCAGGCGCGCACCCAGGTAGGCCTTGTTTTCCTCCACGGCTTGCATCGCGGGGTCTACCTGGTTGGCCACCCAGCCGGCCAGCGTGAGGCCGCGCGCGCGGATGGCCTCGGCCGTCAGCAGTGCATGGTTCAGGCAGCCCAGGCGCAGGCCCACCACCAGCACCACGGGCAGGGCCAGGGCCAGGGCCAGGTCGGCGCCGGTCGTGGTGTCCGACAGCGGCACGTGAAAGCCGCCCGCACCTTCCACCACCACCGCGTCGGCCTGGGCCGCCAGTGCCTGGTAGCAGTGCACGATGGCGGCGATGTCGATCTGCACACCGGCGCGGGCCGCCGCGATGTGGGGCGAGAGCGGGTCGGGCAGCAGCACCGGGTTGTCCAGCGCGGCCGGCACCGCCACGGTCGATGCGGCGCGCAGCGCAATCGCGTCTTCGCTGGCCCAGTCGCCGCCCCAGGGCACGACGCCGGCCGCCACCGGCTTCATGCCGACCACGCGGCGGTGGTGCGGCGCCAGCGCATGCAGCAGGCCGGCGGACACCAGCGTCTTGCCCACGCCGGTGTCGGTACCGGTCACAAAACATCCAATCATCAACAGGTTTCCTCTTGCAGGGTGGCGTTCAGCGCGTCGAGCGCGCCGCTGGCCAGGCAGTCAACCGCCTCGCCGTCGAGCACATAGGGGGGCATGGCATACAGCGTGTTGCCGATGGGGCGCAGCACCAGGCCGCCGGCCATGGCGTGCTGGTGGTAGCGGCGCGAAAAATCGGGCAGGGTGGTGGCGATGTCCCAGGCCCAGACCATGCCCAGGCGGCGCGCATGGCGCACGCGCGGGTGCTGGGTGAGGGGCGCGCACGCCGCGTCGATGCGCTGCGCCAGCGCCACGTTGGCGTTCAGCGCATCCAGTTGTTCGAACAGCTCCAGCGTGGCCAGGGCTGCGCGGCAGGCCAGGGGGTTCCCGGTGTACGAGTGCGAGTGCAGAAAGCCACGCGCCACCTCGTCGGCATAGAACGCCTGGTACACCATGTCCGTGGTCAGTACCGCCGACAGCGGCAGGGTGCCACCCGTGAGGCCCTTGGACAGGCAGATGAAGTCGGGCCGGATGCCCGCCTGCTGGTGCGCGAACATGCTGCCCGTGCGGCCAAAGCCCGTGGCGATCTCGTCCACCACCAGGTGCACCTCGTAGCGGTCGCACAGCGCGCGCGCCAGGCGCAGGTACTCCGAGTCGTGCATGGCCATGCCGGCCGCGCACTGCACCAGGGGCTCCACGATCAGCGCGGCGGTGTCGGCATGGTGTTCGGCCAGCCAGGCGTCAAGGGCGGCGGCGCTGCGCCGCGCCACGTCCTCGGGCGTTTCTGTGGGCGTGGCCTGGCGCGCATCGGGGCTGGGCACGGTGGCGGCCAGGCGCACCAGCGGGGCGTAGGCCTCGCGGAACAGCGCGATGTCGGTCACGGCCAGCGCGCCCACGGTCTCGCCGTGGTAGCCACCAGCCAGGCCCACGAAGCGGCTCTTGCCCGGGCGGCCCGTGTTGCGCCAGTAGTGGGCGCTCATCTTGAGCGAGATCTCGGTGGCGGCCGCGCCATCGCTGCCGTAAAAGGCGTGGCCCAGGCCCGTGAGCACACCCAGGCGCTCCGACAGCTCGACCACCGGCGCATGGGTGAAACCTGCCAGCATCACATGGTCGAGCCGCTCCATCTGGTCGGCGAGGGCGGCCTTGATGTGCGGGTGGCTGTGGCCGAACAGGTTGACCCACCAGGAGCTGATGCCATCAAGGTAGCGCCGGCCATCGGTGCCGTACAGCCAGGGGCCTTGCGCGCGGGCAATGGCCACGGGCGGCTGGGCCTCGTGCCGCTTCATCTGCGTGCAGGGGTGCCAGACATGGGCCAGGCTGCGGGCGACCAGGCCCTCGCCAGCGGTGGTTGGTGCAGTGGCCGCCATGGTGCTCACAGCGCCTGCGTGGGCACCGCGTGGCGCAGTGCGGTCTGGCGGTTGCGCTCGTCCACAAACACCAGTTGCGGCGCGTGGCTGGCCACCTGGTCCTCGTGCACCTGGGCAAAGGCGGCAATGATGATGAGGTCGCCCTGGCTGGCGCGGCGTGCGGCCGAGCCGTTCACCGAGATCATGCCGCTGCCGCGCTGGCCCTTGATGGCATAGGTGACGAAGCGCTCACCGTTGTTGATGTTCCAGATGTGGATCTGCTCGTTCTCGGCGATGTTGGCGGCGTCGAGCAGGTCTTCGTCGATGGCGCACGAGCCCTCGTAGTGTAGCTCGCACTGGGTGACAGCCACGCGGTGGATCTTGGATTTGAGCAGGGTGCGGAACATCGGGCTTCCTCGGATTGAAGTCAGGGAGGTGTGGCGGGGGGGCTGCCATGCAGGCGGGGAGCGGGGGCTCAGTGCGCGGCGAAGTCGAGCGCGCAGCTGTCGCCCAGCGCCTCGCGCCACACGCGCACGCGGCTCACGCGCGGGCGCAGTTCGGCTGGCAGGGCCTGCGCGATGAACAGGCACAGGTTCTCGAGCGTGGGGATGCCCAGTCCGGGCACCTCGTCGAGCATGTGGTGGTCGAGCTGCTCGCGCACCACCTCCAGCCCCCGGCGCAGCAGGCCGAGGTCCAGCACCATGCCGGTAGCGGGGTCGCGCGGGCCGCTGAGCGAAACCTCGGCGTGGTAGGTGTGGCCGTGGATGCGGCGGCTGCCTTCGGCCTCGATCTCGCGGCGCAGGGTGTGGGCCGCGTCGAAGAAGAAGCGCTGGGAAATGGTGAACTGCATAGCTATCGGATGCCGCTGATCTTGTGGGTCTGCAGGCTCAGCCGCCAGGCGGGCTGTTCCATGCAGGTGGCAATACAGAGGTCGATGTGGGCGGCCTGGTTGGGGCCATCCATGGGCTGTAGGAAGCGGTGGGCGAACTGCCCCGTCTGCCCGATGGCCGCAAGGTCCATCCCGGCCTGGGGCCAGACCAGCTTGAGCTCCTGGCCCTGCTGCTGCACCCAGGGCGCACCGGCCTTGGGGCTCACGCACAGCCAGTCGATGCCCGGCGGCGCGGCCACCGTGCCATTGGTCTCCACGGCAATGCGGAACTGCCGTGCGTGCAGGGCGTCGATCAGGGCCGCATCGACCTGCAGCAGCGGCTCGCCACCCGTGAGCACCACCAGGCGGTGATCGGCATCGTGGGCCGGCCACTGGGCCGCAATGCGTTCCGCCAGGGCATCGGCCGTGGTGAACTTGCCGCCCAGGGTGCCGTCGGTGCCCACGAAGTCGGTGTCGCAGAAGCGGCAGATGGCGCTGGCGCGGTCGGCCTCGCGGCCACTCCAGAGGTTGCAGCCCGCAAAGCGGCAGAACACGGCGGGCATGCCTGCCTGCCCGCCTTCGCCCTGCAGGGTGTAGAAGATTTCCTTGACGCTGTAGGTCATACCTTGTCAGGCCACTGGGGGCACGAGGATGGTGGGCGCGGCCGGGGCGGCCAGCTCGGGGTAGTCGCGGCTGAAGTGCAGGCCCCGGCTCTCGCGGCGCATTTGCGCGCTGCGCACGATGAGCTCGGCCACCTGCACCAGGTTGCGCAGCTCCAGCAGGTCGCGCGTGACGTGGAAGTGCGAGTAGAACTCGTGGATCTCGCCCTGCAGCAGCGCGATGCGGTGGGCCGCGCGTTCGAGCCGCTTGTTGGTGCGCACGATGCCCACGTAGTCCCACATGAAGCGGCGCAGCTCGTCCCAGTTGTGCGAGATGACCACGCATTCGTCGGCATCGGTCACGCGGCTGTCGTCCCACTGGGGCAGCTTGGGCAACTCCACGGCCGGTGCTGCGGCGATGGCCTGGGCGGCCGCTCGCGCGAACACCATGCACTCCACCAGCGAGTTGCTGGCCAGCCGGTTGGCGCCGTGCAGGCCCGTGCAGGCCGTCTCGCCGATGGCGAACAGGCCGGGCAGGTCGGTGCGGCCTGCCAGGTCGGTGAGCACGCCGCCGCAGGTGTAGTGGGCGGCCGGCACCACGGGGATGGGCTCCTTGGTGATGTCGATGCCCAGTTCTGCACAGCGCGCGAGGATGTTGGGGAAATGCTCCTGCAAAAACGCCGGGCTCTGGTGCGAGATATCGAGGTGCACGCAATCGAGGCCGCGCTTCTTCATCTCGTAGTCGATGGCGCGGGCCACCACGTCGCGCGGCGCCAGTTCGGCGCGCTCGTCGTGCTGCGGCATGAAGCGCGTGCCGCCGGCCGATGCAGGCAGCTTGAGCAGGCCACCCTCGCCGCGCACGGCCTCGGTGATCAGAAACGACTTGGCGTGCGGGTGGTACAGGCAGGTCGGGTGGAACTGGATGAACTCCAGGTTCGCCACGCGGCAGCCCGCGCGCCAGGCGGCCGCGATGCCGTCGCCCGTGGCCGTGTCGGGGTTGGTGGTGTACAGGTAGACCTTGCCCGCGCCGCCCGTGGCCAGGATGGTCTGGGGTGCGCGGAAGGTGAGGACCTCGTCGGTGGCTTCGTCCAGTGCGTACAGGCCCAGACAGCGGTCGGAGCCCTTGGCACCCAGCTTGCGTGCCGTGATCAGGTCCACCAGCGTGTGCTGCTCGAACAGCGTGATGCCCGGCGTGGCGCGCACCACGTCGATCAGCGTGCGCTGCACCGCCGCACCGGTGGCGTCGGTGGAATGCACGATGCGCCGCGCACTGTGGCCGCCCTCGCGCGTGAGGTGCAAGGCGCCGTCTTCCAGCGAAAAGGGCACGCCCAGTTGCTGCAGCCAGGCAATCGCATCGGGCGCGTTCTCCACCACGAAGCGGGTGGCGGCCAGGTCGCACAGGCCGGCCCCGGCCACCAGGGTGTCTTCCACATGCGCGCCAAAGCTGTCCCCGTCGGCCAGCACGGCCGCAATGCCGCCCTGGGCCCAGGCGCTGGCACCATCGTGCAACTGGCGCTTGGTGATCACCGCCACGCGGTGCGTGGGCGCCAGGTGCAGCGCGGCCGAAAGCCCGGCGAGGCCGCTGCCTACGATGAGAACGTCGAAGTCGTGAGATGCCATGGCTTGCTGGGATGGAGAGGTGGTGGGACCATGGCCGCCCGCCATGGCCAGAAATCAGGCGGCGGTGTTCAGGCGGGCGTGTACGCCAGTCGCACGTAGATCGGCGCGAAGGCCTCGGCCTGGGTGATCTCGATCAGCGTCTCTTTGGCCAGTTCCAAGAGGGCGATGAAGGTCACCACCAGCACGGTGCTGCCGCGCTCGGGCTCGAACAGCTCCTCGAACTCCACGAAGCGGCGGCCCTGCAGCGTCTTGAGCACCATGCTCATGTACTCGCGCACCGAGAGTTCCTCGCGCGTGATCTTGTGGTGCTGCACCAGCTTGGCGCGCTTCATGATGTCGCGCCAGGCCTCCTGGAGCTCCACCACGTGCACGTCGGGAAAGCGCGGTTGCAGGCTCTGCTCGATGTAGACCTGGGCCTTGAGGAAGTCGCGCCCGTACTGCGGCAGCTGCGACAGGCGCATGCCGGCCATCTTCATCTGCTCGTATTCGAGCAGGCGGCGCACCAGCTCGGCCCGGGGGTCCACGGGATCTTCGCCCTCGGCCTGCTTCTTGGGAGGCAGCAGCATGCGCGACTTGATCTCGATCAGCATCGCCGCCATCAGCAGGTACTCGGCGGCCAGTTCCAGGTTGCGGCTGCGGATCTCGTCCACATACGCCAGGTACTGCTTGGTCACCCCCACCATGGGGATGTCCAGGATATTGAAGTTCTGCTTTCTGATCAGGTACAGCAGCAAATCCAGCGGCCCTTCGAAGGCTTCGAGGAAGACTTCGAGCGCATCGGGCGGGATGTACAGGTCGGTGGGCAGGGCGAACAGCGGCTCGCCGTACAGGCGCGCCAGGGCGACCTGGTCCACCACGTCGGGCATGCCCTGGTCCTGGACCGCGGCATCGGCTTCGCTCGCGCTGTTCATCAATTTGCTATGAAATAAAGAGCTTCAAACGCTTTGTGAAAAAGCGATGGAAGCCGTTTTCATGCGGAAAATTCGCTCAGTCGGCGTTGGTCTGGTAGACGTAGGGCTTTTGCTCGACCTGGCCTTCGCGGTACTCGCCCCAGATCTTGCGGTCCACCTGCTTGTCCCACAGCAGGGCGCGGCCTGCCACCTGCTGGGCGTCCAGTTCGGGCCGGCTCGCCTTGAGCTGGTTGATGAACTGCGTGGTGTCGGATTGGTAATCGGGGCGGCGGAAAATGGACATGGACTGGTAACCTCTTTTCCTTGATTTTACCGGGATGACCCCATGCCCTCATTTTTTCGTGCCGCGGCAGCCGCCATCACCACCCTGGCGCTGCTCGCCGCCGCTGGCTGCGACCCCCAGCGCATCAGCGAACTGCAGCCCGGCGTGTCCACCGAGGCGGACGTGCGCGACCGCTTCGGCGTGCCCGAGAACACCTGGAACGAGGCCGACGGCACCCGTACGTTCGAGTACAACCGCCAGCCGGCCGGCCAGGTCAACTACATGATCGCCATCGGCCCCGACGGCAAGCTGATCGCCGTGCGCCAGGTGCTCACGCCCGAGAACTTCGCCAAGGTCCAGCCCGGCATGGGGATGGATGCCGTGCGCCGCTTGCTGGGCAAGGCGGCCAAGGTGGTGCCCTACCCGCTCAAGGGTGAAACCCATGTGCAGTGGCGCTTTGCCAACGCGCGCAACGAGCCGCAGGTGTTCACCGTGGTCCAGGGGCCGGGCGCCCAGGTGCTGCGCACCGAGACCGGGCCTGATCTGGATGCCCCGGAGTTCAAGGGCGGCAAATAGCGGCGCTTACACGTTCACGCCCGTGCCGCCCTGGGCGGCCAGGCGGTCGGCAAAGCCAGAGCGCTCCATCAGCGAGCGCGGCTGCTCGTGCAGGTGCACGAGGTACAGGCGCCCACCGCGCTGGGCCACCGCCTTGAGGATTTGCGTGAGGGCATCCAGGCCGGTGGTGTCCAGGGCCACGAGTTCGCTGGCATCGAGCACCACGTCCACGCCCGCAGGGCCGGTCTCCACCGCCTGCACGATGGGGTCGATCTTGCCGGCTGCGCCAAAGAACAGCGCGCCATGCAGGCGCCAGGTCATGCGGGGGTGCCCGCCAGCCGGGGGCCCCGACGCCTCGGGCTGCAGCTCCACCCGGAACAGCCGGCTCATGCGCCGCACGAACAGTGCGCAGGCCATGAACAGGCCCACCTCCACCGCCACCGTCAGGTCGAACACCACCGTGAGGAAAAAGGTGCCCAGCATCAGCAGCCGGTAGTGGTTGCTGAAGTGGCGCAGGCGCACGAACTCGTGCCACTCGCCCATGTTCCAGGCCACGAACAGCAGGATGCCCGCCAGCACGGCCAGCGGGATGTGCAGCGCCAGAGGGGCCGCCGCGAGCACGATGACCGCCAGCGTGGCCGCATGCACGATGCCTGCGATGGGCGAGGTGGCGCCCGAGCGGATGTTGGTCACCGTGCGCGCAATGGTGCCCGTGGCCGGCATGCCGCCGAAGAAGGGCACGACCAGGTTGGCCAGGCCCTGGGCCATGAGTTCCTGGTTGGGGTCGTGCTTGCGGTGGCGGGGGGCGGTGGCCAACTGGTCGGCCACCCGGGCGCACAGCAGCGATTCGATGGCGCCCAGCAGGGCGATGGTGAGCGTGGGCGTGACCAGCAGGCGCACGGTCTCCCATGAGCATCGATCAGCCGCGGGTGGAAGGCGAAGGACAGCTGCATGCGGCGGTGGGTTCCAGTGTATTCCCCAGGCCGGTGAGCGCAACCGTGGGTCGCTGGGCCAGACAGGTGTGGGGTGCCCCGAGAATGCAAGCATGTCCTGTGCCGGAGCTTGCGCCGCCCTTCTGGCGCAGTGCTTGCTTGTACAAATGCATGACCCACGGTGGGTTGCCGCTGTATCCTGACGAACCGACCATGCCTGACACCCCCGCCCCGACCACCGAAACCGACACCCCCCCGTCGTTGCGCCATGGCACCTACGAGGACGCCCAGGCCATCTTCGCTGGCACGCTGTTCGTGGCGATGGCGCTCATGCTGTTCAACCAGGCGGGCCTGCTGGTGGGCGGCACGGCGGGCATCGCCTTTTTGCTGCACTACGTCACTGGCGTTTCGTTCGGCAAGCTGTTCTTCCTCGTGAACCTGCCGTTCTACTGGTTCGCCTGGACGCGCATGGGGCGCGAGTTCACCATCAAGACCTTTGTCTCGGTGGCGCTGCTGTCGGGGCTGACCGAGCTGTTCCCCCATGTCATGCATGTGGACTACCTCAACCCCCTGTTCGCCTCGCTGCTCGGTGGCCTGCTGCTGGGCACGGGCTGCCTGTTCCTGGCGCGGCACCGCTCCAGCCTGGGCGGGGCCACGGTGCTTTCGCTGTACATGCAGGACCGCTATGGCATCCGCGCCGGCAAGGTGCAGATGGGCATCGACTGCGCGGTGGTGCTGCTGGCGCTGTTCATCGTGCCCGTCGACCGGGTGGCGTACTCGGTGCTGGCGGTGCTGGTGATGAGCGGCTTTCTGTGGATCAGCCACCGGCCTGGGCGCTACGTGGGGCACTGAGACTTTGCCGGTCAGAACCTGTACAGGTAGTCGGCCGTCACTGCGGGCGGGTTTGATCGGTGGCCAGTGAACTGTTCTTGATGGAACGGCCCAGGCGCGTGCTACCCACGTCCACGAAAAATCACTGCGGGTGCAGCCCATACGCACGCCGGCCTGCTGGTTCACGCCGAGTTGGGCACGCGATGGTGGCGCGATAGGTCTCGTGGCAAGGGTGCACCTTCCCATTCCGCAGTGCGCTGCCCTGGCTCTGCATGCCATGAGGGGTGGGTGGCTGCGCTCGGCTTTCTTGCGCTGGGCCTGGCGTGGATCGTGGTGACCGGCATGGGCCTGGCGCGCGCCCTGCAGCGGCGCTGGATGCTGCGCAGCTTTGCGCTCACGGCCGCCGCAATCACGCTGCGCTTCTACCTGGGCGCCAGCATGGCTGCGGGCATCGACGATGCCGCTCTCCTGCCCCCTCATTGCCTGGCTGTGCTGGGTGCCCAACCTGCTGGCGGCGCAATGGTATCTGCGCTGCAGGCCCTGAGGAGGTCGTTCCCGGAACGCAGCTTGACAGCCGCAGCCTACTTTGCAGGGCTCACCCGAAGGGATGCGTCCGGGGACTGGGCACTGGCGCAATCTCCCAGGCGTGTCTGCTTTTGCACCACCACCATGGACGGCTTGCCATGGGTCAGGCTTTTCACTTCCGAGGTGTAGCTCTGGTTGTCGGTGACGGTGAGCCTGACCTGCGTGGTCGTATCGCCGCAGACCGTCTCGGAGGTGAAGACATTGCCGTTGCGCTGGTGCACCGAGGGTTTGCAGCCTTGGGTCTGCTTTTGCGCCTCGGCCTCGGCGGCCTTCTGGGTGGCGGTGTCGATGCACTGGGTCGTGGTGACGGTGCGCGCACTCCTCAGGGTGGTCTCCGCCTTCCACAGGCCCGGTGCGGGGCGCGGCCACCAGTCGGGCGTGGTGGCTGCGCAATGTGCGGCGCCTGCAAGGCAGGCCCACAGGACAGGAATCAGGCAGGGGCGCAGGTTCATCTTGTCTTCGCTTCGGGTGTGTGGGTGGTGGGCAGGGCGGTCTGGCCCTCGTCGCGCAGTGCGCAGGTGCGCAGCCATGCGTGCAGCGACACCTCGGTGGCGGTTGCCAGCGTGCGCCCCTGGCGATTCCTGACCGTCCGGGTGCTGGTCGTGCGGTAGGCGGTCCAGCTGCCGTCCTCGGCTTTGACGGGGGCCATGGTGGTGCGTGTCACGACGGTGTCGGCATCCTCCGTGCAGGTCTGCTCCACCGTGATCTGGCCGTTGCGCCAGCCCATACGGCGTGGGCCGCAGCCCTCGCCCTGTTCTTCTCTGGCGATGGAGCGCCACAGGTCGGCATGCGACGGACTGGATTCGCAGACGGTCAGCATGCCTGCGGGGTCCGGTCGTCCCTGCGCGTCCAGCGCGCTGTGCTGCCATACGCCCGGGCGCAGAAGAATGCGGGGTCTGTCTTCGGCATGGGCGGTGCCAATGCCGGCGAGCAGCAACAGGCACATCGCCAGCGGGCTGCGGGTGTGCTGCCGCTTCATGACTGGCACGCCTTGGTGGGAGGCACGCCCACGAGCTGCTGGCGGCTGAAGATCTCCTTGGCATAGAGATCCTTTTTCGTCCCGAGGCCAGGAATGGGCAGCGGACTGAAATTGGCCGTCACTCCCACGTGGGCCGTGGAGGACAGTGTGTAGCGGGCGCATTGGACAATTGAGCCCAGTGCCGCCGTGTTGGCGATGGAGACCACGCTCACATGGTCGATGTAGGACATGATGCTGGCGTTGGTGATGCCCACTCCCAGGCCCACCTTGGGCACCTGCACGGCCACCACGAAGCCCGAGACCCCGGGGCTGATGGCGGATTTCTCGCCCAGTTGCGGCTCACCCTGCACCTCGCCCTCGTTGCGCACCTGGCCTTCGCTGAAGGTGGTGGAGCCGTTGCCCTGGAACTGCACTGCGCCCGAGGTGTGCAGCGCCGCGTGCTTGCCATTGAGCCCGATCTGCACGAGGAAGTTGAAGCCCACTTCCACCACCAGCGGAATGCCGGCCAGGATGATGGGAATGTTGAAGGTGACCGGCACGTCCAGCACCTTGAAATTGTGGTTGAACACGCCGCGCTCACTGCCCAGCCGCGCGATCGCATCAACGCTGGCCGTGCCGCTCAGGTTCTTGAAATCGGTGTTGAGCAGTTGCAGCTTCGAGTCGACGATCTCGATCCTGCCTCCCAGCCGCATGGCGCCGTTTTCCGACAGGCCGTCGAGCTGGCCCTTGACCTTCAGGCGAATGTCCACGTCGTCATAGCCCTGGTCGAAAAGCCCCTTCGCCAGGCCGCCGGCGGATTTCGCCACGGCGGCGTTCCTGGCCGACATCTTCTGCACTGCCTTGGCGCTGTCATCCTCGCCATCATTGGCGGACTTGCGCGCTTCCAGATCGAACTGCAGCTTCGTTCCCGCGACGGTGTACGCCACCTCGTAGTCAAAGCCCCTGACCTTGCCGGCGAAGCTGGACTGGGGCGTTGCCTCCACGTCGGCCAGGGGCTCTTCGCCAGGATTGCTGCCTTCTTCCATCACGCCTGGGGGTAGTTCGTCGCTCACGCGCACGATGCTGCCAGGTGCGCCCCATTGGCTGGTCTGTACGGGCGGGGTGCGCGCGGCATGGGTGGAGACGAAGGCCCGGTCCAGGCCCAACGGGGTGTCGAAGGCGATGCTGGCCTGGCTCAGCGCCTCGTTCAGTGCCACCGGCCGGGTTTGTACCAGTACATAGTCGCCTTTTGTCCTGAGGGCGGTGACACGGCGGATGGCAATGCCCCAGACGAACAGGATGCTGCCGTGCTGCAGCTGTGCCAGCGCGGGCTCGCTGGCGGCGAACACGAAGTGGGAGCCGCTGCGGTCTACCCCCCGCAGCGAGCGCATGGCGCTTTCGCGGTCCACCTGGACCACCGAGGGGTGCCAGGTGACGGCAAGCCTGGCGGCCGGTGTTTCCTCGGCCCGGGACAGGTAGCTGCGGATCTGCACTGCCTGCAGGCCATTGACCGTGGCCATCCGCAGGGCAGTGCTGTCAGCTTGCGCAGGGCTTGGCTTGTCGCCGCAACCGCTGATGCACGCCAGGGCAACAGCGAGCCCTGCGAGGCCGAGTGTTTTGCGGCCGATCATGCGGGCGCTCTTTCTTTTGGAGGTAATGGAGTCCACGGCCCATTCTAGAAATGCGTTTCGCCAAAAATACCCCCCGGCCGGGGGGTAGACACCGCCTCAGCCCGTGCCGTTGGCGGCAGCGGTGAGCAACTGCTGCAGCGCCGCGAGCGAGTCGATTCCAAGCTTCTGGTACAGCTGGCCCAGATGCTCCTTGAGTGCCGATTCGCTCAGGTTCAGGCGCTCACGCGCCTGTGCGCGAGGCCCCTGTGGCCAGGATGTAGGCCACCTGCTGCTGCATGGGGCTGGCGGGCAGGTCCCGCACGGCCTGCAGCAGCCGCAGGTTGGGCGACACCTGCAGCTGCAGGTGGATGGCGATCAGCGGCCTGCCCGCCGGTGTGTCTGCGGCCGCCGCTGTAAGCCAGCTCGCGCGCGCACACAGGCGGCCATGGGGAACGGAGAAGGTCACTTCGGGAATGCCGTGGTCACCCCGCAACAGGTGGCATACGTGCCGGCAAAACGGCGGCAGCAGACCGGACTTTGGCAGGTCCACCCAGCTGTTGCCCGCCTGCAACGCTTGCTGCAGCAACCGACGGGCCGGGTCCGTCATCCACAAAGGCCTGTCATCGGTGTCCATGACAATCGTGGCATTGTCTTGCACCGCTCTGAACGTGTCGGGCTGGGTGTTCTCATTGGCGACCGCAAATTCGATGTACCGCACCACCTTGGCGAGGTTGTCGCAATCGTCCTGAGTGAACTGCCGCCCGGGCCCCCGGAACAGCATCAACTCCCCCACGGTGGCGCCATGCGCGTCGATGCGGGCGTCCAGCGTGTGCTCATGCCCCGAGCCACGGACGAGCAAGTGGTGCGTGTTGGAGGCAAAGTAGAACGCCGGAGGCGCGAGCAACTGCCCGAGTTTTTGCCCCCGGTGGATGAGCGAATGCACGTTCAGCTCGGTGGGTCCGATGAACAGCTCCTCGAAGTGGTTGAGAAACAGGTGCTGTACTTCGGGTGGCGAATGCTCGTGGAAGATGTCGGTGGGAATACCCTGTGCTGTGGTCCAGAAGAACGAGCCCGCGTCGTTGGGAACGATGTGGTTCACCGTGCGCAGGATTTCCGGCACCATCATGCGGCTGTCCAGCCCCGAAAAGCACAGCTGCCGCAGGTAGGACCACTGGCGGCCAATGGAGCGGCGCGGTGGCGTCATCCAGGTCGCCCGCGCCGCTGCAATGCTCAGCGCACCCGCATGCCAGGCGTGGCGCCGGGCCAGGGGTTGAGCACGTAGATGCCGGGGTTGGCCTTCTCGTCGCCATGGCTGGCGGCGAGCACCATGCCCTCGGACACGCCGAACTTCATCTTGCGCGGTGCCAGGTTGGCCACCATCACCGTGTGCTTGCCGATCAGGTCGGCCGGCTGGTAGGCGCTGGCGATGCCGCTGAACACGTTGCGCGTGCGGCCTTCGCCCACGTCCAGCGTCAGGCGCAGCAGCTTGGTCGAGCCTTCCACGGGCTCGCAGTTCACGATCAGCGCGATGCGCAGGTCGATCTTGGTGAAGTCGCCGATGGTGATCGTGGGCGCCAGTTCCTCGCCGCCGGGCGCTGCCACTTCAGGCGCCGCCTCCACGGGCTGGGCCGGGGTTTCGAACAGCGCGTCGAGCTGTTCGGGCGCCACGCGCTGCATCAGGTGCTGGTAGGGGGTGATGGCCTGCACGTCGCCGGCGACGGCCCAGCGCTGCATGTCGCTGCCTACGAAGCCTTGCACCGCGTGGGCCAGGCTTGGCAGCACGGGGGCCAGGTAGCGCGTGAGCACGGCAAAGGTGTTGATCAGCACCGAGCACACCTGGTGCAGGGCTTCGTTGTTGGCCGCGTCCTTGGCCAGGTCCCAGGGCTTGTTCTGGTCCACGTAGGCGTTGACCTTGTCGGCCAGCAGCATGATCTCGCGCGTGGCCTTGCCGAACTCGCGTGCCTCGTACAGCTGCGCCAGGCCGTCGCCTGCGCTGCGCACATCGGCCAGCAGGGCCGCGCCATCGGCGCTGAACTGCGTGGTGAGCTTGCCGTCGAAGCGCTTGGTCAAAAAGCCTGCTGCACGGCTGGCGATGTTGACGAACTTGCCGATCAGGTCGCTGTTCACGCGCGCCATGAAGTCGTCGGCGTTGAAGTCGATGTCCTCGTTGCGGTTGGACAGCTTGGCCGCCAGGTAGTAGCGCAGCCACTCGGGGTTCATGCCCAGGCCCAGGTACTTGAGCGGGTCCAGGCCCGTGCCGCGGCTCTTGCTCATCTTCTCGCCGTTGTTCACCGTGAGGAAGCCGTGCACGAACACGTTGTCGGGCGTCTTGCGGCCGGAAAAATGCAGCATCGCGGGCCAGAACAGCGTGTGGAAGGTCACGATGTCCTTGCCGATGAAGTGGTACTGCTCCAGGGCCGGGTCGGCCATGTAGGCGTCGTAGCTCTCGCCGCGCTTGTCCAGCAGGTTCTTGAGCGAAGCCAGGTAGCCCACGGGCGCGTCGAGCCAGACGTAGAAGTACTTGCCCGGCGCGTCGGGGATCTCGATGCCGAAGTAGGGCGCATCGCGCGAGATGTCCCAGTCGCCCAGGCCCTCGCTGGTCGTGCCGTCCGGGTTGGTGCGCACGGTGAACCACTCCTTGATCTTGTTGGCCACCTCGGGCTGGAGCTTGCCGTCCTGCGTCCAGTTTTCGAGGAACTCCACGCAGCGCGGGTCCGAGAGCTTGAAGAAGAAGTGCTCCGAGCTCTTGAGCTCGGGCTTGACGCCCGACAGGGCCGAGAACGGGTTGATCAGGTCGGTGGGCGCGTAGACCGAGCCGCAGACCTCGCAGTTATCGCCATACTGGTCCTTGGCGTGGCACTTGGGGCACTCGCCCTTGATGAAGCGGTCGGGCAGGAACATGTTCTTCTCGGGGTCGAAGAACTGCTCGATGGTGCGGGTCTCGATCAGCGAGCCGTCGGCGCGGTCGCGCAGGTCGCGGTAGATCTGGCGCGCCAGCTCGTGGTTTTCCGGGTCGTCGGTGCTGTGCCAGTTGTCGAAGCTGATGTGAAAGCCATCGAGGTACTGCTTGCGGCCGGCGGCGATGTCGGCCACGAACTGCTGGGGCGTCTTGCCCGCCTTCTCGGCCGCGATCATGATGGGCGCGCCGTGCGTGTCGTCGGCACCGACGAAGTTGACCGCGTTGCCCTGCATGCGCTGGAACCGCACCCAGATGTCGGCCTGGATGTATTCCATGATGTGGCCAATGTGGAAATTGCCATTGGCGTAGGGCAGGGCGGTGGTGACGAACAGTTTGCGTACGGGCGACGACATGGGGCGGCTTTCTCTGCGGGCACTTTCAGGCGGAACCGCTAATTTTAGGGCACGCTGAACTACCGCCGCCGCACAGGGCCAACCCTGGCAGAACTCAGGCGTGCTGGAGTGTTTTCACTTCGGCGCCAGTGTCCGTCCAGCCAAAGAACTTGCAGACCTCGGCGCGCATGGCCAGGGTGTCCTCACGGCCCAGGGCCATGAGTTCGCGCGTGTAGCCCGACTCGAACAGCAGGTAGCTGGCCAGCGCCGCGCCGCGCACGTCGGCCATGTTGGAGGTGACGCCCAGGGCGCCGAGCATGGCGCGCACGGGTGTGGGCAGGTTGCCCACATGGCGCGCGGCCACCGCGTCCAGCCGCTGGGAGGGCGCGATCACCAAGAGCTCGATGGGGCGCAGCGCGCTCTTGGCGCGCACCTCGGGCGGAATGAGCGATAGCGTCTGGTTCACGCGCAGCACGCGCTCCACGTCGACCGACAGCGCATCGAGGAAGATGTTGGAGAGTGCGTGCCCTGCGATCTGCGCCAGCGAGGGGTAGGTGGGCGTGGGGTTGGCGGCCGCGTCACCCTTGGGCTCGTGCATGCGGCCGGCGCCCACCACCAGGATGCGCTCGGCCCCCAGGTGGATGGCCGGCGCAATCGGTGCCGACTGGCGCATGGAGCCGTCGCCGAAGAACTCCATGTGGTCCCCGATGCTGATGGCCTTGGCCGGGAACACGAAGGGGATGGCCGAGGAGGCCAGCAGGTGCTCGTGCGTGATGCGGTCGCGTGCCGCCTTGCGCTGCGAGCGCACCCAGGGCTGCAGCGGGGCATCGGTTTCGAAGAAGGTCACGTGCTCGCCCGAGCTGTAGCTCGACGCCGTGACGGCCAGGGCCTTGAGGTGGCCCTTTTTCAAAAGGCGCGGCAGGCGCACCAGCGGCACCATCTTGACCAGCAGCTTTTCGAGCGGCGCGTTGTCCAGCAGCGAGCGCGGGCGCATGCGCCGCCAGCGCGCCAGGGCCCAGCCCAGCGACAGCAGCGAGAGCCAGCGCGCGCCGCTGCGCAGCACGCTCAGCGAGTCGGCCCGGTACACCTGCTGCGCATGGAAGTCGCGCCATACGCGGGCGATGCGGCGCACGGCCCGGTCGAAGTTGTCGGCCCCGCAGGCCAGCGCCGCCGCATTGATGGCCCCGGCCGAGGTGCCGGTGATGATGGGAAAGGGGTTGGGCTCGTCACCCGCGCCGCAGGCCAGGCGCAGATCGGCAATGGCTTCGAGCACCCCCACCTGGTAGGCCGCCCGGGCGCCGCCGCCCGTCAGCAGAAGGCCCGTGGCAAGGGGGGCGGGCGCGGCGGGGCTGTCGGGTGATTGCATCGGTGGACGGGGTGTGTGGCGTCAGGGCCCAGTGTGCTGCGTTGCCCGCAGGCCGCCACTTGGGGAAACCCGCATGGCGGGCGGCCAGATCAGGCCTTTGCGAGAAGGAGGGCGGCGACGCCCGGGCCCTGCAGCACGGTGATGCCGTTGTCGCGCGCAAACAGGCGGGCGTTGTCGGAGAGCTGTCCCTGGGTCATCACATAGATCCCTGCCGAGGCCCCTTGCGCCTGCATGGCGGCCTGCAGTTCGCGCATCGGCTCGACGCCATGGGTCGCGGCCTTCCAGCGCTTGGCGCTGACCAGGGTGGCCTGGCCGCCCTTGGCCACGCGCAGGTCCACGGGGCCGGACCGGGGCTTTTCCACCGTGCAGCCATCGCGCACCCAGGCGGCCTCCAGCGCATCGGCAAACTGGCGCCAGGGCATGCTGTTCACGGCGCCCAGCATTTCCTCGACCTTGGCGGGGCTCGGGGCCCTGAGCTGGCGCCAGGCCGCAATGCAGCCCACCACGAAGATCGGCAGCGTGCCCACGGCGCCGACATAGGCGTACTCGCGCGGCAGCAGCGCGCCGGCCGCCAGTGCGATCACTCCCACCACCAGGAAGCTGACCCACCAGGGCGAGCGCAGCAGCACGGCGAACAGGGATTTCTCGGCCATCTTGAATTTCACGGGGCGTCTTTCGGGAGTCTGTAACGGGAGGGAAGCGGGTGGGCGACGCGCATTGTCCCGCACTTACGCAGGGCGGGGTCCGTTGGATAGACTACCCGTCCCACAGGAGTTAATTGCATGGCAGTCACCGAACAAGGCCTTCTGGCCGCACTTTCCAGCGTACAAGACCCGCACACGGGCAAGGACTACGTCAGCACGCGGGCGCTGCGCAATGTGCAGATCAACGGCGGCGACGTGGCGTTCGACGTGGAGCTGGGCTACCCGGCCAAGAGCCTGGTGCCCGAGCTGCGCCGCAGCCTCGTGGCGGCAGCCAAGGGCGTGGCCGGGGTGGACAACGTGTCCGTGAACATCACCACCAAGGTGGTGGCCCACGCCGTGCAGCGCGGCGTGCAGCTGCTGCCCCAGGTGAAGAACATCATTGCCGTGGCATCGGGCAAGGGCGGGGTGGGCAAGAGCACCACCGCCGCCAACCTGGCCCTGGCCCTGGCCGCCGAGGGCGCCAGCGTCGGTGTGCTCGACGCCGACATCTACGGCCCGAGCCAGCCCATGATGCTGGGCATCAGCCGCCGCCCCGAGAGCGAAGACGGCAAGACCATGGAGCCGCTGGAGAACTACGGCGTGCAGGTCATGTCCATCGGCTTCCTGGTCGACCAGGACGAGGCCATGATCTGGCGCGGCCCCATGGCCACCCAGGCGCTGGAGCAGCTGCTGCGCCAGACCAACTGGAAGGACCTCGACTACCTCATCATCGACATGCCGCCCGGCACCGGCGACATCCAGCTCACGCTGTCCCAGCGCGTGCCCATGACGGGTGCCGTGATCGTCACCACGCCGCAGGACATCGCCCTGCTCGACGCCAAGAAGGGCATCAAGATGTTCGAGAAGGTGGGCGTGCCCATCCTGGGCATCGTCGAGAACATGGCCGTGCACGTGTGCACCAACTGCGGCCATGTGGAGCATATCTTCGGGGCCGATGGCGGCAAGAAGATGGCGGCCGACTATGGCATGGACTACCTGGGCGCCCTGCCGCTGGACATGCAGATCCGCCTGCAGGCCGACAGTGGCAAGCCCACCGTGGTGGCCGACCCCGACGGCGACGTGGCGCAGATCTACAAGCAGGTGGCACGCACCGTGGCCGTGAAGATCGCCCAGCAGTCCAAGGACTTTTCGTCCAAGTTCCCCAGCATCTCGGTCAGCAAGGACACCTGACGCTTGCCGTGGCCGCTGCCTGAATGGCCTTTTGGGCGGGAAGGATTCAGGCGCCTGTGTGCCGGGGTGCAGGGGTCGGTTATCTTCGGGTCCACTCCTATAGAGAAGGGCGCTTGATCCGATGAACCTGCTGGCCGCCATGCGCTACCTGGTGTCGCTCGACGAGCACCGCCACTTCGGGCGGGCCGCGCAGGCCTGCCACATCACGCAGCCCGCCCTGTCCAATGCCCTGCGGGCCCTGGAAGACGAGTTCGGTGTGGTCATCGTGCAACGCGCGCGCACCTATGCGGGCCTCACGCACGAGGGCGAGGCGGTGCTGGCCACGGCGCAGCGCATGCTGCGCGACAACGAGGTGCTGCGCCAGGAGTTGCGCAGCACCGAGGCCGCACCCCGCGGCAGGCTGCGCATGGCGGCCACGCCCACGGCGATCCCCATGCTCTCGCGCTTTGCGGCGCTGCTGCAGGCCCAGCACCCGGGGATCCTGCCGGTGGTGCTGTCCATGAGCTCGCGCGAACTGGAGCAGGGGCTCGAAGACCTGTCCCTGGACCTGGCCGTGGGCTACAGCGAACGCATGCAGGCCAAGGAGGTCAAGCTGCGCTCCTGGCAGCAGTGCAATGAGCACTACTACCTGCTGCGCCGCGCCAGCACCCCCGCACCCGACCGCATGCGCATCGGCGAGCCCATGCGCTGGCGCGATGCCGGCCAGCTGCCCCTGTGTCTGCTCACCACCGACATGCACAACCGCTTCATCATCGACGAGGCGCTGCGCGAGGCCGGCGTGCCCACGCCGCCGGCCATCGAGACCAACTCGGTGCTGACCCTGGTGCTCTCCGTGCTCTCGGGCGAGGTATGCAGCGTCTTGCCTAGTGCCATGGTGGCTGCCGCGCGCAGCGAGCGCAGCCTGGAGGCGCTGCCCCTGGTTGCGCCCGAGGTGCGCACGCCCATCGGTTTCATGACCCAGCGCGGCCCGCGCGTCTCGCGGGCGCTGGAGGCAGCGCTGGTGCTGCTGGACCTGCCGCAGTGGCGCGACCACGTCACCGAGCACTGCGGCGAGCTGCGCGACTGAAGTCAGGCCATCCCCTGGGGGCGCTGGGCACCTTCACCGCCCCCCGTCTCGCTGTGCGGTGCGGGAGCGGGACGCTCCCCGCCCATTGGATGCTGATTTGTGTGCTGTTCTTCATTCATGAGTTGAATAGCCACATGTGCTGATTCAATTTGACGCTATGGCGCTCCTCTTCGGACACTGCGCTGGGCGTCTTGACCGGCGTCAAGAACACAGCGCGTGCGCACCAACAAGGGAGAGAGAACATATGACTGCTTCATCGGCGGCGACTGCACCCATGTCTGGGTCTTCCGCATCCCCTGGGTTCCTGGACAAGGAACGCATCATTGCGGGGCCTGGCTTCAACCGGTGGCTGGTGCCCCCGGCGGCCCTTGCGATCCACCTGTGCATCGGCATGGCCTATGGCTTCTCGGTGTTCTGGCTGCCGCTGTCCAAGGCCCTGGCCACGGCCGGCACCGGTGCGGCCTGCCCCAAGGACATGGGCTTCTTTGCTGAACTGTTCGCCAGTGGATGCGACTGGCGTGTGGCCACGCTCGGGTGGATGTACACCCTGTTCTTCGTCTTCCTGGGCTGTTCGGCCGCCATCTGGGGTGGCTGGCTGGAGCGCTCGGGCCCGCGCAAGGCTGGCGTGGTCTCGGCCGTGTGCTGGTGCGGCGGCATGCTGCTGTCGGCACTCGGCATCCACCTGCACCAGTTCTGGCTCATGATCCTGGGCTCGGGCGTCATCGGGGGCATCGGGCTCGGGCTCGGCTACATCTCGCCGGTGTCCACGCTGATCAAGTGGTTCCCTGACCGGCGCGGCATGGCCACCGGCATGGCCATCATGGGCTTTGGCGGCGGCGCGATGATCGGCTCGCCCCTGGCCGTGGACCTGATGAAGAACTTCTCCAGCCCCACCGACGTGGGCGTGATGCAGACTTTCGTGGTGATGGCGCTGGTGTACTTCGTGTTCATGATGGCCGGTGCCCTGGGCTACCGCGTGCCCCCCACGGGCTGGAAGCCTGCCGGCTGGACGCCTCCACCCCCCTCGGCCAATGCCATGATCACCTAGCGCCACGTGCACGTGAAGCGTGTCTGGGGCATTCCCCAGTTCTGGCTGATCTGGGTCGTGCTGTGCATGAACGTGAGCGCCGGCATCGGCGTGATCGGCATGGCCTCGCCCATGCTGCAGGAAGTCTTCGGCGGTGGGCTGATCGGTGTGCAACAGAAGTTCGGCGAGCTTGACAAGACCCAGCTGGCCGCCATCGCGGCCGTGGCGGGCGGCTTTACGGCGCTGCTGTCGCTGTTCAACATCGGTGGCCGCTTCTTCTGGGCCAGCCTGTCCGACAAGTTCGGCCGCAAGATGACCTATGTGATCTTCTTCGTGCTCGGCGGCTTGATGTACGCCAGCATTCCCAGCTCAGCCGGCGCCGGCAGCAAACTGCTGTTCGTGGGCGCGTTCTGCGTCATCCTGTCGATGTACGGCGGTGGCTTCGCCACGGTGCCGGCCTACCTGGCCGACCTGTTTGGCACCCAGTTCGTGGGCGCCATCCATGGCCGCCTGCTCACCGCCTGGGCCACGGCCGGCATCCTGGGCCCCGTGGTCGTGAACTACATGCGCGAATACCAACTGGGCCTGGGCCTGCCGCGCGAGCAGGTGTACAACCAGACCATGTACATCCTGGTGGGCATGCTGGTCATCGGGCTCATTGCCAACCTGATGGTGCGCCCCCTGGCCGACAAGTGGTTCATGAGCGACACGGAACTGGCGCACGAGAAGAAGCTGGCGCACGAAAAGAGCGTGGCGGCCGAAGTGGGCGGCGGTACCGGTGGCGGCGGCACGACCAGCCCGGCGGTGGTGGCCTTCGCCTGGGCGGCGGTGGGCATTCCTCTCCTCTGGGGCATCTACAAGACCCTGGTGAGCGCCGCCAAGTTCTTCCAGTAGGCAGGCGACTGCATGCTGGTGCTGCCTGGCTCACTCAAGCGTCGGATCAATGCTGCGGCCGGGCGCTTTGCGGCCGAGCACAACGGAGTGTTCAGTCTGGCCGCACCGGCGGCTGCCGGGCAGGCGCCCGCGCTGCTGTGCAATGGCCGGGCGCTCAATGGCGATTTCGCGGTGGCGGACCGCTTCACGGCCCAGACGGGGGTGCGCGCTACCGTCTTCGCCCGCCAGGGTGAGGATTTCGTGCGCATCGCCACGTCGGTGCGCAAGCAGGATGGCGAGCGTGCCGTGGGCACGCTGCTCGACCGCTCGCACCCTGCCTACCGCCAACTGCTGGCGGGCCAGCCCTACGCCGGCTACGCCACTGTCTTCGGGCGCCAGAACATGACCCGCTACGACCCGGTGCGCAACGCCACCGGCGAGGTGGTGGGCGTGCTCTACGTGGGGCTCGACGTGAGCGAGATCCCCTCCCTCGGGATGGCCGGGCGCCTGGCGCTGTGGGTGCTGGGCGGACAATACCTGCTGTGGACGCTGGCCTGGCTGGCGCTGCCTGCGCTGCCGGCCACCTGGGTCGCATTCGGGGTGTGCCAGCCACTGCTGCTGGCGGCGCTGGTCCATGGCCTGGTGCAGCGCACCATCTCCACGCCGGTGGCACAGGGCCGCAGTGCCGCGCAGCGGCTCGCGGCGGGCGATCTCACCACGCAGATGCATGTCGCGCAGCGCGACGAGGTGGGGCAGATGCTGCAGGCCATCAACGGCATCGGCGTGGGCCTGGCCGGCCTGGTGGGCAACGTGCGGCGCGGGGCCGAAGGGCTGCGCCTGTCCACCCGCGAGATCGCCGACGGCAACAATGACCTGGCCACCCGCACCGAGCAGCAGGCCGGCGAGGTGAACACCACCGCATCCGCCCTGGAGCAATTGACCGCCACCGTGGCGCAGAACGCCGAGCATGCGCGCCGTGTCAATGGGCTGATGGGCGCCGTTGCCCAGGCCAGCGGCGAGAGCGGTGCGGCGGTGGAGCGCGTGGTCACCACCATGGCCGAAATCCGCGACGGTGCCCACCGCATCCGCGACATCATCGGCATCATCGACTCGATTGCCTTCCAGACCAACATCCTGGCGCTCAATGCGGCAGTGGAGGCCGCCCGTGCGGGCGAGCAGGGCCGGGGCTTTGCGGTGGTGGCCTCGGAGGTGCGGGGCCTGGCCACGCGCTCGGCGGGCGCTGCGCGCGAGATCCGGGGGCTCATCTCCACCTCGGTGGATCGTGTGGATGCCGGTGGGGGCTTGGTGCAGGCCGCTCGTACATCCATGCAGGGCATTGCACAATCCATCGGTGAGGTGACCCGGCTCATCGAGGGCATTGCCACCGCCAGCGGGCAGCAAAGCCATGGCATCGAAGACATCCACCACAGCGTGGGGCGCATCGAGCAGATGACGCAGCAGAACGCCGCCCTGGTGGAAGAAGCCGCCGCTGCCGCCATGCGCATGCGCGAGCAGGCGGCCACGCTGGCCGATGCGGCCGCCACGTTCAAGACCCCCACATAGATGACAGCAGGGGGTGCCGGGGACGCCGCAGGCGCAGCGGCGCGGCCGGCAACCCCAGTCCAGGAGACCATGATGAAACAGGAAAAGATCGAGTTCTACACAGGCCCCGCAGGCGGCTGGGGGGCGCTCAACAGCGTCAAGAATGCGCTGCTGCGCCAGGACATCCCGATCAAGGGCGCCAGGACGCTGCTGTCGGCCAACCAGCCCGACGGCTTTGACTGCCCGGGCTGTGCCTGGCCGGACCGCAACCATGCCTCCACCTTCGAGTTCTGCGAAAACGGCGTCAAGGCCGTGGCCGCCGAGGCCACGGCCCGGCGCGCGGGCCCGGGCCTGTTTGCCCAGTACACCGTGGCCGAGCTGGCCGAGCAGAGCGATTTCTGGCTCGAAGACCAGGGCCGGCTCACGCAACCCATGGCCTACCATGCGCCCAGCGACCAGTACCGCCCCATTTCGTGGGACGACGCCTTTGCGCTGATCGCGCGCCACCTGAACGCGCTGCCCGACCCCAACCAGGCCATCTTCTACACCTCGGGCCGGGCCAGCAACGAAGCGGCCTTCCTGTACCAGCTGTTCGTGCGCCAGTACGGCACGAACAACTTCCCCGATTGCTCCAACATGTGCCACGAGCCCAGCGGCAGCGGCATGCGCCCGCAGATCGGCGTGGGCAAGGGCACGGTGACCCTGCACGACTTCGAGTGCGCGGACGCGATCTTCATCTTCGGCCAGAACCCCGGCACCAACCACCCGCGCATGCTCGGCGAGCTGCGCGAGGCGCACAAGCGCGGCGCGCGCATCGTGAGCTTCAACCCCCTGCGCGAGCGCGGGCTGGAGCGCTTTGCCGACCCGCAGGACAAGCTGGAGATGGCCACCTTCGGCTCCACCCCCATCAGCACGCATTACTTCCAGCTGCGCGTGGGCGGCGACCTGCCTGCCGTCAAGGGCATGATGAAGCATGTGCTGGAGCAGGAGGGCGCGCGTGGCGGCGTGCTCGACAAGGCCTTCATCGCCGAGCACACCACGGGCTTCGAGGTGCTGGTGGAGAATCTGCGCGCGGAATCCTGGGCGCTGCTGGAGCAGGAGTCGGGCCTGACCGAGGAGCAGATGCGCTCTGCAGGCGACATCTACATTGGCGCCAAGAACGTGATCGCCTGCTGGGGCATGGGCATCACGCAGCACAAGCACGCGGTGGACACCATCCAGGCCATTGTGAGCTGGCTCATGCTGCGCGGCAACATCGGCCGCGAGGGTGCCGGCCCCTGCCCGGTGCGCGGCCACAGCAACGTGCAGGGCGACCGCACCATGGGCATCTGGGAAAAGCCCCCGGTGGCCCTGCTGGACAGGCTGCGCGACGTGTTCGGCTTCGAGCCGCCGCGCGAGCACGGCGTGGACACGGTGGAGGCCATCCGCCACATGCTGGACGGCAAGGGCAAGGTGTTCTTCGCCCTGGGCGGCAACTTTGCTGCCGCCACCCCCGACACCTACGAGACCTGGAAGGCGCTGCAGCGCTGCGACCTCACGGTGCACGTGACCACCAAGCTCAACCGCAGCCACATCGTGCATGGCAAGGAGGCGCTGATCCTGCCCTGCCTGGGCCGCACCGAGATCGACGTGCAGGCCAACGGCCCGCAGGGCGTGACGGTGGAGGACTCGATGAGCATGGTGCACATCTCGGTGGGCATCAACCCGCCTGCGTCCGAGCACCTGCTGTCCGAGCCGGCCATCGTGGCGCGCCTGGCTGCCGCCACGCTGGGCGCGCGCAGCAGCGTGCCCTGGGCCTGGCTGGTCGAGGACTATGCGCGCATCCGCGACCAGATCGAAAAGGTCTTCCCCGATTTCAAGGACTTCAACCAGCGCGTGGCCGTGCCCGGCGGGTTCCGCCTGCGCAACACGGCCAGTGAGCGCGTCTGGGCCACGGCCTCGGGCAAGGCCAGCTTCCATGCGCCCCTGGTGCCGCAGGACACGCCCTCGCACAAGGCGCGCGAGCGGTTCAAGGATTCGATCGTATTCACCCTGCTCACCACGCGCTCGCACGACCAGTACAACACCACCATCTACGGCATGGATGACCGCTACCGCGGCGTCTACGGCCAGCGCCGCGTGGTCTTCATCAACGAGAAGGACATCCGCGCCCTGGGCATGCAGGACGGCGACTGGGTCGACATCCAGACCGTGTGGAGCGATGGCCAGGAGCGCCGGGCCGACCGCTTCAAGCTGGTGGCCTACGACATCCCGCGCGGCAACCTCGCGGCCTACTACCCCGAGACGAATCCGCTGGTGCCGCTGTCTGCCGTGGCCGACACGGCGGGCACGCCGACCTCCAAGTCCATCCCTGTGCTGCTGGAGCCGCACGTGCCGGGCGGGGCCGCCCTTGCGGCGTCTGCCGTGCCGGCGCAGGCCGAGGCCCCATGAGCGCGGTGGACCGCAGAAAGCCCATGCCATGACGGCCGTGCAAGAGACGCTGGCGGGCGCCATCCTGCGTGCGCTGGCCGAAGAGTCCCCGGACACGCCGGCCGGTGCGCCCGGCGTGTCGCTGCCGCGCCTGGGCAAGCGCCTGGGCCAGGGCGTGAGCGTGCTCCTGCGCGAGCTCACGCTGATGAGCGATGCCTCGGTGGGCGGCCAGCGCGGCCCCGGCTGGGTGCGCGTGGACCAGGTGGGTGAGCGCTGGGTGGCCCACCTGACCGACGCCGGCCGGGCCGTCGCCCGGGAGCTGCCTGCGGCGGGGGCGACGCCATGAGCGCACAGGTGTGCACGCCGTTCGATGGCGATGGGGGCGGCGTGGCGGACCTGTCGGCACTGGCCCAGCGCTCCGTGCGGGTGTTTGGCGAGGCGGGTGTGCCGCAGGGCGGGTCCCTGCGCTTCGACACCCTGGCGGCGGAGATCCCGGTGGCCCTGGTGTTCAACGGTGTCTCGCATGCGGTGATGATGGCCACGCCGGAAAACCTTGGCGATTTTGCGATCGGTTTCGCGCTGAGCGAGGGCATCCTCGACCATGCGCAGGACTGCCGGGGCACCACGCTGCAGCTGGCCGATGCCGGCGCGGCGCACCTGCCACCCGGCGTGCCGGGGGTCGAGGTGCACCTGGAGATTTCGGCGCGCAGCTTCGAGCGCCTCAAGAACCGGCGCCGCAGCATGGCCGGCCGCACGGGCTGCGGTGTGTGCGGGGTGGAAAGCTTTGCGGCGCTGGATCTGGCCCCCGAGCGCCTGCCGGCGCGCGACTGGTTGGAGCGGGTGGACCTGCCCACCGTGCTGCGCGCCTTTGCCGACCTCAAGGCACTGCAGCCGCACAACGCGCAGTCGGGCTCGCTGCATGCCGCAGGCTGGGCCACGCTGGACGGGCGCCTGGCCCAGGTCTGCGAAGACGTGGGCCGGCACAACGCGCTGGACAAGCTCATCGGCTGGCTGTCGCGCAGCGCGCGCCTGGCCGAGCCCGGCTTTGTCGTGCTCAGCAGCCGGGGCAGCCACGAGCTGGTGCGCAAGTGCGCTCGCGTGGGCCTGTCGGCACTGGCCACCATATCGGCACCCACCGCCACCGGCGTGCAGGTGGCCGAGCTGGCCGGGCTGCGGCTGTGGGGCCTGTGCCGCGCGCCGCGCGCGGTGCTGTACGCGCCGGGCGCGCAAACGGGGTAAAAACCCTGACCCCTGCACGGCGCAGTACAGTCGGGCCATGTCTCTGCGCCCCACCATCGAAGTCGCCGTCATCATGCGCCGCGAGCGCCTGGACAACCGCTGGCAGCCCTGGCGCTGGGTGCTGGACGACGTGGTCCCCGCAGAAGCGGCCTTTGGCGATGTGCCGCGCCTCTTGCGCCAGGACGACAACCAGGCCCTGTGGCTGTTCCCGGGCTTTGTGGTCGAATTGTTCAAGGACGATGGCGAGGGCTACCACCTGAACCTGTCCGCGCCCGCGCCCTGCTGGTTCGTGCTGTGGCGCATGGACGAGGAGGGCAGCGTGCCCGAGCCGCTGGCCCGCCCCGTGGCCGTGAGCCTGAGCTACCACGATGCCGGCCGCTGGCTCGATGCGCAGGAAACGGTGGAGCAGGTGCCCGCGCCAGCGGCTGTGCTGCAGGCGCTGCAGGCCTTCGTCGACGAGCACTACGCGCCCGAGCCCAAGCGACGCAGGCGGCCCGACAGCTTCCAGTCGCTGACCGACCGCTTCGGCAACCCGGCGTCGGTTTCCACCGACAAACAGCGCGGTGGCCGGGGCGGCCCGCACCATGGCTGACGGTTTTCTCTCGCGCTGGTCGCGCCGCAAGCAGGAGGTGGCTGCGGGCAGGCCCGTGCAGGAGCCGGAGCCATCGCCCCCAGCAGAGGTCTTGCCATCCGCCGCCGCCATGCCTGCCCCGGAGCCGGTGGCCGTGCCTGCCGCCGCTGAGCCAGAGCTGCCCACGCTGGCCGATGCGCAGGCCCTGACGGCCGAGTCCGACTTCAAGCCCTTCATGGGCCGCGGTGTGGCGCCCGATGTGCGCAACACGGCCATGAAGAAGCTGTTTGCCGACCCGCATTTCAATGCCATGGACGGCCTGGACACCTACATCGACGACTACTCCAAGCCCGATCCGCTGCCTGAAGGCATGCTGCGCCAGATGGCCAGCGCCCATTTCATGGGCTTCTTCGACCATGAAAAGGACGCGGCCGGGGAGGCCGTGCCAGAGGCCGCGCAGACAATGGCCCCGCAAGACCCTCAGCCTCGGGATGATGCGGAGACGCCGGCGCTGCCAGACGTGGCACAGTCGGGGGTATGCACCGCCATTCCTAGCTCGCCAGAACTGGCCACAGCCGACCCCGCAGGGGGCGATGGGGCCAGGGTAGCCAGCCATACCGAACATGACCACGCTGATCTGCGACTGCAACCAGACGATGCCCCTCGACGCGAAGGCGTTGGGCGCGGCCCTGCATGAGGAACTGACCCTCCATTCCACGCTGTGCCGGCGCGAGGCCGGCGCCTTCCAGGATGCGATCCGCACCGGCCAGGAGGTGGTGGTGGCCTGCACCCAGGAGCAGCGCCTTTTCGGCGAACTCGGCACGCAGACCGAAGGCGCGGTCTCACCGATCCGCTTCGTGAACATCCGCGAAACCGGCGGCTGGAGCCGCGATGCCCGCGATGCCGGCCCCAAGATCGCCGCGTTGCTGGCCGCAGCCCGGCTGCCCGAGCCGCCGCCGGTGGCCACCGTCAGCTACAAGAGCATGGGCCGCCTGCTGGTCATCGGCCCGCTCGATGCCGCCGAACAGGCTGCCGCCCTGGTGGCCGACGTGCTCGATGTGACCCTGTTCGCGCAGGGCCCGGGGCAGGCAGGCGGCGCGCAGGCGCGGCGTTTCCCCGTGCTCGGCGGGCGCCTCACCGGCCTGTCGGGCTGGCTCGGGGCCTTCGACGTGCAGTGGGCTGCCGACAACCCCATCGACCTGGACCTGTGCACGCGCTGCAACGCCTGCATCGTGGCCTGCCCCGAGAACGCCATCGGCCTGGACTACCAAGTGGACCTGTCCGCCTGCGATGCGAACCGCGCCTGCGTGCGCGCCTGCCAGGTGGCGGGCGCCATCGACTTCGGCCGCGAGGCCAGCGCACAGCAGGAACGCTTCGACCTGGTGCTGGACCTGCGCCCGGCCACGGCCGAGCCCACCTTCGTGCAGCATGCGCCGCCGCAGGGCTACTTCCGCAGCGACGGGCGCGACATGGCCGTGCTGCTCAAGCTGCGCGAGATGGTGGGCGAGTTCGACAAGCCCCGCTTCTTCGCCTACAAGCAAAAGCTCTGCGCCCACAGCCGCAACGAGACCGTGGGCTGCAATGCCTGCATCGACATCTGTTCTGCCGAGGCCATTTCCAGCGACAAGAGCCGCCAGCAGATCAAGGTCAACCCCCACCTGTGCGTGGGCTGTGGTGCCTGCACCACGGTGTGCCCGACGGGTGCACTCTCTTTTGCCTACCCGGGTGCCACAGAGCAGGGCGCGCGCTTCAAGGCCTTGCTGTCCACCTATGCGGCCGGGGGCGGCCAGAGCGCCGTGCTGCTGCTGCACAGCCAGGAGCAGGGCCAGGCCCTGGTCGAAGAATTGGGCCGTGCCGCCCAGCTGCGGCGTGCCCAGGGCGTACCCGCCCATGTGATCCCGGTGCCGCTGTGGCACACCGCCAGCACCGGCGTGGACCTGTGGCTCAGTGCGCTGGCCTATGGTGCTTCGCAGGTGGTGGTGCTGGCCACGCACGAGGAGGCGCCCCAGTACCTGGATGGTGTGCAGGCGCAGATGGAGGTGGCGCAGGCCATCCTGCATGGCCTTGGCTACACCGGCAGCCACCTGCGGCTGCTGCGCGCGGGCGATGTGGCGGCGCTCGATACCGCCCTGCAATCCCTGCGCCAGACCCGCCAGGTGCTGCCGCCCGTGGTGGCACGCCATGCCGTGGCCCAGGAAAAGCGCGCCACGCTGGAGATGGTGCTTGACCATTTCATCGCCCATGCACCGCTGCTGAAAGAGGGCCTGCCCGAGGCCATTGCGCTGCCGGCGGCCGGCGCGCCGCTCGGGTCCATCACGGTCGACAAGGACCGCTGCACCCTGTGCCTGAGCTGCGTGAGCGCCTGCCCGGCCGGCGCGCTGCAGGACAACCCGCAACTGCCCCAGCTGCGCTTTCTGGAAAAGAACTGTGTGCAGTGCGGCCTGTGCGCCACCACCTGCCCCGAAGACGCCATCGCCCTGCAGCCGCGCCTGCTGCTCACGCCCGAACGCGCGCAGCTGCGCGTGCTGGCCGAAACCCAGCCCTGGGCCTGTGTGCGCTGCAGCAAACCCTTTGGCACGTTCAAGGCCATTGAAGCCATGCTGGAGCGGCTCTCGGGCCACGCCATGTTCCAGGGCGAGGCGCTGGAGCGCCTGAAGATGTGCGGCGACTGCCGCGTGATCGACCTTTATTCTTCCCAGAGCGAAGCGAAAGTGACGGACCTGTGAGCGCCACCGCACCCCTGACCATGGCCGCCAGCGCCGCCCTCGACGAGGAAACCGCGCGTGCCGAACTCTATGGCCTGCTGGCGCAGCTGTACTACAGCGCCCCGGCGCCCGGCCTGCTGGCCACCCTGCGCGTGGCCGTGACCCAGGCGCCGGCCGAAGGTGGCTTGCTGGAGGAGCCCTGGCAGCAACTGGTGGGGGCCACCCGTGCGCGGGAGGACGCGGCCATTGCCGCCGAGTTCGAGCGCCTGTTCGGCGGCATGGGCAAGCCCGAGGTCTTCCTCTACGGGTCGCACTACCTGAGCGGCTTTCTCAACGAGAAGCCGCTGGCACGCCTGCGCAGCGACCTGGATGCCCTGGGCCTGGCGCGCAGCGAGGCCATGCCCGAGACCGAGGACCACCTGGCCTACCTGTGCGAGGCCATGCGCTACCTGATCGCTGGTGACGACATGGCGGTGTGCAACCTTACGACACAACGGGACTTTTTTGCCGCCCACCTGCAGCCCTGGGTGCCGGCCCTGTGCGATGTGCTGGAGGCCCACCCCGCCGCCCCCTTCTATGGCGCGCTGGCCCGCTTCACACGGGCTTTCGTGGCTGTGGAAGCCCAGGGTTTCGACATGCTGGAATGAGCCGCTGCGGGCGCCTGCGAAGGTGTGCCAAACCCGAGTGAAGTTCCATGGGGTGGCCATACCCGATTGCAGTGGGCCAGACACTCGCATAGACTGTATGAACGACATTGCATAGCCGCAAGCCCTCCTGGAGACAATGATGCAGGACAGCCAGCCCCAACCTTCTCGCCGCCGGTTCTTTGCAGGTGCAGCCACTGCGGGGGCTGCTGCTGCCGCCGTCGTGGCCTTGCCCCACATTGCAGCCCCAGGTGCCACCGCTGCAGCCGAGCCCGTGCCAGCACCGCCTGAGCGCGGTGGCGGCTACCGCCTCTCGGCACACGTGCAGCAGTACTACAAGACCACCCAACTCTGACCGCGGGGCGCGCCATGTTGCTCACCAAGAAGTCTTCCCACGCCCGAGAGGGCGCTGCGGCCACCTCCTCGTCCTCTCCCTTCGTCCACAGCCTGCAGCGCGGCCTGGCCAAGGCCCTGCCCACCATGGACCGGCGCGCCTTCCTGCGCCGCTCGGGCCTGGGCGTCGGCGTGGGCATCGCTGCCTCGCAGCTCACCCTGGTCAAGAAGTCCAGCGCCGCGGAGGGCGCCAAGGTCGGCCTGGGCGACAGCAAGATCGAGGTGCGCCGCACCATCTGCACCCACTGCTCGGTGGGCTGCGCGGTGGACGCCGTGGTCGAGAACGGCGTCTGGGTGCGCCAGGAGCCGGTGTTCGACTCCCCCATCAACCTGGGCGCGCACTGCGCCAAGGGCGCCGCGCTGCGCGAGCACGGCCATGGCGAGTACCGCCTGCGCTACCCGATGAAGCTGGTCAACGGCAAGTACGAGCGCATCAGCTGGGACACGGCGCTCACCGAGATCACCGCCCGCATGCAGGACCTGCGCAAGGCCAGCGGGCCCGACAGCGTGTACTTCGTGGGCTCGTCCAAGCACAACAACGAGCAGGCCTACCTGCTGCGCAAGTTCGTGAGCTTCTGGGGCACCAACAACTGCGACCACCAGGCCCGCATCTGCCACTCCACCACGGTGGCCGGGGTGGCCAACACCTGGGGCTACGGGGCCATGACGAATTCGTACAACGACATGCAGAACAGCAAGGTCGCCATGTACATCGGCTCCAACGCGGCCGAGGCCCATCCGGTGAGCATGCTGCACATGCTGCACGCCAAGGAGACCGGCTGCAAGATGATCGTGGTGGATCCGCGCTTCACGCGCACGGCGGCCAAGGCCGACGAGTACGTGCGCATCCGCTCGGGCACCGACATCCCCTTCCTCTTCGGCCTGCTGTACCACATCTTCAAGAATGGCTGGGAAGACAAGCAGTACATCAACGACCGTGTCTACGGCATGGACAAGGTGCGCGAGGAGATCCTGGCCAAGTGGACGCCCGACAAGGTCGAGGAGGCCTGCGGCGTCAAGGAAGAGCAGGTGTTCAAGGTGGCCAGCCTGCTCAACGCCCACCGCCCCGGCACCATCGTCTGGTGCATGGGCCAGACGCAGCACACCATCGGCAACGCCATCGTGCGGGCCTCGTGCATCCTGCAGTTGGCTCTGGGCAACGTGGGCAAGACCGGCGGCGGCACCAACATCTTCCGCGGGCACGACAACGTGCAGGGCGCCACCGACGTGGGCCCCAACCCCGACTCGCTGCCCGGCTACTACGGCATTGCCGAAGGGGCCTGGAAGCACTTCGCGGCGGTCTGGGGCGTGGATTTCGAGTGGATCAAGGCCCGCTATGCGAGCCCGGCCATGATGACCAAGTCGGGCCTCACGGTCTCGCGCTGGATCGATGGGGTGCTCGAAAAGAACGAGCTGATCGACCAGGACTCCAACCTGCGCGGCGTGTTCTTCTGGGGCCATGCGCCCAACTCCCAGACCCGGGGGCTGGAGATGAAGCGCGCCATGGACAAGCTCGACCTGCTGGTGGTGGTCGACCCTTACCCTTCGGCCACGGCCGCCATGGCGGCCATGCCCGGCCGGGCTGAAGACCTGAATCCGAACCGTGCGGTCTATCTGCTGCCTGCAGCCACGCAATTCGAAACCAGTGGTTCGTGCACGGCATCCAACCGCTCGCTGCAATGGCGCGAGAAGGTGATCGAGCCGCTGTGGGAGAGCCGCTCGGACCACATGATCATGTATCAGTTCGCGCAGAAGCTGGGTTTCGACAAGGAGCTGGTCAAGAACTACAAGCTGCAGAAGGTGCAGGGCATGGACGAGCCCGTGATCGAGGACATCCTGCGCGAGATCAACCGCAGCGTCTGGACCATCGGCTACACCGGCCAGAGCCCCGAGCGTCTGAAGGCGCACATGAAGAACATGCACCTGTTCGACGTGAAGACCCTGAAGGCCAAGGGCGGCAAGGACAAGGAAACCGGCTACGACTTCACCGGCGACTACTTCGGCCTGCCCTGGCCGTGCTACGGCACGCCCGAGCTCAAGCACCCCGGCTCGTCCAACCTTTATGACACTTCCAAACATGTCATGGATGGCGGCGGGTGCTTCCGCGCCAACTTCGGTGTCGAAAAGGATGGCCAGAACCTGCTGGCCGAGGACGGATCCTACTCGCTGGGCTCCGACATCACCACCGGCTACCCCGAGTTCGACCATGTGCTGCTCAAGAAGCTCGGCTGGTGGGACGAGCTCACCGACACCGAGAAGAAGGCCGCAGAAGGCAAGAACTGGAAGACCGACCCGACGGGCGCCATCATCCGCGTGACCATGAAGAACCATGGCTGCCACCCCTTCGGCAACGCCAAGGCGCGCGCCGTGGTGTGGAACTTCCCCGATGCCATTCCGCAGCACCGCGAGCCGCTGTACGGCACCCGGCCCGACCTGATGGCCAAGTACCCCACGCACGATGACAAGAAGGCCTTCTGGCGCCTGCCCACCCTCTACAAGAGCGTGCAGGACAAGAACATCGCCGACAAGGTGCACGAGAAGTTCCCGCTGATCCTGACCTCGGGCCGGCTGGTCGAGTACGAAGGCGGCGGCGAAGAGACCCGCTCCAACCCCTGGCTGGCCGAGCTGCAGCAGGAGTCGTTCGTGGAGATCCACCCCAAGACCGCAGGCGAGCGCGGTGTGCGCAACGGCGAGCAGGTGTGGCTCAGTTCGCCCACGGGCGCCCGCATCAACGTGCAGGCGCTGGTGACCGAGCGCGTGGCGCCCGACACCGTGTGGATGCCGTTCCACTTCTCGGGCCGCTGGCAGGGCGCAGACATGCTGGACCACTACCCCAAGGGCGCAGCGCCCATCGTGCGCGGCGAGGCCGTGAACACGGCCACCACCTATGGCTACGACAGCGTGACCATGATGCAGGAAACCAAGACCACGATCTGCAACGTGGAACGGGCATGAACACGCGGCACCGACCAGGAGACACCCCATGGCACGAATGAAATTCATCTGCGATGCAGAGCGCTGCATCGAATGCAACGGCTGCGTCACCGCCTGCAAGAACGAGCACGAAGTGCCCTGGGGCGTGAACCGCCGCCGCGTGGTCACCCTGAACGACGGCGTGCCGGGCGAAAAATCCATCTCGGTGGCCTGCATGCACTGCAGTGACGCCCCCTGCATGGCGGTGTGCCCCGTGAACTGCTTTTACCGCACCGACGAAGGCGTGGTGCTGCACGACAAGGACGTCTGCATCGGCTGCGGCTACTGCAGCTATGCCTGCCCGTTCGGCGCCCCGCAGTTCCCTTCGCAGGGCACCTTTGGCGTGCGCGGCAAGATGGACAAGTGCACCTTCTGCGCCGGCGGCCCTGAGACCCATGGCAGCCAGGCCGAGTTCGAGAAATACGGCCGCAACCGCCTGGCCGAGGGCAAGCTGCCGGCCTGCGCCGAGATGTGCTCCACCAAGGCCCTCTTGGCCGGCGATGGCGATGTGGTGGCGGACATCTTTCGCAACCGCGTGGTGCAGCGCGGCAAGGGTGCCGAGGTCTGGGGCTGGGGCACGGCCTATGGCTCCAAGCAGGCCGGCCAACCCACCCCGGGAGCCAAGTCATGACCGGGCGCACTGTACTGATCCTGGGCGCAGCCTGTGGGCTGCTGGCGCTGGTGGCCTGCACCGAGAAGCCGCAGACCGGCGGCGGCGTGCGCATCGATGCGCCGCCCTATGCCGGCACAGGCAGCAATTTCACGCAGCCCGGCTGGAAGGCCGGCGACAAGGCCGGCTGGGAGCAGCAGCTCAAGGCGCGCCAGCAGTACGGCCAGAACGAATACACCCGCACCACCCGGTAGAGCGAGGCCTGCCATGAAAAACTTCCTGTGCAGCATGGCGCTGTTGGCCGGCCTGGCCTGGGGCACGGCAGGGGCCCAGGCCCCGGCCAGCGCGCAAGCGGCCTCTGCCGCGACGCCAGCGGTGGCGCCCGCGGTCGGCGGCATCCAGGGCCAGAACATCTTCCAGGTCAAGCCCGATGCCAGCGAAGAACCGGGCTACGCCCAGCAAAACAACGGCGAGCGCGCCAAGGTGCAGCCGGGCAACAACGCGCCCATGTGGCGCCAGGTGGGCGAGGGCGTCACGGGCTACAGCAGCCTGCCCAAGAGCCAGGCGCCCGAGGCCGGCAACCTGATCCAGCCCTTCGTGCAATACCCAGGCTCGCGCGTGACCAACGCGGGCGAGGCCTGGCGCCAGGTGCGCAACCAGTGGATCATTCCCTACGGCGGCTCGCTGCTGCTCATCGTGGCGGGGGCCATCGCCCTGTTCTATTGGCGCAAGGGCACGATGCAGCTGCACGGCGCCGAGACGGGCCGCAAGATCGAGCGCTTCACGCCCTTCGAGCGCTCCGCCCACTGGGCCAACGCCATCGCCTTCGTGGCACTGGCCATCTCGGGCCTGGTGATGGCCTTCGGCAAGTTCTTCCTGCTGCCCATCCTGGGTGGCACGCTGTTCGGCTGGCTGGCCTATGCCCTCAAGAACCTGCACAACTTCGCCGGGCCGCTGTTCGCGGTGTCGCTGGTCATCGTATTCTTCACCTTCCTCAAGGACAACTTCCCGCGCCGGGGCGACCTCACCTGGCTGCTCAAGGGCGGCGGCATGCTTTCGGGCACCGAGGTGCCTTCGCACCGCTTCAATGCCGGCGAGAAGCTGGTCTTCTGGGGTGGGGTGCTGTTCCTGGGCGCCATCGTCGTGGCCTCGGGCCTGGTGCTGGACAAGCTCATTCCCGGGCTCATCTACGAGCGCGGCACGATGCAGATCGCACACATGGTCCACGCCGTGGCCACGGTGGTGATGATGGTCATGTTCATGGGCCATATCTACCTGGGCACCATCGGCATGCAGGGCGCCTACAAGGCCATGAAGACCGGCTACGTGGACGAAACCTGGGCCAGGGAGCACCACCAGCTCTGGTACGACGATGTCAAGGCCGGCAAGATCCCATCGCAACGCAGCAGCAGTGCAGAGCCCGCGGGCGAGGCCGCTGCCGCCAAGCCCGTTCAGGCATGAGGCCCACCATGACGATGAACAACAAGCCTTCTTTCCTTCGCCCCTTGCTGCTGGCCCTGTGCGCCGCCTGCGCCTGCAGCGCCGCGCTGGCCAAATTGCCGCCGCCTGCGCCCGAGGCAGCCGCCAAGGCGGCCGAAGCCGCTGCCAAGGCCGCCTGGGCCGGCAAGGTCGACAACTACAAGCTGTGCCAGTCGCAGGACCGGGTCGCGGCCCACTACCGCAAGACCAACACCGCCGCCAAGCCTGCCGCCGCAGTGGGAGCCGCCTGTGCGGACCCGGGCCCCTTTGTCTACACACCGCCCGAGGCCAAGCCCCTGGAGGCCGCCGGTGCGCACTCGCCACCGGGCACGGCCAGCAGCCCGCCCAGCACCCAGACGCCTGCAGCGGCCGCTTCGGCGCCCAAGTCCTGAGCACCGCCCGGCACTGGCGGGTGCCTGTCCGCTGCATCGCGCGGGGATGCGCTACGCTGTCCCCATGACCACGCCCGTGCCCGCCACCGCCGCCCCCCGCCTGCCGCGCCTGACCCAGGCGCAGGCGCCTCTGACCCACCGCGTCGAGGTGGTCAACGAGCATGGCGAGCGCGAAGAGCTGTCCATCCCCGCCGAGCGCCCGCTGACCGTGTATGTCGACAACCGCGAGCTGGTCACGCTGATGACCCTGGGCGCGCACCCCGAGCTGCTGGTGCTGGGCTACCTGCGCAACCAGCGCCTGGTGGAGTCGGCGCAGGACATCGAGTCGGTCACGGTGGACTGGGAGGTCAACGCCGCCGCCGTGCGCACGCGCGACGGCATCGCGCGCATCGAGGAGCGCACGGCCAGCAAGGTGGTCACCACCGGCTGCGGCCAGGGCAGCGTGTTCGGCGGCCTGATGGACGAGGTGGACCGCATCGTGCTGCCCGAGGCGCGGCTCACGCAGGGCCAGCTGTACGGCATCGTCAACGCCATCCGCCTCAAGGAGAGCACTTACAAATCGGCCGGCTCGGTGCACGGCTGCGCGCTGTTCCAGGGCGAGGAGCTGCTGGTCTTCGTCGAGGACGTGGGCCGCCACAACGCCATCGACACGATTGCGGGGTGGATGTGGATGGCCGCCGGGGACGCCGCACCCATGGCGGGCGCCGACAAGGTGTTCTACACCACGGGCCGGCTGACCAGCGAGATGGTCATCAAGTCCGCCCAGATGGGCGTGCCCATCGTGGTCTCGCGCAGCGGCATGACGCAGATGGGGCACGCCGTGGCCGAGCAACTGGGCCTGTGCGCCATCGGCCGCGCCACCAACCGGCGCTTCGTCTGCTACAGCGGCATGCAGCGGCTGGTGCTGCAGCCTGAACTGGCGCAGGCCACCACCCCTTCATCCTCCGCCACCTGACACCGGGCCGCCGCGCGGCGATGGCATGATCGGGCGATGCGCGATCAGAAATCCCCCAACGCATGGCCGGACACCCTGCCCAGCCAGTTTGGCCCCTACGACCCCGACGAGGTGCCGGACACCCATCGCATCCCCGTGCCCCAGGGGCCCGGGGAGCCCGATGCGCCCGTATCCGCGGTGACCGAAGCGGTAGATTTGCCGCGCCTGCCGCTCGGGCAGTGGTGGTGGCAAGGGCTGCGGGCCGCCGTGCTGTTGGCGCCCCGAACGGGTGCGGCCGTGCCCAGGCCCCTGCAGCTGATCGTTCTGGTGCTGCTGTGCAGCGGGGTTTTGCTGGGGTTGGAGCGTCTGCATGTGGCGGGCCCGGCCCATTTCAACCTGCGCGGCTGGCTGCTGACATGGTGGTCTCTGCCGCTGCTTGCCTGGTGTGCCTGGTGGGCGCTATCTGCCGCTCGGCGCCAGGATTCACCGGCGCAGGTGACCGGTGGCCTGGCTGCCTGGCTAGCGCTCACCAGCGTGGCCGTGCTGCCCGCGTCGGTGGTGGCCTACGCATTGATGGCGTGGGGGGCGCACCAGCCTGCTCGCTGGTCTTCGGGATACGGCCCCACGGTTTTCTGGGTCATCTATGCGGCGACGCTGCTGTGGATGCTGGCGGCCGATGTCCGGGTGCTGTCCCGCTTCGTGCGTTCGCATGTGCGCACGGGCTTGTACGCACTGTTGCTGCTGGCTGTGCTCGGGGTGGGTATGCAGTACGCATCCAGCCGCTCCTGGGAGCCCGACACCTCCGGCGACGACATGCCCACCCCAGCCCGCCTGCATCTGTCCCAATCGCTGTTCGAATCCCAGCAGGACCTGATGCAGCAGCAGGTCGACGCCCTGGTGCCCGAGCGTCCTGGCGTGACCGATGTCTATGCCCTGGTCTTTGCTCCCTACGCCCGCGAGAACGTGTTCCGCCGCGAGAGCACCATGGTCAGCGACCTCTTGCAGGAGCGCTTCGACGCGCAGGGCCGGGTGCTGCACTTGCTGAACCACGCCGAAACCGCCGACACCCATGTCTGGGCCACGCCCGAGAACCTGGACCGGGCGGTGACGGCCCTGGCCGCACGCATGGACAAGGAGAACGACGTGCTTGTGGTCTACATGACATCGCACGGCGCCCAGAACCACCAGCTCGCCGCCTCGCACTGGCCGCTGGAGGTGCCTCCCATCAGCCCCGAGATGCTGCGCGAGGCGCTGGACACGGCGGGCATCCGCCACCGCGTGATCGCGATATCCGCCTGCTACTCGGGCGGCTGGATCGACGCCCTGGCCACGCCCTCGACGCTGATCATGACGGCGGCGGACGCGACCCACACCTCCTACGGCTGCGGCGCCCTGTCGGAGCTGACCTTCTTTGGCCGCGCCGTGTTCGACGAACAGCTGCGCAGCACGCATTCCTTCGAGGAGGCGTTCAAGAAGGCCGTGCCCCTGATCCAGCAGCGCGAGATCGAGGCCGGCAAGAGCGACGGCTTCTCGAACCCGCAGATCCGCGTGGGCGCCGAGATCACCCCGGTGCTCAAGGGCCTGGAAGAGCGGTTGAACGTCGCTCCCCGTTAGGGTAGAGGGCCCTTAGAGCCTGTTCAACGTCTTTTTGCGGCTTCAAAAAGACGTTGAACAGGCTCTTAAAGGGCCTGCACGCCGGCTGGAAATGTTTCATTGCCGCGGATTGGCGGGCTTTTGCGCTAATGTCACGCCCATGAACCTTTCTTTTATCCGCCTGGGCTGGCGCACCCTGTTGCGCGACCTGCGCGCGGGCGAGCTGCGCCTCCTGGTCGTGGCCGTGACATTGGCCGTCGCCGCACTCACCTCGGTGGGCTTCTTTGCCGACCGCCTGCAGGGCGGCCTGCAGCGCGACGCCTTGCAACTGCTGGGCGGAGACGCCGTGGTGGCCAGCGACAACCCCACGCCCGCCACCTTCGTGGAGCGCGCCAAGGCCCTGGGCCTGCAGAGCGTGACCACCATGGGCTTTCCCACCATGGGGCGGGCCACCGATGCCAAGGGCGGTGCCAGCAAGCTGGTGGCCCTCAAAAGCGTGCAGCCGGGCTACCCGCTGCGCGGCACCCTCACCGTGGCCGTGGGCCCGGGGGCGGCCGAGCAGACCACGCGCGACATCCCGGCGCGCGGCGAGGTGTGGGTGGATGCGCCGCTGCTCGAATCGCTGGGCCTGGCCATGGGCGACCAGTTGCTGCTGGGCGATGCGCAGCTGCGCATCACCCGCATCATCGTCATCGAGCCGGATCGGGGCGCCGGCTTCATGAGTTTTGCACCACGCGTCATGCTCAACGAGGCCGACGTGCCCGCCACCGGCCTGGTGCAGCCCGCCAGCCGGTTGACCTACCGGTTTGCCGTCTCCGGCGCCCCGGCCGCCGTCAAGGCTTTCAGCCAGTGGGCTGCCGACGAGGCCAAGAAGCCCGAACAGCACGGCGTGCGCGTCGAGTCGCTCGAAAGCGGTCGCCCCGAGATGCGCCAGACGCTGGACCGGGCGCAGAAATTCCTGAGCCTGGTGGCCCTGCTGGCCGCGCTGCTCTCGGCGGTGGCCGTGGCGCTGGCCGCGCGCGGCTTTGCCGCCGACCACCTTGACGCCTCGGCCATGCTGCGCGTGCTGGGGCAGAGCCAGCGCACCATTGCCGGCGCCTACACCACCGAGTTTGCGCTGATCGGGCTGTTCGCCAGCGCGCTGGGCGTGGCCGTGGGCTACCTGGTGCACTACGTCTTCGTGCTGCTGCTGGCCGGGCTGGTGGAGTCGGCCCTGCCCGCTGCAAGCCTGTGGCCCGTGGCCTTCGGGCTGGGCATGGGGCTCACGCTGCTGTTCGCCTTTGGCCTGCCGCCCGTGCTGCAACTGGCCCAGGTGCCGCCGCTGCGTGTGATCCGGCGCGATGTGGGTGGGCTCAAGCCGGCCTCCATGGCCGTGCTGGGCGTGGGCGTGGCCGGCTTTGCTGCCCTGCTGCTGGCCGTGAGCAGCGACATCATGCTGGGCTTGATCGCCGTGGGCGGCTTTGCCGGTGCCGTGGCGCTGTTCGCGGGCCTGAGCTGGGTGGCCGTGAAGCTGCTGCGCCGCAGCGTGAACGAGGCCACCGCGCCGCGCTGGCTGGTGCTGGCCACGCGGCAGATATCTGCGCGCCCGGCCTATGCCGTGGTGCAGGTCAGCAGCCTGGCCGTGGGTCTGCTGGCGCTGGTGCTGCTGGTGCTGCTGCGCACCGACCTCATCAGCAGCTGGCGCCAGGCCACGCCGCCCGATGCGCCCAACCGCTTCGTGATCAACGTCATGCCAGAGCAGTCCGACGCCTTTCAGCAAAGCCTCAAGGACGGCGGCGTGAAGCGCTACGACTGGTACCCCATGATCCGCGGCCGCCTGCTGGCGGTGAACGGCAAGGCCGTGGGCCCGGCCGACTACACCGACGACCGCGCCAAGCGCCTGGTGGACCGCGAGTTCAACCTCTCCACCGCCGTGCAGCAGCCGCCCCACAACCAGATCGTGGCCGGCCAATGGACCGAGAACGAGCAGGGCACCATCAGCGTGGAAGAGGGCATTGCCGAAACCCTGGGCCTGAAGATGGGCGACAGGCTGCAGTTCGACATCGGCGGTGTGCATAACGAGGCGCGCATCACCAGCCTGCGCAAGGTGGACTGGGGCTCCATGCGCGCCAATTTTTTCGTCATGTACCCCGTGGAACACCTCGAAGGCGTGGCCGTGACCTACCTGGCGGCCTACCGCGCACCCGACAAGGCCGGTTTCGACAACGCGCTGGTGCGCCAGTTCCCCAACATCACCAATGTGGACATGGGCGCCACCATCACCCAGGTGCAGCGCGTGCTCGATCAGGTGATCCGCGCGGTGGAGTTCCTCTTCGCCTTCACCCTGGCCGCCGGCCTGGTGGTGCTGTTCGCGGCCGTCACCGCCACGCGCGAGGAGCGCGCGCGCGAGTTCGCCATCATGCGCGCCGTGGGGGCCCGCGCCAGCCTGCTGCGCCAGGTGCAGCGCGCCGAACTCATGGGCGTGGGCCTGCTCGCGGGTTTTCTGGCCAGCACGGTGGCCGTGGTCGTGGGCTGGGCGCTGGCGCGCTTCGTGTTCGACTTCACCTGGACGGCATCACCCTGGGTGCCGCTGGCCGGTGCGCTGGCCGGCGCCGTGCTGGCGCTGGCCGCAGGCTGGTGGGGGCTGCGCGACGTGCTGCGCCGCCCCGTGGTGGAGACCTTGCGCCGCGCCTCGGAGTAGGGCGACCGGAGGCAGCACGCAGGCTACCCTTGGCAGCCCGGCGAGGTCTCCTTCCGGTGCATCGGCCAGGGCGGCTTCCAACTGAGAAATATGAACATCCCTGCTCTGGCAACCAAGCTCGCCAGACATGCCTGGCGCAGACTGTGACCCCCATGGACGACGACACCCCCGACAACACCACCCCCGCCACCACGCCCTTCGAATGGATCGGCGGCGAAGAACGCGTGCGCGCCCTGGTCGAGCGCTTCTACGACCTGATGGACCTGGAGCCCGGCTATGCCGAGCTGCGTGCCGCCCATGGCAGCGACCTCGCCAGCGCGCGGCAAAAGCTGTTCTGGTTCCTGTGCGGCTGGCTGGGCGGGCCGTCCTACTACACCGACCAGTTCGGTCACCCGCGCCTGCGTGCGCGCCACATGCCGTTTTCCATCGGCACGCAAGAGAGCCGCCAGTGGGTGGCCTGCATGGACCAGGCCATGGGCGAGACGGGCGTGCCCGAGGCGCTGCGCACGCGCTTGCGCGAGAGCTTCACGGGCACGGCGGACTGGATGGTCAACCAACCTCTGGTGACCAAGAAGCTGATGTGACCGGCACCGGCACGGCGACCGATTTTGTCGGTCGGCCTTGCGCCGGGGCATGTGCCCGCAGGCATACTGCGAGTCCATTCCACCGAAGGAGCCCGTGCCATGAAGCGTTCCCTTGTCCTTGCCGCCAGCTTGCTGGCCTGTGCCCTGACGCATGCCCAGCCGGCCCCCGCCGCTGGAGACACCTGGGGCAGTGCGCCGCCCGCGTCGGACGACCGCTTCACCAACCCCAAGAGCAAGCTCTACTCGGGCCCCAACGGCTGGCACAACTTCGGGGAGGTGCGGGCCGAGGTGGCCAATGCCGCCAAAACCCGCTATGGGTTCAAGACGGGGCTCAACTACCTCGCCACCTCCAAGTCCTTCGTGTTTGCCACCAACTCCCAGACGCAACTGGTCGAGGTGGACTTTGGCACCGACCAGCCCGCACCGGGCACCTACGAAGTGGCTGCCAAGCCCGATCCCGCCCAGAAAAAGGCGCTGGTCTCGCTCACCGATGCATCGGGCGGCAAGCTGCTGGGCTGGCAGAGCGGCGACAAGGCCGGCACCGTCACGGTGTCCAAGGTCAACGGCTACCTGTACTTCACCGCGCGCAACCTGCGCCTGGCGCCCGTGGGCATGAGCAACAAGGGCGATCTCAAGCAGCCCATGTCGCTGGGCTTCGAGGGCGCTGTCGCACCCGAAAAATGATCCTTGTTGGAAAGCACCCCGCCCATGTCATGCGATGAACGCTTCGCCCAGGAGGCCCAGGCGCTGGGCTACAGCTTCGACGGCGAGATCAAGATCGGCGGCAACTACGTGCCTTTGGTGCGCGATGGCCGCCATATTTACCTGAGCGGCCAGATCCCCCGCGTGGGCGACACCGTGGTGGTCACGGGTGCTGCAGGGGCAGATGCGTCGCTGCAGGATGCGCAGCGCGCAGCCAAGGTCTGCGCCATGCGGGCGCTGGCGCTGCTGCAGCGCGCTTTGGGCACGCTCGATGCCGTCACGGCGGTGCTGCGCATCACCGTCTACGTGCAGTCGGCCCCCGGCTTCACGCAGCAGAGCGAGGTGGCCGATGGCGCCTCGGAAGTGCTCTACCGCGTGCTCGGCCCGGTGGGCGCGCACACCCGCACCTCGGTGGGGGTGCTGCAGCTGCCCAAGAACGCTACGGTCGAGGTAGACCTGATCGCCGCAGCGGATTGACACCGGGGCGCAGTGCGCGCGAGCCCACCGCGCCTTCACGGGCCACTGCCCGAGGCGCGCACGCGCCTATGGATTGCGTGGCCCCACGGGCTGCAACAGCACCAGCAATGCGCCTGCGCCACCATCGACGGGCCGGGCCTGCACGAAGGCCAGCACCTCGTTCTTCTGCACCAGCCAGCGCTGCACCCGGCCCTTGAGCACGGGGCTCTTGCCGGGCGAGCCCAGGCCCTTGCCGTGCACCACGCGCACGCAGCGCAGCCCGTTGCGATGGGACTGGCGGATGAACTGGCCCAGGGCCTCGCGCGCCTCGTCCACGCGCAGGCCGTGCAGGTCGAGCTGGCCCTGGATGGACCAGTAGCCCGAGCGCAGCCGCTGCGTGACCTGCACGCCGATGCCGGGGCGCCGGTAACTCAGCGCGTCGTCGGTGTCGAGCAGGGTGCTCACGTCGAAGTCGTCGCTGATGGATTCGAGAAGTACGCGCTCCTCGTCCAGCCAGTGCTGCAGCGGCAGCGGCTGGGGCAGGCGGCGCTGCAGGCGCGCCAGGTTGCGCATGCGCAGCGGGGTGATGGGGCCCACACTGCGGCTGAACAGCTGCTGCTCGGCCTCGGCCCGGGCGGCGGCCTCGCGCCGGGCCTTGTCTTCGGCCTGCTCGCGCTCGTGCTGCTCGCGCAGCTGGCGCGCCACCGTGGCCAGCTCCTGCAGGTCGGTGATGCGCTGGCCGGCGCGCCGGGGCGCGGGGGGCGCCCGCCGAGGGGGCTTTGCCGCAGGGGCTGGTGCGGCGGCGGGCGGCCGGGGCACGCGCGCCGGCCGGGCGGCCGCCAGGCGGGCCGCGGCCGATGCACGCCGGGCGGCGCGTGTGGGCTCGGGTACCGGCGGAGCCGGGGTGGGCAGGGCGGCTGCCAGGGTGGGGGGCAGGGCCTCCTTGCCCGCCGTATCGGCGGCGCGGGCCAGGGCCGTCTGCAGCGCGGTGGGCGCCGCAGGCCGTGGACTGGGCGAGGGCGCGCGCGCCGGCGGGGCCGGGCTCACAGCAGCCCCTTCTCGGCCATCGACAGGGCCTGGCCCGGGGCCACGATGACGTGGTCGAGCACGCGCACGTCGATCAGCGCCAGCGTGGTCTTGAGCGTCTGGGTCAGCGCCTCGTCGGCGCGGCTCGGCTGCACGCTGCCGCTGGGGTGGTTGTGGGCCAGCACCACGGCGGCGGCCTGGTGGTGCAGCGCGCGCAGCACCACCTCGCGCGGGTAGACGCTGGCCTGGGTCAGCGTGCCGCGAAACAGCTCTTCGAGCGCCAGCAGCCGGTTCTGGTTGTCCAGGAACAGCACGGCGAACACCTCGTGCCCCTTGGCTGCTAGGTGCAACTGCAGGTAGTGCTTGACGGCGTCGGGCGAATCGAACACCTCGCGCTCGCGCAACTGCTGGGCCAGGGCCCGGCGCGCCAGCTCCAGCACGGCCACCAGCTCGGCGCGTTTGGCCGGGCCCAGGCCCTTGATGCGGGCGAGGTCATCCGCACTGGCGTGCAGCAGGCCGGCAATGCCGCCAAAACCGCCTGTGAGCTTGCCCGTGGCGGCGTTCAGCACCGGCGGGTCGAGCAGCTCCTGTGCCATCTGCAGCACGCCCTTGCCTACGATGCCCGTGCGCAGCAGGATGGCCAGCAGCTCCGCATCGGCCAGCGCGGCAGGGCCACGCGCGAGCAGTTTTTCGCGCGGCTGGGCGTCCGGGGGGAGGTCTTTGATGGCCATGGCGTACAGGGGGTTAGGGGGCTCTCGGACACCCGGCCATGGGGGATTGCCCGTTTTTCTACAATAGAGGCCAGTTTATCGGGACTTTCATGACCTCTACCGCCACAGCCCTTCCCACCGTACAGCCGGGCTCCTTTCTCACGCTGCACTATCGCCTGGCAGGTCCGGCGGGGGATGTGATCAACACCTTTGCCGACAAACCGGCCACGCTGTCGCTGGGCACGGGCGAGCTGTCGCCCGCCATGGAGCTGCACCTGCTGGGCCTGGTGGAGGGCACGCGCGCCACCTTCGAGCTGCCCGCGGGCGAGGCTTTTGGTGAGCGCAACCCCGACATGCAGCAGTGGGTGGCGAAAAAGCTGCTCAGCGACCTGGGCAGTGCCGACGAGAAGTACAGCCCCGGCGATGTGGTGCAGTTCCCCACCCCCGACGGCATGGGCAGCTATGCCGGTGCGGTGATGCAGGTGCGCGAGGACGGTGCCGTGCGCTTTGACTTCAACCACCCGCTGGCCGGCCAGCCCGTCACCTTCGAAGTCCATGTGATCGGAATCCTCTGATGCAGACCCCCCAGGAAATCCTGCTGGCCGAGCCCCGCGGCTTCTGTGCTGGCGTGGACCGCGCCATCGAGATCGTCGAACGCGCGCTGCAGAAGTTCGGCCGCCCGATCTACGTGCGCCACGAGATCGTACACAACACCTACGTGGTCAACGACCTCAAGGAAAAGGGCGCGATCTTCATCGAAGACCTGGCCGACGTGCCCCCGGGCGCCACCCTGGTCTTCAGCGCCCATGGCGTGAGCAAGGCCGTGCAGGAAGAGGCCGTGGCGCGCGGCTTTTCCATCTTCGACGCGACCTGCCCGCTGGTGAGCAAGGTACACGTCGAGGTGGCCAAGCTGGCCAAGGAGGGCTACGAGTTCATCATGATCGGCCACAAGGGCCATCCCGAGGTGGAAGGCACCATGGGCCAGCTCGACCACGGCATCCACCTGGTGGAGGACGTGGAGGACGTGGCCCATGTGCAGCCCGCGCAGACCGCCAAGCTCGCCGTGGTCACCCAGACCACGCTGAGCGTGGACGACGCGGCCGAGATCTCGGCCGCCGTGCGCGCCCGCTTCCCCCAGGTGCGCGAGCCCAAGCACCAGGATATCTGCTACGCCACGCAGAACCGGCAGGACGCCGTCAAGGTGCTGAGCCCGCAGGTGGACCTGGTGATCGTGGTCGGCAGCCCCACCAGCTCCAACAGCAACCGCCTGCGCGAGCTGGCCGCCAAGCTGGGCACCACGGCCTACATGGTCGACAGCGCCGATGAACTGAAGGCCGAGTGGTTCACCGGCGTGGCGCGCGTGGGCCTCACGGCCGGTGCCTCGGCACCCGAGATCCTGGTCCGGCAGGTCATCGACCGCATCAAGGCGCTGGGCGCGGTGTCGGTGCGCAGCATGAACGGCATCGAGGAAACCATCAAGTTCCCGCTGCCCAAGGGCCTCAAGATCGACGCTGCCACCGGTTTCGAGATCAAGGAGCGCCAGCCCGAAACCGGGCCGGCTGGTCATTGAAATCGGGTAAGTAGGCGCTCACAACGCCTACAGTGCCACGGCTGGGCCGCTCCACAGGTCCAGGGGCGGGTCCGCCGCCACGGCGCGCAGGATGTCGGTGCGCGAGATGAAGCCCGTGAGCCGGCCCGTGTCGTCCGTCACCGGCAGGCCGGGCAGGCCGGTGTCCAGCAGCACGGCGGCCACGCGGCGCAGTTCGGTGTCGGCCGCCACGGCGGGCACGGGGCTCACCATCACCTCGGACACAGGCCGCCGGGCCAGGTCGATGGCCTGCTTGACCGCGCCGGGCTCGGGCAGCAGGTCCAGCGGCGCCATGTCGGCACGCAGCAGCAGGCCCACCACGCGGCCCTGGGCATCCACCACTGGCGCCTGCGCCACATGGTGCTCGGCCAAGGTCTGCCAGGCAGCGTTGACCATGGCCTCGGGCTGCACGGTCAGGGCCTCCTGGGTCATCACGTCGCTCACCAGCGTCAGCGGCTTGCGCGCCTGCTGGGGGCCTTGTTCGGTTTGTGCATAGGCGCTCACGGCATCCTGCAGGCGCAGGTTCACGGGCAGGGCGGCGGCGCCGGTGGGGGGCGTGGGCAGGTCGGGCTCCCGCGCCTGCACGTCCAGCGAACGGGTGCGCAGGGCCTGCGGGCGCTGCACGCGCCGCACCGGTGCGATGGTGGCCAGGTTTTCAGGCCCGCCACGGTACATCTGCCCCGAAGGGCCGAACACAAAAAACATGCAAGCAACCTCCTGCGGGCACGCCCGCAGCAAGCGGTGGCCCATGCCCATGTTATCGGCAGCCAAAAGGCCTGGGCACAGCCCAGGGTGTATCTGTGTGTGTGCTGCGGTGCGCAACGGGGCATCTACACTCCCTGGTTGTCCTGAATCGGGCCTTTCGGGCCCCCGCATTTCCATGATCGACCGCGCCGCCATCTCCGCCGCCCGCACCCAGCTGGCCTCCCGCCCCGACTTCCTGCGCACCACGCCGCTGCTGCGCCTGAGCGGCCGATCCCTGGGCGTGGACTGCGCCGAGGTCTGGCTCAAGCTTGAGCACCTGCAGGTGGGCGGCAGCTTCAAGGCGCGCGGCATGCTGTACCGCCTGCTGGCCAACCCCGTGCCCGAGAGCGGCGTGATCATCGCCTCGGGCGGCAACGCCGGCATTGCCGTGGCCGCTGCGGCCCGGGCTCTGGGCGTGCGCTGCGAGGTCTTCGTGCCCGAGGTCTCGCCCGAGGCCAAGCGCGCCCGGCTGCGCGCCCTGGGGGCCGAGGTGGTCGTCACCGGAGCGGCGTATTCCGAGGCCTTCGAGGCCTGCGTGGCCCGCCAGAAGACCACCGGCGCCCTGCAGGCCCATGCCTACGACCAGCCCGAGGTGGTGGCCGGTGCCGGCACCCTGGCCGCCGAGATCGAGGAGCAGGGCGGGCGCCTGCCCGACACCGTTCTCGTCAGCGTGGGCGGCGGCGGCCTGATCGGCGGCGTGGCCGCCTGGGTGGAAAGCCGCGCCCACGTGGTGGCGCTGGAGCCCGAGCGTGCCCCCACCCTGCACGCGGCCCGCGCAGCCGGCATGCCGGTGGACGTGGAGGTGGGCGGCATCGCCGCCGATTCGCTGGGTGCGCGCCGCATCGGCGCTATCGGCTGGGAGGTGAGCCAGCGCCATGTGCACGAATCCCTGCTGCTGCCCGACGAGGCCATCCGCTCGGCCCAGCAGTGGCTGTGGAAGGAACTCAAGCTGGCCGTGGAGCCGGCGGCCGCGCTGGGCCTGGCAGCCCTGCAGACCGGCGCCTACAAGCCCCAGCCGCAGGAGACGGTCGCCCTCATTTTGTGCGGTGCCAATTTCGATCCCGCGAACCTGTAACCCCCTGAGTCGCTTCGCGCCTTCCCCCTGAAAGGGGGACGCCCCCAGTGCGGCGGGGCGGCCCTTGCACGGGGGCACTGGCTTGGGGCGCGCCAGTTGCAACGGTTGCGCGCGATGCTTGTCGCCATCACCCTGAATCAGGCTTTTTTGCCAGCCCTCTAAAATCCCCCCATGCTAGACATTCTTCTTCTCCGCAAAGACCTCGACACCGCCATCGCGCGCCTGGAAACCCGCAAGAAGCCCCAGGCCTTCCTGGACGTTGCCGCCTTCCAGGGCCTGGAATCCGAGCGCAAGACCCTGCAATCGCGCACCGAAGAGCTGCAGTCGCAGCGCAACCAGCTCTCCAAGCAGGTCGGCATGCTGATCAGCCGTGGCGACAAGGACGGCGCCGAGGCCGCCAAGGCCCAGGTCACCGCCTCCAAGGCGGAGCTGGAGCAATCGGCCGCGCGGCTGGAGCAGATCCAGGCCGAGCTGCAAACCATGCTGGCCGCCGTGCCCAACCTGCCGCACGAGAGCGTGCCCGTGGGCGCTGACGAATCGGGCAACGTCGAAGTGCGCAAGTGGGGCACGCCCGGCACCTATGCCTTCGAGGTCAAGGACCATGTCGACGTGGGCGCGCCCCTGGGCCTGGACTTCGACATGGGCGTCAAGCTCTCGGGCTCGCGCTTCACCGTGATGAAGGGGAACATTGCCCGCCTGCACCGCGCGCTCGCCCAGTTCATGCTTGACGTGCAGACCCAGGAGCATGGCTACACCGAGTGCTACGTGCCCTACGCCGTCAATGCCGACTCGCTCAAGGGCACGGGCCAGTTGCCCAAGTTCGAGGGCGACCTGTTCGCCGCCAAGAAGGGCGGCCAGGACGGCGAGCCCGTGCCGGACAACGCGGCGCTCTACCTCATCCCCACCAGCGAGGTGCCGCTGACCAACTTCGTGCGCGACGTGGTCGTGGCCGAGACCGAGCTGCCGATCAAGCTCACGGCGCACACGCCGTGCTTTCGCTCCGAGGCCGGCAGCTACGGGCGCGACACGCGCGGCATGATCCGCCAGCACCAGTTCGACAAGGTCGAAATGGTGCAGATCGTGCACCCCGACAAGAGCTACGACGCGCTCGAAGCCATGACCGGCCACGCCGAAGCGGTGCTGCAGAAGCTCGGACTGCCCTACCGCGTGATGAGCCTGTGCACCGGCGACATGGGCTTCGGCGCCGCCAAGACCTATGACCTCGAAGTCTGGCTGCCCGCGCAGAACACCTACCGCGAGATCAGCTCGGTGAGCAACTGCGAGGCCTTCCAGTCGCGCCGCCTGCAGGCCCGCTTCAAGAACGCCCAGGGCAAGAACGAGTTGCTGCACACCCTGAACGGCTCGGGCCTGGCCGTGGGCCGCACGCTGGTGGCCGTGCTGGAAAACTACCAGCAGGCCGACGGCAGCGTGACCATCCCCGAGGTGCTGCGCCCCTACATGGGCGGCCTGGCCGTGCTGGCGCCGCAGGCGTGAAGTAAAGCACCCCCTGAGTCGCTTCGCGCCTTCACCCCTCTCTCGCATTGCTGCGCAATGCGGGAGG
>NZ_LMIH01000012.1:483133-516201 GCF_001428645.1 Acidovorax sp. Root217
TGGCAGCGCCGGTTTCATGCGTCGCGGGTGTTACGCAGCGCCATGAACAATTGATACGGAATTGCTGCACTCATCGAATCTCGGGCCTGCGGGCCCGTTTTCATGGCCGGGCAAGGCGTCCAGGCGCGCGCCTGCAGCTTTTGGCGCGTTGTGGTGCAATGCGCTTCCGACAGCGTGCCAGGCTCTCAGAGCGCGCGTCGTTCCCCTCACCCCCTTTCAGGATAGACCCTCCATGACCTACCCCATGCACACCTCCAGCATCCCCGTGTTCCGCCAGATGCTGGGCGCCCTGAAGGACGTGCTCGCCAAGACCGAGGCCCACGCCACAGCGCGCAAGATCGAGCCCGACGCCCTGCTGCAGGCCCGCCTGTACCCCGACATGTTCCCCATGGCGCGCCAGGTGCTGATCGCCTGCGACTTCGCCAAGGGCGTGTGCGCCCGCCTGGCTGGCGTCGAGGTGCCCTCGTTCCCGGACGGCGAGCACCCCGGCTTTGCCGACCTGAACGAGCGCATCGACACGGTGCTGGCCTTCATCGAAGGCCTGCCCGCCGAGAACTTCGCCGAGGCCGCCACGCGCCAGATCACCCTGCAACCCGGCACCCCGCGCGAAAAGCAGTTCCTGGGCCAGGCCTACCTGCTGCACTACGGCCTGCCTCAGTTCTTCTTCCACGTGACCACCACCTACGCCCTGGCGCGCCACAACGGGGTGGAGCTGGGCAAGCGGGACTACATGGGCAAGGCCTGAACGAACCGCCTCGGCAATCGCCGGGGCTAAAGGCCTCAGGCCTTGAATGTCACCCAGGGCTTGAGCCGCACGGCCGCCCGTAACAGCCCCGCAGACTCCTGGGCATCAATCACCGGCCCGATGGGTTTGTAGGCATGCGGCGCTTCCTCGATGCGGCGCTCTTCGCGCAAGGTCACGCACTGCCAGCTTTGCTCTGCAGCGCCAGCAGCGTCCGGGCGCATCGCCCGCATGGCCTGGCGCCGCATGCTTCGACCTGCTCCATGGCTGCATGACCAGAGCCAGTCGGCCGACCCGAGGCCCGTGACCAGGTAGGATGCATCCCCCATGGACCCTGGAATCAATGCGAAGTCGCCTTCGTTTGCTGGCGTGGCTCCCTTGCGGTGAATGTTCATCCCGTTTTCCTGCAGGACCACGTTGTGCGGCACGTCCACCACCAGGCACGAGCCGGATGCGCCGATGACCTGCTCCAGGTCCTTGCGCACCAGTTCGCCCAGCACAACGCGGTTGGCCCATGCGTACCGGGCGGCAACGCCCATGGCCTGCAAGTACTCATGGGCCAGAGGCCCAGACAGCCCGTACAAGCCGCTGGCGGGATGCTTGAGTCTGCGAGGCCACTCCGCCTTTGCGCGGTCCATCCAGGCCTGACCTACATAGAAGCCCACATCGCGTGAGCCACTGTGGATCATCACTACCACGTCACCGGCGTGCAGCCCGGCACGGTAGGCGGCGTGTCGGTCCAGGACCTCTTCGACCACCTGCAGCTCGACGAAATGGTTGCCCGAGCCCACGGTGCCCAGGCAGGGGTCGCGGAACACGGCATGCCGTTCCTGCAAATAGGCATCGGGTGCGTAGCGTGAACTGCCACCGAAGTTCGCCAGGCCAATGCATTGGTCAAGCTCGGCATGCAAGCGCGCTGTGTCGGTGTGGGCCCAGATCCCGTCGCTGCCCAGCCGGTCTACAAAGGCCTGCGGCCCTTCATCGAAGAGCGCGCGGAATGCCCGGGTGGTCACCGGAACGTCGCGCCCGTTGTTCAGCAGGCTGGCTGTGAGCAGGCCGACCAGCCGCTCCTTGTGTGGAGCCAACTGGTCCAGCCGGGCGCCCGTGGTCAGCAGGCGAACGCTGCAGTTGATGTCCGTGCCTATCGCGGCTGGGATCACGAAGTCCGCTGGCGTGGCCACGACGCTGCCGACGGGCGCTACGGTGCCCGGGTGGAAGTCCGGTGTGGCACAGGCCCTGCAGACTGCGTGGTGCCCGTCCGGGCGCTTCACGGCTGCAAATGCCAGAAGCTGGCGAACGGCCTTGTCCTCCAGCGGGAGGCTTTCGGGCAAAAGAATGTGGGCCTCGGCCTGGCCATCGCGCACATGGTAGATGCCGTCGCGGTAGTCCAGCGCAATGCCGGTGCGCGCAAAGGCGCGCTGAAGTCGTTGGTAGGTGCTCATGGCTGCAAATCCTGCGAGGCCGTGGTGGCGCTCGCCGCGTCTGAGTGGAGCCTTGAAAGGCAACCTGGCTCGAAGACGATGAAAGACACCCGGGGATCGGAACCCCGGGAAACGTCCTTCTTGCAGCAGCAGAGTCAAGAAAGAGAACGCGCGGAGTATAGCCCTTACAGGCGTGCGCGGCATGTGCCACCATCTCGCGGCCAAGTGCATGGGGCACTCCGGGATGGGAGAAGTTGCCCCGTCTTGAATGCCGGAAACTTCAGCGTCCCCAAAAGCCTGCTATAATCGCAGGCTTCGACACATAGGAGAGGTGGCAGAGTGGTCGAATGTACCTGACTCGAAATCAGGCGTAGTGGCAACACTACCGTGGGTTCGAATCCCACCCTCTCCGCCACTGACAGAGCCCCGATGCTATCTAAACCATAGCTCGGGGCTTTTTCTTTTGCCGGGCTGCTGGCTACGGGGCTGGCCTGCGAGTTGGCTTTTGGCCTGTTGGCGGTGGCCATGCCTTCACTGTCAAGAGCCAGCCCACGGGCCAGCGTTGCACGGTGGCGAGGGGCACAGGAGCACTGTCAGCGGACTCCCCTTCAGTGCTGCTCGAGTGCGCGCAACTGCCCAACGAGCGCAACACCCTGGGCGGCATCATCAGCGGCGTGCCCACTGGAACCTCAGTGGTATTGGCCAATGGCCGGGAAGATCTGCCGCTCACCGCCGACGGCGGCTTCACCTTCACCACTCCGTTGGCCGCAGGTTCTGCCTATGCCGTCACGGTCAAGACCCAATCTCAGGGCACTGGCTGCGTGGTGCGCAATGGCACGGGTGTCATCGGCGCCGCCTCTGTGGACACGGTTGCGGTGCGGTGCGCGGTCCTGGGATCCTTGCAACTGGCTTCTGGGAGCAGGACCAGTGCGTCCCCGGCCCGGACGGCACTGGCCTGAAGAACGGTTGGAGCCTATCGCAGGCCATGCCGGTGGTACTGGTGCGCAAGGGCAATCACCTGTGCTTGCTGGATCACACAGCCACCCCCTCGGTCTACCCCAATGTGGCCAGTACGGCGAGTGCGGTCACGGCGGCGATCGCGTCAGGCGCGTGCTACACGCCCCGTTGACCGCGGGGCACGCAGGGTGCGGCCATGTGCAAAAGGCCGTATGAAGATAGTGCCCACCGTGGCTTCCGCGCGGGCCTGGCTCGCCCATCGCCCGGCATCACCCAAATGGGTGTGCGCACCTCTTTGTGACACTCGGCACAGACGGATCACCACTGTTCGACAAAGATCGGTGCAGCCCTGCCTTGTGTGCGGGACTCACCGCACCGTCGCACCGCCGCACCGCCGCACTGCTGCACTGCTGCACTGCTGCACGCGCTGCACAGGTGGACTGTCTTTTTTATCTTTTGAACCGAGAGGGTTTCGACCATGCCAATGACGACCACCACACCGCCCCGATTACCCAGCCCTTCTCGCGGTCTCGCCAGTAGCAACAGCACCGCCGCAGCGGCCGCGTGACTGCAGCCCGCGTAGCGCTGGCGGCACTGCCGCTGCGTGAAAGACAGATATCCCATACAAGGCGACTCATGACACAACAAGCACCCAAAAAGCGACTGCAACGCATCGGCCTTTTAGCCGTATTGATTCCCATGCTCTCCGCATGCGGAGGCGGTTCCGACAGTTCGGTCGAATCGCCTGCCCCACCGCCCGCTTCTTCGGCCACCTTGTCCCTCCTTGCTGGTTATGCGCTCGGTGAAGGCAATCAGGACGGCCCCACAAGCACGACCGCGAGCTTCAGCACGAACGTGGGGGGAATGGCCTTGACCAGATCGGGGGAGGTGGTCATCGCAGATACCAACAATAACCTGATACGTAAGCTCAGCGCCAATGGCGAGCAAGTCACTACCTTGGCCGGAGGCTGGGTGCCTTCGGGCGCCACTCCCGGCACCCCATCCAGTTATTCGGACGGCAATGGCCAGAACGCGCGGCTCTACCGCCCCGCTGCGGTTGCCGTGGACGCAGCAGGAAACACCTATGTGGCCGATACCGCGAACCACCTGGTGCGCAAGATCAGCGCAGCAGGACTCGTGACCACCCTGGCTGGCCGGGCAGGGGTATGTGGCAATCAGGATGGTGTGGGCAACGGCGCCAGCCTGTGCAACCCCAGCAGCATCGCCGTCGACAAGACAGGTACAGTCTATGTGTCAGAAGCTTATCTCCCTGGTCAAACTCAAACAGGGCGAATCCGCAAGATCACTGCGGATGGTGCAGTGAGCACAATCGCCAGCCAAACCAGAGGACGCAACCCACTCCTCGCCACTGATTCTGCGGGGACTCTCTACGCAGCAGACTCCGGACTGATCCTCAAGTACTCGGCAAACGGCCTGGCCACTGCGGTGTCGGGCACCGAAGGGCAGCTCGGCAACACCATCGTGGCCATCACATTCGACCCAGCGGATCGCCTGATCGTGCTGGACAAGGAGGTGACCACCCAACTTATGCTCGGCCCTCCGTCCATACGGTATGTACGGCTTGGCATTCGCCATGTCGGCAGCGATGGACGTGTCACGACCCTGGTCAGCGCCCCATCCGACTGCCACAATTACAGCGGACGCAGCAACGATGACCTGTGTCAGGCCATTACCATGGTGGCCAAAGCCGATGGCCAATTCCTGGTGGCCGAAGGCATCGGCGGCAGCAGTACCTCCTATAAATACGTGCAGTTGCGCAACTACACACAGCGGGGCACGTACACGGTGGTCGCAGGCCCGGTTTCTCCCACAGGTGCCAAAGATGGGCCAGGCGATGCCGCGCGCTTTGACCAGCCTTCGGCGCTGGCCTTCGATCCATCGGGGATGCTGTATGTGCGCGACAAGGGCAACGACACCATCCGCACTGTGCAAGCAGACGGTCTGGTAGGCACCCTGGGCCGGCCCGGAGGGCGGTGCACTTCGATCACAGGCCTGGGCAAGGAATTTCTTCCAAGTGGAATAGCCACAGTCCCCGGATCGGCCTTGGCCGCTGACGGAGCAGGCAACCTTTACACCTATATTGATTCCCGCATTCTGAAGTTGCGCAATTGCGAGGCCGTGCTTCTGGCGGATGTGAATCCATTGCTGATTGTGGATCCATCGACGGGCACGGGCAGACCCGCCGTCAACCCCATCACCGGCATTGCTGCGGACAGCACAGGCAACGTCTATGCGTCCTCCTACCAAGGAGTCATTTTCAAAATAGATACCAAAGGGACAGCCACATTGTTCGCAGGCGGCGAAGCGCAGTGGGGGCACAGGGATGGTCAAGGCCAAGCCGCAAGATTTTCGTGGCTGGGCAACATGACCACCGATGCAGCCGGTAACCTCTATGTGGTCGATAGCCTGAATAACTTCAAGAGCTTGGGTCCAACCATCCGCAAGATCACTCCGTCTGGGCTCGTCAGCACTTTGGCAGGTAACCCTGATGCCCCCCCCGGCCATGCCGATGGCCTTGGTTCAGCGGCACTGTTCTCGGTTGATTGGCAAGAGGAGCCAAAGACCGCCAGCCTCGCGGTGGACAACAAAGGCAACGTGTATGTCTCCGATCCTGCCAACAGTGTGATCCGCAAGATCACTCCTGACGGCCAGGTCAGCACCCCCGTGGGACAGGTGGGACGCCGGGGATTTGCAGCGGTGGATCTGCCAGGCAGCATCGGCCGCCCCGCCGGTATTGCAATCCGTGATTCCAGGCTCTACATCTCCGTCCCCCATGGGGTGATCCAGGTCAGGCTTCCTGATTGATCCCAGGAAACCGAATCTCCTTGATGGCTTCCTTCATGGGAGCCAGCGAGTGTCCCCCGGAGTACGGTCCGTAGGTGATGCGTGGCTTCTCATGGCCCAAGTCGGTCGCCATACGTGTTGAAGCTCAGGTTGGATAGGATGCATCGCCCTTTTGTCGGATGGCGGGGTTGGGTGAAAAGATGCATCCTTGGGTTCCTGTGCGTGACGCATGTACGGGCGGTTCTGCGCTGGTTGGGTTCGGGCCGCCCGCCTGCATGCTGGCTTGTGCAAGAATTTGTAGTTGCCGATACGTTTCACTTCACCGTTTCTTTCCCCGCAAAGGATGTGCTTCATGATCTCCCTCCGGAATTCCGCTCTCGCACTGGCCCTCGCCATGGCTGGCCTGGCAGCAGCACCCGCGCATGCGGCCGACCCTGCCGTGTTCGACGCGGCCACGGGCCGCCTGCGCTTTCCCATCCTGCAGATCGACGGCAACCTGAAGTTCCGCGACGTGGTGATCCAGCTGGTCTCGCCCGGCCAGCTGCGCCTCAACGATGCCAGCGTGGGGGCGGACATCAGCTTCACCTCGGCGGGCAATGTGCTGCGCATTCCGCAGCTGAGCTTCGGTGGCGTGGTCTACCCCGCCGTCAGCCTCACCAGCCCTGCCTTCTCGCTGGTGAGCTTCGGTGATGTGGTGATCGATGCAGGTTCGCCCAGCAACTACACGCTGGATGTCCGGGTGACGGCCCAGGGTACGCCTGTGCCCCTGATCACGATCAACAACGTGCCCAAGCCCGCGAACCAGACCGCGTTCTGCAACGACCCGGCGCTGCAGCAGACGGTGCTGCAGAACGCAGGCGCGGCGCAGGCCACCTGGACCATGTCGGGCTGCACCTTCAACGGCAACTCGGGCAGCATGACCGGCACGCTGACCATCACCACCCCCGTGGCGGCCGCCATCCCCATCGTCGCGAACTTCACCTACCGCTGATCGGCCGGCGCATCACCGAGGCGTGGGCCATTGCGGGGCAGGTCCACCTGCCCGGTTACGGGCCCCGTTCAGCCACTTCCGCCGCCTGCACCAGCGCCTTGTGCAAGGCCTTGGCAAAGCGCGGGTCGGTTACCGCGCCCACGTTGAAGCGCGACCAGCGCGAAGTCGCCGCGAAGTCCACCGAGAAGATGCGCCCCGGCGCCATGACGATCTTGCGCGGCAGCATCTGCTGCGCAAAGGCCAGCGAGTCCTGCACGCCCGGCAGGGCCACCCATTGGTACAGCGACTGCGGGTTGCGCGTGAACACCTCGGCGCCCACGGCGTCGAAGATCTGCAGCGCGCTCTGGGTGGCTGCGGCCAGACGCTCGCGCAGGCGCTGGATGTGGCGCTGGTAGTGGCCCTCGCTCAGGATCACGTCCACCGTGCGCTCGCTGTACTCCGAGCTGCTCACGTGGATCAGCGCCTTGAGGTCGGCAATGTCGCTGGCCAGGTCGGCCCCGCAGGCGATGTACCCCACGCGCAGCGCCGCGGAAAATGACTTGGAGAAGCTGCCGATGTAGATCGTGCGTTCGAGCTGGTCCAGCGAGGACAGGCGCGGCGCGCTGGTGGGCTTGAAGTCGGCCAGCGGGTCGTTCTCCACGATCATCAGGTCGTACTTCTGCGCCAGCTGCAGCACCCGGAAGGCCTTGGCTGCGGTCAGATCCGACCCTGTGGGGTTGTGCGCCACCGACTGGGTGAAGAACAGGCGGGGCTTGTGCACGATGAGCAACTGCTCCAGCGCCTCCAGGTCCGGCCCGTCGGCCAGGCGCGGCACGCCCACGATGTGCGCCCCCGCCAGCTTGAGCTTGCCGAACAGCGGGTAGTAGCCCGGGTCGTCCACCAGCACCGGCGCGCCGGGCGGAACGAAGTAGCGGATGACGATGTCCATGGCCTCGTTGGCCCCGTGGGTCAGCACGATCTGCCGCGGCTCGGTACCGATGCCCAGGTCGGCGAGCTTGCGCACCAGGTGCTGGCGCAGGGGCTCGTAGCCAAAGCGGTTGCCGTAGCGAAAGAGGGCCCCGAGGCCGGTGCGCACCACCTTGTGGTGGAACTTGTCCAGGCGCACGTCGGCCAGCCATTCCACGGGCGGGAAGCCATCGCCCACCGCCAGCGCCCCCGGCTCGGACTTGAGCTGCTCGCGCATCAGCCAGACGATGTCCATGGCGCGGCCGAGCGAGCCGGCCTCTTCCTCCTTGGCCTGGGCCCTGGGCTGCGCGCGCACAAAGTAGCCCGAGCCCCGGCGCGGCTCGATCAGGCCGCGCGCCACCAGCATCTCGAAGGCCGCGACGATGGTGTTCTTGGCATAGCCGTGCAGTTGCGCCAGTTCGCGCAGCGAGGGAAGCTTGTCGCCGGCCCGGTAGGCGCCATCCCGTATCTGCCGGTCAATGGAGTCGGCCAGGGCCTGGGTGACGGAGGCGGGCTTGGAGGCTTTCATGCGCGGGCGGTGCAGTGGTCTGGGGCGGCTCGCTGGACTATGACACGGCCCGCCTGTACCTGGACAGTTGCACGAAGTGTCCCTACAAACTGTACCCATTGCGACTGGTACAGATGGCCTAGAGTCCGCTCCATCACATCCCGAGGACATCCCACCATGGTCGCCGACTCCCGCCTTCCCAACTTCCGCGCACTGAGCCCTGCACAGCGTTTCGACCACGTGGTGCGGGCCGCCGGGCTCACGGCCGACGAGGCCGCGCTGCTTGGCCAGCCGGGCGCCCTGGGCGTGGAGCGGGCCAACGGCATGATTGAAAACGTGATCGGCACCTTCGAGTTGCCGTTGGCCGTGGCTGGCAACTTCCAGGTCAATGGCCGCGACGTGCTGGTGCCCATGGTGGTGGAGGAGCCTTCGGTGGTGGCCGCCGCCTCGTACATGGCCAAGCTGGCGCGCGAGTGCGGGGGCTTCCAGGCATCGAGCACCGGGCCGTTGATGCGCGCCCAGGTGCAGATCCTCGGGCTGGCGGACCCGCACGGCGCGCGCCAGGCCCTGTTGCTGCAGCGCGAGGCAATCCTGGCCGTGGCCAACAGCCGCGACAAGGTGCTGATCGGCCTGGGTGGCGGCTGCCGCGACATCGAGGTGCATGTGTTCGACGATGCGCCGCGCGGCGCCATGGTGGTCATGCACCTCATCGTGGACGTGCGCGACGCCATGGGCGCCAACACCGTCAACACCATGGCCGAGGCCGTCTCGCCGCTGGTGGAGAAGATCACCGGCGGCACGGTGCGCCTGCGCATCCTCTCGAACCTGGCCGACCTGCGCCTGGCGCGGGCGCGGGTTCGCCTCACGCCCGAGGTGATGGCCACGGCAGAGCACAGCGGCGAGCGCATCATCGAAGGCATCGTCGACGCCTGCACCTTCGCCGTGATCGACCCCTACCGTGCGGCCACGCACAACAAGGGCATCATGAACGGCATCGACCCCGTCATCGTTGCCACCGGCAACGACTGGCGCGCGGTGGAGGCCGGCGCCCATGCCTATGCCTGCCGCGGCGGGCGCTACACCTCGCTCACGCGCTGGGAGAAGGACGCCAGCGGCGCCCTGGTCGGCACCATCGAGATGCCCATGCCCGTGGGCCTGGTGGGTGGTGCCACCAGGACCCATCCGTTGGCGCGCCTGGCGCTGCGCATCCTCGGCGTGCAGTCGGCGCAGGAACTGGGCGAGGTGGCCGTGGCCGTGGGCCTGGCGCAGAACCTGGGCGCCCTGCGCGCGCTCTCCACAGAAGGCATCCAGCGCGGCCACATGGCGCTGCATGCCCGCAACATCGCGCTGGTGGCAGGGGCCACGGGCGAGGAGATTGACCGCATCGCCAGGCAGATGGCGCAGGAGCACGACGTGCGCGTGGACCGCGCGCTGGCGTTGCTGGCAGAGATCCGGGGCTAGGGCGTAATCACGTTCTGGCTAGGCTGGGCAGGCCCGCAAAGGGCCGCCTTTTTTACGACAACGACAGGAGACAAGACATGAAGCTGAATCCCCGTATCCCTTCCCTTGTGCGGCCGCTGTTCGCGGCGGCTGCGCTGGCCCTCGGCCTGTCCGCGGCCCAGGCGCAGGACATCCGCTTCGGCTTCAATGCCGACCAGTCGGGCACCGGCGCGGCCGAGCTGGGCGTGGCCGCGCGCCACGGGTTCGATCTGGCCATCGAGGACATCAACAAGGCCGGCGGCCTGCTGGGCAGGAAGGTGGTGGGCATCGTGCGCGACGATACCGGCCAGCCACCCAAGTCCATCCAGAACATGACCGAGCTGATCGACAGCGAGAAGGTGGCCGCCGTGGTCGGGCCCACCAACTCGGGCAATGCGCTGGCCTGGCTGCACATACCGCAGCAGAAGAAGGTGCCCGTGATCGTGCCCGTCGCCACGGCCACCGACATCACCAAACGCTATGCGGGCGAGGCGCAGAACTACATCTACCGCGTGTCCATGGTGGACCGCGAGCAGGTCGCGCTGCTGATCGCCTATGCCGTCAAGGCCACCAAGAACCAGAAGATTGCCTTCATCGCCGATTCCACGGGCTTTGGCCAGCAGGGCGTGAAGGACCTGACCGAGGTGCTGGCCCTGCACGGCAACAAGGCCGTGGCGGTGGAGAAGTTCGGCCCCAAGGACACGGACATGACCTCGCAGCTGGCCAAGATCCGAGACGCCGGGGCCGACACGCTCATCGTCTACGGCCTGGCCGACGCCAATGCCCAACTGCTGCGCAGCATGGAGAAGATCAACTACATGCCCACCACGCTCGGCACCTGGGGCAACATGAGCACGCCGCTGCTCAACACGGCGGGCAAGAAGCTGGCCGAGCACATCATCTTCGCCACCTCCACGGCCGAAGACAGCAACCCGCGCGCCGTGGCGCTGGCCGCCCGCGTGCGCGAGCGCTACCCACAGCTGCCCACCTTCGTGGCGGCCGCGCAGTCCTACGACTCGGTGATGCTGCTGGCCGCCGCCGTGAAGAAGGCCGGCAGCACCGATGGCGACAAGCTCGCCGCCACGCTGGAGAACGGCCTGCCCGACACCCAGGGCGTCGTGAAGCTCTACCAGAAGCCCTTTGCCAAGGGCGACCACGAGGCGCTCTCGGTGGCCGACTTCCACCTGGCCCGCTGGCGCGATGGCAAGGTGTCGGCCTATGAAGACGCCATCACCAAGGCGCTGACGCCGGCCGACTACAAGAAGTAAGCCCGCAGCGCGGCAGGCCCGGAGACGGCACCCCATGACCAACGTATTGCAAGCCTTGCTGAGCGGCCTGGCCCTTGGTGGAATCTATGCGCTCGTCGCCCTGGGTTTCAGCATCACCCACACGACGACCAAGACGCTCAACTTCGGCCAGGGCGAGTTCCTGGTCGCGGGCTCCTTCATCGCGGTGGCCACCTTGCTGCTGCTCTCGGGCAAGGGCCACACCGGCGTGCTGGCTGCGGCGGACGTGACGTTTGCGCGCTATGGACTGGCGCTGCTGGTCTCGCTCGTGGTGCTGGGCCTGCTCGGCGTGGTGCTGTACTTCACGGCGGTGCGGCCCTTCGTGGGTGCCACCGGCATGGCCTGGGTCATGAGCACCATCGGCTTCGGCATCATCGTGCAGAACACGGCGCTCGCCATCTGGGGCCCCGGCTCCATGGCCATGCCCTCGCCGCTGGGCGACGGGGTGATCCGCATCGCCGGGGCTGGCATCCGCGCGCAGGAGATCCTGGTGCTGGGCGTGACGGCGGTGGTCATGCTGGTGCTGGACTACGTGCTGCGGCGCACCAAGGTCGGCAAGGCCGTGCGCGCAGTGGCGGTGAACAAGCAGGCCGCGGCCCTCATGGGCATCAACGTGGGCGCCATCGTGGTGCTGGCCTTCGTGATCTCGTCGAGCCTGGCGGGGCTGGCCGGCCTGCTGATCGCGCCCATCACCACGGCCTCGGTCTTCATGGGCCTGGCCATCGCGCTCAAGGCCTTCTCGTCGGCCATCGTGGGCGGCCTGACCAACCCGCGCGGCTGCATTGCCGGGGGCTTCATGCTCGGCTGCATCGAGGCGCTGGTGGGCCTGTGGCGCGCGGAGATGCGCGAGATCACGGTCTTTGCGCTCATCATCCTGGTGCTGGTGGTCAAGCCCGAAGGGCTGTTCGGCCAGAAGCCTTTCGAGAAGGTGTGACCGCACCATGCGCACCCATACCCTTGCGTTCATCGCAGCCGCCGCGGCTGCGGCATTGGTCCCCCTGGCGATCGGCAACGATTTCTACCTCAAGATCATCTTCACGGCCGGCATGTACTACCTGGCCGCTGCCGGCCTGAACGTGCTGGTGGGCTGGAGCGGGCAGAAGTCGCTCGGCCATGCCGGGCTGTTCGCCGCCGGGGCCTATACGGCGGCCCTGCTCACTGCCCAGGCGGGCTGGAACCCCTGGCTGGCGCTGGTGGCCGCGGCCGTGGTGGCGGGGCTCTTCGGCGTGCTGATCGCGCTGCCCTCGCTGCGCGTCAAGGGCCCGTCGCTGGCCATGGTGACCATCGGCTTCGGCATCGTGGTCGAAAAGATCGTGACCGAATGGCAGGTGCCTTTCGGCGGCCAGCAGGGCATCTACGGCATCGTGCCGCCGTCCATCGGCGGGCGCATGCTGGACATGCGCGGCTGGGCCTGGCTGGTGCTGGCCTTCGCGCTGGCCACGCACCTCATGCTGCGCACTCTGCTGGGCGGCAAGTACGGCCGTGCCTTCCAGGCGGTGCAGGCCGCCGAGGTGGCGGCCGAGAGCGTGGGCATCGACGTCTACCGCACCAAGGTGCTGGCCTTCGTCATCAGCGCCGTCACCTGCGGCGTGGCCGGGGCCCTGGTGGCGCAGCAGAACCAGTACATCAACTCCGACTTCATCAGCTTCAACCTGTCGATCTTCCTGCTGCTCATCGTGCTGTTCGGCGGCCCCTCCATCATGGGGCCGGCGGTGGGCGCCGTGGCGCTGACCTTGCTCGATGCCTTCCTGGCGCGCTGGCCCGGGCTGCAGCATTTCACCTATGGGGCGCTGCTGCTGTTTGCGCTGTACGCCATGCCGCAGGGCCTGGCCGGTGCGCTGCAGCGGCTGGGGCGGCGCCTGTGGCCGCGGCTGCACCAGGTGCCGCCATTGCTGGTGGTGCAGGGCGAGTGGTCGCCGCGCCAGGCACCGGCTGCCCCTGCCGATGGTGTGGTGCTCAGTGCCAGCGGGCTGTACAAGGCCTATGGCGGCGTGGTGCCGACCAACGAGGTCAGCCTGTCGCTGCGCGCGGGGCACGTGCATGCGCTGATAGGCCCCAACGGTGCCGGCAAGACCACGCTGCTCAACATCCTGTCGGGCATCGTGGCGCCGGACCGGGGGCGCATCGAATTTGCGGGCCAGGGCATCGCCCGCGTGCGCGCCAGCCAGATCTGCCGGCTGGGCATAGGGCGCACCTTTCAGAACCTCAAGCTGTTCACGCACATGAGCGTGCTCGACAACGTGCTGGTGGGCCTGCACCCGCACCTGCGCGTGGGCTTTGCGGCCAGCCTGTTCGGCCTGCCCGCAGCGCGGCGCGAGGAGCGCCAGGCGCGCGAGGAGGCGGTGCGCCTGCTGCAGTTCGTGGGCATGCTGGACCGTGCCCACGACGAGGCCGGCAGCCTGCCCTACGGCCTGCAGCGCCGGCTGGAACTGGCGCGCGCGCTGGCCACGCAGCCGCGCCTGCTGCTGCTCGACGAGCCGGCCGCCGGCCTGAACCCCCAGGAGACGCAGGCGCTGACCGAGCTGATCCGGCGCATCGGCGCCAAGGGCATCACCGTGCTGCTGATCGAGCACCACATGGACCTGGTGATGGCCGTGTCCGACCATGTGGTGGTGCTCGACTACGGCGCCAAGATCGCCGAAGGCGCGCCCGCCGCCATGCAGTTGGACCCCAAAGTGATCGCCGCCTACCTGGGTGTGGATGACGAGGACGAGAGCCCCGCCACACCACCCCATGCCCTTGCCTGAGACGTCGCCCATGCTCCAAATCGAACAACTCGCGGTGAACTACGGCGCCATCCATGCCTTGAAGGGCGTGAGCCTGGAGGTGGCGGCCGGGGAGGTGGTCACTCTCATCGGCGGCAACGGCGCCGGCAAGAGCACGCTGATGAAGGCCATTTCGGGCCTGGAGCCCTGCGCCGGCGGGCGCATCGTGTTCGAGGGCCAGGACCTGGCGCGCACGCCGGCCCACCGGCGCGTGGCCCTGGGCATTGCCCAGTCGCCCGAGGGGCGCCAGGTGTTCCCGGACCAGAGCGTGCGCGACAACCTGCTGCTGGGCGCCTACCTGCGGCCCGCAGGCAATCCCGCGGTCGAAACCGACCTCGAAGAGCAGTTCACCACCTTCCCGCGCCTGCGCGAGCGCCAGCACCAGATGGCCGGCACCCTGAGCGGTGGCGAGCAGCAGATGCTGGCCATCGGCCGTGCGCTGATGGCGCGCCCGCGCCTGCTGCTGCTCGACGAGCCCTCGCTGGGCCTGGCGCCGCTGATCGTCAAGGAGATCTTTGCGGTGATTCGCACGCTCAAGCAGCGCGGCATGACCATCCTGCTGGTGGAGCAGATGGCCAACCAGGCCCTCAAGGTGGCCGACCGCGCCTACGTGCTCAAGACCGGGGAGATCGCGTCTTCGGGACCGGCGCAGGCCTTGCTGGCGGATCCTGCCGTGCGCGAGGCCTATCTGGGCAAGCACTGATCGCGCTCCTTCGCGCCCGGTGGTCGCAGTCCTACAGGCCTATGCGCCTTCGAAGAGGTGGGAAAACCCGCAGTCGAAAATACGATGGAGCCAGCACACACAGACCTTGTGGTCGAAAGGCTCCTATGAAAAGTTGGTACAAATTGTCGCTGGGCAACGATGCCCAGGCCTTCGAGCCCACCCAGCGCATCCAGCAGATGTTCATGTCGCAGTTCCTGATTTCGCCGGCAGGCTCCAGGCGGGCGCTGTTCTCGTGCTACGACAAGCAGGCCGACAAGCTGTGGCTGTTCTTCTCGCCCGCCGCGCAGGACATTGCCTTGCGCGTGTACGCTGAGCCTTGCGATCCGCCCACGGCCCTCGATTGCATCGGTCTGCTGGCCGGTGAAGGCGATGCCCTGGCCGACCAGGTGCACCTGGAAGCCGAAGCCACGGCCTGATCGGCCTCGCTGCGATTCAATCGGGCGGTGCCTCGCCCTGCGGCAGCACCAGCCTGAACTCCGCGCCCTTTCCTTCGTCGCTCTCGACCTCGATGCTGCCGCCATGGCGCTGCACCACGGTGCGCACCAGGGCCAGCCCGAGGCCCACGCCGGCAATGCCGGGGTGGCTGCGGTCATGCAGCCGCTGGAACGGGGCGAACAGCTTGTCCTGCAGAGCCGGCGCAATGCCCGGGCCTTCGTCGCGCACGGCAATGGCCCAGTGACCCGGTCGAGCCGCCAGGGTGCAGCGCACGGTGCTGCCGCGTGGGCTGTACTTGATGGCGTTGTTGACCACATTGGCCAGCGCCCGGCACAGCAGCGAGCGGTCGCCCATGCACGGGGCGGTTTCCGGCGCATCGGCCACCAGCACCTGCACGTCGGCATCGCGCGCCAGCACCCAGGCCTCGTCCACGGTCTGGTGCAGCACGTCGGCCAAGTCCAGGGGTTCCCGCCGCATCGCCTGGGACTCGGCGCTGGCCAACTGAATGAAATTCTCGGCCATGCCCAGCGAGCTCTTCGCGTAGCGCGCGATGAGCTGCATGAGTTCCGCGTCCGACATGCGGCCCGGGTAGGCCTGGTGCATTTCGAGCAGGGTGAGGATGGACGCATTGGGCGCGCGGATGTCGTGCGAGATGAAGTGCATGGCCTCGTCGCGCTGCTGCAGTGCGCTGCGTATCTCGGTCAGGTCCACCAGGGTCACGAGCCAGCCCGATTGCGCCAGGTCGGTGAACTGGCGGCTTTGCACCAGCACGCTGCGGCCCTTGGCATCGCGCCCCTCCCGGCGGGCCGGGAGGTTGCCGTTGGCCAGCCGCTCCTGCGTCACCAGTGGCTGTTCGGTGGCGATGTCGATCAAGTCGCCCAGCACGTCAGTGATCTGGCGGCCCTGCAGGGGCCAGACCATGGGGTCGCCCTCGACCTCGGCCATGCCCAGCACATGGCGCCGCGCAGCCGTGTTGGCCAGCAGGATACGGCCTTCAGTGTCGCAGACCATGGTCGGCGAAGGCAGTTGCTGCAGGCTCTCGCTCACGAAATGGTGCATGTCGCGCAACTGGCGCGAGGCGTATTCCACCGCATTGATGCGCCGCTCCAGAAAGTCGCCGCTGCTGGCCGCCGGGCCACGCAGCGGGATCACCAGCCCCTGGCGCTGCAGGGTTTCCATCTGCAGCCTGAGGAACTGGGCTGCGGCACTCAGGCGCCGCCAGCTCCACAGCGGATAGGCCAGCACCAGCCCGATGAGGGCGGCGGCGGGCGCGAACTGCATGCCGCTCCAGACCGGCAGCACCACGGCCATGGCCAGGGTCAGCGCCCCCAAGGCAATGCTGGTGAGCAGGGCCGCGAAGGGCCCGAGCAGCAGCAGCGCCACCAGCGCCAGCACCACCGGCAGCAGATTGAAGGCCATGTTCAGCGCGGGCGGCGCGCTGTGGATCTGCACCCCCGCCAGGTCGGCGTCGAGCACCTGGGCGATCACTTCCACACCCGGCATCAGGCGCGATTCCTGGCCCACCGGGGTGGCGAACATGTCGCCCAGCCCGGCGGCGATGGAGCCCACGAGCACGTATTTGCCGCGAAAGGCATCAGCCGGCACTTCGCCGCGCAGCACGTCGATGTAGGAGTAGGTGGTGAAATGCCCCGGCCCGCCCGCGTAGGGAATCAGGCGGCGGCCCGCGCGTTCCCAGCGGGCGCCATCGGCCGGGGGATCGCTCCAGCGTGCCGGCGGGCAGCCACCGAGCGATGGCGTGGCCACGCAGCGCATGGCGAGGCTGAAGTGCTGCCAGGGCGCACTGGCCGGCCCCTCGCGCGCGTACAGGCTGCGCACAACGCCGTCCTCGTCCGCGGCCACGTGCACATGCCCCAGTCGGGCAGCGGCCTGCTCCAGTGCAGGAGTGGGGCGGTCCGCACCGTCGCCCGGCTCGGATGGACCCTGGCGCTGCATCACCGGCAGTACCACCCGGCCGCTTCGGGCCACGGCATCGGCCAGCAGCAGGTCGTCCTCGGGGTAGTCGAGGTCTTCCTCGTTGAACAGCACGTCCATGCCGATCACCCGCGGTGCCTGGCGCGACACGTTCTGGACCAGCTGTGCGTGCAGTGCGCGCCGCCAGGGCCAGCGGCCGATCACGCCGATGCTGCGGTCGTCCACCGCGATCACGGCGATATCGGCTTGCGCCGGGCGCGACACCAGGCGCAGCCCGGTGTCCTGCACCAGGTGGTTGGTGCGCGGCAGCATGCTGGGCGTGCTCAGCCAGGCGACCAGGGCCAGCAGCGTCAGCGCGATGGCGGCCCATTCGACCCGCCGCTGCTGGTTTCGCGTGCGGGAATGCGGCGTGGGCATCGACCGCAAGGGCTCAGGGGCGGCGCACGGGCTCACCGCCCATGGTGGACAGGGGCAGCCCGGAGCTGGTATTCAGCCCCGTGCCCACGCGGATGCTGCGCGGCGGTGAGAACTCGCTTTGCAGCCCCGAGGGGTCCAGCACCTGGATGCGCACGAAGTAGGTGCCTGCAGCCAAGCCATCCGCAGAGGTCCAGCGGGGCTCGTCGAGCTGGATGTCCTGGGTGATGGTCTTGAACTCCAGGTCCGGTGCCAGCTGCACGCGAAAGCGCTGGCCGGCCTGGGCGGGCCAGTGCAGGCGCACGATGGTGTCGCCATCCGTCGCCTGCATGGCCGACAGGTCCAGCGCAGCGGGCTGCTGGGCCACGGCGAAGGGCTGCGCGGGTGCGAACGGTCCCTGGTCCAGTGCGCCACCGGCGGGCTCTGCGATGGTGGCCGCGCGCCAGAAGTAGTTGCCCAGGGGCAGTGTGGCCAGCGTCAGCTGGCAGGTGCCGAGGCGGCCCTCGTCCAGCAACGGCGTGGCGAAGTCGGCGCTGGCCGCCACCTGGATGCGGTACCAGCGGGCACCCGGGACCTCGGTGCAGCGCAGCGCGCCGGTCACGCGCGGCAGCACGGCGCCGGGGGCCGGCTGCTGGTACAGCGGCGGCACCGGCCGGGTCTTGATGGTGATGGGGCGCGTGGCCGGCAGGCCGGCAATGCCGGCCTCGTCAACGGCGCGCACGGCCAGGTGGTAGCTGCCATCGTCGAGTGCCGCCCAGCGCAACTGGCCATCGGCAAAGCGGCCGCTGCGCAGCACCTGCGTCATGGCCGCATCGCGCGCCACCTGGGCGGTGAAGGCCGTGGCGCCAGGGGTCGCAGGGACATTGATGGCCAGCAGGCCCAGGTCGTGCAGCTGGGCGGGTACGGTGGACAGATCGGGCGGCGCCAGCAGGTTGCGTGGTGCACCCAGCGTCCCATCGGGCGCGACGGACAAACCCTGGCCACGGGCCAGCAAGGTGGTGTCGGGGGCCGGTTGCGCGGCATTCTCGGCACGCGACTGCACGGCCACCGAGCCTTCCAGCACCGAGGCCGTGGCCTGGCCCGAGGCCGCCAGCGCCACGCCGAACTCGGTGCCGCGCACGCTGGTCACGGCGCGCGGCGTGCGGATCTCGAAACGGCGCAGGGCATCGGCGCTGGGCGTCACGCTCGACTCCACACTGCCGGCGCGCATCTCCAGCACCGATTGCACGCTGCCTGCGCGCCCGCGGCGGCGCAACTGGCGCAACTGCAGGTCGGACTGGGCCTGCACGCGCACCAGTGTGCCGTCGGCCAGGCGCACGGCGATGAAGCTGTCCGGCCCCACCTGCAGGCGGGTGCCTTCGTCCAGGCGGGCACCTTGCGCCACAGGCTGGGCTGCGGCCTGGGCGCCGGGCTGTGCCGTGGCGCTGCCGTGCACGAATTCCACCTGGGCCGAGGCCTTGGGCTGCAGGCGCACGGGGATCCACACGGTGGAGCCCGGTTGCAGGCGCCTGGGGTTGGCCACCTTGTTGCGCTGCTGCAGCAGCAGCCACTGGCGTGGATTGTCCAGGTAGGTGTTGGCCAGGCCTTCAAGCGTGTCGCCGGCCCGCACGGTGTGCGGGATTTCGTCCGTCTGCGTGTCGGGGGTGGTTTGCGCATGCGCGCAACCGATGCCCGCCGTGAGCAGGGCAACGGCCGACAAGGGCAATGCAAGGCGGTGGATGACCACGTCAACTCTCCTAGGTGCCGCAGAGCGCGGCAAAGCTTCATTCAGAACCGTTGTATCCATGGCGCCATGGGACGCCAGGTGCAGCACTAGCGACCAGGCTCGACCGCTTCGAACCGGTAGCCCACACCATACACGGCGGTGATGAAGTAGCCGTTGGCCGGGCGCAGGTCCAGCTGGGTGCGAAGGCGCGAGACATGGGTGTCGAGCGAGCGCGACAGCACGTCCGAACCCTGGCCCCAGATCACCTCCTTGAGGTGGTCGCGCGAGAGCAGGCGCCCCATGTTCTGGAACAGGAACAGGGCCAGGTCGTATTCGCGGTTTTTGAGTTCGGCAGGCGTGCCATTGATCTCCAGCGAGCGCGATTCGGGGAAGAACCTGTAGCGCCCGAAATCGAGCGCACCACCGGTGCTCTGCGGGTAGGCTCGGCGCAACAGCGCGGCCACGCGCGCATTGAGCTCGCCAATGCGCACGGGCTTGACCATGAAGTCGTCCGCCCCGCTGCCCAGGCCTTCGACGATGTCGCGCTCTTCCTGCCGGTTGGTCACGAACAGGATGGGCAACTGCTTGCCCACGTTCTCGCGCACCCAGCGCACCACCTCGGGGCCGGTGGTGTCGGGCAGGTGCCAGTCCACGATCAGGAGGTCGAAGGTTTCGCGGCGCATCTCGCGCATCAGCGCGGCACCGGTCAGGTGGGTATGGCACACATGCCCCATCGCTTCGGTGGCCTGTTTGATCAGATCCAGCTGAAGCGCATCGTCGTCTAACGCCGCTATGCGCATGGTTCGTTCCATTCAAGATTAACTGTGCATTATTCGCGATGTGCGGCGGCCCATTCCATGCCCCATCTTGGGGATCGCCAGGTTTGACAGTTGTTCACCGTGCCACGGGCGATGACAGGCGGTGCGTGGCTGCCGGGCGCGGGCCGGGCCGGGCGGCTGCGGAGGGCGCGATTTCGCGCAGCAGCCGCATGCCCACCAGGGTGTAGCGGGTCTGCGGGCTGTTCCAGTTGCGGTAGCCACAGCGTGCGTAGAAAGACCAGGTGTGCCAGGAGCCCCCGCGGCGCACGCGCACGCTGCCCTCGGCCGGGCCCCCGGGGTCCACGACCGGTGATTCGGCGTAGTAGGTGTCGCCATGCCAGTCGGCCACCCACTCCCAGGCATTGCCCAGCATGTCCTGCAGGCCGAAGGCACTGGGCGCGTAGCTGCCTACGGGGGCGGTGAAGGCGTGGCCGTCGCTGCCGCGCAGCGCATGCTGCTGCCAGCGCAGCCAGTAGGGGGCTGCGTCCTGGTCGAAGGTGTTGGCGTTCTTCAGCAGCCCCTCCGGGTCGTCGCCATGCGGGTAGCGGGTGCGCGTGCCGGCGCGGCAGGCGTATTCCCACTCGGCCTCGGTCGGCAGGCGGTAGCGGTGGCCTTCGGTGCGGCTGAGCCACTGGGCCAGGGCCTGGGCGTCGTTCCAGGTGACGTTGACCACGGGGTGGTCGTCACCCTGCGGGAAACCCGGGTTGTGCCACGAGTAGCGCGGGTCGCGCCCTTCGAAGGCATCGCCGCGCCGCGTGGTGGCCGGGTCGTACAGAGCGTTGTAGCCATAGCCGCCGGTGCCGTCGGCCTCCGATTCGGGCTGGTAGCCCGACGCTGCGAGGAAGCGCCGGAACTGGCCTACCGTGACTTCGTGCTGCCCCAGGTAGAAGGCCTGGCCGATTATCACGCGGTGGGCCGGGGCCTCATCGGTCAGTTCGGCAAAGCGCTTGGGCTCCAGCAGCGGATAGGCTTGTGCGAGCACATCGGGGGCCTCGACACCGCCCATCACGAAGCTGCCCGCGGGCACCTGCACGAATGGCATGCCCAGGCTGTTGGTCCACACCGGGTGTTGCCGGTCGTGGCGCACCTGGGCCAGCGCGGGCAGACCCGTGGCCAGCGCGAGCACAGCGGCGACGGCAGCAGTTCGGCACCTGGCCATCGGGCTCAGCGATTGGGGTTTTCGCTCACGCACTCGAAGACGAGGCGCGAGCCCTCGTTGCGCAGCAGCTTGGGGAACAGGGCCAGCTTCTGGCATTCGCGGGTGGCCGCGTTGTAAGCCGGCGAGGCGTCGGCGCCATACACCGGTACGCTGAAGGTCCGGTCCCGACCCGAGGCCATGGGGCCCGAGGGCGGGCGGGTGGTGGCCGATTCGCAGCCCGCGAGCAGAGCCAGCAGGGCGGCGGATGCAATCAAGGTTTTCATGGAAGTCTCCGGTAGGCGTCGGGCCAGTCTAAGCCAGTGTGGGCGGATAGACAGCAGGCTTTGCTGCAGCGGCGCCCTGGGATACAGTGCGTTACATATGATGGGAGTTGTATGGCCTGGATCCGGTCGGCGTTGGCAGGGGATGCGGGGCGCCAGTGGGCGCTGCGCCTGCTGGTGCCGCTGGTGCTGCTGGCCGTGCTGCACCTGCTGCCGGTCTGGCAGCCGCTGCAGCGCCTGGAATACGATCTTTTCAGCAGCCTGACGGCGCCCGTGCGGCCCGATGCCGGTGTGGTGGTCGTCGGTATCGACGAGCCCAGCCTCGCGGCCCTGCAGGCCGCGCCTCCGCTGCCCCGGCGGCTGCATGCGCAATTGGTCGACGCGCTTTCCGCGTCCGGCGCAGCGGGGCTCGGCATCGACCTGCTGCTGTCCACCGCCCAGTCCCCTGAGGACGATGCGGCCCTGGGCCTAGCCCTGCAGGGGCGTATGCCGGTGGTGCTGGCCAGCGCCCAGGTGGCCGTCCAGAGCGGGCAGGTGGCGCAGTACCAGCAGACGGTGATGTCCGTCTTCGACCAGGCGCGCCACGGCGACGTGGGCATGCACCCCGACGATGACGGCGTGCAGCGCAGCGCACCCGGGCACAGCGATGCCATGTGGCGTGTACTCGCGCAGGCGGCGGGCCGCACCATCGTGGCACCGCCACCCGGCGCGCTGCTGCGCTACTACGCCCTCGAGGTGGCATTGCCTTACGTGCACTACACCCAGGCGCTGGACCCGGCGCGGCAGCTGCCGCCTGGCGCACTGCAGGGGCGCCTGCTGCTGCTCGGCCAGAACACACCGGTGGGCGGGGTGGACCAGTTCACCACGCCGCTGCGGGCGCTGGGCCAGGGCACGCAGTCGGGCGTGCTGCTGCATGCCACGGCACTCATCAACGGCCTGACCGGTGACTGGATCGTGCCCGCGCACCCGGCGGGCCCGCTGCTGCAGGCGGCAGCGGCCATTGCCCTGGTGGCGGCGCTCACGCGGCGCTGGCGCGCCTGGCTGGCCGTGTGGCTGAGCGTGGCACTGGCCCTGTTGGCGCTGATCGGCGGGCTGTGGGCCTACCTGCAGGGCGTGTGGTGGCCCACGCTGCCCACGCTGGTGGCGCTGGCGCTGCACTTCAATGTGGGCGCGACCGACAGCTACTGGCGTGAGCGGCGCCAGCGCGAGCGTCTGCGGCTGGATTTCGGGCGCTACGTGCCGCCGGCCGTGGTCAGCGCGCTGATCGCCAGTGGGGCGGCACCGGCCATCAGCGGCGAGCGGCGCGTGCTCACGCTGCTGTTCTCGGACCTGGCGGGCTTCACCTCGGCCAGCGAGCACCTGCCACCCGAGGCGGTGGCGCGTGCGCTCAACGCCTACTTCACGCGTATGACCCATGCCGTGCACCGCCATGGCGGCACGCTCGACAAATTCATCGGCGATGCCGTGATGGCCTTTTGGAACGCACCCGTGGCCGAGCCGCAGCACGCGGCACGCGCCCTGGCCTGCGCGCAGGAGATGCAGGTGGAAATGAACGCCTTGCGCAGTCAGTGGGCAGGAACCCCCTTTGCCGGGCTGCAGCTGCGCATTGGCCTGCACACGGGCGAGGCGGCCGTGGGGCACCTGGGCTCCGAAGGCCGCTTCACTTACACCGCCGTGGGCGACGCGGTGAACACCGCCGCCCGGCTGGAAGGCGCCAACAAGGCCTTCGGCACCGGCATCCTGCTGTCCGAAGCCACGCGCAGCGCGCTGCCGAAGGATGGTGTCCAACCGCCGCAGCTGCTCTGGCTCGACGCCGTGGTACTGGCTGGCCGCAGCAGCGGCATCGATGTCTACACCCCGTGCGACGACGCGCCGCTCGTGGCCACCAGCCTGGCTTTGCAGGCCCATGTGCATGCGGGCCACTGGGACGAGGCCCTGGCGTGCTGCGCCGAATGGCGGGCACGGGCCGTGCACCTGGCGCCGCTGTGGGCCGCCCAGGCCGACCGGCTGCAGGCGCACGTGCAGGGCCTGGCCGATGCCCAGGGACCTGCTGCGGCCGGTGCTGAAGCATTTGCGCACGCGCTGGAAAAATAACCCTGAAAGGCCCGCTATGCCGTCGACACGCTTGTGGATCACGACCCCGGTTGCCCTGGGAGCGTGCGCCTTGTGCCTGCCCGGCGCCTGGGCCCAGTGCGCGGGGGTGTCCGCTGCGCCAGACGCCGTGGCTGCGCAGGTCGTGGCCCTGGCCGGGCAAGGCCAGACTCGGCCGGCAGGCCAGGGCCCCTGGTCACCGGCCGCACTGGCCCAGCAACTGGGCGCGGGTGCGGGCGTGCGCACGCTGGAGTTGTCGTCGGCCGCGCTGCTGCTGGCCGACCGCACGCAGATCCGCATGTCGGCCAACGCGCAGCTGCGCCTGTGCGAGTCGCAGCCCGAGCGCACCCTGCTGGAGCTGGCCGCCGGCCGGCTGTGGGCGCGCACCAAGAAAACCCCGGCCTCGCTGCAGCTGCAGACCCCGGCAGCCCTGGCCGTGGTGCGCGGCACCGACTGGGACGTGGAGGTGGATGCGGCGGGCCGCACGACGCTCACCGTGCTCTCGGGCCAGGTCGACCTGTCCAACGATTTCGGCCGGGTGGAGCTGGGCCCGTCGGAGCAGGGCACTGCGGAGCCTGGCAAGGCACCGGTCAAGCGCGTGCTGGTGCGCCCGCGCGACCGGGTGCAGTGGGTCATGGCCAACCCGGTGGATGCCGCGCGCTGGGCCGAGCTGCAGGGCCCCGATGTGGCGCCCCCGTTGTACTCCATCCGCGACGACCTGCGCACGGGCCAGTGGCCGCGCGCACGCGAGCGGCTGCTGGCGTTGTCCGCCAGCGGGCAGGGCGGGGCTGTGGTGGAGTTGCTGCTGGCCGACCTCGAAGTTTTCGACGACCGCATGGACGCGGCCCAGCAGCGCCTGGCCAACGCCTGGCAGCGCACGCAGGACCCGCGCACGGCAGCGCGCCGGGCCGAGCTGCTGATGGTGCTGGACCAGGGCGCACAGGCACGCGCCTGGCTCGATGCCGCGCGCGCCCGGGCACCCGAGGCCACGGCGCTGTTGCTGGCCGATGCCGATTGGCACCGCCTGGAAGGGCGTGGCGAGGAGGCCATCGCCCTGTACCGGCGTGCCGTGGCCGGTGCCGAGGCACGCCAGGAGCCCGCTACCGACCGGGCCGCTGCCCAGTGGGGCTTGGGGCGCGCCCTGCGTGAGCGCGGCGACCTGCGCGGTGCGCGCCAGGCCCTGGCAAGCGCTGTAGCGCTGGCGCCAGAGCACCCGGCCTACCAGGGCGAGCAGGCCACGCTGGCGGCCGAGGCCTTGAGGTTGCTCGATGCCCAAAGCGGTTTCGCGGCAGCCCTGGCCCAGGCGGGTGACGACTATGTGAGCCTGGCAGGCGCGGGCCTGCTGGCACTGCAGCAGGGCGACCCCGCCGCCGCCCGCACCCAGCTGCTCAAGGCCCTGGTGATCGAGCCGCGCTACGCCCGCGCCCAGGTGTGGCTGGCCGTGGCCGAGTACCAACTGGGCGAGCGCGCGGCCGCGCTCGACTCGCTGGCGCGCGCCCGCGTGGCCGACCCAAACGACCCGCTGCCCTGGCAGATCGAGTCGGTGCTGCGCAATGACCAGGGTGAGCCTGTGGAGGCGATTTCCGCCGCGCGCGAGGCGCTCACGCGGCTGCCCTACCTCAAGTCGCTGGACCCGCTCACCAGTGACAGCCAGGGCTCGGCCAACCTGGGCAAGGCGCTTGGTGATTTCGGCATGGAGCACTGGGCGCGCGCCTATGCCAGCGCCTCGTACTACCCGCTGTGGGCGGGCAGCCACTTCTTTCTGGCGAACCGCTACGAGAGCGATTTCAGCCGCAATTCCGAGCGTTACCAGGGCTACCTGAGCGACCCGACGGCCTTTGGCGCCAGCGAAAAGCAGGCGCCGCTGATGCTCACGCAGGGGGGCGAGTGGCTGTGGATTGCCAGTGCCGAGCGCGGCCCGGTGCAGGACAAACTGGCCGCCGATGTCGGCCACCATGGCTTTGCCGCCGCGCCGGTGCCCCTGGCCTGGCAGGTGCGCACCAACGGCGTGCAGATGTGGTCGAACAACGGCGGCGCGCCCAGCTACCGCCTGTCGTCGCCGGGCTTCGATCTGGCGCTGGGCATGCGCCCCACGGAGAGCCTGGGCCTGTTCCTGCTGCACACCGAGGACCGGCTGCGCTACAGCTTTCCGCAAGGGCGCGATTTCGGCAACGGCATCACCTTCAATGGCCTGGCGCGCCAGCGCTCTGAGCGAACGGACCTGGGTGGCTCCTGGCGCTGGTCACCCGATGCGCAGACCTGGCTCAAGCTGCACCGCGCACGCTTTGGCCAGGGCCTGGTGCTCGACGATGCCACCTACGGCCCGCAGGATTCACGCATCACCGATTCGGACGACGGCGTGCTGCTGCGCCACACGGTGCAGTGGGGCCCCCGTCGCCTGAGCCTGGGCTGGGAGGGTACCCGCGGAGCATCCGACTCGGGCCTGTCCGACCCGGTGGTCACCTCCACCCAGCGCACACAGGCGCGCTTTCAGATGCCCTGGCTGGCGGGCGAATGGCGCGATGGCCCCTGGACCTGGCATGCCGAAGCCTACTGGCCGCGCCTGGCCGTGCGCTACGGCGAGCGCTTCTTCGATTCGCTGACCGACGAGGACCTGGCGGACCCCACAGCCGAGCATGGCGGCCATGCGCGCCACCCCTTGCCGCGGTTGGGCATGTCCTACCGCATGGGGCCGGGCCGGGCGCTGCACCTGGCCTATATCGAAAACGTGCGCTCACCCAGTGCGCACACGCTCTCGCCCGTCGCGCAGGGCGCCATCGCCATCGACCACCACTACCAGTTGCCAGGCAGCTTCGGGCGCAAGCGCGCGGCGCAACTGGATTGGGAGTTCAATGAACGCACCTTCGGCTTCGCCATGCTGTCCAGCCAGGACATCGTGAACCCCACGTTTGCCAACGGCAGCCTGGTACTGCCGCCCCGGGGCCTGGTGAACCTGGACCGCGTGGGCAGCCTGGGCGCGCAGATCCAGACCGGGCAGACTGTGGTGGACCCCTACAACGAGAACCCTGTGTTCAGCCAGGGCCGGTTGCACCAGGCGGGCGTGGCGCTCAACCGCGTGCTGGCGCCGCGCTGGAGTGTGCTGGGCAGCTACACCTGGGCGCAATCGCGCAACCTGGGCAGCCAGTTCGGTGGAAACGCCTTGCCGGGGTTTGCGCGGCACACGGTGGCGCTGGCCAGCGTATGGAAGCATGGCGGGCGCGACCTGTCTGCCGGATCGCTGGTCTACCGCGGTTCACGTTTTGCCGACGAGGCCAATGGCATTCCACGCCGGCCGGGCTGGGATCTGGTGCTGGTGCATTCCATGGATTCGGCGGACCGGCGCTGGTCCTTCATCGCCACGGCGCAGGCGCCGCTCAATGGCGACACCCGGCCGACCCTGTGGGCGCGCGTGCGCTACAGGGATTGAAGGGGCGCGGCTGTATCAGCTGGCAGCGGCTGCATCCGCCAGCGCCTGCAGCGCCGCCGTCACGTCGGCCGGTTCCACTCCGTCCACTGGCGCCAGCCGGGGTGCCAGCGCCTGCAGGGCATCACCACCCTTTTGCAGTTGGCCGATGGCCTGCCCTGCTTCCTTGGGCGCATCGAAGCCCGTGCTCTGCAGCAGCAGGCGGCCGTCTGCCGCCACGAGCTTGAAGTAGAACTTGCCATCGGCCTCGCGGTACTGCTTGAACGAGGGCAGGGCCACCTTGGCTGTCTTGGCCGCTTTGGTGGCCGTGCCGGCCTGCACCAGGCTGCGCAGGCCCACGGCCGAGCGCAGCTCGCGGATGAAGGGCGTGGCCAGCGTGCGGGCGCGCTCGGCGCCGGCCAGCAGCGTCTGCTCGATGCGGGCGGGGTTGTTGATCAGCTCTTCGTACTGCGCGCGCATGGGGGCGATCACCTGGTCCACGCGTTCGAGCAGCACCTGCTTGGCGTCGCCCCAGGCAATGCCGTCGGCGTACTGCTGGCGTAGCGCGGCGGTCTCGGCCTCGTTGGCGAAGGCCTGGTAGATCTGGAACAGGGCCGAGCCCTCCACCTCCTTGGCCTCGCCGGGCGCGCGCGAGTCGGTCAGGATGCCGCCGATGAGTTTCTTGAGCTGCTCGCGCGAGCTGAACAGCGGGATGGTGTTGTCGTAGCTCTTGCTCATCTTGCGGCCGTCCAGGCCGGGCAGGGTGGCCACATGCTCGTCGATCGCGGCCTCGGGCAGCACGAAGTGCTCGCCATACAGGTGGTTGAAGCTGGCCGCCATGTCGCGCGCCATCTCGATGTGCTGGATCTGGTCACGGCCCACGGGCACCTTGTGCGCCTTGAACATCAGGATGTCGGCGCCCATGAGCACGGGGTACATGAACAGGCCAGCGGTCACGCCGTCGTCGGCATCGCGCTCGGCCGCCACATTCTTGTCCACGCTGGCCTTGTAGGCATGGGCGCGGTTGAGCACGCCCTTGCCGGTCACGCAGGTCAGCAGCCAGGTGAGCTCAGGGATCTCGGGGATGTCGGACTGGCGGTAGAACGTGACCTTCTCGGGGTTCAGGCCCGCGGCCAGCCAGCTGGCGGCGATCTCCAGCGTGGAGCGCTGGATGCGCACCGGGTCCTCGCACTTGATGAGCGCGTGGTAGTCGGCCAGGAAGTAGAAGCTCTGCACGCCGGGCGTGAGGCTGGCCGCCACCGAGGGGCGGATGGAACCCACGAAGTTGCCCAGGTGGGGCGTGCCCGTGGTGGTGATGCCGGTGAGAAAACGCGTGGTGCTCATGGGAAGGTGAATTCAGCGAAATAAGAAAGTTCAAGACTAGTCATGCGCGTCACAGGAACGGAGAAATCAGCCAATTAAGGAAACCGTAGCCCGCAAGCATCAATGGCTCCATCCAGACAGTGCTCAACACTCCCGTAAGTACCAGGCCCAGCACGATGAAGAATCCAAAAGGCTCGACGCGGGACACCAAGTGCGCTTGTTTCCAGGGCAGTAGACCCACCAGTATGCGACCGCCATCCAACGGAGGGATAGGGAAGAGGTTGAATGCACAAAGCACCAGATTAACTTTTATTCCGGCTTGGGCAACCGCTAGAAAAAAGATCTCTTGCACATCAGCCTTTTTGAGACCGATAAAGATCACGGTCCACAAAATAGCTTGTATGAAGTTGGAGGCTGGCCCCGCCAATGCCACCCAAATCATGTCCCGCTTGGGGTTGCGCAGATTGTTGAAATTTACTGGCACGGGTTTGGCATACCCGAGCAGGAATGCACCTGAGAAGGAGAAAAGCAGCAACAAAGGCATCAGGATGGTGCCGATGGGATCGATGTGCTTGAGCGGGTTGAGCGTGACCCGCCCCATCATGTAGGCTGTGTTGTCTCCGTAATACCGGGCGACGTACCCGTGGGCGGCTTCGTGCACAGTGATGGCAAACAGCACGGGCAAGGCATGAATGAGAATGGCTTGGATAATTTGAGAGGTGTCCACCGGTCCAATTGTCTCAGACGCGCGACATCCGCTCCTCCAAGCAGGTTCCTGGCGGGATTGTTACCATGCCATGGCTGTTTCAAATGGATACAGGCGTGGCAGACTAGGCGCAGGCCCTGCCCGCGCTACATTGAGCGCAACGGTCGCCGTATATATACATACAACATTGACATCGGAGATGAATCCCATGGGCCTGGATCGTTTGAAGATTGGAACCCGCCTCATATTGGCGTTCGGCCTCATCGGCCTGATGGTGGCCATCCTGATGGCCGTAGCCTTGAGCGGGGTGGGCAGTGCGGAAAATGCGTACAAGGCCTCGGTGGCGGCCGCCACTGGTCTTACCGATGCGCAGCGCGGTCCGCTGGAGCAGGCCATCCGCCAGGGCCATGGCCACCTGCAGAGCGTGCGCACCTGGGTCTCGGTGCTGGGCGCGGGCGTATTCATCGTGGCGCTGGTGGCCTTCGTGCTGCTGCGCAATGGCATCGTGGCACCGCTGAACCAGGCCATCCTGATTGCTGAGACGGTGGCTTCGGGCGATCTGAGCCAGGAATTTTCGTCCGAGCTCGAAGGCGACTTCGGACGCCTGCTCACGGCGCTGGGCACCATGGAAGACACGCTGACCGAACTGGTCTCGGGCATCAAGCAGTCCACGGACTCGATCACCGAGGCGGCGGCGGACATCGATTCGGGCAATTCCGACCTGGCGCGCCGCACCGAAGACCAGGTCAGCTCCCTGGCCGACACGGCTGGCAGCATGGCCGAGTTGACCACCACCGTGCGCCAGAACGCCGAGCGCGCCCGCTCGGCCAGCAGCCTGGCCGTGAACGCCTCGCAAATCGCCGAGCGCGGTGGCGCCGTGGTGGGTGACGTGGTGCAGACCATGCAGGCCATCAGCGGCAGCTCGCGCAAGATCGTGGACATCATCCAGGTCATCGAAGGCATTGCCTTCCAGACCAACATCCTGGCCCTGAATGCGGCGGTGGAAGCCGCCCGCGCGGGCGAGCAGGGCCGGGGTTTTGCCGTGGTGGCCAGCGAGGTGCGCAGCCTCGCGCAGCGCAGTGCCGTGGCGGCCCGCGAGATCAAGACCCTGATCAGCCAGTCGGTGGACCAGGTCGAGAGCGGCGCCGGCCACGTGGGCCGCGCCGGCAAGACCATGGAAGAGATCGTGGGCGCAGTCGGCCAGGTCAGCACGCTGCTGGGCGAGATCTCGGGTGCGCTGCACGCCCAAAGCTCGGGCATCGAGCACGTGAACGGTGCCGTGGCGCAGATGGACAGCGCCACGCAGCAGAACGCGGCCCTGGTCCAGCAGGCGGCCAGCGCCGCCTCGGCCCTGTCGTCGCGCGCGCAAGACCTGCAGCGCGCCGTGGGCGCGTTCAAGCTGGATTGAGGGTTACAGGCCCAGTGCCTGCAGGCTGCCGCGGCCTTCGCGCACCACTTCAGGGTCGCCGCCCGTGCCCATGGGCGTCAGGTCCACCACCGTGGTGGGCTCGCGGGGGCAGGCCCCGGCATCCACGATGGCATCCACCAGCTTTTCGTAGCGCTCGCGGATTTCTTCCGGGTCGTTCAGGGGCTCGGTCTCGCCGGCAGGGATCAGCGTGGTGGCCAGCAGCGGGGCGCCATGCTGCTCCAGCAGCAACTGCAATACCTTGCTTTCCGGCACGCGCAGGCCGATGGTCTTGCGCGACGGATGGCTCACGCGGCGCGGTACTTCCTTGGTGGCTTCGAGGATGAAGGTGTACGGCCCGGGTGTGCCCAGCTTGAGCAGGCGGTACTGCCGGTTGTCCACGCGGGCGTAGTTGGCCAGCTCCGAAAGGTCGCGGCACAGCAGGGTCAGGTGGTGCTTGTCGTCGACCTGGCGGATGCGGCGCAGCCTGTCCACCGCATCCTTGTCATCGAGGTGGCACACCAGCGCATAGCTCGAATCGGTGGGTACGGCGACGATGCCGCCCTTTTGCAGCAGTGTCGCCGCCTGCTTGAGCAGACGGGGCTGGGGGTTGTCGGGGTGGACTTCGAAGTACTGGGCCATGGAAAAGAAGAATTCAGGTCAGGTGGCGGCCGCCTGGCGGATGCGGTCGGCCAGCAGTTCCCAGACGGGGGTCAGCGTGCCGGGCAGCGGCGGCAGCGTGCCCAGGTCGGTGTGCGACTCGTCAGGGCTGTGGAAATCGCTGCCGCGCGACGCGGCCAGGCCGAACTCCTGGGCCATCGCGGCGTAGGTCACGTACTCCGGCGGGCTGTGGCTGCCGGTCACCACCTCCACGCCGCGCCCGCCATGGGCCTTGAATTCCGAGAACAGCGCGTATTCTTCGTTCGCACTGAACTTGTAGCGTGCCGGGTGGGCAATCACCGCCACGCCCCCGGCCTCGGTGATCCAGCGCACGGCATCGCCCAGGCTGGCCCAGCGGTGTGGCACATAGCCGGGTTTGCCCTCGGTGAGAAAGCGGCGAAACACCTCGGAGGTGTCCCGGCAGACCCCGGTTTCGACGAGAAAGCGTGCGAAATGCGTGCGCGATATCAGTGCCGGGTTGCCCACGAACTGCAGCGCGCCCTCATAGGCACCTGCGATGCCGGCCTGGGCGAGTTGCTGCGCCATGTCCTGGGCGCGTTCACCCCGTCCGCCGCGGGTGGCGGCCAGGCCGGCGGCCAGTTGGGTATTGTCGGGATCGAAGCCCAGGCCTACGATGTGGACGGTGGTGTCGGCAAAGGTCACCGAGATCTCGACACCCGTGAGGTAGGCCATGCCCTGTGCGCTGGCCGCAACTGCGGCCCGGTGTTGGCCGCCGATCTCGTCATGGTCGGTCAGCGCCCACAACTCGACCCCGTTGGCCTTGGCACGGGCTGCCAGGTCTTCGGGGGTCATGGTTCCGTCGGATACCACGGAATGGCAATGCAGGTCGGCGTTGAGCAAGTGGGTCACAGAGGCATTTTAGGGCTTGTACCGATAACGCGGCGTGCTGATTCCAGCAACACTGGTTACAAGCAGGCCAAGGCACCTCCCGGTGCCCGCTTGCTGTCCTGGCAGCTATCGCTGGTTTGACGGTTTTCCTAAGGCAAGAACTCACAGAGCCGGGCCAGTTGCCTGTCCCGGTAGAGCGTAAGGATCAACCATGAATTTCAACAACCTGCGCGTGGCCCACAAGATGTGGAGCGTGATCCTGGGCCTGCTGGCGCTGATGCTGGTGGCCGCCATCTTCACGCAGTGGAACGGGCGACGGGTGACCGCCGAGACCGAGGCAGCCGTCGAGAAGTATGAGTCCGCCATCACCACGGCGGTGAGCTGGCGGGGGCTGGCCGAGGTGGCCGTCACCATGTCGATGGCCAGCTTCGTGACCACGGACGCGGCGCTCAAGGCCGATTTCGACACGCGCGTGGCGGCCCTCACGGCCCGCATCACGCCGGTGCAGGAAAAGATCAGCAAATCTTCGGTGTCGGCCGACGACAAGGCGGCGCTGGCCCAGGTGGCCGCCACGCGCGCCGACATCCGCGGCCAGGCCGACAAGCTCAAGGCGCTGACCGATGCAGGTGATGCGGCGGCCAAGCAGGAGTACCTCGCAAGTGTCTACCGCCCGAAGGCGGTGGCCTACCTGGAGTCGATCGACAAGTTCGTGGCGGCCCAGGAGCGCCAGCGCGACCAGGCCGTGCAGGCGGCGCACGCGACCCGCGACAACCTCGTGGTGATCGGCGCGGCCAGCGCCGTCGTGGTGGTCGTCCTTGGCATGCTGATGGCCGCCTTGCTGGTGCGCTCCATCACGCGGCCGCTTGACCGGGCGGTGACCCTGGCCGAGGCCATTTCTGCAGGCGATCTGACGCAGGACATCCAGGACGACCGCAAGGATGAGCTCGGGGTGCTGACCCGGGCCCTGTCCACGATGTCCACCCGCCTGCGCTCCGTGGTGAGCGAGGTGCGGGTTGGCGTGAATTCCGTCTCTTCGGCCTCGGTGGAGATCGCCAATGGCAACCACGACCTGTCGGCACGCACCGAGCAGACGGCGTCCAACCTCGAGGAAACGGCGGCCAGCATGGAGCAGTTGACGGCCACGGTGTCGCAATCGGCCGACACGGCGCGCCAGGCGAATCAGCTGGCCGGCACGGCCGCCCAGGCTGCAGCGCGCGGTGGCGAAGTGGTGGGCCAGGTGGTCAGCAGCATGCAGCAGATCACCGACAGCTCGCGCAAGATCGCC
>NZ_LMIH01000012.1:516285-516394 GCF_001428645.1 Acidovorax sp. Root217
CCTGAACGCGGCGGTGGAGGCGGCACGCGCAGGCGAGCAGGGCCGCGGCTTTGCCGTGGTGGCCAGCGAAGTGCGCAGCCTGGCGGGCCGCAGCGCCGAGGCGGCCAAG
>NZ_LMIH01000012.1:516491-518222 GCF_001428645.1 Acidovorax sp. Root217
TTGATCGGAGAGATCACGGCCTCGTCCACCGAGCAGCGCGACGGCATCGCCCAGGTCAACCAGGCGGTGACGCACCTCGATCAGATGACGCAGCAGAACGCGGCGCTGGTGGAGGAGTCCACGGCGGCAGCGGCGTCGATGCGCGACCAGGCGCAGAAGCTGGCCGAGGTGGTGTCGGTGTTCAACGTGGGGGCGATGCCTGCGCGGGCACCGGCGGCAGCGCCGCGTGCGGCCGCACCACGCCCTGCACCCGCTCCGGCCCGCCCCGCAGTTGCGGGAAAGACAGGAGCACGTCCGGCCGCTTCTGCGGCCGCGCGCTTGACGACTTCGGTACCCAAGCCGACAACGGCCCCCAAACCTGCTGCTGCGGGGCCTGCCCCCGCATCGGCCCCGCGTGCCACCGCCAAGGGCGGGGACGACGACTGGGAAAGTTTCTGACCCAGCGACCAGCTGGTGGTCACCCTCTGCCCGGCTCAGCAGGCCTGCACCCAGTCTCACTTGGGCTTGGTTCTGTCAAATTGGGGTTTGTCCCGGTGACCTGAAGCCCGTTGCACGCCCGTGGCTAGCGTAGGCTATGCCTGTCTGATGTAATTGAATGTTTCCGCCGATAAAGGTGGGGAATGCCCAAGGCATCACAGGTCCACAAGGAAAAGAGCCATGCAATTCGACAATATCCGTGTCTCCCGCAAGCTGTGGGGGGCATTTCTGGGTCTGATGATCGCGATGCTGCTGCTCTCCAGCTTCGCCCAGAACCGGGGCAACAACTCCATGACAGCGGCATTGGATGCCGTGATGGAGATCGAAGCGCGCATTTCCGCCGCTGTGCGCTGGCGCGGCGCCACCGAGACTGCCGTCAACATGGTCATGGGCGGTGCGGTGACCACCGATGCCGTGCTGTCCGAACAGTACGGCGCCAAGGTCAAGGAAATCATCGGCGCCATCAACAAGGTGCAGGAAAAGATCATCGCCTCCGCCACGGCGCCCGAAGAAAAGGCGGCGCTGGACAAGGTGCTGGAGGCCCGCAAGGCCGTGCTGGCGGCAACGGCCAAGACCTGGGAGCTCAAGGGCGCCGGCGATGCCGTGGCCACCCAGCAGTTTGCCGATAACGAATTCGCGCCCCTGGTCACCAAGTACCTCAAGGCCCAGGACGACTTCGTGACCACCCTGGAGCAGCGCCGCGATGCCATCCGTGCAGACGCCACGGCGCGCCGCGTCGAGTACGCCATCTCGGGCATCATCATGTCCATGGTGCTGCTGGCGGTGGGCATCTTCCTGGCCTGGCGGCTGGTGCACTCCATCAGCGACCCGCTCAACCAGGCGGTGACCACCATCGATGCCATCGCCGCAGGTGACCTCACGCGCGAGCTGCATTCGACCCGCAAGGATGAGTTCGGCCACATGCTGCGCTCGCTCTCGGCGATGTCGGCGCGCCTGCGCGGCGTGGTCAGCGAAGTGCGCTCGGGCGTGGACTCGGTGTCTTCTGCATCCGTGGAGATCGCCAACGGCAACCACGACCTGTCGGCACGCACCGAGCAGACTGCGTCCAACCTCGAGGAAACCGCGGCCAGCATGGAGCAGTTGACGGCCACGGTGTCGCAATCGGCCGACACGGCACGCCAGGCGAATCAGCTGGCCGGCACGGCCGCCCAGGCCGCAGCGCGCGGTGGTGAAGTGGTGGGCCAGGTGGTCAGCAGCATGCAGCAGATCACCGACAGCTCGCGCAAGATCGCC
>NZ_LMIH01000012.1:518295-518404 GCF_001428645.1 Acidovorax sp. Root217
GCTGAACGCGGCGGTGGAAGCTGCCCGGGCGGGCGAGCAGGGCCGGGGCTTTGCCGTGGTGGCCAGCGAAGTGCGCAGCCTGGCGGGCCGCAGCGCCGAGGCGGCCAAG
>NZ_LMIH01000012.1:518504-596123 GCF_001428645.1 Acidovorax sp. Root217
CTGATCGGAGAGATCACGGCCTCGTCCACCGAGCAGCGCGACGGCATTGCACAGGTCAACCAGGCGGTGACGCACCTGGACCAGATGACGCAGCAGAACGCGGCGCTGGTGGAGGAGTCCACGGCTGCAGCGGCGTCCATGCGCGACCAGGCGCAGAAGCTGGCCGAGGTGGTTTCCATGTTCAACGTCGGCGCCGTGGCTGTGCGCGCGCCTGCCGCGCCGCCGCGTGCTGCCGCCGCACCACGCCCTGCGCCGGCCGCCAGCCGGGCCGTGCCGGCACCGGCGCGCACGGCCCTTGCCGGCAAGCCCGCTGCACGGGCCGCAGCATCGGCCACTGCGCGCCTGACCTCCTCCGTGCCCAAGAAGGCGACGGCTGCCCACAAGCCCGCTGCCGCAGGGCCCGCACCGGCGCCCGCCCCCCGCGCCACGGCCAAGGGCGGGGACGACGACTGGGAAAGCTTCTGACCGCAGGCGTTGCAAGGGGGCAGCGCTCCCGCAGACAATCCACGAAGGCAGCGCAGGCTGCCTTTGTTCTTCCAGAGACCGCAACTTCCCGACGGAAAGAAAGCCTTCCCATGCCCCTGATCAACATCCGCCTGGCCAACCGCGACATTCCCACCACCTCCGCCCAGAAGGCCGCACTGATCGCCGGCGTCACGCGCCTCATGCAGGAGGTGCTCGACAAGAAGCCCGAGACCGTGACCGTCATCATCGACGAGGTCGACCCCGACAATTGGGGCGTGGGCGGCGAGCAGGTCACGGTGGTGCGCCAGCGCGGCAAGGCGCCCGTGCAGGCATGAGCAGGCTTCTGATCTAGATCTCGGCGCCCTCCACCAGAAACTGCACCTTGCGCTCGCCGCGCCACTCGTTCACATCCAGGCGAAAAGCCAGCAGCACGCGGGCCGGCAGTTGGTCGGTATGGCCGAACCAGATGGCGTCGACAGGGTTGCCCTGGTGCATGAGCTTGATGGACAGGTGGTTCTTGCCCTCGCCCACCAGCCGCTGGCTCAGCACCACGACCTCTTCGCTGAAGGTGGGCGGCGCAAAGCCCTGGCCCCAGACCTCGCGGTGCAGGGTGTCCACCACGTCGGCGCTGCAGTATTCGGGCGCCAGCGGGCCATCGGTCTCGATGCGGCGCGTGAGCGTCGAGGCATCCAGCCATTCCTGCGCCACCTGGGCCAGTGCCTGCTCGAAGGTCTCGAATGCCTCTGCGGCCACGGTGCAGCCGGCCGCCATGGCGTGGCCGCCGAACTTGAGCAGCACACCGGGGTGGCGCTTGGCCACCAGGTCCAGCGCGTCGCGCAGGTGGAACCCGGGAATGGAGCGGCCCGAGCCCTTGAGCTCGTGCTCCTTGCCCGGCGCGCTGCTGGCGGCGAAGACGAAGGTCGGGCGGTGCAGCCTGTCCTTGATGCGCGAAGCGACGATGCCCACCACGCCCTCGTGGAAGTCGGGATCGAAGACACTGATGGCGGGCGGCGGGTCTTCGCTCTCGTCGAACAGATTCTCGGCCATCAGCATGGCCTGCTCGCGCATGCCGCCCTCGATCTCGCGGCGCTCGCGGTTGATGGTGTCCAGCTGGCCGGCCAGATCGCTGGCACGGCCCGCATCGTCGGTGAGCAGGCATTCGATGCCCAGCGTCATGTCCGCCAGGCGCCCTGCGGCGTTGATGCGTGGGCCCAGTGCAAAACCGAAGTCGAAGGTGGTGGCCACGGGTGCCTTGCGGCCTGCTGCCGTGAACAGCGCGGCCACGCCGGCCGGCATGGCCCCTGCGCGGATGCGCCGCAGGCCCTGGGCCACCAGCCGGCGGTTGTTGGCGTCCAGGCGCACCACGTCGGCCACGGTGCCCAAAGCCACCAGGGTGAGCAGTGGGTCGAGCTTGGGCTGGCTCGCCAGGTCGAACACACCGCGTGCGCGCAGCTCGGAGCGCAGGGCCATCAACACGTAGAACATCACGCCCACGCCGGCCAGGGATTTGCTCTCGAACGTGCAGCCCGGCTGGTTGGGGTTCACCATGGCATCGGCCTGCGGCAGCTCGGGACCTGGCAGATGGTGGTCGGTCACCAGAACCTGCAGGCCATGGGCCTTGGCCTCGGCTACGCCCTCGACGCTGGCGATGCCGTTGTCCACGGTGATCAGCACATCGGCGCCGCGCTCCTTCACGCGGCGGGCGATGGGCGGGGTGAGGCCATAGCCATCGGTCACGCGGTCGGGCACCAGGTAGTCCACGTGCTTGGCGCCCAGCAGGCGCAAGCCCCTCACGGCCACGGCGCAGGCCGTGGCGCCATCGCAGTCATAGTCTGCCACGATGCACAGGCGCAGGTCCTGCGCCATGGCGTCGGCCAGCAGCGTGGCTGCCTGCTGGATGCCCTTGAGCCCGGCGGGTGGTAGCAAGCGTGCCAGCCCGTCGTCGAGCTCCTCTTTGTCGCGCACGCCGCGTGCGGCGTACAGGCGGGCCAGCAGCGGGTGCACGCCCGCCTGCTCCAGCGCCCAGGCAGCGCGCGGGGGAATGTCTCTTGCCGTGATTTTCATAGCTGGGGTGCCACCTGGGCAAAACGGGTGGGCTGGAAGTAGGCCTTCATGCGCTGCAGCAGGCCGCGTGGGGCGGTGTGGAAGGCCAGCGCAGCGCGTTCGCCGCACAGGGTCAGGCGCACGGCGGCGCCTTGCTCGGCCTGGCGCAGCAGGTCGGCCAGCGGGCCCGCATCCAGCGCGCTCCAGGCGACCGCCCAGGCACGCCAGTCCTCGCGCAGCGCGGCGTCGCGCAGGGCCAGGGGCATCTGGGGCGCGGGTGCGAGCGCCGTGGCGGGCAGGGCGCCTGCGCCGTGCACCCAGAAGGAATTGACCATGGGCAGGCCGCTTTCGGCCCGCGCATCGTTGAAGGCATGGGTGTACAGCAGCATCTGCATCTCGCTGTTCAGGCGGTGCAGGGTGCGGGCTTTGGCGGCATCGGGCATCCAGGCGCGCACGTCGCGCAGCAATACGCGGTCGAGCGAGGCGGTGGCCAGGTGGGCGAACAGGGGGCCTTCGGCGAGCCAGCGGGTGGGCTGGTCGTAGTGCAGGTGGATGCCGTCCTCTGCGAACCAGGGCGAGACGATGGCCAGCAGGGCGCGCGAGGATGCTTCGGTGAGGCCCAAGGCCTCGGGGTCGCGCAGCGTGATGTGGTCGGTCGTCACCTGCCACTGGCAGGGGGCCACGAAGGCCCAGGCCTTGCCGTCCGGCGGCTGGCCTTGCTGCAGGCGGTGCCACGCGGCCCAGGGTGTAAGCCCGTCCTCGGCAGGCAGGCCCAGGGCCTGGGCCAGGGCGCGCTCGTGGGGGGCAGAGAAGCTGGTCTCCTCGGCGGTACTGGAGCCTGCTGGATCGGCCGCGAGGCGCGCCAGCAGGCGATCCAGGTGCGGCAGGTCGAGCGTTGCCAGCGTTTGCCGGCACCCCTCGGAGGCGCTGGCAGCGTGGGGGATGAGCAAATGGGGGATGTCCGACATCCCTCTATTGTCCGGGATGCCACAATCGCTCCCGCCGGGTTCTGCTATCCCATCAGAGTCCAGGCACTTTTTTCCCATCCATGCAACTTCCCTACGAACTGGCCCTGGGCCTGCGCTATACCCGCTCGGGCCGGGCCACGCGGCGCAACGGCTTCATTTCCTTCATCTCCGGTGCGTCCATGCTGGGCATCGCCCTGGGCGTGGCGGCGCTGATAGTGGTGCTGAGCGTCATGAACGGCTTTCAGAAGGAGGTGCGCGAGCGCATGCTGGGCGTGGTCGCCCACATCGAGGTCTTTGCGCCCCAGGGGGCCGCCATGCAGGACGCGGCACGCACCATGGCCGAAACCCGCAAGAACCCGGCCGTCACTGGCGCCGCCCCGTTCGTTGCGGCCCAGGCGCTGATCGCGCATGGCGACGACATGAAGGGTGCCCTGGTGCGCGGCATCGATCCCGCGCTCGAAGGCAGCGTGACCTCGCTGGCCCAGGCCAACGCCGAGGTGCTTGCCACCCTGGTGCCAGGGCAGTTCCGCGTGGTCCTGGGCAGCGAACTGGCCAAGTCGCTGGGCGTGAAGGCGGGCGATGCGGTGACCATGGTGGTGCCGGTGGTCCAGGGCGGCAGTGGCAGCCAGGGCGGCCCGCGCTACCAGCCACTCACGGTGGCGGGCACGGTGGATTCGGGCCATTTCCAGTACGACTCCACCCTGGTCTGGATGCACCAGGACGATGCCCTGGCCATCTTCGGCCTGCGCGGCCCCACGGGCATCGGCCTGAAGCTGCAGGATCTTCAGCAGGCCAATGCAGTGGCCATCGAGCTCGCGCACACGCTCAGCGGCGATCTGCTGCTGCGCGACTGGACGCAGCAGAACCGCACCTGGTTCGAGGCCGTGCGCCTGCAAAAGCGCATGATGTTCATCATCCTGGCGCTGATCGTGGCCGTGGCGGCCTTCAACCTGGTCTCCACCCTGGTGATGACGGTCAACGACAAGCGGGCCGACATCGCCATCCTGCGCACGCTGGGGGCCAGCCCGAAAAGCATCATGACCGTCTTTGTGGTGCAGGGCGCCATGGTAGGCGTGATCGGCACCCTGGCCGGCCTGGCCCTGGGCCTCTCCATCGCCTACAACATCGACGTGATCGTGCCGGCCATCGAGAAGGCGCTGGGTGCCGCCTTCCTGCCCAAGGACATCTACCTGATCGACCGCATGCCCAGCGAACCGCAGGGCACCGATATCGTGCCCATCGCCCTGATCTCGCTGGCGCTGGCCTTCGTGGCCACCCTGTACCCGAGCTGGCGCGCCAGCCGCGTGAACCCCGCAGAAGCACTGCGCTATGAATGAGCGCGGCCTGAACTAGCTATGCAAATCCCCTACGAACTGGCCCTGGGCTGGCGCTACACCCGCGCAGGCCGTGCCACGCGGCGCGATGGCTTCATCTCGTTCATCTCGGGTGTGTCCATGCTGGGCATCGCCCTGGGCGTGGCGGCGCTGATCATCGTGCTGTCGGTGATGAACGGCTTTCAGCGCGAGGTGCGCGACCGCATGCTCAGCGTGGTCTCGCACATCGAGATCCTGGCACCCCAGGGTGCGCCGCTGCCGGACGTGGCCACCACCCTGGCCGAGGTCAGGCGCAATCCGAACGTGACCGGGGCCGCGCCCTTTGTCTCGGCCCAGGCGCTGCTCTCGCGCGGCCAGGACATGCGCGGCGCGCTGGTGCGCGGCATCGACCCGGCGCTCGAAAGCTCGGTGACGGACCTGGCTGCGGGCAACGAGAAGACGCTCAAACTCCTGGTGCCCGGTGAGTTCCGCGTGGTACTGGGGGGCGAACTGGCACGGTCCCTGGGCGTGCGCGCGGGTGATGTGGTGACGCTGATCGCGCCCGCTGGCCAGGTCACCCCGGCCGGTGTGGTGCCGCGCCTCAAGCAGATGACGGTGGCCGGCACCTTCGATTCAGGCCACTACGAATACGACTCGGCCCTGGTGCTGTTGCACCACGAGGACGCGCAGCGCATCTTCCGCCTCGAATCCCCCACGGGCATCCGCCTGAAGCTCAAGGACGTGCACCAGGCGCGCGCCGTGGCCGCCGAGCTGGCGGGCACCGTGAGCGGCGGGCTGGTGGTCCGCGACTGGACGCAGCAAAACCGCACCTGGTTCGCCGCCGTGCAGCTCGAAAAACGCATGATGTTCATCATCCTCACCCTCATTGTGGCGGTGGCGGCCTTCAACCTCGTCTCCACCCTGGTGATGACGGTGACCGACAAGCGCGCCGACATCGCCATCCTGCGCACGCTGGGCGCCAGCCCTAAGAGCATCATGGGCGTGTTCGTCGTGCAGGGGGCCATGGTGGGCGTGATCGGCACCCTGGCCGGCCTGGCGCTGGGCCTGGTCATCGCCTTCAACATCGACGTCATCGTGCCGGCCATCGAGCATGCGCTCAACGCGAGCTTTCTGCCCAAGGACATCTACCTCATCAGCAAGATGCCCAGCGAGCCGCAAAGCTCGGACATCGTGCCCATCGCCGTCATTTCCCTGGTGCTGGCCTTCGTGGCCACCCTGTACCCCAGCTGGCGCGCCAGCCGTGTGAACCCCGCCGAGGCGCTTCGCTATGAATAAGAACAACGCTCCATCCGCCGCACCCCTGCCCGCTGCGCCGCCCGCCCGTGGCGAGGTGGTGCTGCAGGCCCAGGGCCTGACCAAGCGCTTCACCGAAGGCCGGCTGGACGTGACCGTGCTGCACGGCGTGGACCTGCAGGTGCATGCGGGGGAAACCCTGGCCATCGTCGGCGCTTCGGGTTCGGGCAAGAGCACCATGCTGCACCTGCTGGGCGGCCTGGATGCGCCCACGGCCGGCAGCGTGCGCCTCAAGGGCCAGCAGCTCTCGGCGCTGTCGCCCGAGCAGCAGGGCCGGATGCGCAACCAGCACCTGGGCTTCATCTACCAGTTCCACCACCTGCTGCCCGAGTTCACCGCGCTGGACAACGTGGCCATGCCGCTGCGCATCCGCCGCATGCCGCAGGAGCAATGCCGCGAGGAGGCAGCGCGCGTGCTGGCGTCGGTGGGACTCAAGGAGCGGCTGCACCACCGGCCAGCCGAGCTGTCGGGCGGCGAGCGCCAGCGTGTGGCCATTGCGCGCGCCCTGGTCACGCGCCCGGCCTGCGTGCTGGCCGACGAGCCGACCGGCAACCTGGACCGCAATACGGCGGATGGTGTCTTCGCGCTCATGCTGCAACTGGCGCGCGAGCAGGGCACGGCCTTTGTGATGGTCACGCACGATGAGTCACTGGCCGCGCGCTGCGACCGCGTGGTGCACCTGGTGCTGGGCAAGCTGGGATAGCGCCTTGCCCCCGGGCATGGCCCGGAGTGCCGGCGCACGGCATCCTTGCCGCTGCGGTCGAAAAGTCTCCATCCGCGCCAGGACACTCTAAGATGGCCGAAGTCCGCTTCAGGAGAGTCCGCAGATGACGGTTCCGGCATCCATCCCTTCCGACGAAGCGCGCAGGCTCGAGGCCTTGCGCGCCCTGATGGTGCTGGACACCCCGGCCGAGCCTCTGCTCGATTCCATTGCGCGCATGGCGGCCGAGGTGTGTGGCGTGCCCATCGCGCTCATCAGCCTGATCGATGCCGAGCGCCAGTGGTTCAAGGCCAATGTCGGCCTGCCTGGGGTGAATGAAACCCCGCGCGACGTGGCCTTCTGTGCCCACGCCATCCACATGGACGACGTGATGGAGGTGCCCGACGCCACGCTGGATGCGCGCTTTGCGCACAACCCGCTGGTCACGGGTGCGCCGGACATCCGTTTCTACGCCGGTGCGCCGCTCATGACCGGCGACGACGGCGACCGCGTGGGAACCCTGTGCGTCATCGACCGCAAGGCGCACCAACTCACAGCGCACCAGCGGGCCCTGCTGCGCTCGCTCTCGGCCATGGTGTCGCAGGCCCTGGACATGCGCCGCGACCTGATCGAGCGCGCGTTTTCCGTGCGCCAGGGGTATGAGAAGGCCCTGTCCGAAAGCGAGCGGCGCTACCGCACCATGGTCGAGGCGCAGACCGAGATGCTGTCGCTGGCCTGGCCCCATGGCGAGGTGTTCTACGTGAACCAGGCCTATGCCCACCACTTCGGCCAGGAGCCGCAGGACATGGTGGGCAAGGACCTGTTCGCCTACGTTGAACCGGCCGACCGGGCGCTGGTCCGGGAGCGCATCGCCGAGGTGTTTCGCAGCGAGGGCAGTACGCAGGGGGAAAACCGCATGGTCAGTGCCGACGGTACCGAGCGCTGGATGGCCTGGACCAACAGCTGTCTGCGCGACAGCGAACAGCGGCCCTATCTGCATTCCGTCGGGCGCGACATCACCGCCCAGAAGGCAGCCGAACGGGCACTGCTGGCCAGCCAGCAACTGCTGGAGCGCACCGGCCGTGTAGCCCGGGTGGGCGGATGGGAGTTCGACGTGCGCAGCGGCAGCATTTCCTGGTCCTCCGAAACGCGGCGAATCCACGAGGTGGCGCCCGACTACACGCCCACGCTGGAGAATGCGCTGGGCTTCTATGCCCCCGAGGCCCGGGATGCCATGACGGCGGTGGTGCGCAGCGCGCTGGATGCCGGCCAGGCATGGGATCTGGAGCTGCCCCTCGTCACTGCCAGCGGACGCAGCATCTGGGTGCGTGCCGTGGGCGAGGCCGAGTACGAGAGCGGTGCCGTGGTGCGCCTGTTCGGTGCCTTCCAGGACGTGACGGAGCGCCGTCGCATGGCCCAGCAACTGGCCGACAGTGAGCGCTTCGTGCGGCTGGTCACGGATGGCCTGCCGATCCGCATCGGCTATGTGGACCGGGAGCTGCGCTTTCGATTCGCCAACCAGGCGGCGTGCCAGCGCTTTGGCTTGGGCCGCGAAGACATCATCGGGCGCACCCGTGAGGATCTGCTCGGAGAGCCTACGCCGCCGGAGGTGGCGCAGCGCGTGCAGCAGGTGCTGGCGGGGACGGCGCAGCGCTATGAGTCCGATGAAGTGCGCCATGGAGCGCTGCACCGCATCGAAAGCCAGCTCGTACCCGACATCTCCGACGATGGCACGGTGCGCGGATTTTTCTCCACCGGCATCGACATCACCCAGCGCGCTGCCGCCGAGCGCGGCCTGCGCGTGCTGACCGCCATTCTGGAGAACACCTCCGACTTCGTGGTGCAGACCGACCTCCGGGGCCAGGTCACCTACATGAACCCTGCAGCACGCCGCGCGCTGGGATTTGCGCCCGACGACGACGTGACCGGGCATGTGTTCACCGAGTTCAACACACCCGAGACGAATGCGCTGTATGCCCAGGCCATCTTGCCTGCCGTCAGAGCCCACAGCATGTGGGTGGGCGAGACCACGGTGTACGCGGCCCATCGGCGGGTGGTGCCGGTGAGCCACATGGTCATCGCCCACCGCGACGGGGAGGGGCGCATCCAACACTTCTCGGCCATCATGCGTGACATCTCCGAGGCGGCGCAGGCGCGCGCGGCCTTGCTCAAGCAGACGGCCACGCTGCGCTCCATCACCGAGGCGCTGCCCTCGCTGGTGGCGGTGGTGGGGCCGGACGAGCGCTACCAGTTCGTCAACAGCGCCTTCGAGCGCTGGCACCGTGTGCCGCGCGAGCAGATCGTGGGCCGCAGCATGGAAGAATTCCTCGGGGCCGCAGAGTACGCGCGCAGCAAGCCCATGGTGCAGAAGGTGCTTGGCGGCGAGACGCTCACCTTCGACAAGGATTTTCCGCAGCGCGTGCCGGCCGGGCACGTCACCATCCACCTCATTCCGCTGTGGTCCGAGCCGGGTGCGGTCGATGGGTTTGTGTCCATGGCCCAGGACGTCACCAGCTACCGCCAGGAGGCGGGCCGCCTGCTGGCGATGGCGCAGCACGACCCGCTGACGGGCCTGCTCAACCGGGCCGGGCTGCAGGCCTATGTGGGGCAGAAGGATCTGGAGACAGAAGGCCCCCTGCTGGCCTTGCTGTACATCGACCTGGACCATTTCAAGCCCGTCAACGACCAGCACGGCCATCCCGTGGGCGACCAGTTGCTGCAGGCCTTTGGGCAGCGCCTGCTGGCGCTGGTGCGGCCCACCGATGCGGTGGCACGGCTCGGCGGAGACGAGTTCGCCGTGGTGCTGGCCTGCGTGCGTGCGCCGGCCCATGCCGAAGCCGTGGCCGGCAAGGTCCTGGAGGCGGCGCACACGCCTTTCGAGATGGGCGCGCTGCGGCTGTCGGTGGGCGCCAGTGCGGGGCTGGCGCTGGGCACGGACCCGGCCAGGGGCTGGGCCGACCTCATGGCCCGCGCGGACGACCGGCTTTACCTGGCCAAGCGCTCCGGCCGGGGCCAGTTCAAGGGCGGCTGACGCACAGGACGGTGCCTACATCACCCGCCCGTACCACCATACCGACAGGCTGGCTGCGAGCAGCGCCAGCACGGCCCCGGCCAGCGCCAGCAGCGCCGAGATCTCGGTTTCCTTCTTCTCCACCGTGAGGCGCGAGCTCAGGGTTTCGTAGACCTTCTTGAGGTCGGCTGCCGTGGCGGCGTGGAAGTATTCGGCGGCGGTGCGGGTGGCCACGGCCTTCAGGGTCTCTTCGTCCAGCCGCACGCGCATGGACCAGCCCTCGAAACCGATGGTTTCGCCCTGCAGCGTGCCCACGCCCACGGTGTACACGCGCACGCCCCGGTCGGCAGCCCACTTGGCGGCTTCCAGCGGGTCCACCCCGGTGGTGCGCTGGCCGTCGGTCAGCATGATGATGGCGGCCGAGTTGTAGGAGCCTGGCGCGACGGGTGTGAAGGGCTTGGCGGCGTCCTGCTTGTTGAGCTCGTCCAGGGGGCGCGGCTTCATCGCCTGGCGCCCGCCCAGGGCCGAAATGTCGATGCCGGCGTCAGGAAAGATGGTGGCCAGCGAGAGCATGATGCCGTTGCCTGTGGCCGTGCCGCGCTGCAGCTGAAAGCTGTCGATGGCCTTGACCAGGTCTTCGCGGCTTTGCGTGGGCAGCTGGGCCAGCTGGGCGCTGCCGGCAAAGGCCACGATGCCCACGCGCACATGGCGCGGCAGCTCGGCGATGAAGGCCTTGGCGGCGTCCTGCGCGGCGGTGATGCGGTCGGGCTGCACATCGGTGGCGCGCATGCTGCCCGAGACGTCCATGGCCAGCATGATGGTCTGGTCCTGCGAGGGCAGGGTGATCACCGCCAGCGGCCGGGCAGCTGCCAGCAGCAGGGCCACCAGCGCCAGCAGGAAGAGGAAGGGCGGAATGTGCCGGCGCAGGTGCTGTGCCGGGCCCATGGCCTCGCGCACCAGCGACAGGCTGGAGTAGCTCAGCGCCGTTTTCTTGCGCCGGTGCAGCAGCCACCAGTACAGCAGTACCAGCAGCGGCACGGCCAGCAGCAGCCAGAGCAGGGAGGGCCAGAGAAAGACCATGGTGGCGTGTCCTGTGGTTGTCAGGCGGCGGCCCGTGGGGCCGTCCATTGGAACGAAGGGTGCGTGGGGGGGCGCACGCGGTGCCGGCGCAGGTCCATGAAGCGCAGCAGTGCATCCACCAGATCGTCGTCGGTGCGCAGCTCCAGCGTGTCGGCGCCGGCCTTGGCCAGGCCCTCGCGCAGTACGGCTTCGCGCTGGGCCGCCAGGCGGGCAAAGCGGTGGCGAAAGCCGCTGTCGTGCGTGTCCACCTGCAGCTGCTCGCCGCTTTCGGCGTCCCGCAGCGTGACCAGGCCCACGTCGGGCAGCTCCAGCTCCAGCGGATCGAGCAGGCGCACGCTCACCACGTCATGCCGGCGGGCCAGTTGGGCCAGGGGCTTTTCCCAGCCGGGGGCGCTGATGAAGTCGGACACCACGAACACCGTGGAGCGGCGGCGCAAGGTGCCCAGGGCTCCCTGCAAAAGCAGGTGCAGCTCGGTGCTGCCCGATTGCAGTTGGGGGGGCGGCTTGAGCAACTGGTGCACCAGGTGCAGCACATGGGCGCGGCCGCTGCGCGGGGGCAGCACGGTGTCCACGGCGCGTGTGTCGGCACCCCCTGCGCCGTAGAGCATGGCGCCCACGCGGTTGCCGTGGCGCGTGAGCAGGCGCGAGAGCACTGCGACGAAGCCGGTGAGGATGTCGCGCTTGGCGTTGCCCTGGGGGCCGAAGTTGACCGAGGGGCTCAGGTCCAGCAGGAACCAGGCGGACATCTCGCGGTCTTCGGTGAACACGCGCACATGGGGGGTGTTCAGGCGCGCCGTCACATTCCAGTCGATGTGGCGCACGTCGTCGTGGGGCTGGTACTCGCGCAGGTCCATGAGGTCCAGGCCGGCCCCGCGCATCAGCGTGCGGTAGTCGCCCTGCAGCAGCCCGTCGAGGCGGCGGATGACGCTCCACTCCAGCTGCCGCAGCAGGCGGTCGGCCTCGCCGGGCAGGGTGGGCAGCGCGCGCGCGGCGGTGGCTGCGGTGTCAGGCGGCTTTTTGCTCATGGTGCAAGGGCTTGGCAGGGGCGGGCACCTTGGCCATGATGCGCGTGATCAGCGCATCGGCGTCCAGGCCCTCGGACAGCGCCTCGTACGACAGCGACAGCCGGTGGCGCAGCACATCGGCCGCCAGGTCGGTCATGTCCTCGGGCAGCACGTAGCTGCGCCCGCGCAGCATGGCCAGGGCCTGGGCGCCTTCGGCCAGGCAGATGGTGGCGCGCGGGCTGGCGCCGCAGGCTATGAAGGGCGCCAGGTCCTTGAGGTCATGCCGGGCCGGTGCGCGCGTGGCGGCCACCAGCTTCACGGCGTATTGCAGCAGCGAGGGGTCGACATACACGCTGCGGCATTCGGCCTGCAGCGTGGCCAGCTGGGCCGTGGTGGCCACGGGCAGCACCTGCACGGGATCGGCGAGCGCGCGCTGGGCGATGACGAATTCCTCTTCCTCGGTGGGGTAGTCGAGCAACACCTTCATCATGAAGCGGTCCACCTGGGCTTCGGGCAGGGCGTAGGTGCCTTCAGTCTCTATGGGGTTCTGCGTGGCCATCACCAGGAAGGGCGAGGGCACCTTGTGCGTTTCGCCGGCAATCGTCACCTGGCGCTCCTGCATCACTTCGAGCAGGGCGCTCTGCACCTTGGCGGGGGCGCGGTTGATCTCGTCGGCCAGCAGCAGGTGGGTGAACACCGGGCCCAGCGAGGTGCTGAACTCGCCCGTCTTCTGGTTGTACATGCGCGTGCCCACCAGGTCGGCGGGCACCAGGTCGGGCGTGAACTGGATGCGCTTGAAGCTGCCCTGGATGGTGCTGGCCAGGGTCTTCACGGTGAGCGTCTTGGCCAGGCCCGGAACGCCCTCGACCAGCAGGTGGCCCTGGGCCAGCATGGCCACCATCACCCGCTCCAGGAAGCGGTCCTGCCCGACCACGACGCGCTTGACTTCGTAGAGCACCTGCTCCATCAGCGTGGCGGTGGCGGCATTCGATGCAAACGGCTGCGGGGTCGGTTCCATGGGACTCCTTGCGAGGATGGGTGCGTATTGAAAGGGGGGTCAGAAGGGTGACATGCCCACGGCCGAGGCCGCGTTCTCGATGGGCACGGCAAAGCCGATGCCGATGAAAGTGCGCGCCGGCGTCGGGTTCAGGATGGCGGTGACGATGCCGATCACCTCCCCATCCATGGTGACCAGCGGGCCGCCCGAGTTGCCGGGGTTGGCCGCCGCGTCGAACTGGATCAGGTTGCCCAGCTCGCGCTTGCCTTCGGGCGAGGTGAACTGGCGCCCCAGGCCCGAGATCACGCCCGCCGAGGCCGATGGGCCGATGCCGAAGGGAAATCCCACCACGGCGACCTGGTCGCCGGGGCGCAGGTCGTTGGTGGAGCGCAGGGAGGCGGCCTCCAGGTCGTCGGGCACCTTGTGGGCCTGGAGCACGGCCAGGTCGTTCTCGGGCTGCACGCCGGTGATGGTGGCCGTGGTCTGCAGCCCGTCGTGGAAGGTCAGCTGGATGCGGTCGGACCCCTGCACCACGTGCAGGTTGGTGAGGATGATGCCCTTGTCGACGATCACCACGCCCGTGCCCACGCCGCGCTCGACCTCGTCCTTGCCGTTCTTGCTGCGCCCGAAGCCCACCACGCGCACCACCGAAGGCGCGATGGTCTCCACAGCGCGTGCGGCCGCCGAGGGCAAGGTGGTGGTTTCCAGGGTGCGCAGCACCGCCTGGTCGATGTCTTCCTGGGTGAGCTTGCGGGGCACGCTGCGCTGGTTCAGCCACACGCTGGTGACCAGCAGGGCTGCCAACACCAGCAAGGCGCCCCACAGGGCGTAGAGATTGTGGCGCGAAAGGGTGACCGCCTGGGGCCTGCCGGCGGGCTGGCTGGTGGCTGGCGCCGTCGGGGCTACCGGTTCCGAGGGCGCAGCATCGCTCGGGGCCGCAGCCCCGGCAGGGCGGCGAGCGGGGCGGGAGCTGCTGTAGACAGTGGGTCTGGGCATCCTGTCACCTTCCGGTACACCATGGCATGGCGCATGTTTTCACAGTAGCACGGATCGCGCCCCTGTGCATACCCCGGGGGTTTCCATCGTGCATCATGTTTGCCATGAACTTCTGGATAGATACCCATTGCCACCTGGATGCACCCGAGCTGGCTTCCGACACCGACACCGTGCGCGAGCAGGCCCGCCAGGCCGGCGTTGGGCATTGCGTGCTGCCTGCGGTGGAGCAGTCCAACTGGGATGCCGTGCGCACCCTTGCGCACCAGTATGGGGACAGCTACGCCTTGGGCATCCATCCCCTGTACACAGGACATGCCGCAGATGGAGACCTTGAACTGCTCGGGCAAGCGCTGGAGCAGCACCGGGAAGACCCGCGCCTCGTCGCCGTGGGCGAGATCGGGCTCGACTATTTCGTGCCGGGGCTGGATTCCGCCCGGCAGGAGCACTTCTACCGCGCGCAGCTGCAGCTGGCGCGGCGCTTCGGGCTGCCGGTGATCCTGCACGTGCGCCGCTCGGCCGACAAACTTCTCAAGGGCCTGCGCGAGGTCCGGGGCCTGTCGGGCATCGCCCACGCCTTCAACGGCAGCGAGCAGCAGGCCCAGGCCTTCGTGGACCTGGGTTTCAAGCTCGGCTTTGGCGGTGCCGTCACCTACGACCGGGCCCTGCAGCTGCGCCGCTTGGCCACCCAGCTGCCGCTCGACTGCCTGGTGATGGAGACCGACTCTCCCGATATCCCCCCGCACTGGCTCTACGCCACCGCCGCCGAGCGCGAGGCAGGCCGGCCCCAGGGGCGCAACACCCCGGGCGAGCTGCCGCGCATCGCGCAGGTGGTAGCCGAACTGCGCGGCATGACCGTGCAGGCGCTGGCCGAAGCCTCCACCGCCAACGCGCTCGCGGCGCTGCCGCGCCTGGCGTCCCTGCTGCAGGCCGGGCAGGCACCGTCACGGTCTTTTACCGATTCATGACCGTCGCTCTCGGTTTTTAGCTATATATTTGATAGTGATCGGATGCCCGTGCATCCGGCCCTCCACGCCGCATGCCTGCCCCCACTACCCCGTTGCCACCCGACGATCCCGACGCTCCCGCTCTCCGGCTGGTCGGACTGCCCGCCGTGGTGTCCGCCCGCACCGTCGTGCTGGTGCTGGGCAGCTTCCCTGGTGCGGCCTCGCTGCGCGCGCAGCAGTACTACGGCCACCCGCAGAACCACTTCTGGCGCATCCTGCAGGCCCTCTGGCCGCAGCACCCCCTGCCCGGCCCTGCCGGGCCCGCCAGCTATGCCCTGCGCTGCGAATGGCTGCTGGCGCGCGGCCTGGGCCTGTGGGACGTGTATGCCAGCTGCGAGCGCGAGGGCAGCCTGGACGCCGACATCCGCCATGCCGTGGTGAACGACTTCGCCTCGCTGCGCGCCGTGGCACCGCGCCTGGCCGCCATCGCCCACAATGGAGGCGAGAGCTTCAAGCACGCCGCGCGCACCGCAGCCCTGGGCGTGCCGGTGTACAAACTGCCGTCCACCAGCCCGGCCAATGCCTCCTGGAGCTTCGAGCGCAAACTGAACGCGTGGGCCGAACTCATGGCCCGCCACCAATTGACCTGAATGACCCGCAAGAAAACCAGCCCCATCGAACTGCCCGAAGTCAGCGTCTCCGACGATGGCGAGGTGCGCCACCTGCACCTGGGAACGCCCTGGATCCAGGGCTCCATGCGCGTGGCTGAACCCTTCGCGCTGGAGCTCGAATACGTGCAGCGCATGATGGCCTGGCTGCTTTTCGTCGAGCCCGCTTCGGTGGGCAAGCGCCACGCCATGCAGCTGGGCCTGGGTGCCGGGGCCATCACCAAGTTCTGCCACAAGAAGCTGCGCCTGTGCGCCACCGCCATCGAGCTCAACCCGCAGGTGGTGGCCGTGTGCCGCCAGTGGTTCAAGCTGCCGCCCGACGGCCCCAAGCTGCGCGTGGTGCTGGCCGATGCGGCCAAGGAGATCCAGAACCCCATGTGGCTAGGCACGGTCGATGCGCTCGCCGTGGACCTGTACGACCACGATGCCGCCGCCCCCGTGCTCGACAGCCCCGACTTCTATGCCGATTGCCGCGCCCTGCTGTCCGAGGACGGCAGCATGACCGTGAACCTGTTCGGTCGCTCCTCGAGCTACGAGAAGAGCTTGAAGAGCATGGCCAGCGCCTTTGGCGACGATGCGCTGTGGGCCTTCAAGCCCACGCGCGAAGGCAACACCGTGGTGCTGGCCCAGCGCACGCCCACGCGGCCCAAGCGCACCGAGCTGGCCGCCCGGGCCGAGGCCATCCAGGAGCGCTGGGGCCTGCCCACCACCAAGTGGATGCGCGTTTTCAAGCCGGTTGCCTGAACATGGTGCACCCGACTCCTTCGTCCTGCCCCGTCCACCCCCTCTGAGAGGTCTGCAGACATGAGCACCGCCGTCATCCCCCCCATCCCCGCCGCCAAGGCGGCCATCAAGCCGGTCAACCACATCGGGCCCGTGGACTGGCGCCGCATGGTCGAATGGCTGAGCGCCGATGGCGTGATCTCCCAGGAGGAGGCGCAGCGCACCATTGCCCGCTGCTCGCAGGCCGAAAGCTCGCAGCCGGCCCTGGTGCGGCTGGCTGCGGTGGCCATGACGCGCGCCTCCGATGGCAAGCCGCTGGACATCGAACTGCTCACCGAGTACCTGGCGCAGCGCGCCGGCCTGCCGTACATGCGCATCGACCCGCTTCGGGTGGACGTGGGCCGGGTCGCCGACACCATGAGCGCCACCTATGCCGAGCGCCACAAGGTGCTGCCTGTGCAGGTGACCCCCAAGGAGGTGGTGGTGGCCACGGCCGAGCCCTTCGTCGATGACTGGGTGGCCGAGGTCGAGCGCCAGGCGCGCCGCACGGTGCGCCGCGTGGTGGCCAACCCGCAGGACATCCACCGCTTCACGGCGGAGTTCTTCGCGCTGGCCAAATCGGTGCGCGCGGCGCAGAAGGCGGGTGGCGCATCGGGCGGCAGCAGCTTCGAGCAACTGGTGGAGCTGGGGCGCAGCAACAAGCAGCTCGATGCCAACGACCAGGGCGTGGTCAAGGTGGTGGACTGGCTCTGGCAGTACGCCTTTGACCAGCGAGCCAGCGACATCCACCTGGAGCCACGGCGCGAGCAGGGGGTGATCCGCTTTCGCATCGACGGTGTGTTGCACCCGGTCTACCAGATGCCCATGGGCGTGCACAACGCGATGATCTCGCGCATCAAGCTGCTGGGCCGCATCGACGTGGTGGAAAAGCGCCGCCCGCAGGACGGCCGCATCAAGACCCGCAACCAGCGCGGCGACGAGGTGGAAATGCGTTTGTCCACGCTGCCTACGGCCTTTGGCGAAAAGATGGTGATGCGGATCTTCGATCCCGACAACACCGTCAAGGACCTGGACGCGCTGGGCTTTGCGCAGCACGACGCGGCGCGCTGGGAGGCGCTGGTCAAGCGGCCGCACGGCATCATCCTGGTGACCGGGCCCACGGGCTCGGGCAAGACCACCACGCTGTACTCCACGCTCAAGCGCGTGGCCACGGAAGAGGTCAATGTGAGCACAGTGGAAGACCCGATCGAAATGATCGAGCCGAGCTTCAACCAGACCCAGGTGCAGCCGCAGCTCGATTTCAATTTCGCCGAAGGCCTGCGCGCGCTGATGCGCCAGGACCCGGACATCATCATGGTCGGCGAAATCCGCGACCTGGAAACGGCCGAGATGGCCATCCAGGCAGCGCTCACGGGCCACCTGGTGTTCTCCACGCTGCACACCAACGACGCGCCTTCGGCCATCACCCGCATGATGGAGCTGGGCGTGCCCTCGTACCTCATCAACGCCACGCTGCTCGGCGTGCTCGCGCAGCGCCTGGTGCGCACCTTCTGCAAGCAGTGCAAGCAAAAGGACGAGTCGGCCGACCGCGAGGCGCTCAGCGCCTTCATCAAGCCCTGGAAGCTCAGCGGCGCCTACCAGCCCTACAAGGCCGTGGGTTGCGTGGACTGCCGCATGACCGGTTTCCAGGGCCGCATGGGGCTGTACGAACTGCTCACGGTGAGCGAGGCGCTCAAGGACAAGATCACCACGGCGCCCTCGATGGAAGCCCTGCGCCGCCAGGCCATCACCGACGGCATGCGGCCCCTGCGCCTGGCCGGTGCGCTGCGGGTGGCGGAGGGGCTCACGACGATCGAGGAAGTGATGTCCGCAACGCCACCCATGGACTGATTTTCGCGCTTCGTACAGAGGGAAAACGCGCGGTCCCGAGTGTTACCGGGTGTAGGTGGAATCCACATCCGATAAGCCTCCTGTTGCCAGCACAATCGCACGGTTGTGAAATCCGCATAGGAGACATATCTTGCAAATCAAGAGTCAGAAAGACTTTTTTTCCGGCCTCATGTTCATGGGTGTCGGAGTCGCGTTTGCGTGGGGTGCCACCACGTACAACGTTGGCAATGGCGCCCGCATGGGACCCGGGTACTTCCCGCTCATGCTGGGGATCCTGCTGGCCATCATCGGCAGCGTGATCACGTTCAAGGCCACTGTGGTCGAAACAGTGGACGGCGACAAGATCGGCAAGTGGGCCTGGAAGCCCCTGTTCTTCATCCTGGCCGCCAACTTTGCCTTCGGCATTCTGCTGGGCGGCTTGCCCAGCCTGGGCATCCCGGCCATGGGCCTCATCGTCGGCATCTACGCACTGACCTTCATCTCCAGCCTGGCTGGCAATGAGTTCAAGGCCCGCGATGTTTTCGTTCTTGCCACCGTGCTCGCCATCGGCAGCTACGTCGCCTTCGTTTGGGCGCTGAAGCTTCAGTTCCCGGTGTGGCCCAGTTTCATTTCCGGTTAAGCCAGGAGCACCCACACCATGGAATTGTTTGACAACCTGTCGCTTGGCTTCAGCGTCGCGTTCACCTTTCAGAACCTGATCTATTGCTTTGTCGGCTGTCTCTTGGGCACGCTGATCGGCGTGCTGCCGGGCATCGGCCCCGTGGCCACCATCGCCATGCTGCTGCCCGCCACCTACGCTCTGCCCCCCGTGGCGGCGCTGATCATGCTGGCCGGTATCTACTACGGCGCACAGTACGGTGGTTCCACCACCGCCATTTTGGTCAACCTGCCGGGCGAGTCGTCCTCGGTGGTGACCGTGATCGACGGCTACCAGATGGCGCGCAAGGGCCGGGCAGGTCCGGCGCTTGCGGCGGCCGGCCTGGGTTCGTTCTTCGCCGGTTGCGTGGGTACGCTGATCCTGGCGGCCTTCGCTCCTCCGCTGACCGAAGTGGCCTTCAAGTTCGGCCCTGCCGAATACTTCTCGCTGATGGTGCTGGGCCTGATCGGTGCCGTGGTGCTGGCCTCGGGTTCGCTGCTCAAGGCCGTGGCCATGATCGTGCTGGGCCTGCTGATGGGCCTGGTGGGTACCGACGTGAACTCGGGCGTGGCCCGCTTCAGCTTCGACATCCCTGAACTGACCGACGGTATCGGCTTCGTGACCATCGCCATGGGCGTGTTCGGCTACGGTGAAATCATTGCCAACCTCTCGCGTCCCGATGACGAACGCGAAGTGTTCACGGCCAAGGTCGAGGGCCTGTTCCCCACCAAGGAAGACTTCAAGCGCATGATCCCTGCGGTGCTGCGCGGTACGGCCCTGGGCTCTGCCCTCGGTATCCTGCCCGGCGGTGGTGCCCTGCTGGCTGCTTTCGCTGCCTACACCATCGAAAAGAAGACCAAGCTCAAGCCCGGCGAAGTGCCGTTCGGCCAAGGCAACATCCGCGGCGTGGCATCGCCCGAAGCGGCCAACAACGCCGGTGCGCAGACCTCGTTCATCCCGCTGCTGACGCTGGGTATCCCTCCCAACGCCGTGATGGCGCTGATGGTCGGTGCCATGACCATCCACAACATCCAGCCTGGTCCCCAGGTGATGACGAGCAACCCCGAACTGTTCTGGGGCCTGATCGCTTCGATGTGGATCGGCAACGCCATGCTGATCATCCTGAACCTGCCGCTGATCGGCATCTGGATCAAGCTGCTCACCGTGCCTTACCGCTGGCTGTACCCTTCCATCGTGCTGTTCTGCGCGGTCGGCGTGTACTCCACGAACAACAACACCTTCGACATCTGGATGGTGGGCGCGTTTGGCCTGGTGGGTTACATCTTCCACAAGCTGGGTACAGAGCCTGCGCCCTTGCTGCTGGGCTTCATCCTGGGCCCGATGATGGAAGAAAACCTGCGCCGCGCGCTGCTGCTGTCGCGTGGCGACTGGAGCGTGTTCGTCACGCGTCCGCTGTCGGCCGGCTTGTTGGCGGCTGCCGCCCTGCTGCTGGTGATCGTGCTGCTGCCTGCGGTGAAGAACAAGCGCGAAGAGGCCTTCGTCGAGGACTGATAGCCTTGGCCTGCTCTGACTGTTGACACAACGGCGCCTTCGGGCGCCGTTGTTTTTTGGCGAGCCTGCCGGGCAGGGCCTGCAGGAGCCCGGTACACAATGGCGCAACGTTCCCAGAACTTCGCATGCCCACATCCACCACCGGTTTCCTGCAGCACCCGCACCGGACCCTGCTGCACAACGAGATCCACGCCCGCCCGCCGGAGGCCATGGCGGCGCCGCTGGCGATTGCCCACATCGTGATGCTGGCGGATGCCGCCGGGCGCGAGGCCAGCCGGGCCCATGTGGCCGCGCTCCTGCGCGACCACCACATGGCGCTGCCCGATGCCCAGACCACGCACCTGCGCATGGACCTGGGGGCCTTTCGCATGCGCTGGGAGCTGCACACGGAGTTCATCTCCTGGACCTTCATGGTGCCTGCGCAAGTGGACGCCTTCGGCGAGCGTGATCCGGCGGGCGCCACCGATGCCGTGCCCCAGGAGTGGCTTGCCGCCTTGCCCGGCCAGTGCCTGTGCAGCCTGAACCTCTGGGTGCTGCCCACGCACACCTTCGGCTCGGGCTCGCTGGTCAAGCATGTGCTGCACGAGGACACGCTGGTGGCTTCCACCGTGGCCGATGGCCATGGCGAGGTGTACACCGACTTTGCGATCCATGCGGACGGCTTCTCGCGCATGGTGCTGCTGGCCGGCGGCATGACGCCGCGCCGCCTGGGCCGGCTGGTGCAGCGCCTGCTGGAGATCGAGACCTACCGCATGGCCGCGCTGCTGGGCCTGCCCGCTGCGCGCGAGGCTGCCAGCGAACTGGCCTTTGCCGAGCGCGAACTGGCCGAGCTGGCCGATGCCATTCGCACCGCCAACCGCGATGCCGAGCCGGCGCTGCTGGACCGCCTGACGCGGCTGGCCGGACAGGTGGAAAGCCAGTACGCGGCCACGCATTCGCGGTTTTCCGCCAGCAGCGCCTACTTCGAGTTGCTGGACAAGCGCATACAGGACATTGCCGAGTCGCGCCTGGCGGGCATGCAGACCATCCGCGAGTTCATGGACCGGCGCCTGACCCCTGCCCGCAGCACCTGCGAATGGGCGGCCCGGCGCCAGGATGCGCTGTCGCAGCGCGTCTCGCGCATGAGCAACCTGCTGCGCACGCGCGTGGAGATCGAGCAGCAGCAAAGCAGCCAGGCGCTGCTGGCCACCATGAACCACCGCCAGGACCTGCAGCTCAAGATGCAGTCCACGGTGGAGGGCCTCTCGGTGGCGGCCATCACCTACTACATCGTGGGCCTGGTGAGCTACCTGGCCAAGGGCGCGCAGAAACTGGGCTGGCCCCTGTCGGCCGAGACCACGGCGGCCGTGGCGATTCCACTGGTGGCGCTCGGGGTGTGGTGGTCGCTGCGGCGACTGCACCACCGCTTGTTCCGCAACCGGCACTGAGCAGGGTCTCGCTGGCCATCGCCGATGGCGGGGCCGCCCGCGCGCAGGTTCGATGGCACAAGCCCAGCTTCCCATGCCAAACTCATAGGCATGCACACGATGCAGGAGCGGCCACCGGCGCCTGCCATGCCCCTGATCTGAGAGAACCTTTTCTTGTCGAACCCCTCACCGCCCCAGCCACCGCAGCCCGCTGCGCACGCCAAAGCCGCCAGCAAACCCATCGCATCAGGCCTGCTGCTGGCGCTGTTCGGTTCGATTGCCTTCAGCGGCAAGGCCATCATCGTCAAGCTGGCCTACCGCCACGGGGTGGATGCGGTCACGCTCATCATGTACCGCATGCTGTTCGCGCTGCCCATCTTTGCCGCCATGGGCTGGTGGGCCAGCCGGGGCAAGCCGCCGCTGTCGCGCAAGGACTGGCTGGGCATTGCGGGCCTGGGCATCACGGGCTACTACCTGGCCAGTTTCCTGGACTTTGCCGGGCTGGCCTACATCAGTGCCAGTCTGGAGCGCCTGATTCTGTACCTCAACCCCACCCTGGTGATGATGCTCGGCTGGGTGCTGTACCGCCGGGGCATCCGCTGGGGCCAGGCCCTGGGCATGCTGGTGAGCTACTGCGGCGTGGTGCTGGTCTTCGGCCACGAGGCCAATCTGCAGGGCAGCAACGCCGCGCTGGGCGCGCTGCTGGTGTTCCTGAGCGCGGTGAGCTATGCCGTCTACCTGGTGTACAGCGGCGAGATGGTCCGGCGCATCGGCTCGCTCAGGCTCGTGGGCCTGGCGACCACCGTGGCCTGCCTGTGCTGCCTGCTGCAGTTCGTGGTGCTGCGGCCGTTCTCGGCGGCCATCGTGGCGCCCGAGGTGATCTGGCTATCGGTGCTCAATGCCACGCTGTGCACGGCGGTGCCGGTGCTCATGGTGATGATGGCCATCGAGCGCATCGGTGCCGGCACGGCCGCGCAGATCGGCATGGTGGGGCCCCTGTCCACCATCCTCATGGGCATCTGGATCCTGGGGGAGCCCTTCACCGTGTGGGTGGCGTGCGGCACGGCGCTGGTGGTTGCGGGCATCTTCGTCTTCACCCGCCCGGCCCGCCAGCCCGCCTGAGGGCCGGGGCAGTGCCCCGTTGTGGGCAGGGCCGTCCAAGTCCACTTATGATTTGGCGAGCGGGGGTGCGGTGTGCACCTCCTCATGAATCACGGAGTTGGACATGGATCTGGGTATTGCAGGCAAGTGGGCGTTGGTGTGTGGTGCGAGCAAGGGCCTGGGCTTCGGCTGTGCCCAGGCGCTGGTGAACGAGGGGGTTCATGTCGTCATCAATGCCCGCAATGCCGATGTGCTGGCCCAGGCGGTGTCCCGCCTGCAGGCGCAGGGCGCGGCCGGCAAGGTGCAGGTCCTGGCGGTGGCCGCTGACATCACCACGCCCGAGGGTCGGGCCGCCGTGTTCTCGGCCGCCGGTGGCCCGGGGCAGGGCTTCGACATCGTGGTCACGAACGCGGGCGGGCCGCCCCCGGGCGATTTCCGCAACTGGGACCGCGATGCCTGGATCAAGGCCGTGGACGCGAACATGCTCACCCCCATCGAGCTCATCAAGGCCACGGTGGATGGCATGGCAGAGCGCGGCTTTGGCCGCATCGTCAACATCACCTCCAGCGCCGTGAAGGCGCCCATCGACATCCTGGGCCTGTCCAATGGCGCGCGCAGCGGGCTCACGGGCTTCGTGGCCGGCGTGGCGCGCAGCAAGCTGGCTGCGGGTGGGGTGACCATCAACAACCTCTTGCCGGGCAAGTTCGATACCGACCGGCTGGCCACCACCATCGGCACCGCCGCTGCCAAGTCCGGCACCAGCGTGGAAGAATTTCGCAAATCGCAGCAAGCCCAGATCCCGGCCGGGCGCTATGGCACGGCCGAAGAATTCGGCGCCATCTGTGCCTTCCTGTGCAGCGTGCAGGCCGGATACATGACGGGCCAGAATGTGCTGGCGGATGGGGGCGCGTACCAGGGCACGTTCTGAGGGGCTGCTGTCCGGCCTGGATGCCTGGGCCATGCCAGCAGGGAGCACCCGGGCAGGGCCCTGCAGCCCCTTGATACCCATCAAGGGGTGTGGAGGGAGGCACGCCCTGTGTGTTGCAAGGGGCGCATTCCCGCGTGTTTTCCCGGTATCCAGTGGGGTTTGCAAAGGCACAATGGACTGATGGCCCTACCGTGGTCCGTTGTGTTTTGCGCACATTTTTTCCATACTTTGGGAAATTAGGACGAAAAATAAGGCCGGAGATACCAACGCCATGAACCTGTCCCGTGTCCTGACAAGCCGATTCGCCGCACTGGCCTTGCTGGGGGCCAGCGTGTGGGCGTGTGGCAGCGGCGCTGCCTGGGCCCAGGCGGGCGGGGCCGCACCGGCCGCCAAGACCCCTGCGCCCTACAAGCTGCGCATCGTGGGTGGCCTGGCCAGCATCAACCAGTACACACGGCAGGAAGAGCCTTTCTGGAGCAAGGAGCTGGCGCGCCTGAGCGGCGGCAAGTTCGAGGCCGAGATCGTGCCTTTCGACCGCGCTGGCGTGCCCGGCGGGGAGATGCTGCGCCTGCTGCAGCTCGGGGTGGTGCCCTTTGGCACCACGCTGATGAGTTCCTTCTCGGCCCAGTACCCGGAGTACACGGCGCCCGACCTCGCGGGGCTCAACCCCGACATTGCCACGCTCAAGAGCACCGTGACCGCGTTTCGTCCCTATCTGGAAAAGGCCATGCGTGACCAGCACGGGGTCGAGGCCCTGGCCATCTATGTCTACCCGGCCCAGGTGGTCTTCTGCAAGAAGCCCCTGCGCAACCTGGCCGACCTGTCGGGCCGGCGCATCCGTGTGTCCTCGTCCAGCCAGGCCGATTTCGTCGGGGCGCTGGGCGGCATTCCTGTGCTCACGGGCTTTGCGCAGATCGTGACCAGCCTGTCAGCTGGCAACACCGAGTGCGCCATCACCGGCACCATGTCGGGCAACACCCTGGGCCTGCACACCATGACCTCGCACCTGCACGCATTGCCGGTGAACTGGGGCCTGGCGGTGTTTGCCGCCAACCAGGCCGCCTGGGAGGCCTTGCCGCCCGAGTTGCGGGCACTGCTGCGCCGCGAGCTGCCCCGCCTGGAGGCCGCGATCTGGGAGGAGGCCGAGCGCGAGACGGCAGACGGCATGGCCTGCAACCGCGGAGCGGCCAGCTGCAGCGGCGGGCGCAAGGGCAGCATGGTCATCGTGCCCGTGTCGGAGCAGGACGAGAAGAGCCGCCGCGAGATCCTGGCCTCCACGGTGCTGCCGCGCTGGGTGCAGCGCTGCGGCCCGCGCTGCGCCGATATCTGGAACCGAACCATCGGGCCCGTGCGCGGCCTGGCCGCGGCGCCTGGCAAATGAACCCATCCTCGCCCGCACGCATCAAGATCTACGTCTCGGGGGCGGTGGCCTTCTTCCTCGCGTCGGTGGCCCTGGTGGCGGCCGCGCTGGTCTGGAATGCACGCCAGGTGGCGCTGGCCGACAGCGCCACGCAGGCCACGCGCTTCGTGGCCGGGGCCGAGGCGGCGCTCAACCGTTCGCTGCTCTCCGTGGACGTGCTGCTGGCCAGCATGGACGAACTGCTGGGGCTGTCGGCCGCCATGGTGGACTGGATCGACTCCGACAGCGCCAGCCAGCGCCTGCGCAGCTCGGCCCGCCAGAACCTCATGGTGCGCTACGTGGCGCTGGTGGATGCCCAGGGCAAGGTGATCGCGTCTTCCGACGCGGCCGGCAGCCGGCTCGCGCTGGACCTGCCGTCCGGCTTTCTGGACGAGGTGCTGCGCCAGTCGGTCTCCACCCTGATGGTCAGCCAGCCGGTGGTGAGCTTTGCCAGCGCCGAGCGGGTGCTGTATTTTGCGCGCCACCTGAAGATGGCCGACAGCTCGCGCGTGGTGGCGCTGGCCGAGTTGCCCGTGGCCTCGCTCAGTTCGGTGCTGGTGCAGGGCGTGGACATCAGCGGCCTGCAGGTCACGATGGAGCGGGCGGGCGGGCAGATGCTGCTGAGCGTGCCCAGCCGCGAGGACGTCGTCACCCACACCCTGTCACCGCCGCTCGATACCCTGGACGAGAGCGGCCCGCAATGGCGCGCGCCGGCGCGCCTGAGCGGCGAGGTCGCGCTGGTGGTGTACCGGCCCATCCTGTACCAGGACCTGCGCATCTCGGCCAGCATTCCGCAGAGCGATGCCCTGGCCTCCTGGCGCACCGAGCGCAATGCCGTGGCCTTCACGGCGTTCGCGTTTCTGGCCATGATCCTGGCGGCAGGCGGGTTCGCCCTGCGCTACATCGACCGCATGACGCAGGCACGCCTGGCCATTGCCCAGAGCAAGGCCACGTTGGACCAGGCCCTGGAATCCATGGTCAGCGGCTTTGTGCTGCTCGATGGCGCGCAGCGCGTGGTGCAATGGAACCGGCGTTTCGAGGAGATCTTTCCCTGGCTCCAGCCCATGCTGGCGCCGCAGGTGCCGTTCCGCAAGGTATTGGAAGAAAAGGCCCGGCACCACCTGCCGCACGCCTCCGATTCGGAGCGTGCGCTGTGGATAGAGCACCGCCTGGCGCTGCAATTGCAGCCGCAGGGGCCGCACGAGCAATCGCTGCCCGATGGCCGCGTGATCCAGATCACCGAGCGGGTGACGCCGGAGTCGGGGCTGGTCATCACCTACCACGACGTGACCGAATTGCGCCAGGCCAGTGCCGAGATCGAGAGCCTGGCCTTTTTCGACCCCCTGACCAACCTGCCCAACCGGCGCTTGCTGATGGACCGCATGCAGCAGGCCACGGCCGCCAGCGTGCGCAGCGGCCAGCATGGCGCCCTGCTGTTCCTGGACCTGGACCACTTCAAGACCCTCAACGACACCCTGGGCCATGAGGTGGGGGACATGCTGCTGCGCCAGGTGGCGCAGCGCCTGAAGGCCTGTGTGCGGCGCGAAGACACGGTGGCCCGCCTGGGCGGGGACGAATTCGTGGTGATGCTCAGCGACCTCTCGGAGCACAGCAGCGAGGCCGCCGCCTATGCGCGCCGGGTGGGCCAGAAGATCCTGCGCAAGCTCAACCAGCCCTACACGCTGGGCACCCACACCTACCACAGCACCCCCAGCATCGGCGCCACGCTGATGGGGGGCGCCATGCAGCCTTCGGTGGACCTGCTCAAGCAGGCCGACATCGCCATGTACCAGGTCAAGTCCCAGGGCCGCAATGCGCTGTGCTTCTTCGACCCGCAGATGCAGATCGCGATCAGCCAGCGTGCGCAGCTCGAGAGCGACCTGCAGGCGGCGCTGACTGGCCGCCAGTTCGTGCTGCACTACCAGCCCCAGTTCCACCTGGATGGCCGCATCGTCGGGGCCGAGGCGCTGATCCGCTGGCGCCACCCCGAGCGCGGCCTGATCGGGCCGGGCCACTTCATCGGCGTGGCCGAGGAGAGCGAGCTCATCGTGCCCATGGGCCACTGGGTGCTGCGCACGGCCTGCGAGCAGCTGGCCGCCTGGCAGGGCGACGCGCGCTACCGCCACGTGCAACTGTCGGTCAACGTCAGTGCGCGGCAGTTTCGCCAGCGCGATTTCGTGGCCCGGGTGGTCGAGGTGCTGCGCGAGACCGGGGCCCGCCCGCACCTGCTCAAGCTGGAACTCACCGAGTCCCTGGTGCTCGACAACGTGGACGACACCATCGCCAAGATGGGCCTGCTCAAGACCAAGGGCGTGCGCTTCTCGGTGGACGATTTCGGCACCGGCTACTCCTCGCTGGCCTACCTCACACGCCTGCCGCTGGACCAGCTCAAGATCGACCAGTCCTTCGTGCGCAACCTGGGCGTCAAGCACACCGACGACGTGATCGTGCAGACCATCATCGGCATGGCTCGCAACCTCGAGCTTGACGTGATTGCCGAAGGCGTCGAGACCCAGGCGCAAAAGGATTTTCTGGCCCTGCACGGCTGCCAGTTCTTCCAGGGCTACCTGATGGGCCGCCCCGTGCCCGTGGCCGACCTGGAGAGCCTGCTGGGCGCCAGCAGCACCGCGCTCACTGCCTGACCTCTGGGGGCCGGACCGGTCTTCAGCGCCGCGAGGAGACGACGATCCCGCCGACGATCAGCGCGAAGGCCACGCCGTGGAACAGCTGCGGCGTGTCGCCCAGGAAGGCCGCCGACAGCAGGGCCGCGAACAGCGGCGTGAGGTTCACGAAGAAGCTGGCCATCGCCGGCCCGGCCCGCTGCACCCCCACGCCCCAGAAACGGTAGGCCAGCACGGCCGGCCCCACGGCGATGAAGGCCAGCGCGGCGATCAGGGGCCAGCCCCATTCGATGTGCGTGCGCCCGCTGGCCCACTCGAGCCCCGCGAACGAGCCCGACCAGGCCAGGCCGAAGACCATCTGCGCCATCAGGAAGGCCGCCCAGTCGCCGCGGATGGCGGCCGGCTCGCGCGTGCCCGAGAGCATCCAGCTGTAGAACGCCCAGGAGATGGTGGCCAGCACCATGAACAGGTCGCCCAGCACCAGGCGCAGGGCCAGCAACTGGCCCCACTCGCCACGGCTGAGCACCAGCAGCACCCCGCACATGGACAGAAAGGCCCCTGCCACCTGGCGGCGCGTGACTGGCGCGCCGAAGAACAGCGCGCCCACGGCCAGCATCCAGACCGGCATGCTCGACCCTACCAGGGTGGCGTTGATGGGGGTGGAAGTCTGCAGTGCCATGTACTGCAGCGCGTTGTACAAGCCCACGCCGAGCAGGCCCAGCAATGCATAGCGGCGCCAGTGCGGCCACAGCGGGCTGTCCCGGCGCAGCACGCCGTGCGCCAGGGGCAGCAGGATGAAAAAGGCCAGCACCCAGCGGATGAAGTTCAGGGTGAGGGGCGGAATGAGGTCGTGCACCAGCCGGCCGACCACGGCATTGCCGGCCCAGAGCAGTGGCGGTACCACCAACAGCGCTGCAGTGCCGGGCGAGAGTCTTTGCGTCATGCCGTGACTGTATCTGCCCGCGGCGGGCAAGACTTGCGGATTCATGGCAGGATGGCCGCCGTTTGTCCCACCCGTTACAGGAGACCGATCCCATGAGCCTCGCCGTCCAGATCCGCCAGCATGGCGGTCCCGAAGAACTCCACCTCGTCGATGTCACTGTGGGCGAGCCCGGCCCGGGCGAGATCCGCATCCGCCACCATGCCATCGGCCTGAACTTCATCGACGTGTACCACCGCACGGGCCTGTACCAGTTGGGCATGCCCGCCACCATCGGCATGGAGGCCGCTGGCGTGGTCGAAGCCGTGGGTGAGGGCGTGACGCACCTCAAGGTGGGCGACCGCGCCGCCTATGCCAGCCAGCCGCCCGGCAGCTACTGCGAACTGCGCGTGCTGCCTGCCAAGTGCGTCTGCAAGCTGCCCGATGCCATCAGCTTCGAGACCGGCGCGGCCATGATGCTCAAGGGCCTCACGGCGCAGTACCTGCTCAAGAAGACGCTGCCCGTGCAGGGCCTGCAGGCCGGCGACCACGTACTCTTCCACGCCGCCGCCGGCGGTGTGGGCCTGATCGCCAGCCAGTGGGCCAAGGCCCTGGGCCTGCAGCTCATCGGCACGGCCGGCACCGATGCCAAGTGCCAGCTGGCGCTGGCCAATGGTGCGGCCCACGCCATCAACTACAACACCGAAGACTTTGCGGCGCGCGTCAAGGAGATCACCGGCGGCCAGGGCGTGAAGGTGGTGTACGACTCGGTGGGAAAGGACACCTGGGACAAGTCGCTCGAATGCTTGCGCCCCTTCGGCCTGATGGCCAGCTTCGGCAATGCCTCGGGCCCCGTGCCGCCATTCGCACCGGGCTCGCTCGGTGCCAAGGGCTCGCTGTACGTCACGCGCCAGACCCTGTTCACCCACATCGCCACGCGCGAAAGCACGCAGGCCATGGCCGACGACCTGTTCGCCGTGGTGGCCAGCGGCCAGGTGAAGATCCACATCGACCAGCGCTACCCGCTGGCCGAGGTGCAGCAGGCACACCGCGACCTCGAAGGCCGCAAGACCACCGGCTGCACCATCCTCACGCTGTGAGCACGCCCGCGCAGACCTTTGCCGGTTGGCTGGCGGCGGCCCTGGTGGCCGCGCAGCAACCTCCGGCGCAGGCCCGGTTGCCGCTGCTCGTGGCAGGGCAGGTCGTGGGCTCGGTGGCCGAAGGCGTGCTGGACACGGTCGCCCCCGCGCTGGAGGGCGGCCATCGCCTGCACAGGGAGGCGGGCGGCTGGCACCTCGACGTACCAGCGGGCCAGGCCACCGCAGGCCTCAATGCCATCGCCGCCGCGCTGCGCGCCCGGAGCCTTTGCGGCCCGTGGCGCAATGAGCAGTTGGCCGTGCCCAACGCCCAGGGCGAGGTGATCGCCACCGTGGAGCGGGGCGCCGTGCGCGTGCTGGGCATCGCCACGCGGGCCGTGCACCTGGTGGGCCTGGCGCCCGACGGGCGCATGTGGGTGCAGCTGCGCTCGCGCACCAAGCCCAACAACCCGGGCATGTGGGACACGCTGATGGGGGGCATGGTCTCGGCCGCCGATACGCTGGACGAAGCCTTGGCCCGAGAGACCTGGGAAGAGGCGGGGCTGCATGTGTCGGACCTGGCACAGGTCGCCCACGGTGGCCATGTGCTCTTTGGCCGCCCCAGCCGCGAGGGCGGCGGCATCGGCTACATGGTCGAGCGCATCGACTGGTTCCGGGCCACGGTGCCCGAGGGCATGGAGCCTGCCAACCAGGATGGCGAGGTGGAGCGCTTCGAGTTGCTGGACCTCGGCGAAGTACGGCAACGTGTGGCCCAGGGTGGCTTCACCCAGGAGGCCGGGCTGGTCATCGGCGGCTTCCTGGATTCCAGCGCCTGACGGCGATCGCCGCCGTGCCTCAGTCGGTCGTGGTCGCCGCGCGCAGCCGACTCGGTGCCAGCGCCCCGGCCGATTCCAGGATCGGGTAGGCCACCGAGCACAGCAGCGAGTTGATGCGCTTGAGCTCGCTGATCAGGTCGATGTGCAGCGAGCTGGTCTCGATGCTCTGCACCGTGTTGTCCGACAGGCGCACCAGGTGGGTGGCCGAGTAGGCACGCTCCAGGTCGCGAAAGCGCGCCTTCTCTTCCAGCAGCTTCTGCGCATCGCGCACGTTGCCGTTGAGGAAGACGCTCATTGCCAGGCGCAGGTTGTCCAGCAGGCGGGCGTGCAGCTCGTTGATCTCCTCCATCCCGGCCTCGGAGAAGTGGCGGCCCTTCTTGATCTTCTTGTCCTCGATGTCGATCAGCACGCGCTCGATGATGTCGCCGATCTGCTCCATGTTGATGGTGAAGCTGATGATGTCGGCCCAGCGCCGGCCTTCGCGTTCGTCCAGGGCCTCGCGCGAGATCTTGGTCAGGTAGTACTTGATGGCCGAGTACAGGCCGTCCACCTCGTCGTCGAGCTTGCGCAGGTCCTGCGCGAGCTTGAGGTCGTCGGTGCGGATCACGGTGTGCAGGCCGATCATCATGGACTCGACCACGTCGGCCTGGTGCAAGGCCTCGCGTGCTGCGCACGAAATGGCCAGCGACGGCGTGGCCAGGGCCGAGGGGTCCAGGTGCTTGGGGCGCGCCCCGGCGGCGGACGCCTGTGCGTCCGGCTGCGGCAGCAGCCGCTGCACGGCACGCGCCACGGTTCCGGTCAGGCCGATGCAGATGATGCCCACCACCACGTTGAAGGCCAGATGGAACAGCACCACCAGCGTGGCCGTGTCGGGAACGTACGGCCGCACATGCTGCAGCCACAGGCCGGTGAGGGGCGTCATGATGGCCACGCCGATGATCTTGAAGAACAGGTTGCCCAGGGGCACCTGGCGCGTCTGCACATTCGCCTTCATGGTGGTCAGCACGGCCAGCAGGCCGCTGCCCAGGTTGGCACCGATCACCAGGCCCAGCGCCACGTCCACCGGGATACCGCCGGAGCCGGCCAGGGTGGCGGTCAGCAGCACGGTGGCCAGGCTGGAGTAGGCCACCACGGCCAGCACGGCGCCCGTGAAGATCTCCAGCAGCAGGTCGCTGGTGAGCGCGCCCAGCAAGGTGCGCACCGTGGGCGACTGGGTCAGCACGGTGGTGGATTCGGTGATCAGGCGCAGCGCCAGCAGCATCAGGCCCAGGCCGATCAGCACGCGGCCCACGCGGCCTGCGGCCGTGTCCTTGCGGGTGATGAACAGCACCACCCCGACGAAGATGAACAGCGGCGACAGCCACGACAGGTCCATCGCGAAGACCACGGCCATCACGCTGGTGCCCACGTCGGCCCCGAGCATCACGGCCAGGGCGGCGGGCAGGGTGACCAGCCCCTGGCCCACGAAGGAGGACACGATGAGCGCGGTGGCCGTGCTCGACTGCACCAGCGCCGTGACCCCGATGCCCGACAGCACGGCGGTAATGCGCGTGCTGACGCTGTGGGCGATCAGCTGGCGCAGGTTGGCGCCGAACACGCGCAGGATGCCGGTGCGCACCAGGTGCGTGCCCCAGATCAGCAGCGCAACGGCGGCCAAGAGATTCAGGAGATGCTTCATGAGTAAACGCTAACTTTTCTTATTTTTGACCTGCACTGTGAAGCACGTGCCATGCCCGCTGCGGCTGCTTGGGGGGCAGGCTGGTGTGGCCCGGAAACGGGCGCGGGAAAGGTTTGCGAGGCCGAAAGGCCGGCACGGCAGCAAAAGCGGCAGACCGCAAACCAGGGAAGCGCCCGCTTTAGTCACAAAACTGTCACATTACGGACGCTCTAGCATACTCCTGAATCCATAGCACAGGAACCATGTCCATGACACGGCAAGGTGTGTTGCTCCGGCCGGGCTGGCAAAAGGGTGCGGTGCCCCCCGGTGCCGGGCGGCATCAGTCAATCAGCTGCCCACCGTCGTGGAAGGGGTAGGGCCCTTCGTACAGCCCGCTGGCCACGGTATGGCTCACCAGGCGCCCTCCCTGGGGTAGCGCATGCAGGCCGAAGCCGGGGGGCTCCAGCGTCCAGGCCGAGGCCGCATCGGGCGCCAGGTCCAGGCAGACCTGGTGGGCCGGCGAGGGCACGGTCATGGCGATGGAGCCGCCAAAGCGCACCTGGATGCTGCGGTGCAGGTGGCCGCAGACGATGCGCTCCACGTTCGGGTGGCGCGCCACCAGGGCTTCGAGTTCTGCCGCACCGCTCAGCAGCCCGATGGCGTCCATGTGGCCGATCAGCGTCTGGAAAGGCGGGTGGTGCATGGCGATCACCACGGGGCGGTGGCGCTGTGCATCGAGCGCGTCGGCCAGCCAGGCCAGCCGTTCGCGGCACAGGCTGCCCTCGCTGGCGCCGGGCACCACGGTGTCCAGCGCGATCAGGGTCAGGTCGCCGACCGGCACGCAGTACTGCACGAACCCGTCCGTGCCCAGGTAGCCGTGCTCCGCAAAGCTCTGGCGCAACTGGGCGCGTTCGTCGTGGTTGCCGGGCAGCAGGTAGGTCGGCATGGCACCCAGCGGTGCCAGCAGCGCGCGCAGGTGTTCGTATTCCGCAGCCCGGCCGAAGTCCGTCAGGTCGCCGGTGATCACCAGCGCGTCGGGCCGTTGTGGCAGGCGCAGGATGGCCTGTACCGCTTGTGTGAGGTAAGGCGCGGTGTTGATGCGGCCATAGGCCAGGCGCCCAGGCTCGCGGATGTGCAGGTCGGACAGTTGCAGCAGCAGGGTGTTCATGGAAGTGCGTGGCAGGGGTCAGGAAGCCCCGTGGCTGGGCATAAGGTGCTCGGGGCGGATGCGGATGGCCACCTGCTGGCCCTGGCGGGCCGGGTGGTCCCGGGGCACCTCGGCCTGCATCGGGGGCTGGCCGTTCAGCGCCAGGGTGAGCTGCACGCGCTCGCCCAGGAAGCTGCGGCGCGTGACCTCGGCGCGGCCCCAAGCTTCCTCTCCTGGGTGGTCCAACTGAACTTCGATGTCCTCGGGGCGCACCAGCAGCACGGTGTCGGCGGCGCAGGCCGCGGGGCAGGGCAGTTCGATCCCGCCCAGGGGCAGCACCTGGCGCTGGCGGGCCGCCTCGTCGCGTTGCAGCCGGTTCACGCGGCCCAGGAAGGCGGCCACGAAGGGGTGGGCCGGCGTGCGGTACAGCGTTTCGCCGTCGCCCACCTGCACGATGCGGCCGGCCTGCATCACCGCCAGGCGGTCGGCAATGACCAGGGCCTCCTGCTGGTCGTGCGTGACGTGGATGGCCGTGATGTGCAGGCGGCGCAGCAGCTCGGCCAGCTCGTCGCGCAGCGACTCCTTGAGCTTGGCGTCCAGTGCGGTCAGCGGTTCGTCCAGCAGCAACACGCGCGGGCGCACGGCCACGGCGCGTGCCAGGGCCACGCGCTGGCGCTGGCCGCCCGAAAGCTCGGCGGGGCGCTTGTTCTCCAGCCCATTCAGGCGCACCAGGTCCACCAGTTCGCCCACCACGCGGCGCTCTTCGGCCGCATCGGTGCTGCGGATGCGCAGGCCGTAGCCGATGTTGGCAGCCACCGTCATCTGCGGGAACAGGGCGTAGTGCTGGAACACCATGCCGATGCCGCGCCGCTCGATGGGCAGCTGCGTCACGTCCGTGCCGCCAAAGGCGATGCGGCTGCCCGCGTCGGGCGACTCCAGTCCCGCGATCAGGCGCAGCAGCGTGGTCTTGCCGCAGCCCGAAGGGCCCAGCAGCGCCAGCACTTCACCGGGCTCCACCGTGAGGTCGGTGGGCTGCAGGCCGCGCGTGCCGTCGGCATAGGTTTTGGCGCACTGGACCACGTCCACGCGCGTGCGTTCAAGTTCCATGGTGTTTCTCGATGAAGGTGCCGACGGCCTGCAGGCCCCAAAGCACGGGCAGGATGACGATCAGGAAGACCAGGGTGTAGGCCGAGCCGATCTCGATGCGCATGGAGGCGTAGCTGTCGGCCAGGCCCACGGGCAGGGTGCGCGTGAGCGGGGTGTGCAGCATCCAGGTCAGGTTGAACTCGCCCACCGAGAGCGTGAACACCATCAGGCTGCCCGCCACGATGGCCGGCAGCACGGCAGGCACCAGCACCCCGAGAAAGCGCTGCGCGAAGCTGGCCCCCAGCGAGCGCGCGGCCTCTTCGAGCGAGCGCAGCTCGTCCCTCTGGAAGGCCGAACCCACCGTGCGCACCATGAAGGGCAGCGTGAACACCATGTGCCCGACCAGGATGAAGGCGAAGCTCTGGCGAAAGCCCGAGAGCGTGCCGTAGGCCAGTATCAGCGCCAGCGCGCTGGCCAGCCCGGGCACGGCCACGGGCAGGGTCAGCAGTTCCTCGAACAGCCGCGCCCAGCGCGAGCGGCTGCGCGCCAGCGCATAGGCGCAGGGCACACCGATGAGCAGGTTGCCCAGCACGCACAGCAGCGCCAGCAGCAATGATGCACCGACGGTGCCGCCATAGTTCTCCCACACCTCGGAGAGCCAGCGCAGCGTGAGACCGCTTTTCAGGCCCGCGCTGTAGTTGTTCACCAGCCCGGCCATGACCGACAGGGCGATGGGGGCGAGCATGAACAGGGCCACCAAGGCCGTGAGCGCCACCAGGGACCAGGGAGCTTGTCGTGCGTTTCTCATGGTCGATGCTTCAGAAGCCCGGGGTGCCGGACGCACGGCGGGCGGCCCAGAGCACCAGCCAGGTGATGAGCCCCAGCGTGATCGACAGGCTGGCCGCCAGCGCGAAGTTGGCGTAGTTGGTGAACTCGTTGTAGATGGTGATGGGCAGCACCTCGAACTTGCTGGCCAGCGTGAAGGCCGTGCCGAAGGCGCCCATGGCGGTGGCGAAGACGATGGCACCGCAGGCCAGCGTGGTGGCGGCCAGTTCGGGCAGCCACACGTCGCGCGCCACATGCCAGCGCGAGGCACCCAGCGACCGGGCGGCCTCTTCCAGCGCTGCGTCCATGGCGCCCGCCGCGGCGGTATAGGTGGCAATCGCACGCGGCAGCGAGAAATACAGGTAAGCCAGGAACAGGCCCGTGAGCCCGTAGGCGAAGGTGGTGCGGCCCATGCCCAGGTGGTCCGAGATGTCGGCCACCAGCCCCTGGCGTCCGCCCAGCAGGATCATGAAGAAGCCCACGATGACTCCGGGGAAGGACAGTGGCAGTGTGAGCAGCGACAGCAGCAGCTGCCGCCCGCGAAAGCGCTGGCGTGCCAGCGTGATGCCCACCAGGGCACCCAGCACCAGCGTGGCCAGCGTGACGGCAAGCGACAGGCCCAGGGTCTGCAGCAGGCTCTGCAGGTAGCGGGCATTGGTCAGCACCGCGAAATAGCTGGCCCAGCCCTTGCCTGCCGGCAGCGCCAGCAGCAGGGCCACGGGCAGCAGCCAGAAGGCCGCGAAGAAGGCCACGGCCGGCGCGGCGCAGGCCAGCAGCAGCATGCGCGAGGGAGCGAAGCCGTGGCGCATCAGGATCACTTCACTTCTGCGAGGTAGCGGTCCGAGAACGCCTTCTGCACTGCGGCCATGCGGCCATAGTCCACCGTCTTGGCGCGGGCGTATTCGCTGGCGGGCAGGAAGCGCGCCTGCACCTCCTTGGGCATGGCGCTGGCGCGCACCGGCCGCAGGTAGGCATTGGCCCACAGGGCCTGGCCTTCGTCGGAGAGCACGAAGTCCAACACCTTCTTGCCTTCGGCGGCGTGGGGCGCGCCGGCCACCAGGCTCATCACGTAGGGCACCACCAGCGTGCCTTCGGCAGGGATCACGAACTGCACGTTGGCCTGGTCCTTGTACTTGGCGCGGTAGGCGTTGAAGTCGTAGTCCAGCAGGATCGCGATTTCACCCGAGAGCACGCGCGCGTACGAGGTCTGCTTGGGCACGATGGGCTCGTTCTTCTGCAGCGCCTTGAAGTAGTCGATGCCGGGGCCGAAATTCTCCAGCGTGCCGCCGCGCGCCTGGTTGGCCGCCACCGCACCCACGTAGCCCACGAAGGCCGAGGCCGGGTCCAGGTAGCCGATGAGGCCCTTGTAGTCGGGTTTGAGCAGGTCGGCCCACGACTGCGGCACGGGCTTGCCCTTGAGCGCATCCACGTTGACCATGAAACCGAGCGTGCCCGAGTGGATGGTGAACCAGTGGCCGGCCGGGTCCTTGAGGCCGTCGGGAATCTCCTTCCACGCCGCCGGCGGCTGGTAGGCGCTGACCAGGCCGTGCTTGTGCGCCTGGATCGCGAAGGTCACGCCCAGGTAGGTCACGTCGGCCACGGGGCTGGCCTTCTCGGCCGTCATCTGCGCCAGCGACTGGCCGGAGTTCTTGTTGTCCGGCGGCACGGTGATGCCGGTCTTGGCCTTGATGGCCTTGATCTGGCTGCCCCAGTCGGCCCATTCGGGCGGGCAGTTGTAGCAGATGGCCGTTTGCGCCATGGCCGCGCCGCTGGCCGCCAGGCCGAGGGCGAGCGCCGCGGCGCGCATGAAGGGGGTGAGCGGGAATGTCATCGAGAACTCCTGTGATCAGAGGTGGCGGGAAACGTGGGTGAAAGGGGTCAGGCGTGCGCGCAGGATTCGCCGGTGCGAAAGTGGTGGGCCAGCGTGAGCCCGGCGTCCGGTGCCAGCGGCGTGCCGCTGGCCATGGCCTGCACCAGCAGCTGCACGCTGCAGCGGCCGATGTCGGCGTTGGGCTGGGCGACGGTGCTCAGCATGGGCGTGAGGTCTTCGCCCAGGGCGATGCCGTCGAAGCCCGCCACGCTCAGGTCGCGCGGCACGGCCAGCCCGGCCAGGTGGGCAGCGCGGATGCTGCGGATGGCCAGCAGGTCGTTGGAGCACACCAGGGCCGTGGGGCGGCCCGGCGCCTGCAGCAGGGCCGTGACGTCCTGCACGGCGGTCTCGACAAAGGGCACTTCGAGCACCGGCCCCTCGGGCAGGCCGGCGGCGGCCATGCCGCTGTGAAAGCCCCGGCTGCGCTGCTGCGCCCGGTCCGATGCGGCGAGCTGGCCGCTGACCATGGTGATGCGCCGGTGCCCGAGCGAGACCAGATGGGCCACCAGTTCGGCCACGGCCTGCTCGCCATCCACAGAGACGCAGGGATGGTCCGGGTGCCGGTTATAGGCCAGCACGTAGGGCAGCCCGGCTTCGGCCAGGCGCTGCAGCGCGCTCGAAGTGGCGGGGTTGGAGACCACCAGGACCATGCCGTCCACGTTGCCGGCCAAGAGCAAGTGCACGGCACGGTCTTCCTGGGCGATCTGGTAGTCGGTGGCAAACGGCAGGATGGCGTAGCCGGCCGCGACGGCCGCCTGGGCGAGGCCCTGCAGGCATTCAGCAAACACCGGGTTGAGCAGGGTGGGCAGCACCACGCCGATGACGCGGCTGCGCTGGGTGCGCAAGGTGCGCGCGCTGGCGTTGGGCAGGTAGCCCAAGGCCTGGGCGACCTGCTGCACATGCCCGCGCGTGGCCGGCGTCACCTTGTCCGGCAGGTTGAAGACCCGCGACACGGTGGCGACCGACACGCCCGCCTGGCGGGCCACGTCCTGGATGCTCATGGAACCTCGTTGCAATGTAAACGTTTACATTGGAGCGAAGCCGTGTGACGCCCTTGTGACCAAGGCCCATGAAAAACGGCCCTCGATGGGGCCGTTCAAAAATGAAGTCGCGAGAGGTTTACTTCGGCTTCTTCATCCGCAGCAACTCGTCCAGCACCAGGCAGACCGCACCCACGGTGATGGCCGAATCGGCCAGGTTGAAGGCCGGGAAATGGTAGCCGCGTGCGTAAAAGTCCAGAAAGTCGACCACGTAGCCGTGCATCAGCCGGTCCACCACGTTGCCCACCGCGCCACCCAGAATGCTGGACAGTGCAAAGCAAAACAGCTTCTGTCCGGGGTGCGCGCGCAGCTGCCAGACGATGAACACCGTGGCCGCCACACCGATGCCGGTGAACGCCCAGCGCTGCCAGCCGCCCGCGTCCGCCAGGAACGAGAAGGCCGCGCCCGTGTTGTGCGCGCGCACGATGTTGAAGAAGCTGGTGATGGGGGTCGCATCTCCCAGCCGGTAGGCGTCCAGGATCAGCATCTTGGTGACCTGGTCGGCGATGAAGATCACCACCGCCCAGGCCAGCCACGGCCACATTTTGCCCAAGGCAGATCCGGCGGGCGCCGTTGTGCTGCCCGACATCACGCGTGCGCCCGGCTCTCGCCGGCGCCATACAGGTTGCTCGTGCAGCGGCCGCAGATCGTCGGGTGGGCCTTATCCTGGCCCACGTCGGCGCGGTAGTGCCAGCAACGGTCGCACTTGGCGTCGGCGCTGGGCTTGACGCTGATCTGCAGGGCATCGCCCGCCACCAGCTCGATGGCCGAGGTGATGAACACGAACTTGAGGTCATCGCCCAGGCTGGCGAGCAGGGCATGGTCCTCGGGCGCTGCCGTGAGCACCACGCTGGCCTGCAGGGACGAGCCCACCTGGCCGTCGGCGCGCAGCACCTCGATCTGCTTGTTCACCACGTCGCGGATCTCGCGCAGGCGCGCCCACTTGGCCAGCAGGCCTTCGTCGCCACCGGCGATGGAGCCGTAGGTCTCCACGAAGATGGAGTCGGACTTGCCGAACACCTTCCATGCCTCTTCGGCGGTGAACGACAGGAACGGCGCCATCCAGCGCAGCATGGCATGCGTGATCTGGTACAGCGCGGTCTGCGCACTGCGGCGCGCCAGGCTCTTGGGCGCCGTGGTGTACAGGCGGTCCTTGAGCACGTCGAGGTAGAAGCCGCCCAGGTCTTCCGAACAGTACAGCTGCAGCTTGGCCACGACGGGGTGGAACTCGTAGACCTTGTAGTGCGCGAGCACGGTGGCCTGGAACTCGGCCGCGCGCGTCAGGGCGTAGCGGTCGATCTCCAGCATCTGGTCGAACGGCACGGTGTCGGTGGCGGGGTCGAAATCGCTCACGTTGGCCAAGAGGAAGCGCAGCGTGTTGCGGATGCGTCGGTAGGCGTCGACCACGCGCGCCAGGATCTTCTCGTCGCCCGCGATGTCGCCCGAGTAGTCACTCGCGGCCACCCACAGGCGGATGATCTCGGCGCCCAGCTTTTTGTTGATCTCCTGCGGATCGATGCCGTTGCCCAGCGACTTGCTCATCTTGCGGCCTTGGCTGTCCACGGTGAAGCCGTGGGTCAGCAGGCCGCGGTAGGGCGCGCGGCCTTCGAGCGCGCTGGCCAGCAGCAGCGAGCTGTGGAACCAGCCGCGGTGCTGGTCATGGCCTTCCAGGTACAGGTCGGCCTCGGGGCCGGTGTCGTGGTGCACGCCGGGGTGCGTGCCGCGCAGCACGTGGAAGAAGGTCGAGCCCGAGTCGAACCACACCTCCAGGATGTCGGTGCTCTTGGTGTAGCAGGCCGCGTCCTCGGCGCCCAGGATCTCTTCGGGCGTCACACGGCTCCAGGCTTCGATGCCGCCCTTCTCGACGATGTCGGCCGCCTGGTCCATGATCTCCATGGTGCGCGGATGCAGCTCGCCGGAGTCCTTGTGCAGGAAGAACGGGATGGGCACGCCCCAGCTGCGCTGGCGCGAGATGCACCAGTCGGGCCGCCCGGCGATCATGTCGTGAAGGCGGGTCTTGCCGTTCTCGGGGTAGAAGCTCGTGTGCTCGATGGCGTCCAGCGCCGTCTGGCGCAGCGTCTTCTCGGCCTTGTCCTTGGTGAACACGCCTTCGCCTTCGTCCATGCGGATGAACCATTGGGCTGCGGCGCGGTAGATCACCGGCGTCTTGTGGCGCCAGCAGTGCGGGTAGCTGTGCGTGATCTCCTTGGTGGCCATCAGGCGGCCGGCGTCGCGCAGCGCCTCGATGACGACCGGCACGGCCTTCCAGATGTGCTGGCCGCCGAACAGCGGGAAGTCCGGCGCGTAGGTGCCGTTGCCTTGCACGGGGTTCAGGATGTCGTCGAGCGCCAGGCCGTGGGACACGCAGGAGTTGAAATCCTCCAGCCCGTAGGCGGGCGAGGAGTGCACGATACCGGTGCCGTCGTCGGCCGTGGCGTAGTCGGCCAGGTACACGGGCGACAGGCGGCGGTAGCCGGCATCGACGTCATACAGCGGGTGCTCGAACTCCAGGCCGCCGAGCTTTTCGCCCAGGGCCGTGGCCAGCACCTGGCCGGTCAGGCAGTAGCGCACCATGCAGTCCTCCACCAGCGACTCGGCCAGCACCAGCAGGCCGCGCTCGGTGTCCACCAGCGCATAGGTCAGCGCGGGGTTCAGGTTCAGCGCCTGGTTGGCGGGGATGGTCCAGGCGGTGGTGGTCCAGATCACCACGAAGGCGTCCTTGGCCAGCGCCGGCAGGCCGAAGGCGGCCGCCAGCTTCGCGGGCTCGTGCGCCTTGAAGGCCACGTCCAGCGTGGTGCTCTTCTTGTCGGCGTATTCGATCTCGAACTCGGCCAGCGAGCTGCCGCAGTCGAAGCACCAGTACACGGGCTTGAGGCCGCGGTAGACGAAGCCGCGCTCCATCACGCGCTTGAAGGCCCGGATCTCGCCCGCCTCATTGGCGAAGTTCATGGTCTTGTAGGGGTTGTCCCATTCGCCGAGTACGCCCAGGCGCTGGAAGTCGCCCATCTGCTGCGCGATCTGCTCGGTGGCAAAGGCGCGGCTCTTGGCCTGCATGTCGTCGCGGCTCAGGTTGCGGCCGTGCTTCTTCTCGATGGCGTTCTCGATCGGCAGGCCATGGCAGTCCCAGCCGGGCACGTACAGCGCGTCGAAGCCTTCGAGCTGGCGCGCCTTGGTGATCATGTCCTTCAAGATCTTGTTGACCGCATGGCCCATGTGGATCTGGCCGTTGGCATAGGGCGGGCCATCGTGCAGGATGAACTTGGGCGCGCCGCAGCGTGCGTCGCGCAGGCGCTTGTACAGGCCCTTGTCCTCCCACTCCTTGACCCAGCCCGGCTCGCGCTTGGGCAGGTCGCCGCGCATGGGAAAGGGGGTGTCGGGCAGGTTCAGGGTGCTGCGGTAATCCGGGGCGGTGGATTCGGTGGTACTGGCGTTGTCGGACATGGGGGAGCCTTAAAACGGGGCAATCCGGGGCAGGCCCGGAGCAAAGCGGGAAAAGAGGAGGCGTGGAGAGGTGTCGGGCCTGCGGGGCAGGCGCTGCGCAGGCAGCCCCCTCAAATTCGGTCGCGCGTGGTCTGGCGCCGGGTCTCGGTGTGGTTGGTGGGTGCGTGGGCCGACGCGAAATAGGCGCGCGCGTCCGCACAGTCCTTGGCAATGCCCGTCGTCAGGGCATCCAGACCGTCGTATTTGAGCTCGTCGTGCAGTTTGTGCAGCAGTTCCACCCGCACGATTTTACCGTACGCCCCTTCGGCCCCCAGATCGGCGGGCCATTGCAGGCAGTGCGTCTCCAGCAATACGCGCCCGCCGTTCACGTCGTCGGGGTCCAGCGAAGGGCGCACGCCCAGGTTGGCCACGCCTTGCAATGGGAACTCGCCCAGGCCATGCACCAACACGGCAAAGATGCCGCTGGCAGCGGGTTTCCAGTGGGCAAAGCGCAGGTTCAGCGTGCGAAAACCGTCGCCCGCACCCTCGGCCGTGGCCCCCAGTTCGCGCCCGAGCTTGCGGCCATGCACCACGTGGCCCGATATCGTGTAGGGCCGGCCCAGCAGGCGGGCGGCGGCCTCCATGTCGCCCCGGCCCAGCGCCTGGCGCACGGCCGAGCTCGACACGCGCAGCCCGTGCACCTCGTAGCTGTTCATGCGCGCCACGTCGAAGCCACTGGCCTGGCCCGTGGCATCGAGCAGCGCGTAGTCGCCCGCGCGCTGGGCGCCGAAGCGGAAATCGTCGCCCACCAGCACATAGCGCGCGCCCAGGCCCTTCATCAGCACTTCGTCGATGAAGGCCTGCGGCGACTGGGCCGCCAGCCGTGCATCGAAGGGCAGCACCACCGTCTGCTGCACGCCACAGCGCGCGAGCTCGGTGAGCTTGTCACGCAGTGTGCCGATGCGCGCGGGCGCCAGCTCCGGCTTGTGCAGGGCCCCGGCAAAGTAGTCGCGCGGGTGGGGCTCGAAGGTCAGCACGCAGCTCTCCACCCCGCGGTGGGCGGCCTCGCTGTTGAGCAGGGCCAGCATGGCCTGGTGGCCCCGGTGCACACCATCGAAGTTGCCGATGGTCAGCGCGCAGGCACGGGCGATGCCGGGGTGGTGGAATCCGCGGAAGATCTTCATTGCTTTGTTATCTTTTTGATAGCAGCTTGGGCCGATGGGTAAAGCACCAGACGCCAATCTGTCATGAAAACAGAGTATATTGTGTACTACGGACTTCACAGCGCAGTGGGGTCCGCGAGACATCCGCGTTCCGATTCCTTGTGTTCATTCTTGTTCCAGGAGGCGTGTTTTGAAGGTCTTGAAGCTGTCAGCCCAGGGGCTGCCCCAGTCGTGGATATCGCTGGAGCAGGCGGTCATCCACTACGCCGCGGGGGAGGTGCGCTGGGAGTCCGGCGGCCACATCGCGCGCTTTCGGGGTGGCTACAACGCCGTCACGGGCGAACAATCGGTGATTGCCATCAACAGCATCATCGGTACCAAGGGTGTGCCCAGCATCAACCCCTTCGATCTCAAGCCGGGCCTGACCAACAGCAAGCTCTTCGTGCGCGACCGCAACGTGTGCGCCTACTGCGGCGGGCACTTCCACGAAGACAACCTCACGCGCGAGCACATCGTGCCCTTTGCCCGCAACGGGCAGGACCACTGGATGAATGTGGTGACGGCCTGCCGGCCCTGCAACCACAGGAAGGGCCCGCGCACACCGGAGCAGGCGCACATGCCGCTGCTTTACGCGCCCTATGTGCCCAGCCTGTGGGAAGACTTCATCCTGCGCAACAGAAGAATTCTTGCAGACCAGATGGAATTCTTGATGGCCCACGTCCCCAAGTCCTCGCGTCTGTTGGCGTAGTTGGCGGAGCGGCCAATACGACCCCGCTGGCGTCGTTGCTCCGTCTTGCCGTACTTTCAGTACTGTCTGCGACGGAGCGCCTAGCCATCGGGGCCGTCTTGACCCCTCTTGGTGGGGCGCTGAGAGGAATACGGATACCTGCCACCGCCAATTCCTTAGTACGTCAGTTCCAGAAACACCAGGTGCCCGCTGGCTGCCGGCCAGGTCTGTCCCACCACGCGCTCCCCATTGAATTGCGCGGCCACGCTGCGCTGAGGGCCCTCGGGCTTGATCTTGGCCGATGCGGCGCCGGCGCCTGCGGGCACGCCCACGGGCGGCACGCCGTCGAACAGCATCTGGTCGCGCGCCGGGTCCAGGTAGCCGCGGGGGCGGGTCATGGTCACCACGCTGGCGGCGGTCTTATCGGCGTCGGCGATGCGTTCGGCGCGCAGGTGCACGAGGGTGCTGCTGCGCGGAAAGCCGCTGCGGTAGATGTGGGTGGTGGCGTAGCCGGGCGCGGCGATGGCGAATTCGAGCGGGGCGCCGGTGGGCACGACCAGGGGACCCCACTGTCCGTCGGCGCCTACGGTGGTGCGCAGCAGGGCATTGCCAGAGCGTGCACCCGTGGCCGGGTCGGTGGTATACACCTCCAGCTGCGCGCCGGGCAGGGGCAGGTTGTTGCTGAAATTGCCGGTTTTGGCGTCCAGCGGGTCCACGCCCAGGCCGGTGACCTTGCCCGAGATCGCCACGCGCGCTTCTCTGGCGATGGCGGTGGCCGCAGGGGCCTTGCCGGTGATGAACTGGTAGGCCGCCGCAAACGCGGCGGGTGAAAACGAGGTCTCGCGGTGGTCGATGCGCGGGATCACCACGTTGGTCGCGCCCTTGAGTTCGGGGCCTGCCGCGGTGACGTTGGTGGCCGTTCCCTTCTGGCCGATCCACAGGCCGTCGGGTTGGGCGAACTTGTCGTTGCTGTCCGAGCGCACGGTCATCCACTGCACAGGCCCGGTGACTTCGTCGCCTGCGGCGTTCTTGGGCGCGTTCAGGCCTTTGAGGAAGGGGCCGGTGCCTGCGAACTCGCTGCCTTCGCGAAAACCGGGAATCGCCCACACCCCGTGGTTGGGCGTGCCGCCCAGGATGGCGTGGCTCACGGTCTGCTCGCCGCCGCCGTTCTGGATGTAGTTGCGGATGGCATTGCCGCCGCGCGAGTTGCCCATGAGCACGACCTTGCGCGCGCACGTGGCCTTGAGCACTTTGTCCACTTCGGCCTTGAGATAGGCCATGTGCTCTGCGGCCGAAGTGCGGCCGGGTTGGGCCTTGGTGTCGTCGTCGCGGTTGATCGGGTAGGGCACGTCGATGGCGTGCAGGCGCTCGCGCGGCCAGCCGTTGGACTCGAATCGCCAGGCCGTGGTCTGCCACAGCGCAGCCGTGTCGCCATTGCCGTGCACGAAGACGATGGGGGGCAACGCCTGCTGTGAAGGGCCTTGCGTGGCGCAGCCGGCGAGGGCCATCACGGCAGTGGCTGCGGCGATCAGTGCGAACCGGCGTTGCAGGGGAATCATCATCATGGTGTTCTTCTCAGGAAATAAAAAATGCCCGCGGATCGGTCAAATCCACGAGCATGATCGATGGGTGTTACGCCCTTGCGTCAGTTGTTCTCAGGCAAACACGCCGGCCGTGTCCTGCATGCGGGCCGACACTTCACCGAGGTGGTGCAGCGTGTCGCCAAAGGTCATTTCGAGTTGCGTGAGCTTCTTGAAGTAGTGGCTACCGATGTACTCGTCGGTCACGCCGATGCCGCCGTGCAGCTGTACCGACTGCTGGCCCACGAAGCGCATGGACTGGCCCAGTTGCACCTTGGCGCGCGCCATGGCGGCGCGGCGCTCGGCGGCAGGCGCGCCCAGCTTGAGGCTGGCGTAGTAGCTCATCGAGCGGGCCAGTTCGAGCTGCATCTTCATGTCGGCCACGCGGTGGCGCAGCGCCTGGAAGCTCGAGATCAGCACGCCGAACTGCTTGCGCTGGTTCATGTACTCCACCGTGGCGGCCACGGTCTTGTCCATCACGCCCACGGCCTCGGCGCAGGTGGCGGCAATGCCGGTGTCCACGGCCAGTTCCAGCGCGGCCAGGCCGTCGGTGGTCACCAGGGTGGCGGGGGCGTTGGCCAGTTGCACTTCGGCGGCGCGGCTGCCGTCCTGCGTCACGTAGCCCTTGGTGGCCACGCCGCTGGCAGAGCGCTCCACCAGGAACAGCGCGATCTTTCCGTCCAGCTGGGCGGGCACCAGGAAGGCGTCGGCCTGGTCGCCCGCAGCGACGATGCTCTTGGTGCCGGTCACGGTGTGGCCACCGGCGGCTGCCGTGGCCTTGGCATCGCACACATCCAGGCGGTAGCGCGCCTTGCGCTCCTGCTGGGCCAGCACCACCAGGGCTTCGCCGCTGGCAACGCGGGGCAGCCAGGCGCCCTGCACCTCGGCAGTGCCGTACTGCGACAGCACGGCGCTGGCGATGAAGGCCTGGGCGAGGGGCTCGAGCACCATGCCGCGCCCCAGTTCCTCGGCCACCACCATGGCGTCGATGGCGGTCTGGCCCAGGCCGCCGTTGTCTTCAGGCACGGTCAGCGCCGTCAGGCCCAGCTCGGCCAGTTCGGTCCAGGCCTCGCGCGAGAAGCCGCCGGCCTCCACGGCCGCGCGGCGGCGCTCGAAGGTGTAGCCCTTGTCCACCCATTTGCGCACGGCGTCGCGCAGCTGTTCCTGGTCGTCAGAGAAGTCGAAATCCATGTTTTTGTCTCCTTAGCCCAGAACCGTCTGCGCCACGATGTTGCGCTGCACTTCGTTCGAGCCGCCGTAGATGGTGGTCTTGCGCAGGTTGAAGTAGGTCGATGCCAGGGGCGCGTTGGCCACCTCGCCGCCAGGAAAGTCGCCTTGCCAGCCGGCTTCCATGGCCTCTTCAATGAAGGGCAGGGCGAAGGGGCCGGCGGCCAGCATCATCAGTTCGGCGTAGCGCTGCTGGATCTCGCTGCCGCGGATCTTGAGCAGGCCGGCGATGTCGAGCGAGTTTTTGCCCGATTTCTCGGCCGAGAGCACGCGCAGCACCAGCATTTCCAGGGCCACGATGTCCACTTCGAGCAGGGCCACCTGGTCGCGAAAGCGCGCATCGTCCCACAGGCCTTCGGCCTTGGCGATGCGCTTCAAGCGCTCGAGTTCGCGCTTGCTGCGGTTCACGTCGGCGATGTTGGTGCGCTCGTGGCTCAAGAGGTGCTTGGCGTAGGTCCAGCCCTTGTTCTCTTCACCGATCAGGTTCTCGGCCGGCACTTCGACGTTGTCGAAGAACACCTCGTTGACCTCGCACTCGCCGTCGAGCAGCTTGATCGGGCGCACGGTGACACCGGGCGACTTCATGTCCAAAAGCAGGAAGGAGATGCCGGTCTGCGGCTTGCCCTCGGTGCTGGTGCGCACCAGGTTGAACATCCAGTCGCCATACTGGCCCAGCGTGGTCCAGGTCTTTTGGCCGTTGACGATGTACTTGTCGCCCACGCGCTCGGCGCGTGTCTTGACCGAGGCCAGGTCCGAGCCCGAGCCCGGTTCGCTGTAGCCCTGGCTCCACCAGACTTCGCCGCTGGCGATGCCGGGCAGAAAGCGCTTTTGCTGCTCGGCATTGCCGAAGGCCATGATCACCGGGGCCACCATCACGGGGCCGAAGGGGATGATGCGCGGTGCGCCGGCGAGGGCGCACTCTTCTTCGAACAGGTGCTTTTGCACGGCGGTCCAGCCGGGGCCGCCGAACTCCTTGGGCCAGCCAAAGCCGAGCCAGCCCTTCTTGCCCAGTATCTTGGCCCAGCCCTGCAGGTCGTCACGGGTCAGGCGCAAGGCGTTGTGCACCTTGTGGGAAATGGCGGGCGGCAGATTGCTGTGGACCCATGCGCGAACTTCGTCGCGGAAGGCCTGTTCTTCGGGGGTGAATGCGAGATCCATGCGGCTTGTCTCCTGAGAAGTCGTGTTTGTAGCACGGTCGTTCGTTTTATTCCTGTCCGGGTGGCGACATCGCCGGCGCCACCGGCTCGATGCCCAGCTCGGCGCACAGCCGTTCCACCGTGGCGCGCAGACCGGCCACCTCGGTCTCCAGCGCCGCCACACGCGATTGCAGTGCCCCGGTTGCCCCGCCCGTGGCGGGCGCGGCAGCACTGCTGCTGGTGTCCACCGGCCCGCACAGCAGGTGCGTCCAGCGTGGCTCGCGTGCGCCCGGTGCGCGCGGCAGCAACACCACCAGCGGGCCGCCTTTCTCGGCACTGCGCTCCTGCAGCTCGTCCAGGAAGGCCTCGACAGAGGAGATATCGGCAAAGCGGTACCAGCGCTCGGCGTTGATGCGCAGCTCGCCCGCCGTCTGCGGGCCGCGCAGCATCAACAGGCCCAGCAGCACCGCCGATTGCTCGGGCACGCCCACGCCGCGCTGGAAGTTGTGCTCCCAGCGCGTGGTGCGGTTGCCGCTGGTTTCGAATGCCAGGGTCAGCTGGCGCAGGGAGTCGAGGGCCTCCTGCGCCTCGGCGTCGCTCAGCGTCATCACCGGCTCGCGGCTGGTCTTCTGGTTGCAGCCGGTGAGCAGGCCGTTGAGCGACATCGGGTAGCTGTCGGGCACGGTGCGGGCTTTCTCCATCAGCGTGGCCAGCACGCGGGCCTCGTTCGCGGTCAGGGGTCGGTTTGCGGGTTCGAAGGGCATGGCTGGGATAATCCGTGGCAATTTATGAAGAACATCGTGATTTTGATCTCCGGCAGCGGTTCCAACATGGCGGCCATCGTGCGCACCGCGCAACAGGAAGACTGGGCCCGCCGGTACGGCGCCCGGGTGGCGGCCGTGCTGAGCAACAAGGCCGACGCGGCGGGCCTGTCGTTTGCCCGCAGCGAAGGCATCGCCACCGAGGCGCTCGACCACAAGGCCTTCGACAGCCGCGTGGCCTTCGACACCGCGCTCGCGCAGGCCGTCGACCGGTACGAACCCTCCCTGGTGGTGCTGGCCGGCTTCATGCGCATTCTCACCCCGGGGTTCGTGGCGCGCTATGCGGGCCGGCTGATTAACATCCACCCGTCCCTGCTGCCCGCCTTCACGGGCCTGAACACCCACCAGCGCGCGATCGACGCGGGCTGCAAGGTCGCGGGCGTGACGGTGCACCAGGTGACGGACGAATTGGACGTGGGCCCCATCCTGGACCAGGCCGTGGTTCCCGTGCTGCCAGGGGACACGGCCGAGACGCTGGCCACGCGTGTGCAGGCGCAGGAGCATGTGATCTACCCGCGTGCCGTGCGGGCCTTCGTGGCGGCCCTGGCGTAATCCCGGACTACAGGCTGCGCACCACCTGCGCTTCACTGCTGTCCAGCAGATCCTGGGCCAGTGCCGCCTGGTGCGAATCGCTCGGGTGGGCCACCACCACCCATTGGCGCTTGCGCAGCGCTGACCGCACCCGGTTCACGACCCAGACGCGGTCGGGCCGCAGCGCGTTCAGCGCCCCCAGCATGAGGCCGAAGGTGGTACCGAAACCCACGATGGCGAGGAAGGCCAGCAAGGGGTTGTTCAATACGGCGGGTTCATGGGTGGCGATCAGGTAGCCAAACGCCATGAGGCAAAGCACGGTGCCCACCATGCCGGCGATGGCATGGGTACGCACCAGGGTGGTGAACACTCCGTGGGCTTCTGGCTCCAGTGCCCGGCTGAGCAGATCGCGGTTGCGCAGGTCCGCGTGCTGTGGCCCCAGCAGCCGGACCTGGCCGGGCTCCATGCCAGGCAGCCGCAGCAACCGGCGCACGGCAATGTCCGCATCGGCCTCCCGGAGGAAAAATCCGACGACCTTGCTCAGCGACTTTTCGCTGAACATTCCTTGCAATAGATAGTCCATGGTTTGCTCCGTGCCATGCGCACAAGGCGCGAGGCGTGCAGTGCTCCCAGCCTGGACTGGCGGGTCATTTCCGCGTTCAACCCGTGGCAGCATGGGACGTTGTGGGTGATGGCTCCCAAGATAACCCGGGCATAGCGCCCGGGCTGTAGGACAGTGCGGCATGGGGGTGCAAGCCCGTTCCCTGCCCGCCGTTCCCCATGCCTTTCTGTTGTCAGGCCAGCGCGCTCAGCGTGCTGCCGGTGCTCGACCAGGATCCCGCAGCCGCCTCGTACTGGCTGCGTGCGAATTGGGCCAGTTTCATCAGGTCCGTCTTCTGCCCGCTGTCCGTGGTCTGGCCACCGGTATCGGTGTTGCTGACACTGGTGAGCTGGCTGGTCAACTGGTCGATGAAGGAGCGGGCCTCCTCGCTGCTGATACTGCTGTCGCCGTCGGTGTCGATGGTCTTGAACAGTGCCGTGATGGCGTCCGTCTGGGCGGCACCCGCAGCCTGCTCTGCGGCGGACACCACCCCGTCCTCGTTGGTATCGAGCGGGTCGTAGGTGGTGCCGCTGCTGGCCGAGGCCCCGCCGGGACCGCCAGGCCCACCGGGCGGCGGCGGGGGCATGCCGCCCACGGCACCGCCACCGACGTCGCCCGACGGCCGGCCGGCGTCGAATTCGGCCTCCGAAAGGCTGCCGTCGCCGTCCGCGTCGAGCTGGCTGAACAGTTCGTCGCTGCTGACACCCGTCTTGCTGGCCGTGCCGCCGGACATCTTCTCCAGCAAGGCCTGCAGCTCGGTCTGGCTGACTGCGCCGTCGCCATCGCTGTCCACCTTGCCGAACAGGTCGTCGCCAGCCTGGCCTGTGGCACCCGTGCTGCTGCCGCTGTCGCTGCGCGACTGGGCAAAGGCCATGGTCGAGGGCGGTGGGGGCATGGCGCTGTGCATCGTCTTGCCCAGCTCGTCGGCATTGAGGCTGCCGTCCCCGTCGCTGTCGTACTGCTGGACCAGGTCGGCAGCGCTGGCCTGGCTGCTCACGCCGGTCTTCTTGGCCACATCGTCCAGCAGGCCCTGCAGTTCGGTACCGCTCACGCCGCCGCTGCCGTCGGCGTCTATTTTGGCCAGCAGCCGCTCCGGCGAGGGCCCCGGGCGTGGCGCCCGCTGCACACTTGCACTGGACCAGGCACTGCTGACGCTACTGATGCTCGTCATCGTCGTTCCTTCCAAGGGTTGCGGGCTGCGGCCCGTGCTCCCCGAAGTGGCGAACAATGCCGGCAACGGCCCGGATCCCATTCTTCAAAGGCCAGGTCAAGGCGGTTTGTACTGTTTGTGTCCATGGGGACACAATGGCGGCATCCATCTGCCGAACTGGCGGATGATTGCCGGCCAGTTCGGCGTTTTGGCCCCGTGCGGTTGTGCAGGTTGGCGATCAGGCCGGTGCCGACGGTGGGGGCAAAGCCTCGTCGGCGCATTTCTCGAAGCGCGGGCGCATGCGGCCCTCGATCAGCACCTCCTCGGCGAACATGGCCGCCGGGCGTACCCACAGGCCGCGCTGGCCGTACAGTGCGCGGTACAGCGTCATGGGCTCCAGGGTTTCGCTGTGGCGCACGGTGTCGATCACCTCGTACAGCATGCCCTTGTAGTGCCGGTACAGGCCGGGTGGGGTGGGGGTGATTTGGGGCAGGTCGTCGTCGGTCATGTTGGTTAGGATGGCAGGTGGTCAAAAAACAAGGTTGAGGGGGAAATCCAGTGGATCAGGCAGATTTTGTGCACCTGGTGCGCATGAGCGAGCATGCCAGCGCCGACAACAGCCGCCGTTATCGGCTCGGCGTGGCTGCGTTCGCCGCGCTGGGCTATGCCTGGGTGCTCGGTTGCCTGGCCGTGGGGGCCGGCCTGATCGCCTGGGTGATACCGCAGCTGTTCAATGGCCGGTTCCGGCTGGTGCTGGTGTTGGTGCTGCTGGGTGCGGCCAGCCTGCTGTGGGTGAGTATCCGCGCGCTGTGGGTGCGCGTGGACGAGCCCAAGGGCATGGAGATCACCGCGCAGGAGGCCCCCGAGCTGTTCGAGGCGCTCGAGCGCATGCGCCGCAAGATCAAGGGCCCGCCCATCCACCATGTGTACCTGAACGACGAATTCAATGCCAGCATCCAGCAACTGCCCCGCTACGGGCTGCTGGGCGGGGCGGTGAACTACCTGACCATCGGCCTGCCGCTGCTGCTGGCGCTGGACCGGCCGCGCTTTCTGGCCGTGCTCGCGCACGAGTACGGACACCTGCGGGGCGACCATGGCCGTTTTGCGGCCTGGATCTACCGCACCCGGCTGACCTGGATGCGTTTGAACAGCAGCCTCGAAGACGATGAAGGCGCCGTGGCCGTGGCCACCCAGGCCTTCATGCGCTGGTATTTCCCGCGCTTCGTCGCCAAGACCTTTGCGCTGGCGCGCCAGGACGAGTACGAAGCCGATCGCATCGCAGGCCGCCTGCTGGGGCGCGATATCACGGCGGCCGCGCTGATCGAGATCGAGGTGCGCGGAGAATGGCTGCACAGCACCTTCTGGGGTGACCACTGGTGCGCCGCAGCCGGCAATCCCTTGCCGGTGGGGCCTTACCGCGCCATGCGCAAGCGCCTGGCCGAAGTGCCGGATGCGGCCTTTGCCAATGATGCCCTGCGCCAGGCGCTCAAGCGCATCAGCAATGTGGACGATACCCACCCGGGCCTGCGCGACCGCATCGAGTCGCTGGATGCGGTGCCCACCGTGCCTGCCGAGTGGTCGCGCGGCAGTGCGCTGGCCCTGCTGGGCCCCGAGGCCAAGCGCTGGGTGGCGCATTTCGACAAGCAGTGGTGCCGCGACAACGCCAGTGAATGGAAGCGCCACCACGGCTGGCTGGGCCGGGTGCGCGACCGGGCGCAGACCCTGCAGGCGGGCATGCCCCAGGCCAGCGCCGCAGAACTGGTGGAGCTGGCTCGCCTGCAGCGCCACCTGGACCCACGGGCCGACGTGCGCGGCCTCTACGCCACGGCACTGCAGCGCAGCACCGACCACCCCGGTGCCCTGCGCGGCCTGGTGCAGAGCCTGCCCGCCGACGACCGCGAGGGCCGCATGGCCCTGCTGCACCGCCTGTGGGAGGCCGGCAGCAGCGACCGCTATTGGACCGCACGCACGGCCCTGGCCGAGCTCGAAACCCCGCGCATTGGCTATGACCACGACGCCACGGCCTTCAAGCAGTGGCGCAAGCGCCTGGAGCGCGCGCAGGAGTCCGAGGAGCGCGCCTGGGAGGAGCTTTCGGGCACCTCGTTCTTCAGCCAGACCACGCGCCACGACCTGAGCCCGTTCGAGCTCGAAGAACTGCAGGCCGAGCTGGTGCGTTATGCCGACGTGGAGCGCTGCTGGCTGGTGCGCAAGAACCTGCGCGAACACCCGCAGCGGCGCGCCTACCTGGTCTTCGTGGACCTGCCCGACCTGGACGACGGCAGCCGCTACCAGCTGTGCCGCGCCATGGAGCGCCAGCTCGGCTTGCCCGGCCCGGCGCTGGTGCTCTGGGCCGGTGAATCGCCCACGCTCAAGGAAATCCAGCGCTCGGCATTCGATCCCGTGTTTACCCGCTGATTGAAGGTAGCTGATGCCGTAAAAGCGGGCGTTGGGGCCACAGTGGGACAATCGGGGGATGCATCCCAAAGTTCTTCTCGACGCCTGTGCCGAACTCGTCAGGCTCACCCTCACTTTTGAACACCCCGCCGACGCGGTGGTCTCGCGCTTTTTCCGTGACAACCGGGGCCTGGGGCCACGCGAACGCGCCACGCTGGCCGAAACGGTCTACACCGTGCTGCGCAAGAAGTTGCTGTTCGACCACATGGCGCCCTCGGGCTCCGGCCCCAAGGAGCGCCGCCTGGCCATTTTGGGCTTTTACGGCCCGCGCGATTTTCTGGAGGGCGCCCTGACCGACCAGGAGCGCAAGTGGCTGGACCAGTGCGATGGCGTCACGGTCGACGACCTGATGGAGCGCCACCGCCACAATTTGCCCGAATGGCTGGTGCAGCCCCTCAAGGACCAGTTGGGCACCGGTTTCTGGCCGCTGGTGGAAAGCCTGTCGAACGCCGCGCCGTTGGACCTGCGCGTCAATGCCCTGCAGGACAAGCGCGCCGATGTGCAAAAGGAATTGGCCAAGGCCGGCATCAAGGCCGTGGCCACGCCCTACTCGCCCTGGGGCCTGCGCATTGACGGCAAGCCGGCGCTGGCTAAGCTCGACGTCTTCACCCGCGGTGCCGTGGAAGTGCAGGACGAAGGCTCGCAGTTGCTGGCCTTGCTGCTCGATGCCAAGCGCGGCGAGATGGTCGTCGATTTCTGTGCCGGAGCGGGCGGCAAGACGCTGGCCATCGGTGCCACCATGCGCAACACCGGTCGCCTGTACGCCTTTGACGTCTCGGGCCACCGGCTCGACGCCCTGAAGCCGCGCCTGGCGCGCAGCGGGCTGTCGAACGTGCACCCGGCCGCCATCGCGCACGAGCGCGACGACCGCATCAAGCGCCTGGCCGGCAAGATCGACCGGGTGCTGGTCGATGCGCCGTGCTCGGGCCTCGGTACCCTGCGCCGCAACCCCGACCTCAAGTGGCGCCAGTCGCCCCAATCGGTCGAAGAGCTCGTGGCCAAGCAAACCGCCATCCTTGCCAGCGCCGCACGCCTGCTCAAATCCGGTGGCCGGCTGGTGTATGCCACCTGCAGCATCCTGCCGCAGGAGAACGAGTCGATTGCCGAGGCCTTCAGTGCCGCCCACCCTGATTTCGTGCCGCTGAATGCAGGCGAAACCCTCGCGCAGCTCAAGGTGGAGGGTGCTGAAAAATTGTGCAGTGGCGGTGCCTTGGGCACTGGTTATCTGCGCCTGTGGCCCCATATCCACAAGACAGACGGGTTCTTTGCTGCGGTCTGGACTAGAAAATAGGCACCCCCTGAGGCGCTTCGCGCCTTCACCCCTCTCTCGACTCGCTGTGCGAGTCGGGAGGGGGACGCCCCCGGCGCGGCGGGGCGGCCCTTGCGCGGGGGCACTGGCTTGGGCCGCGCCAGTTTCGACGGTCTTGGGCGAGTGCTCGTTCTGGCAGAGGGGTTGCCTGGCCTTGTCGTCCAGGCGACGCAGGGGCCAATTCACTCTGGATACTGTGGATAACCTCTAATCAAAAAGAGGGGCCGCGCTTTAAAATCGCTGTACCCGCCATCGCTGGTGGCCGGGTACTTTGTACAAGGTTCTGTTGAATATGCTGTTACCCGACTGGGTTGTACTGAATGCGGCCATCGACTGGCTCGGCCATGGCCTGTGGAATCTCGCCTGGTGGGAGATCGTTCTGTACACGCTGGCCACCACGCACATCACCATTGCGGCGGTCACCATCTTTCTGCACCGTGCCCAGGCCCACCGCTCGGTGGACCTGCACGCGATTCCTTCGCATTTTTTCCGTTTCTGGCTGTGGCTCGGCACCGGCATGGTGACCAAGGAGTGGGTGGCCATCCACCGCAAGCACCACGCCAAGTGTGAGACCGTGGACGACCCGCACAGCCCGCAGACGCGCGGCCTCGATACCGTGATGTGGCGTGGCGCCGAGCTCTACCGCGCGGAGTCGAAGAACCTCGAGACCATGAAGAAGTTTGGCCACGGCACGCCCGATGACTGGATCGAGCGCAACGTCTACACCCGCTTCAGCTGGCAGGGCGTGGGCCTGATGCTGGTGCTCAATCTGGCGCTGTTCGGTGCCGTGGGCGCCGCCGTCTGGGCCGTGCAGATGCTCTGGATCCCGTTCTGGGCCGCCGGTGTGGTCAATGGTGTGGGCCATTATTGGGGCTACCGCAATTTCGAGGCGCAGGACGCCAGCACCAACCTCTCGCCCTGGGGTCTGGTCATCGGTGGCGAAGAGCTGCACAACAACCACCACACCTACCCCACCTCGGCCAAGTTCTCGGTCAAGCCCTACGAGTTCGACATTGGCTGGGCCTACATCAGCCTGATGAAGTCCATCGGCTGGGCCACCGTGAAGAAGGTGCCGCCCAAGCTGCAACGCGGCGACGTGAAGCCCGTGGCCGACGAGAAGACGCTGGAGGCGCTGATCGCCAACCGCTACGAGGTCATGGCCGGCTATGCCCGCGGCGTGCGCCAGGCGTGCAGGGAAGAGATCGCCGCGCTGCAGGCCCGCCAGGCCGACGCCTCGGTGCTCAAGGCCGCCAAGCGCTGGCTGCACCGCGACGCCGAGAAGGTGCCCGCCGGTGCCTTGCCCCAGCTGGCCCAGGTGCGTGCCGCCCATCCGGCCCTGGACAAGATGGTGACCATGCGCGAAGAGCTGCGCCAGCTGTGGCTCAACACCACGCAGTCGCGCGAGCAGCTCACCGCCGACCTGCAGGCCTGGTGCCGCCGGGCCGAAGAGAGCGGCATTGCCGCGCTGCGTGATTTCTCGATCAGCCTGCGGGCTGCGCGCGCCTGACGAGCAGTTTCCTCAGGCTGCGCCAAAGCCGCTGCAGGGCCCCGTGCCCTGGGCGGCTTTTTTCATGGGCCCCCGGTGATTCGGCAGGCTGCGTGAGGTCGGCGCCCGCTGGCATGGTCAGTGTGAGCGCGGCGGGTGACGACCCCTGGGCCTGAACGCCCACCCACATGCCCTGCGGGCTGCGCCAGGCCGCATGGGGTGGCAGGCAGGCCGGAGGCGCGGCACCCAGGTGGCCCGGCGCCGTGCTTTGCAGCAGGGCCGTGCCCGAGAGGCTGCGCAGTTCGCAGCCCGCGTCCAGCCAGACGAGGCGGCCCTGGCCAGCGGCCAGTGGCAGGTGCAGGACCTGCGGCGGGCCGCCGCTGGCCGCGAAGGAGGGGGTGGAGTGGTGGTGCTGTTTCATGCCTCCAGCGTAGGGTGGCAGCCTGCATCGCAACAGGCACAGAAACCGGCTGGGGGATGCAGAGCAGCGGATTGATTTTTGCTCTGTTCTGGTCGGTTTTCGGTAGTCCTGTATCTGTTCTGGTTGGCGGTTCGGGCGCATCATGGGCAGGCCATGCCCGTCACATCCACAGCGAACCTTCCCCTGTACCGCCAACTGGCCGACCACTACCAGCAGGCGGTGGCCCAGGGTGTGCTGCTGCCCGGTGCGCGCATGCCGTCGGTGCGCGAGCTGATGCAGCGCCACGGGGTGAGCCTTTCGACCGCGCTGCAGGCGCTGCGCACCCTGGAGGAGCAGGGTAGCGTGCAGGCGCGCCCCCGGGTCGGCTACTTCGTGCAGGACCCGCAGGTGCACCTGCTGGACCACAGCAGCGAACCCGACCCCTGTTGCCCGGTGCAGCAGATCGATGGCACCCAGTTCGCGGGCATCAACGAACGTATTTCGCTGTGGCTGGAGCAGGGGCGGCGCGCGCAGGTGCGCGTGGACCTGGGGGCCGCCATGCCCGCGCCCGAACTCTTCGACCACCTCACCCTCAACCGGGTGGGCGCCGCGCTGCTGCGCGAGTTTCCCGACGTGCTGGTGCAGGGCCATTCGCGGCCCGGCACGCACCCGCTGTTCCAGGCCGTGATGGCCCGGCAGGCGCTGGAAGTAGGCGTCCACGTGGCGCCACAGGACGTGATGGCCACGCTGGGCAACTCGGATGCGGTGAATCTGGCGCTCGCGGCGGTGACCGAGCGCGGCGATGTGGTGGCGGTGGAATCCCCCACCTTCTATGGCGTGCTGCAGGCCGTGGAAACGCAGAACCTGCGCGCGCTGGAGATCCCCAGCAGCTCGCGCACCGGCATCTCGCTCGATGCGCTGGAGCTGGCCGTGCAGCACGAGCCCCGCCTGAAGGCCGTGGTCGTCGTGCCGCACCTGCAGATGCCCAATGGCGCGCTCATGCCCGACAGCCACAAGGAGCGGCTGGTGGCGTTCTGCCGGCGCCACGGGCTGGCGCTGATCGAGGACGATATCTACCGCGAGCTGGTCGATGTGCCCGAGCTCCAGCGCCCGCTCAAGGCCTGGGGCGAGACGGGCCAGGTGATCTACTGCGTGTCCTTCAACAAGACCCTGGCGCCGGGACTGCGCCAGGGGTGGATGAATGGGGGGTGGTGGCATGACCGCATCCAGATCCTCAAATTCGCCCGCACGCGCAACATGCAGGTCTGGTCCCAGTTGCTGGCGGCACGCACCGTGGGCACTGCCGCGCACGAACGCCACCTGCGCCGCTTTCGCAGTGCGCTGCGGGTGCAGCGCGAGCGCGGCGTGCAGATGGTGGCGCGGCATTTTCCGCAGGGCACGCGCCTGTCCGTGCCGCCCGGCGGGCTCAGCCTGTGGATCGAGCTGCCCGCAGGCGTGTCCTCGTCGCTGCTGTTCGAGCAGGCGCTGGCCCTGGGCATCCGCGTGGCGCCGGGGCCCATCTTCTCCAATTCGGGGCGGTACGAGGGCTTTCTGCGCCTGAGCTGCGGCCTGCCGTTCTCGCCTGAGGTGGAGTGGGCCTACGGCGAACTCGGGCGCCTGCTGCACGGGCAGGTCCGGGCCCTTCGGCAGGCCGCCTGACGGCCTGCTGCGTGCAGCCAAAGAAAAAGCCGCCAGGCAGACTGCCGGGCGGCTTTTTCGGGGAGAACCAGCGCTGAATTACTTCAGCTTGATTTCCTTGTATTCGACGTGCTTGCGTGCCTTGGGATCAAATTTCATGATCAGCATCTTTTCAGGCATCGTCTTCTTGTTCTTGGTCGTGGTGTAGAAGTGACCGGTACCCGCAGTGGATTCCAGCTTGATCTTGTCGCGTCCGCCTTTGCTTGCCATGGTGTTTCTCCTTAAGCCTGGCCACGTGCGCGCAGGTCTGCGAGCACCGAGTCAATACCGTTCTTGTCGATCAAACGCAGGGCAGCGCTCGAAACGCGCAGGCGAACCCAGCGGTTTTCGGTCTCGACCCAGAAACGGCGGTATTGCAGGTTCGGCAGGAACCGGCGCTTGGTTTTGTTGTTGGCGTGGGAAACATTGTTCCCGACCATGGGCTTCTTGCCCGTTACGTCGCAGACGCGTGCCATGAGGACACTCCGATACTTTTTAACGGCCGTTCGCTGCGTGCTCGCGGGATGTTTCCCAAAAGCACAGCTTGCGACCTCACCTCGCCAGAAAGGGTGGCGGTAACCCCGGGCAGACCGATGTGGCCGGCCCGATTGGATTTTTGCCTGCAGGAAAAGCGGGTACGAAAATACCCGCCTGAATTCAGGAAAGCCTCGGATTATAGCGGCCCGCGCGCCGGGGCGTCAAATTGCGTCCCGGGTGGCGGTTTTCAGTCCTGCTGTTCGAGAAAGCGCTGGGCGTCGAGCGCGGCCATGCAGCCCGTGCCGGCGCTGGTGATGGCCTGGCGGTACACATGGTCTGCCACGTCGCCGGCCGCGAAGACGCCCGGCACGCTGGTCTGCGTGGCAAAGCCCTTGAGCCCGCCCTGCGTGATGATGTAGCCGCCTTCCATCTCCAGCTGGCCCTGGAAGATGTCGGTGTTGGGCGAGTGGCCGATGGCGATGAAGCAGCCGTGTAGCGTGATGTCCTCGGTGCTGCCGTCCTTGGTGCTCTTGATGCGGATGCCGGTCACGCCGGTGGCGTCGCCCAGCACCTCGTCCAGCGTGTTGAACAGCTTGAGCTCGATCTTGCCGGCGGCGACCTTCTCGTTGAGCTTGTCCACCAGGATGGGCTCGGCCTTGAACTTGTCGCGGCGGTGCACCACGGTGACCTTGCTGGCGATGTTGGAAAGATACAACGCTTCTTCGACGGCCGTGTTGCCGCCGCCGACCACGGCCACGGGCTTGTCGCGGTAGAAGAAACCATCGCAGGTGGCGCAGCCCGACACACCCCGGCCCATGAAGGCTTCTTCGGAGGGCAGGCCCAGGTACTTGGCCGAAGCGCCGGTCGCCAGGATCAGCGCGTCGCAGGTGTAGGTGCCGCTGTCACCGGTGAGGGTGAACGGGCGCTTGCTGAAGTCGACCTTGTTGATGTGGTCGAAGATGATCTGCGTCTTGAAGCGCTCGGCATGCTCCAGAAAGCGCTGCATTAGCTCCGGACCCTGCACGCCATGCACGTCGGCGGGCCAGTTGTCGACCTCCGTTGTGGTCATCAGCTGGCCACCCTGGGACATGCCGGTGATCAACACCGGATTGAGGTTGGCACGGGCGGCGTAGACCGCTGCGCTGTAGCCGGCCGGGCCGGAGCCGAGGATCAGAACTTTCGCGTGTTGGGTGGTAGACATGGTAAAAGCCTGTGTTTTGCGCCCGCTGCACGGGGCGCTGTTGGGAAAGCTGGGGGGCAGGGCGCCAAGTATCAACTGCGCACGGTCTTCACACGCAGGCCCATTTTCAATCACGGCGATTGTAAGAACCCATCAGGGAGTGCGATGGCGCGCCCCTGTGATAACCCCGCTGCGGCACCGGTGGAGCCGCACCTTTTTGAGAGGAGAAGTTTCCATGTCAACGATGTTGTCCAACCTGGACCTGCTGCGCCGGGTACCGCTGTTCTCGCTGCTCACCGTGGCACAGGCCGAGGTGATCAGTGGCGCCGTGGTCAAGAAGCGCTTCAAGCGCGGGGAGGCGCTGGTCGAGCAGGGGCAAAAATCCAACGCACTGTTCATCCTGCTCACCGGGCGGGCGCGCGTGCTGACGACCGACAGCCGGGGCCGCGAGGTGATCCTGGCCAACCTGGCGCAGGGCGACTACCTGGGCGAGATGAGCATCATCGACAACGAACCGCACTCCGCCACGGTGCGCGCCGAGGTGCAGACCGACGTGCTGATGCTCGGGCGCACGGAGTTCGCGCGCTGCCTGACCGAGAACGCCTCCATGTCGCTGGTGGTCATGCGCGGCCTGGTCAAGCGCCTGCGCCATGCCGACCGCAAGATCGAATCCCTGGCCCTGCTGGACGTGTACGGCCGCGTGGCCCATGCGCTCCTGGATTTCGCGGTCACCGATGCCCAGGGCCAGCGCATCATCCGCGACAAGATCTCGCGCCAGGACCTGGCCAAGATGGTCGGCGCCTCGCGCGAGATGGTCAGCCGGGTCATGAAGGACCTGGAGGAGCGCGGTTTCATCGAGGTGCTGCCCACCGGCGCTACCGTGCTCAAGGACCGCCTGGACGCGCTGGGCTGATCCTGCGCGCCGGTTCCGGGCGGTGCTTGGGGTAAGCTTGCCCGGCTCCTTATGACCTATTCACTCAATACCCTGAACGCATCGTCCGCCGCGAAGTCGCCGCCCCGCACGGGAGCGGCCCGCTTCGGGCATGAAATCGGCCTGGTGCTGGGCCTGCTGGCCCTGGTTTTCTGGCTGCTGGCGCTGGTCAGCTACTCGGCGCAGGACGCCGCCTGGTCGTCCTCGGGGCCCTCGGACTCGCGTGCCGTGCTCAACTGGGCCGGGCGCATCGGTGCCTGGCTGGCCGACGGCAGCTACTTCGCCCTGGGTTTCTCCGTCTGGTGGTGCGTGGCGGCGGGCGTGCGCTCGTGGCTGTCGTCCCTGGCACGCTGGATGCGCGGCGGCGAGGTGCTGCCTGGCGCCGTGAGCCCCATGGCGCGCCGCGGCCTGTTCTGGGGTGGGTTGGTGGTGCTGATGTGTGCCAGCACCGCACTCGAATGGTCGCGCCTGTACCGCTTCGAATCGCTGCTGCCTGGCCACGCCGGTGGGGTGCTCGGCTTCCTCACGGGGCCGGCCAGCGTCAAGTGGCTGGGCTTCACGGGGTCGGCCCTGCTGTGTATCGTGCTCGCAGTGCTGGGCGCTGCGCTGGTGTTTCGTTTCTCCTGGGGCCATGTGGCCGAGGTGCTGGGTGGGCGCATCGATGCGCTGGTGCAGTCGCGCCGCACGCAGCGCGAGGTGGCCAAGGATGTGGCCGTGGGCCGCAAGGCCGCGCGTGAGCGCGCCGTGGTGGTGCTGGAAGAGAAGACCGAGAGCGAGGAGCACCACCCCCAACCGGTGCAGATCATCGAGCCGATCCTGGTCGACCCGCCGCTGAGCGCCCGCGTGGTCAAGGAGCGGCAAAAGCCCCTGTTCACCGAGATGCCCGACAGCAAACTGCCGATGGTGGACCTGCTCGATGGTCCGCTGCAGCGCCAGGAGACGGTAGCGCCCGAGACGCTGGAGATGACCAGCCGCCTGATCGAGAAGAAGCTCAAGGATTTCGGCGTGGAGGTGCGCGTGGTGGCGGCCATGCCCGGCCCGGTGATCACGCGCTACGAGATCGAGCCCGCCACCGGTGTGAAGGGCTCGCAGATCGTGGGCCTGGCCAAGGACCTGGCGCGCTCGCTGAGCCTGGTGTCCATCCGCGTGGTGGAGACCATCCCCGGCAAGAACTTCATGGCGCTGGAACTGCCCAATGCCAAGCGCCAGTCGATCCGCTTGTCCGAGATTCTGGGCTCGCAGGTCTACCACGAGGCCAAGAGCATGCTCACCATGGGCCTGGGCAAGGACATCGTGGGCAACCCGGTGGTGGCTGACCTGGCAAAGATGCCGCACGTGCTGGTGGCCGGTACCACCGGCTCGGGCAAGTCGGTGGGGATCAACGCCATGATCCTGTCGCTGCTGTACAAGGCCGAGGCGCGCGACGTGCGCCTCCTGATGATCGACCCGAAGATGCTGGAAATGTCGGTCTACGAGGGCATTCCGCACCTGCTGGCCCCCGTGGTCACCGACATGAAGCAGGCCGCCAACGGCCTGAACTGGTGCGTGGCCGAGATGGAGCGCCGCTACAAGCTCATGAGCAAGCTCGGGGTGCGCAACTTGGCCGGCTACAACGTCAAGATCGACGAGGCCAAGGCGCGCGAGGAGTTCATCTACAACCCCTTCAGCCTCACGCCCGAGGAGCCCGAGCCACTGCAGCGCCTGCCGCACATCGTGGTGGTGATCGACGAGCTGGCCGACCTGATGATGGTGGTGGGCAAGAAGATCGAAGAGCTGATCGCGCGCCTGGCGCAGAAGGCGCGTGCCGCCGGCATCCACCTGATCCTGGCCACGCAGCGCCCCAGCGTGGACGTGATCACCGGCCTGATCAAGGCCAACATCCCGACCCGCATCGCCTTCCAGGTCAGCAGCAAGATCGACAGCCGCACCATCCTCGATCAAATGGGCGCCGAGGCCCTGCTGGGCATGGGCGACATGCTCTACATGGCCAGCGGCACCGGCCTGCCGATCCGGGTGCATGGCGCCTTCGTCTCGGACGAGGAAGTCCACCGTGTCGTCCATTACCTCAAGGAACAAGGGGAGCCGGACTACATAGAGGGGGTGCTCGAAGGTGGAACTGTGGACGGCGACGGGGATCTGTCAGGGGAGGGCGGTGGCGGTGAAGGGGGTGAAAAAGACCCCATGTACGACCAGGCCGTGGAAGTGGTCCTCAAGGACCGCAAGGCCAGCATCTCCTACGTCCAGCGCAAGCTGCGCATCGGCTACAACCGGTCCGCGCGCCTGCTGGAGGACATGGAGAAGGCGGGCCTGGTCAGCGGCCTGACCACCAGCGGCCAGCGCGAAGTGCTGGTGCCCGCGCGCCCCGAGTAAGCGGCGCACCGGTTGCGCAACAGGCGTTGGGTAGCCGGCAACCCCCACAGACAGGAGCTTTTGTTGAAAAAAATTGTGACAGCCATCGTGATCGCCGCCAGTGCCCAGTGGGCCAGCGCGGACGGACTCAAGAGCCTGGAAGCGTTCATGAAGAGCACCCAGACGGGCCGTGCCGATTTCACCCAGGTGGTGACCTCGCCGCCCAAGGAGGGGCAAACGGCGCGCACCAAGAACTCCAGCGGCTCGTTCGAGTTCCAGCGCCCCGGGCGCTTCAAGTTCGTCTACAAGAAGCCTTTTGAGCAGACCATCGTGGCAGACGGCCAGACCCTGTGGCTGCATGACGTGGACCTGAACCAGGTGACGCAGCGCGCCCAGGCCCAGGCCCTGGGCACCACGCCTGCGGCCTTGCTGGCATCGGCACCCGACCTGTCGGCGCTCAAGGCCGATTTCACGCTCGAGGCCGCGCCCGAGGCCGACGGCCTGCAGTGGGTGCTGGCACGCCCCAAGGCCAAGGACGGGCAGCTGCAGAGCGTGCGCGTGGGGTTTGCGGGCGAGCAGCTCGCGGCCTTGGATATCCTGGACAGCTTCGGCCAGCGCTCGGCCATCCGCTTCACGGGCATGCAGGCCAATGCGGCGCTGCCGGCCGGCACCTTCCAGTTCAAGCCGCCCGCCGGGGCTGACGTGGTCAAGCAGTAAATCTGCAGGTGGCGGTGGCGCCTATTTCTTCTGGATGACGCCGCGCGCGTAGCCCCCATGGGCGGAGGGCAGCACCATGCAGATCATGGCGCGGCCCTGCTGCTTGTCGAGCTGCTGCACCACCCTGTGCTGGTCGTCGTAGTCCTCGCCCGCGCGCAGGTCTGCTGCCGTCTTCTTGATGCGCTTGAGCAACTCTTGCACCTTGTCGTCATTGATGGCGAGGTTTGGGCAGTTCTTGGCCGCGAAATCGGCCGACTCGAGGGCCGAGCCAAGTTGGGCCTCAATGGCCTCGGCTTCGGTTACGTCGGCATGGGCGGTGCTGCACAGCAGGGCGGCGCTCAGGAGCAGGAGCAGGGGCAGGGTGCAAAAAGAGACTGGCTTCATGGGTCAGGGGATCCAGGTGCAGGAGCAAGAATGGGAATGGGGTTGTGCCCCGCCCCGAAAAGCGCTTGTTTATAAGCGATGGGCATGGGGTGCGCGTTCCATGTGCCCCAGCGTCATCGTTACAAAATGCAGCGGCCGCTGCCTGTGTTGGAATCGGTGCATGCCGCAGGTTGCCATCCACACGGTCCCCGTTTCTTCGCCACCATGAGTACGTCCCGCAGTTCCCCTTCGCCATCCACCGCCGCCCACCAACCCCTGGCCGAGCGCCTGCGCCCGCGCACGCTGGGCGAAGTGATCGGGCAGCAGCAGGTGCTGGGGCCGGGCATGCCGCTGCGCCTGGCGTTCGAATCGGGCCGTCCGCACAGCTGCATCCTGTGGGGCCCGCCGGGCGTGGGCAAGACCACCATTGCGCGGCTCATGGCCGATGCCTTCGACGCGCAGTTCATCAGCATCAGTGCCGTGCTGGGCGGGGTCAAGGACATCCGCGAGGCGGTGGAGCGGGCCGAGCTGGCGCGTGACGGCCTCATGCAGCAGCGCACCATCGTCTTCGTCGATGAGGTGCACCGCTTCAACAAGAGCCAGCAGGACGCGTTTTTGCCGCATGTGGAAAGCGGCCTGTTCACCTTCATCGGCGCGACCACCGAGAACCCCTCGTTCGAGGTCAACTCTGCGCTGCTTTCGCGCGCCGCCGTGTACGTGCTGCAGCCCCTGTCGACCGAGGACCTGCAGCAGCTCGTGGCCCTGGCCCAGGCGCACAAGGCGCTGCCCGCCATTGAGCAGGACGCCATCGACCGCCTTGTGGCCTATGCCGACGGCGATGCCCGGCGCCTGCTCAACACGCTGGAAACACTGGCCATGGCGGCCACGCAGGAGCAACTGGCCGAGATCACGGACGCCTGGCTGCTCAAGGTGCTGGGCGAGCGCATGCGCCGCTACGACAAGGGTGGCGAGCAGTTCTACGACACCATCAGCGCGCTGCACAAATCCGTGCGCGGCTCGGACCCCGATGCGGCGCTGTACTGGCTGGTGCGCATGCTCGATGGTGGTGCCGACCCGCGCTACATGGCCCGGCGCCTGGTGCGCATGGCCAGCGAGGACATCGGCCTGGCCGATCCGCGCGCTCTGCGCCTGGCGCTCGATGCGGCCGAGGTCTACGAACGCCTGGGCACGCCCGAGGGCGAGCTGGCCCTGGCCGAGTGCGTGGTCTACCTGGCCGTGGCGCCCAAGTCGAATGCCGTCTACAAGGCCTACAACGCCGCGCGCGCCTGGGTCAAGCAGGACGGGACGCGCCCGGTGCCCATGCACCTGCGCAATGCACCGACAAAGCTCATGAAGCAGCTCGACTACGGCAAAGGCTACCGCTACGCACACGACGAGGAAGGCGGGTTTGCCGCGGGCGAAAACTACCTGCCCGAGGGCATGCCGGCGCCTGGTTTCTACCAGCCGGTGGAACGCGGGCTCGAAATCAAGATCGCACAGAAATTGCGTGAGCTGCGCAATCGCAATACCGCCGCCGATGGCACCGACCTCCCCGAGGACTGATTGGCTACTGGAGAAACGGCGGAAAACCGGCGTTATGCCGATTTTGCATGATTCTGGTAATAAGTTTGCTCAGCAATATTCTTGCGTGTATCAAAAATACTTATGTGCCCGGCCCGTCACTGATGGATCCGCAACCCGAGGGAAAACCCCGCCAATCCTGAAGAGGGGCTGCTGACACTACTGGCTACAATCCCGTCCACAAACCCGCACAGCTGCATTTCTGGCGGGTTTTTTGCTAGATGGCAGTCGGGCCCACAAGGCTGTACCGATTCCGGTGCCTGCGCTTGGGGTGCGTTACAAACGAAGGACTTCTCTTATGGACATTTTGCTGCAACAGATCATCAACGGTCTGGTTCTCGGCAGCATGTACGCCTTGATAGCCTTGGGCTACACGATGGTGTACGGCATTATTCAACTGATCAACTTCGCCCACGGCGAGGTGCTCATGATCGGTGCACTCACCAGTTGGAGCTGTATCGGGTTAATGCAAGGGGCCATGCCTGGCGCGCCCGGCTGGCTCATCCTGTTGCTGGCCACCATCATCGCGTGCGTGGTCGCTGCCACCCTGAATTTCGTGATCGAGAAAGTCGCCTACCGGCCACTGCGCAGCAGCCCGCGCCTGGCGCCCCTGATCACCGCCATCGGCATGTCCATCCTGCTGCAGACGCTGGCCATGATCATCTGGAAGCCCAACTACAAGCCGTACCCGACGATGCTGCCCAGCACGCCGTTTGAGGTCGGTGGCGCTTACATCACCCCCACCCAGATCCTGATCCTGGGCGTGACCGCAGTGGCGCTGGCCTCGCTGATGTACCTGGTGAACCACACCAACCTGGGCCGCGCGATGCGTGCCACGGCAGAGAACCCCCGCGTGGCTTCGCTGATGGGCGTCAAGCCCGACATGGTGATCTCGGCCACCTTCATCATCGGTGCCATCCTGGCGGCCATCGCCGGCATCATGTACGCCTCCAACTACGGCACGGCGCAGCACACCATGGGCTTCCTGCCCGGACTCAAGGCCTTCACGGCCGCCGTGTTCGGCGGCATCGGCAACTTGGCCGGCGCGGTGGTCGGCGGCATCCTGCTGGGCCTGATCGAGGCCATCGGCTCGGGCTACATCGGCACCCTCACGGGTGGCCTGCTGGGCAGCCACTACACCGACATCTTTGCTTTCATCGTGCTGATCATCATCCTCACGCTGCGCCCCTCGGGCCTGCTGGGCGAGCGTGTGGCCGACCGAGCCTGAGGACCTTGTCATGAAAAACAACAACCTTGCCAAATGGGTCATGGGCGGCATCGCGCTGCTGATTCTCCCGCTCATCCTCCAGTACTTCGGCAACGCCTGGGTGCGCATCGCCGACCTGGCCCTGCTGTACGTGATGCTGGCCCTGGGCCTGAACATCGTGGTCGGCTACGCCGGCCTGCTCGACCTGGGCTATGTGGCGTTCTATGCCGTGGGTGCCTACCTGTTCGCGCTGATGGCATCGCCCCATCTGGCCGATACCTTCACCGCGTTTGCCGCCATGTTCCCCAATGGGCTGCACACCTCGCTGTGGGTGGTGATACCGTTGGCGGCACTGGTTGCGGCGCTCTTCGGGGCGGTGCTCGGGGCGCCGACGCTCAAGCTGCGCGGCGACTACCTGGCCATCGTGACATTGGGCTTCGGTGAGATCATCCGCATCTTCCTGAACAACCTGGACCACCCCGTCAACCTGACCAACGGCCCCAAGGGCCTGGGGCAGATCGACTCGGTCAAGATCTTCGGCCTGGATCTGGGCAAGCGGCTGGAGCTGTTTGGCTTCGACATCAACTCCGTCACGCTGTACTACTACCTGTTCCTGGTGCTGGTGATCATCAGCGTCATCATCTGCTACCGCCTGCAGGACTCGCGCATCGGCCGCGCCTGGATGGCCATCCGCGAAGACGAGATCGCCGCCAAGGCCATGGGCATCAACACCCGCAACCTCAAGCTGCTGGCCTTCGGCATGGGCGCTTCGTTCGGCGGTGTCTCGGGTGCCATGTTCGGTGCCTTCCAGGGCTTCGTGTCGCCCGAGTCCTTCAGCCTGATGGAGTCGGTCATGATCGTCGCCATGGTGGTGCTCGGCGGCATCGGCCACATCCCGGGCGTGATCCTGGGCGCCGTGCTGCTGTCGGCCCTGCCCGAAGTGCTGCGCTACGTGGCCGGCCCGCTGCAGGCCATGACCGATGGCCGCCTCGATTCCGCCATCCTGCGCCAGTTCCTGATTGCCGTGGCCATGATCGTCATCATGCTGATGCGCCCCCGTGGTCTGTGGCCTGCGCCCGACCATGGCAAGAGCCTCACGCAGAAGTCCTGAACACCACCGAAAGTTAGAACATGGCAGAGAAATCCAACGAAGTGGTGCTGAAGGTTGCCGGCATATCCAAGCGCTTTGGCGGCTTGCAGGCCCTCTCCGACGTCGGCATCACGATTGAACGCGGCCAGGTTTACGGCCTGATCGGTCCCAACGGCGCTGGCAAGACCACGTTCTTCAACGTGATCACCGGCCTGTACACCCCCGACGCCGGCACGTTCGAACTCGCAGGCAAGCCCTACGAGCCGACAGCCGTGCATGAGGTGGCGAAGGCCGGCATTGCCCGTACCTTCCAGAACATCCGCCTGTTTGCGGAGATGACGGCGCTAGAGAACGTGATGGTGGGCCGCCACATCCGTACCAAGTCCGGCCTGCTGGGCGCGATACTGCGCACCAAGAGCTTCAAGGCAGAGGAGCTGGCCATCGCCAAGCGCGCGCAGGAACTGCTCGACTACGTGGGCATCGGCAAGTTCGCCGACTACAAGGCGCGCACCCTGAGCTACGGCGACCAGCGCCGCCTGGAGATTGCCCGCGCCCTGGCCACCGATCCCCAGTTGATCGCGCTGGACGAGCCCGCAGCCGGCATGAACGCGACCGAGAAGGTGCAGTTGCGCGAGCTGATCGACCGCATCCGCAACGACAACCGCACCATCCTGCTCATCGAGCATGACGTGAAGCTGGTGATGGGCCTGTGCGACCGCGTGACGGTGCTCGACTACGGCAAGCAGATCGCCGAAGGCACGCCTGCCACCGTGCAGAAGAACGAAAAAGTGATTGAGGCCTATCTGGGCACCGGAGGACATTGAGAATGGCCGAAAAATCCAACAAGGTACTGCTGCAGATCAAGGGCCTGAAAGTGGGCTATGGCGGTATCCAGGCCGTCAAGGGCGTGGACTTCGAAGTGCGTGAAGGCGAGCTGGTCTCGCTCATCGGCTCCAACGGTGCCGGCAAGACCACCACCATGAAGGCCATCACGGGCACGCTGCCCATGGGCGATGGCGACATCGAGTACCTGGGCAAGAGCATCAAGGGCAAGGGCGCCTGGGACCTGGTCAAGGACGGCCTGGTGATGGTGCCCGAAGGCCGCGGTGTGTTCGCGCGCATGACCATCACCGAAAACCTGCAGATGGGTGCCTACATCCGCAAGGACAAGGCGGGCATCCTGGCCGACATCGAGAAGATGTTCACCATTTTCCCGCGCCTGCGCGAGCGCAAGGACCAGCTGGCCGGCACCATGTCAGGCGGTGAGCAGCAGATGCTGGCCATGGGCCGCGCGCTGATGAGCCAGCCCAAGGTGCTGCTGCTGGACGAGCCCTCCATGGGCCTGTCACCCATCATGGTGGACAAGATCTTCGAGGTCGTGCGCGATGTGTACGCCCTGGGGGTGACCATCCTGCTGGTGGAGCAGAACGCCAGCCGCGCGCTGGCCATTGCCGACCGCGGTTATGTGATGGAGTCGGGCCTGATCACCATGACCGGGCCGGGCCAGGAGCTGCTGAGCGACCCCAAGGTGCGTGCCGCCTACCTGGGCGAGTAAGGGCTTGCCTGCGCCAGCAAAATGCCGTCCCTCGGGACGGCATTTTTCATGGGGAGGACGCAAGCCCTCCAGTTGCTGGTCAGTACTTGTACTGCACGCCCAGCGTCGTCATCTTCACGCCCGAGTTCTCATCCGAGAAGTGGAACTTGTGGCGCTCCCACTCCACCACGGCGGCCCATTGCTGGTTGAAGTTCCAGCGTGCGCCCACGCCGTAGGACAGCCCGAAGCCGCTGTCCTTGCCCGTTGCCACGCCCAGGCCCGAGAAGCCCGAAGTGCGCGTGCGGCCATAGGTGGTGCCGACCTTGCCGAACAGGTCGAACTGCTCGTTCAGCGGGGCGCGCCCGATCAGGCTCAAGTTGACGCCCTCGGCCTTGGTGGTGCCGCCCAGGCGGTGGGCCTTGCCGGCATTCAGGTAGCTCAGCTCCACGCCGGCATTGGGGTGGAAATAGCCGCCGGTGGAGAGTTTCCAGGCCGAGTCGGAGTCATCGAAGCCCAGGCCGGTGCCGGGTGGACCGGCATTAAGGTCGTAGTTGGACCGGCCGCCGCTCAGGCCGAAGTAGCCTTGCTGCGTATAAGGAATGAAGGAATCGCGCTGCTTGGGCGAAGCGCTGCTGGTCTGTGCCTGCACGCCCGTGGCGGCGCAGGCGGCTGCAACCAGCCAGGGGATCAGGCGGAACGAGGATGGCATGGAAGGTGTCCTTGGAACGTGGGGAAATTCGGCGGGCAACGGATGCCCGCGGGGCGAACGCCCAATCTAAGGCGCTGCCCCGACGGTTGCTGTAGGACGGAGGGTCTCCGGTGGGTAGGCCTCGCCCGGGGATGCCACCCCGGGCGAAGCCGCTGCCATCGACCCTGGGCCTAGTTGCAACGGCCCGGCGGTTAAACTCCCGGCAGTCACGTTGGCGTCATGGTTTTGTCATGGCACCGTCATTTCCAAGAAATCCGACCCCCCGTTCCAGGAGCCTCCCCCATGCTGTTTGCCAAGCTGTTGCCACGCGAAGGCAATTTTTTCGAAATGTTCAACCAGCATGCGGACCGCATCGTGGAAGCGGCCCGCGCTTTTTCGCAACTGGTGGCCAACTACAACGATCCCCACCTGCGTGACAAGTACAACCAGGACGTGGACAATGCCGAGCGCGCTGCCGACCGCGTGACGCACGAGGTCAACAAGGCCATCCACAAGACCTTCATCACCCCCATCGACCGTGAGCAGATCCACACGCTCATCAACACCATGGACGATGTGGCCGATCTGATCCAGGACTCGGCGGAAACCATGGCGCTGTACGACGTGCGCCACATGACGGACGAGATCACGCGCCTCACCGACCTGAGCCTCAAGTGCTGCGAGCGCTTGCGCGACGCCGTCAAGCTGCTCGACAAGATCGCCGACCCTGCCGTGGCCGAGGCCGCCCTCAAGACCTGCGAGGAGATCGACAAGCTCGAATCCGACGCCGACCGCGTGATGCGCAGCGCCATGAGCAAGCTGTTCCGCGAGGAGCCCGATGTGCGCGAAGTGATCAAGCTCAAGGCCATCTACGAGCTCCTGGAAACCATCACCGACAAGTGCGAGGACGTGGCCAACTGCATCGAGGGCATCGTCCTCGAGAACTCCTGATCGGCAGGGCCCAGCAGCATGGAAACCGTACAAGCAGCCCTGTGGGTTGTCGTTCTGCTCGTGGCGCTTGCGATCCTGTTCGACTTCATGAACGGGTTCCACGACGCCGCCAACTCGATTGCCACGGTGGTCTCCACCGGCGTGCTCAAGCCCGCGCAGGCGGTGCTGTTCGCGGCATTCTTCAATTTTGTGGCCATCTTCGTGTTCCACCTGAGCGTGGCCGCCACGGTGGGCAAGGGCATCGTGCAGCCCGGCATCGTGGACACGCACGTGGTGTTCGGCGCCCTGGTGGGCGCCATCACCTGGAACGTGATCACCTGGTACTACGGCATCCCCAGCAGCTCCTCGCATGCGCTGATCGGCGGCATCGTGGGCGCGGTGATCGCCAAGGCTGGCGCGGGCGCGTTGATCTCGGCCGGCATCCTGAAAACCGTGGCCTTCATCTTCGTCTCGCCGCTGCTGGGCTTTCTGCTCGGCTCGCTGATGATGGTGGCCGTGGCCTGGATCTTCCGGCGCGCCAGGCCGAGCAAGGTGGACAAGTGGTTCCGGCGGCTGCAGCTCGTTTCCGCAGGCGCCTACAGCCTGGGCCACGGCGGCAATGATGCGCAGAAGACCATCGGCATCATCTGGCTGCTGCTGATCGCCACGGGCTACGCTTCGGCCAGCGACGCATCGCCGCCCACCTGGACCATCGTGAGCTGCTACGTGGCCATTGGCCTCGGGACCATGTTCGGTGGCTGGCGCATCGTCAAGACCATGGGCCAGAAGATCACCAAGCTCAAGCCCGTGGGCGGCTTCTGTGCCGAAACGGGCGGGGCGATCACGCTGTTCCTGGCCACCACGCTGGGCATCCCGGTCTCCACCACGCACACCATCACCGGTGCCATCGTGGGCGTGGGCTCCACCCAGCGCGCCAGCGCCGTGCGCTGGGGCGTGGCCGGCAACATCGTCTGGGCCTGGGTGCTCACCATCCCGGCCAGCGCCTTTGTGGCGGCCATTGCCTACTGGGTGAGCCTGCAGTTGTTCTGAGTGCTCTGCAGCTCCATGAAGAAAGCCCTCCGGGAACTGTTTCCCGGAGGGCTTTTTGCGTTGTGGCGGATGCCTATTGCGAAATCTTGCGCGCTTCCTCGATCTGGTACTCGAAATAGCGCTGGAAGCTGAACGCCAGGCTGGCCATCAGCACCGTGGTGCCCATCAGCAGGGCCAGGACGATGGCGCCGATGGTGATCCACTGCGTCTGGCCGGCGGGCGCTTCCACCGGGGCGCTGGGGTTGTAGCGGGCATTCCAGCGTTCGGGCGTCATCAGGCCGTACAGGATGGCGCGCAGGGCGCAACCCGCGATCGTGAACCCCAGCAGGGGGATCAGGATCCAGCTGTAATGGTCGTCCTGCCCCAGTTGCTGCACGCGCTGGATGCCGTAGATCCCCAGTGCCGTGGGGATGGGCAGCAGCCAGCCCAGCATGTCCCCCATGCCGTGCAGGTAAAAGCGGTGCAGGCCCAGCGGGCCGCCCAGGAAGGCCAGCCAGGCAGCCAGTGTTTTGTTTTTCATGGGGGGATTATTCAGGCGAAGTGGTGTCGCCCGCGCCCAGGGTCTTTTCCATGAGCACGATGTCGCGCCAGGCGCCGAATTTCCAGCCCATGGAGCGCATCACGCCCACGTCGGTGAAGCCCACGGCGCGGTGCACGCCGATGGAGCCGGCGTTGGCCGAATCGCCGATCACCGCCAGCAGCTTGCGCACGCCGGCCGCCTCGGCCTGCACCATCAGTTCGGCCAGCAGTTGCCGGCCCAGGCCCATGCCGCGGGCGCTGTCGGCCACGTAGATCGAGTCTTCGGCCGAGAAGCGGTAGGCCGGGCGCGGCTTGAACCAGTTGGCGTAGGCAAAGCCCAGCACCTGGCCGTCCTGCTCGGCGACCAGCCAGGGCAGGCCCCGGCCCAGCACGTCGGCGCGGCGGCCGGCCATGTCGGTTTCGGTGGGGGGGTCGATCTCGAAAGTACCCGTGCCGTGGAGCACATGGTGGGCGTAGATGGCGGTGATCGCGGGCAGGTCAGCGTCGGTGCTTGGACGAATAATGGGCATGGAATGGGGAATTGGATATAATCGCGGGCTTTGCAGCGTGTCGCTGGCCGGGTGGCCATGTCGCGTGTCTCAAGCGTTGCGAGAATATGGTTGCGAACACTGCGGCTTTCGGCAGGTATTGCCGGAACCCAACACCCGAAGGATAAATCATGGTCGTCATTCGACTTTCCCGCGGCGGCTCCAAGGGCCGTCCTTTCTTCAACATCGTCGTTGCTGACAAGCGCGTGCGCCGCGATGGCCGCTTCATCGAGCGCCTGGGCTTCTACAACCCCACCGCCAAGGAAACCGAAGAAGGCCTGCGCATTGCACAGGACCGCCTGACGTACTGGCAGAGCGTGGGCGCCCAGTCCTCGCCTACCGTGGACCGCCTGATCAAGCAAGCTGCCAAGAAGGCTGCTTAAAGCTCCCTGAAAAGGGCGGGTTCCGTCGGCTTGCCTGGCGGAACCCGCCCTTTTCCTATTTCCGAGACCCATTCCATGGCCACGAACCTGACCCTCGCACCCGCAGAACTGCCTGCCGACGCCGTCGAAGTGGGCCGCATTGCCGACGCCTGGGGTATCAAAGGCTGGTTCAAGGTGGTGCCCCACAGCAGCAACCCCGAAGCCCTGTTCTCTGCCAAAAGCTGGTACCTGCAGCCCTCCGAGCGGGGTGCCAAGACCTTCTCCGGCACGGTGCTGTTGCCGATTCGGCAGGCCAAGGACCACTCGGACACCGTGGTGGCCTGGGCGCAGGGCATCGACGACCGCAACGGCGCCGAGGCGCTGCGCGGCGCGCGCATCTTCGTGCCGCGCTCGGGCTTTCCGACCACCGCCACCGACGAATACTACTGGGTGGACCTGATCGGCCTGGCCGTCGTCAACCGCGAGGGCCTGGTCCTGGGTACCGTGCGCGAACTGCTGTCCACTGGCCCGCAGACCGTGCTGGTGCTCGAGTACGAGGAGGCAGGCAAGGTGCAGGAGCGCATGATTCCCTTCGTGGCCCATTTCGTCGACAAGGTGGAACTGCCCGAAAAGCGCATCACCGTCGACTGGCAGCCCGACTACTGAGCGACCGGTTGCGGTCCGCTGCGCACCATGCGCTTTGACATCATCACCCTGTTCCCCGAGCTGTTTGCGCCCTTTCTGGCCAGCGGCGTGACGCGGCGTGCCTATGCCGGTGGCCAGGTCGACGTACGGCTGTGGAACCCCCGCGACCAAGCCGAGGGCAACTACCGCCGCGTGGACGACCGGCCCTTTGGCGGTGGCCCGGGCATGGTGATGCTGGCCGAGCCGCTGGCGCGCTGCCTGGCAGCCATCCGCGCCGAGCGCGCCGAGCCTGCCGAGGGCCAGGCTCCGCTGGTGCTGTTTTCGCCCATCGGAGCGGCGCTCAACCACGCGGCGGTGGAGCGGTGGTCTGCCAGCACGGGCGCCGTGCTGTTGTGCGGGCGCTATGAAGGCATCGACCAGCGTTTCATCGATGCCCATGTGGACCTGCAGATCAGCCTGGGCGATTTCGTGCTCTCGGGCGGCGAGATCGCCGCCATGGCCTTGCTCGATGCCGTGGCGCGTCTGCAGCCCGGCGTGCTCAACGACGAGGGCAGCCACCAGCTCGACAGCTTCAACCCCGCGCTCGACGGCCTGCTCGACTGCCCCCACTACACCCGTCCCGAAGAATGGGCAGGCCAGGCCGTGCCGGCCGCGCTGATGTCCGGCCACCACGCGCAGATCGAGCGCTGGCGGCGCGACCAGCGCCTGGCCGTCACCGTGCGCCACCGCCCCGATCTGATCGCCGCAGCGCGCCAAGCGGGTCGCATCACGCCTGCCGACGAGGCCGTATTGGCCAAGTTGCGCTGACTTGCTATAATCAAAGGCTTTTCGATCCTCTGGCCGGCCGTTTTGCTGAGCAAACATGTGGAGCATGCAGGCTCCTGCCGTTTGTGCGAAACACTGAGACGTCAATCCCGACGCTGCCATTTTTGGCGCGGACATGATCGTTGGATGTAAAAATGAACCTGATTCAAACCCTGGAAGCGGAAGAAATCGCCCGCCTCAACAAGACCATTCCCGCATTTGCGCCTGGTGACACCGTCATCGTGAGCGTGAACGTGGTGGAAGGTACCCGCAAGCGCGTGCAGGCTTACGAAGGCGTGGTGATTGCCAAGCGCAATCGCGGCCTGAACAGCGGCTTCACCGTGCGCAAGATCTCCAGCGGCGAAGGCGTGGAGCGTACGTTCCAGACCTACAGCCCGCTGATCGCCGGTATCGAAGTCAAGCGCCGCGGTGACGTGCGCCGTGCCAAGCTGTACTACCTGCGTGACCGCAGCGGCAAGTCGGCACGTATCAAGGAAAAGCTGCCACAGCGCGTCAACAAGGCGGCTGTTGCCGCCGCCGCAGCAGCAGCTACTGCCGCCTGAGGACTGGACCCGTCCAGGCAAGCCGCTACAGCCAGCCTGTAGCGGCTTTTTGCATTGTGCCGCCTCACCAGCGTTCCCTTGGCCCCCTCATCCCGACTGCAGTGAAACCACCGATCAGCCCCGTGTCCTCCATCATCCCGCCCCTGTCCACGCTGCCCGATTTCGATCCGCGCAAGGTGCCCGTGGTGGGGGTGGATACGCACCTGGCAGCGGTGCCGCTGGCGGCCCAGACCCCCGAGGCGCTGCGCTTGCGCTTTGCGCACCCGCCGCAGTGGGAGCCCGAGGTGGTGCTGGAGCGCAAGTTCGCCCAGCGCGAGCCGGCCCATGCCTCGGTGCTGCTGGCCATCGTCTTGCGCGAGCAGCCCATGGTGCTGCTGACCGAGCGCACGGCGCATCTGTCCACGCACTCAGGGCAGATCGCCTTTCCCGGTGGCCGGGCGGACCCCGAGGACGCCACCCCGGCCGACACCGCGCTGCGCGAGGCCTTCGAGGAAGTGGGTCTGGAGCGCCAGTACGTGGAGGTGTTGGGTTCCTTGCCCATCTACGTGACGGGCACCTCCTTCATCATCACGCCCGTGGTCGCGCTGGTGCAGCCCGACTGCGTGCTCACACCCAATCCCTACGAGGTGGCGGATCTGTTCGAGGTGCCGCTGGCCTTTCTGCTCGACCCGGCCAACCACCAGCGCCACCGGCTGGAGTGGGAGGGCGTGGCCCGCGAATGGTTCTCCATGCCCTACCAGGACGGTGAGAAGAACCACCACATCTGGGGCGCCACCGCCGGCATGCTGCGCAATTTCTACCGCTTCATGCAAGCCTGACCTTATTGGTGCACGGCGGCATGCAGCGCCAGTATCATTGGCGACCATGAGTTTCTTCGCCATCCTGTTCGCTCTGCTGATCGAGCAGGCCCGCCCGCTGGCCCGCAGCAACCCCATCCATGCAGGCCTGCGTGCCTGGGCTCTGTCGGTAAGCCGCAATTTCGACGCCGGCAAGTCGCACCACGGCTGGGTGGCGTGGGGCCTGGCGGTGCTCGTCCCTTCCCTGGTCGTGCTGGCCATCCACTGGCTGCTGCTGTGGGGGCTGGGCTGGCCGTTCGCCGTGCTCTGGAGCGTGGCGGTGCTGTACGTCACCCTCGGTTTCCGCCAGTTCAGCCACCATTTCACCGGTATCCGCGATGCGCTGGAAGAAGGCGATGAAGACGCCGCCCGCGAGCGCCTGGCCCATTGGCAGCAGGTGGACGTGGGCCTGCTGCCGCGCAGCGAGATCGTGCGCCACGTGATCGAGTATTCGGTGCTGGCCGCCCACCGCCACGTGTTCGGTGTCCTGGCCTGGTTTTCGGTGCTCGCGGCGCTGGGTCTCGGCCCCACGGGGGCGGTGCTGTACCGGTTGGCCGAATTCGCCTCGCGCTACTGGCATTACCGCCAGCGCATGGGCGCCCAGCCCGCGAGCGAATCGCTGCAGCGCGCTTCGGCCCAGGCCTGGACGGTGATCGACTGGGTGCCTGCGCGGCTGACCGCGCTGAGCTTTGCGGTGGTGGGCAGCTTCGAGGAGGCGATCGAGGGCTGGCGTTTCCATGCGCAGCGCTTTCCCAATGACAACGATGGGGTGGTGCTGGCGGCGACGGCCGGGGCCATCAACGTCCGTTTGGGGGGCGAGGCGCTCAAGGCCCGGTCGGTGCTGCATACGCCGCAGGGGTTGGAGATCGATGCGGACATGGGGGACAGTGACGCGACCCCTGGGCGGGAGCCTGAAGTGGGGCATTTGCGCAGTGTCGTGGGGCTCGTTTGGAGGTCGGTGGTGGTGTGGATGCTGCTGCTGGCTTTGTTGACCTTGGCTCGGTTGCTGGGCTGACGATCTCTCGGGGTTTTTTACCGGCGCCTTGCTTGAGGGCGGGAGCCGGGATGTGCGCCCGGCTGTGCAGGCGTGGTTCTGCGGCTTGGTCTCTAGGGTTGCCGCATGCTTGTTTCAGGGGCGGAGGCCGGGTCTCGGCCCGGCAGCCGAGGTACCTTTCTTTGAGTCGCCAAAGAAAAGTACCCAAAAGAAAGGCGACCCCGCTGCCCGTGTCCCCACTCGCCCGTTGGGCGAGTGGGGCAGCCTGCGATGCTCGGACCTGGGGTGACGCCGAAGAACTCGCTGCGCTCCCCCTGCGGGTGAGCTCCACTCAAACAGCTTCGGCGAGCCAGACAACGATGCGCGTGTCCTTCGGCACGCGCTCACCCCAGGC
>NZ_LMIH01000012.1:596202-596373 GCF_001428645.1 Acidovorax sp. Root217
AACTGCCTCGCTGCGCGCTTGGCCTGGGCAGGGAGATCGCGCCCAACAGTCGGCAGCGCGCACTGCGCGCGTCACCGACCCCAGGCGCAGCTGCGCAGCAGCAGCCGAGTGGACCCCGCTCCCCACCCCTGCTGGCTGCGCCGAGAAGCGCAGGGCCTGGGGTGGGTGCGT
>NZ_LMIH01000012.1:596420-693551 GCF_001428645.1 Acidovorax sp. Root217
CGCCCGCAGGGGGAACGCAGTGAGTTCTGCGGCACCACCCCAGGACCGAGCATCGCCGGTTGCCCGCAGCGAAGCGAAGGGACGCAGACTGCGGGGCGCTGTTTCTTTGCCTACTTTCTTTTTGCGCAAAAAGAAAGTAGGTGCGCCGCCGGGCGCACATCCCGGCCTCCGCCGTTGGCACACAGCAGAAGCAACCAAGAAGCCGAAACTTCAATACCGCGTATGGCTCAACTCAGCAAACAGATCCCCATAGATCCGGTACCGGTTCTCGCTGATCCCATCATCCGCAGGCCCGCGCTTGACCGCATCGATCACCCCACAGCCCGGCTCGTGCAGATGCGTGCAGTTGTAGAACTTGCAATCCGTGGCATGCGCCGCGATGTCGGGCATGCAGGCCGCCAGCTGCATGGGTGCAATGTGGTGCAGGCCGAACTCCTGGAAGCCCGGCGAGTCGATCAGCGCCGTGGTGCGCTCCTTGTCCATCCAGTACCAGTGCGTGCTGGTGGTGGTGTGCTTGCCGGAGTTCAGGGCCTGCGAGATCTCATTCGTGAGTACCGTGGCGCCGGGCACCAGCAGGTTGATCAGGGTGCTCTTGCCCGAGCCTGACGGGCCCAGCACCAGCGTGATCTTGCCCTTGAGGTGCTCCATCAGCAGCGCCCGGTCCACATCGCTCGACAGGCGCAGCGACAGCGGCAGCACGCCGTAGTGCTTGCCTGCACCCATGTGGCGGTAGGGCAGCAGCCGCTCCCAAGCCCGTGCGAAGGGTTCGACCAGATCGCTCTTGTTGAGCGCGATGATGGGTTGGATGCGTGCCGCCTCGGCCGCGATCAGTGCGCGCGAGAGCTGGCTTTCGGAGAACACCGGTTCCGCTGCAATCAGGATCAGCACCTGGTCCAGATTGGCGGCAAACGACTTGGTGCGGATCTCGTCCTGGCGGTAGAACAGGTTGCGTCGCTCCTTGACCTTCTCGATGGTGCCTTCCTCGCCCTGGCCGGGTGGGGGTGCCTGCCAGAGCACATGGTCGCCGACCACGGCCTGGCTCTTCTTGCCGCGAGGATGGCAGATGCGGCGCTCCCCATCGGGGGTTTCGACCATGCAGTGGCGCCCGTGGCTGGCGACCACCGTGCCTTCCATGAGGGCGCTGCGCTCAGCCATGGTGTTGCGGCCTCATGAGGAAGTGACCAGTGCGTCGAAGCGCGTGGCGCATTCGAAGTCGGTACTGGAGATGCCCTTCACGTCGTGCGTGTTCAGGCGCACCACACAGCGGTTGTAGTGCACGGACAGGTCGGGGTGGTGGTCCTGTGCGTTGGCGATGAAGGCCACGGCATTCACGAACGAGATGGTCTCGTGGTAGTTGGCGAAGTGGTAGGTCTTCTCGATGGCCACGTTGGCGCCATCGCCGGTCAGGCTCCAGCCCTCCAGCTTGGCGAGCTGGGTGACCACTTCGGTCGCCGTCAGCGCGCGGCGCGTGATGGCCGACCAGTCTTTTTTCTTGAGCATCGAGGAGGGGGCTGTCATGGGGTCAGAGTCGGTGTGTGCATGCGTGCCAGCCGTTCGGTGGCTGGCGGGTGTGAATAGTAGAAACTCACGTAGAGCGGGTCGGGCGTCAGCGTGGAGGCGTTGTCCTCGTACAGCTTGAGCAGGGCCGAGGACAGATCCGCACCACTGGCCTGGGCGACGGCGTAGGCGTCGGCCTGGAATTCATGGCGGCGCGATTGCCGTGCGAAGAGCGGGGAGATGAAGAAGGTGAACACCGGCACGGCCAGCATGAACAGCAGCAGTGCCAGGGCATCGTTCGGGGCGGACGCCACACCCGCGTCGAGCGAGATGCTGGGCCGCACGCCCAGGCCCGTGTAGAACCACACCTGGTTGGAGAGCCAGCCCAGCAGCGCGAAGCCCGCCAGGCTCATGGCGAACAGGCCCACAATGCGCTGGATGATGTGGCGGTGCTTGAAGTGCCCCAGTTCATGGGCCAGCACGGCTTCCACCTCGCCGGGCGCGAGCTGGCGCAGCAGCGTGTCGTAGAACACCACCCGCTTGGCCGCGCCAAAGCCCGTGAAGTAGGCGTTGGCGTGCGCGCTGCGGCGGCTGCCGTCCATCACGAACAGGCCCTTGGCCGAGAAGCCGCAGCGTTGCATGAGCGCGGTGACGCGTGCCTTGAGCGACTCGTCTTCGAGTGGCTGGAATTTATTGAACAGCGGGGCGATGAAGGTCGGGTAGACCACCATCAGCAGCAGGTTGAAGCCCATCCAGAAGCCCCAGGCCCACAGCCACCACATCGGGCCGGCAGCGCCCATGAGCCACAGGATCAGCGCCGCGATGGGCAGCCCGATGATGGCGCCCACCAGCAGGCCCTTGAGCGCGTCGGCCAGCCACAGGCGCAGCGTCATCTTGTTGAAGCCAAAGCGCTCCTCCACCACGAAGGTCTGGTACAGCGAGAGCGGCAGGTCGATGAGCCCGCTGATGGCCGCAAACGCCGCCAGCAGGGCGAGCTGCTGCCACATGCCGCCGCCCAGCACGGCGAGCAGGGCCTGGTTCAGGGCATCCAGGCCGCCAAGCAAGGTCCAGCCCAGCAGCACGGCGGCACCGAGTGCCATTTCCAGCAGCCCCAAGCGTGCCTTGGTGATGGTGTAGTCGGCCGCCTTCTGGTGCGCAGTCAGGGGGATGCGTTCGGCAAACGCAGCCGGCACGCTGGCACGGTGGCCTGCCACGTGGCGGATCTGCCGGCTGGCCAGCCAGAACTTGAGCGCCAGGCCGATGACCAGGGCCGCGGCAAAGGCCAGCGTGAGCAGCATCGAGGGGGAGAAGTCTTCTGTGTTCGGCATGTACCGGGGAGTTTAGGGGATAGGAGACAATGCGCGCCATGTCAGAAGCCAACAACCCCACCCCCGTAAAGCTCGCCAAATCGGACCAGAACCTGGTCTGGCTCGATTGCGAAATGACCGGCCTGGAGCCCGACACCGACCGCCTGCTGGAGATCGCCGTGGTCGTGACCGGTCCCACCCTGGAGCCCCGCGTCGAAGGCCCGGTGTTTGCGATCCACCAGTCGGACGAATTACTCAATGGCATGGATGCCTGGAACAAGGGTACCCACGGCCGCAGCGGCCTGATCGACAAGGTCAAGGCGTCCACCGTGACCGAGGCCGAGGCCGAGCAGCAGATCATCGCCTTCCTCGCCCAGTACGTGCCCAAGGGCAAGGCGCCCATGTGCGGCAACAGCATCGGGCAGGACCGGCGCTTTCTGGTGCGCTACATGCCCAAGCTGGAACAATTTTTCCACTACCGCAACGTCGATGTGAGCACCCTCAAGGAACTGGCCAAGCGCTGGAAGCCCGAGGCCTACACCAGCTTCAAGAAGGCGCAAAAGCACACGGCCCTGGCCGACGTGCATGAATCCATCGACGAGCTCGCGCACTACCGCCAGCACCTGCTGTCGGTGGAGGTGAAGTAGATCTCCTAGGCGCTCGGGTTCCCTTCCCGGTCATGGGAGGGGCCGTGCGGCTTGCAAGTTTTCGAAGTTGAGGGGTATTGCGGGGAAACCCTTAATCGTGCCATAATCGCTGGCTGCGCAGGAATCCCTCGCAGATTGTGCATCTCCCCTCACACACCGGGCTTGCCAGCCGACTGTCCAAGACAGTGCAGGACTGGCGAATAACGCCCACCCGCCTTGACCTTCTGAGTCAGCGCAGGTTTCGTTTGATGGTTGATGTTTTTTAACCATTTAACGAAGCCAACCGTGGGCTCCGCCTGCGGCCGTCTTCGTGAGAGAAAAATCATGACCGACACCTCCTTGGTGCAGGGCGAATTCGCGCCTGCCGACGCTTCCTTTGCTGCCGACATTTCCGTGCAGTCCCTCCCCCTCGACGCCGTGGTGGAATCCGCCGCTGAAGCCGATGCCGCCGTGACCGCCGAACCCAATGGTTTCGTGGAACTGGGCCTGGCCCCTGAACTCGTGCAGGCCGTGGCCGACCTGGGCTACACCCAGCCCACCAGCGTGCAGCTCAAGGCCATTCCCCTGGCCATGGGCAGCGATGCCTCGAAGTTCATCGACCTGATGGTCTCCAGCCAGACCGGCTCGGGCAAGACCGCCGCCTTCCTGCTGCCCGTGCTGCACACGCTGATCAACCAGCAAGCCGCTGCCGAAGCCGAAGAACGCGCTGCCTTTGATCGTTCCGTGGCCGAAGCCGCCGAGCGTGGCGAACCTGCTCCCAAGCGCGCCAAGCGCAAGGACCCCACCAGCTCGCGCAACTTCAAGGCCGCCACTCCTGGCGCCCTGATCCTGTGCCCCACGCGTGAACTGGCGCAACAGGTGGCGCACGACGCCATCGACCTGGTCAAGCATTGCCGTGGCCTGCGCGTTGCCAACGTGGTGGGCGGCATGCCTTACCAACTGCAGATCGCCAAGCTGCAGAACGCCGACCTCGTGGTCGCCACCCCCGGACGCCTGCTGGACCTGCAGCGCTCGATGCAGATCAAGCTCGACAAGGTGCAATTCCTGGTCGTCGACGAAGCCGACCGCATGCTCGACCTGGGCTTCTCGGACGACCTGGCCGAACTGAACCAGCTGACCAGCCAGCGCAAGCAGACCATGATGTTCAGCGCCACGTTCGCGCCGCGCATCCAGCAACTGGCCATGCGCGTGATGCACGACGGCGGTTCGTCGGTGCAGAAGGTGACCATTGATTCTCCACAAGAGAAGCACGCCAACATCAAGCAGATGCTGTACTGGGCCGACAACGCCCAGCACAAGCGCAAGCTGCTGGACCACTGGCTGCGTGACACCACGATCAACCAGGCCATCGTTTTCGCCAGCACCCAGGTGGAGTGCGACGGCCTGGCCAACGACCTGCAACAAGAAGGCTTCTCGGCAGTGGCACTGCACGGTGCCCTGAGCCAGGGCCTGCGCAACCGCCGCCTGATGGCGCTGCGCGCCGGCCAGGTGCAGATCCTGGTGGCGACCGACGTGGCTGCTCGCGGCATCGACGTGCCCACGATCACCCACGTGTTCAACTTCGGCCTGCCCATGAAGGCAGAGGACTACACCCACCGCATCGGCCGTACCGGCCGTGCCGGCCGCGACGGCCTGGCTGTGACCTTCGCCGAGTTCCGCGATCGCCGCAAGATTTTCGACATCGAAAGCTACAGCCGCCAGCAGTTCAAATCGGAAGTGATCGCCGGCATGGAACCCACGCAGCGCTCGCCCCAGGCACCGCGCGGTGGCGACTTCGGCGGTGGCCGTGGTGCCCCAGGCCGTTCGTACGACAACCGTGAAAACCCATCGCGCGGCCGCTTCAATGGCCCCGCACGTGGTAATGACCGCGGTGGCAACGACCGTGGCGGTTTCGGTGGTGGCTTTGGCGGCGGCTTTGCCGGCCGTGGCAGCGACAACCGCGGCGCCCCCCAGGGTGGCGGCCGTGAAGGTGGCTACCAGGGTGGCAACGGTGGCGGCGGCTACGGCGCTCCCCGTGAAGACCGTGGCTTTGGTGGTGGCGCTCCCCGCCGCGATGCCGATGGCTATGGCCGCAAGCCAGGCTTTGGTGACGCGGGCCAGGGCCGCTTTGCCCCCCGTGCCGACGCCGGTGCGCCGCGTGGTGACTTTGCTCCCCGCAAGCCCGCATTCTCCAAGCCAGCCGGCGCTGGCGGCGCCAAGCCGTTCGTGGCCCACGACGCACGCAAGCGTCCTGCCCGTCCTGCACGCTGATCACACAGACACCCTGGTCTGAAGGTCATGAAGGGCTGGCACCGCAAGGTGCCAGCCCTTTTTTGCGTCGGCAGATTGCACAGGCCCGGTTTTCCCTGGCCATGTCGTCAATAATTGCCCACGGAGGAAATTGTCGTGGTGTCATCTCTATCCTCGGGGGCCGACTACGAGCACATGTTCGAGTTGACGCCCGTGTCGTTGTGGCTTGAGGACTTCAGCGAACTCAAGCAGCTGTTCGACGGCTGGCGCGCGCAAGGGGTGACCGATATCCGCGCGCACCTGTCCGAGGACCGGGCCCGCCTGCGCCAGTGCAGCGCATCGCTGCGCGTCCTGCAGGTCAACCGCCGCACACTCGAGCTGTTCTCTGCCAACAGCCTGGAGCACCTGGTCGCCAACCTGGACAAGGTCTTTCGCGACGACCGGCACGACACCGCCGCGCACGAGCTGGCGCAGCTGTGGGACGGGCAGCTGGAGTTCTCCAACCAGACCGTGAACTACGCGCTCGATGGCCGGCGCCTGGACGTGCAGGTGCGTGCGCGCATCTTGCCCGGCCACGAGCACGACTGGAGCCGCGTGCTCGTTTCGCTCGAAGACAACACCGTGCAGTTCAACGATGCGCGCCGCATCCAGCGCAGCGAGCAGTACGCGCGCGACCTGTTCGAGCATTCGCCCGTGTCGCTGTGGGTCGAGGACTTCAGCGCGGTCAAGAACCTGCTCGATGGCGTGCGTGCCCAGGGCATCGGCGATTTCAAGACCTTCCTCAAGGTGCACCCGGACTTCGTGGCCCGCTGCATGCAGGAGATCCGCGTCATCGACGTGAACCAGCAGACCTTGCGCATGTTCGGTGCCTCCAGCAAGGAGATGCTGCTCAACAGCATCGGCCGCGTGTTCCGGGGCGAGATGCACGAATCCTTTGGCGAACAACTGCAGGACCTGTGGGAGGGCAAGACCTTCCAGCAGCGCGAGGTGGTGAACTATTCGCTCTCGGGCGATGCGGTGAACATCCACATGCAGTTCTCGGTGCCCGACAGCCACCGGCACGACTGGGGCCTGGTGCTGCTGTCGCTGGTGGACATCACCGCCCGCAAGAAGGCCGAAGCCTACCTCGAGTACCTGGGCAAGCACGACGTGCTGACCCAGTTGCGCAACCGCGCCTTCTATGCCGAAGAGCTCAACCGGCTCACGCGCAAGGGGCCCTGGCCGCTGTCCGTCATCGCCATCGACCTCAACGGCCTCAAGGTCGTCAACGATGAGCAGGGCCATGCGGCCGGTGACTCCATGCTGCGCCGCGTGGGCGAGGTGCTGGCCAAGGCCGTGGATGCCCCGGCCTGCGCGGCACGCATCGGTGGCGACGAGTTCACCGTGCTGCTGCCGGGCACCGACGAGCGCGGCGCCCTGGCATTGCAGGAGCGCATCATCTCCATGCTGGACCTGAACAACCAGTTCTACCCCGGCCAGCACCTGAGCCTGGCCATGGGTATTGCCAGCTGCCAGTCGGGCGATGCAGTGGAGGCGACCATCAACCGTGCCGACCAGGCCATGTACGCGGAAAAGAACCGCTACTACCAGCAAAAGAACATCGACCGCCGGCAACCGGGGTCGTGATGCCGGAGCCGGTGCCGGGGCGGGTCAGAGATTGACGGGCATGCGGCCGATGTCGGGCCAGCGGTGGTGCAGGTAGATCCAGGCCAGCATGCCGATGCCCATCATCAGCAAGGATGACAGAGCCAGCAAAATGGTCGAATGCATCACCAGCGGGGCGATCACGCCCGCCACCAGTCCGTTGGCCGTGGAACCCACGAAGGCCTGCATCGACGAGGCCATGCCCCGCCGCTCGGGGTACAGGTCCAGCACCAGCAGGGTCACCACCGGCACCATGAGGGCCCAGCCAAAGGCAAACACCGCAATCGGCAGCAGTGCCCACCAGGCATGCACAGGGAACAGCAGGTTGGCCGCCAGGTTCAGCAGCGCCACCGTGAACATGATCAGAAAGCCGTGGCGGATCTGCCGCTTGGGCGGAATGCGCCCGGCCAGGCGCCCGCTGAGCCACGCTCCGCCCATGATGCCCGAGATGGTGAGGATGAAGAACCAGAAGAACTGCGTGGGCGCCAGCGACAGGTGATCGCCCAGGAAGGCGGGCGCCGACAGCACGTACAGGAACATGCCATTGAAGGGCACACCGCTGGCCAGCGCCAGCAGCACGAAGCGTGCGCTCGAACCCAGCTGCACGTAGCCCTGCATCAGGTGGCGCATGTTGAAGGGCTGGCGCTGCTCGATGTGCAGCGTCTCAGGCAGCAGCCGGTAGTTGGCCGTCCACAGCACCACGCCCACCAGGGTCAGGAACCAGAAGATGCTGTGCCAGCCGGTGTGCACGAACAGCCAGCCACCCACGATGGGCGCGATGGCCGGGGCCACGCCGAAGTAGATCGTGACCTGGCTCATCACCTTCTGGGCCTGGGCGGGCGGGAACATGTCGCGGATCACCGCCCGCGAGACCACGATGCCCGCGCCCGTGGACAGGCCTTGCAGCGCGCGGAACACCACCAATTGCCCGATGGTCTGCGACAGCGCGCAGCCCGCCGATGCCAGCGTGAACACCGCGATGCCCCAGAGGATCACCGGCCGGCGGCCGAAGCTGTCGGCCAGCGCGCCGTGGAACAGGCTCATGAAGGCAAAGCCGAACAGGTAGGCCGACAGCGTCTGCTGCATCTCCACCGGCGTGGCGCCCAGCGCCGCCGCGATACCCGAAAACGCCGGGATGTAGGTGTCGATGGAGAACGGCCCCAGCATGCCCAGCACCGCCAGCAGCACCGCCAGGGCCCAACGGGGTGCTTTCCAGAGCAGATGGGCTTGTGGGTTCATGCGGGAGGAGCCGGGAGTTCGTGAGGGGGGCGCCGCAGGCGGGCAGGAAAGAGGCCCCGACGCTTGGCGGGATCTCCGACCGATTATGCGGGAAGCGGCGGCCTGCGGCACTGTGCCAGCGCAATCCCTGCACCAGATTGGGGCTGCCCGGCCGGTACCCAGGCGCAAAGCGCCCCAGGTCCCCGATGCATCAGTAGGTATAAGGAATCCACTCCCCATTGCCCGACTTCATCATGTACTTGCCGGCGGCATTGCGCATCACGATCACGTCCGCGTTCTCCGAGACGAAAGGCGTCGCTTCGGGCGCCTGCAGCCGCTCGGACAGCGGGCGGGCCGTTGCCGCGTAGGGGTTGTCGGCCAGCATGTCGCCCAGCAGCGTGAACAGGCCCAGGTAGCTCATGGGCTGGTTCACCACCACCGGCGCGGCGGGCGGCGCGTCCGCAGCCTTCTTCATGCCGACCAGCTTCACGGCGGCCGGCACGAGGGTGATGCGCGGGCCCGGGATCTCGCGCATGCCCGAGATCTGGATCTTGTCGCCGCGCAGCGAGGCGCCGTGCTCGGGCACCAGCACCACCACCACCGGGCGGCCAGCGGTCTCCAGCTCCGTGATGAACTTGTCGAAGTCGGCCATCAGCTGCACCAGGCGCGGCTTGTAGGTATCGAGGCTGCTGCGCGAGCTCATGCCCGGCACGCGGTTGCCATCGTGCAGCGAGATGGTGTTGTAGTACATCGCCACCGGCGCGCCGCCGCTCTGGGCGCTGCGCTTCTTCCACCACTGCGACAACAGTGCGTAGTCGTTGTAGATCGGCGAGCCATCGAAATTCTGCATGTGCACCGGCGCATCCTGGTTGCGCTGCAGCTTGCCGGCCAGGCCCCCGCGCTGCTCCAGGGTGTGGGCGAACTCTTCGTAGAGGCCATCATGGTTCAGCAGGCCCGCCGTCTGGTAGCCCAGCTTTTCCAGGTTGGGGAACACGTAGCACTGCGGATCGATGCCCTCGTACAGCTTCTTGTGCGGCGTCTGCCCGCAGGAGCCGTGCAGCACCCGCAGCGAGGCCGGGCCGCTGTAGCTGGCCGCGCTGTTGAAGTTGGTGAACAGCACATCGAAGCGCTGCAGCAGCGGGTGGTTGCGCTGGCCCACGAACTCCATGTCGTCCCAGGACAGCGAGCACACGTGCAGCAGGATGATGTCGATGGGCGGCGTGCCGCCGGCGGCCGAGGTGAACTGCAGGCGTTTCTGGCCCTCGCTGGCGTAGAACTTCTGCAACAGGGCATCGGGGTCCGAGGCATCGGCCGGCTGCGTGCCATCGCCCTGGCTGGCCAGGGTGCCGCCGGCTTCATTTTCCTGGGCCTTGTGCTCCTGGATGGCCGCCACCAGCGGTACGCTGAGGATGCCGGCCAGGGCGAAGGTGGCAAAGCGCACGCGGCGCGCCAGCGCTGCGTACAGGAACAGTCCGGCAATGGCCAGCACCAGCGCCGCAGGATTCACCAGCCGTGTGGCCAGCTCCAGCCAGTAGTCTGCGCTGAAGCCGGCCAGCGCCTTGAGCTGCGAGAGCACGCGTGCCGGCGTGGGCAGGTAGGAGTCGTGGTAGAGCAGCGCCAGCGCCGCCGGCCAGGCCAGCACCGCGCGGGTGCGCCGCAGCAGCCGGTGGCCGATGGGTGGCAGCAGCGCCAGCCACAGCAGCAGGTTCAGCCACCAGTTGAAGCCGATGTAGCCGGTGAAGGTCAGGCCGACCTTGGCCAGGAAATACAGGTTCCAGTAGCTCATGCACGCAGCCTCTGTTGCCCGCGCTGGCCACCCAGCGGCCAGCGGGCCTTGGCGGCATCCACCAGCGATCCCCAGAATTTGCGGTAGCCCAGCACCCCCAGCTGCGCGATCTCCTGCAGGCCGTGCAGGGGGCGGTCGGTGTCATGGCTGTCGTTCCACTCGCGCCAGGTGTCGGGGCGCGCGAAGGTGCACTGCACCAGGTCAATCTGTTGTTCGCGGGTCATGGGGTCGAATTGCAGGCCCGTGGCGCTCTGGCCCCGGTGCAGCATGATGGTGGCAGGGAAAGTGCATTCGGTATCGCCGCGCCACAGGCCCACCTGGACCTGCTCGCCCACGGTGAGCTGCGTGCCTTGCGGCAGCTGCAGGCCCACGCCGGTCATCGAGAAATCGGTGCACACGGCCGTCAGCACGCTGCCGTCGTCCTGGTACAGGGTGGCCTGCAGCTGCGTGGACACGCGGTGCATGCGGCGCACCTGGCGTGCCTCGGAGGCCACGCCCAGCGCGGCGCCCAGCATCAGGATGCTGTAGGTGGTCCACAGCAGGTTCAGCAGCACCGTGGCCGTCTCCTCGGTGTTCCAGAAGAACAGGCGCATGAGCCCCATGCCGAAGGCGGCGAAGTTCAGCAGCACCAGCACCGTGTAGGGGCGCGAGATCACCCAGTCGAAATAGGGCTGGTCCACCAGCCCGCCCTTGGCCGTGACGTTGAACTTGCCCAGGCGCGGGTTGATCAGCGCCACCGTGGTGGGCAGGGCCACGTACCAGGCCAGCACCGTCTCGTAGACCTCGGCCCAGAAGGTGTGCCGGTGCTCGCCCTGCACGTGGGCGTTGGCGATGTTGGACTGCAGGATGTAGGGCAGCACGTACAGCGCGATCATGATGGCGCCAGCGTTGATGATGTGCCACTCGAAGAACAGGAAAGCCATGGGCGCGGTGAGGAACACCAGCCGCGGCAGCCCGAAGAAGAAGTGCACCATGGCATTGGCATAGCAGATGCGCTGCCACAGCGTGAGCCCCTTGCCCGTGAAGGGGTTGTCCACGCGGAAGATCTGCGCCATGCCGCGCGCCCAGCGGATGCGCTGGCCCACATGGGCCGACAGGCTCTCGGTGGCCAGGCCGGCGGCCTGCGTCTCGTTGATGTAGGCCGTGGTGTAGCCGCGCCGGTGCAGCTTGAGGGCCGTGTGCGCGTCCTCGGTCACCGTCTCCACGGCGATGCCGCCCACTTCCATCAGCGGGCCACGGCGGATCACGGCGCAGGAGCCGCAGAAGAACGTGGCGTTCCAGAAATCGTTGCCGTCCTGGATCAGGCCGTAGAACAGCGCGCCCTCGTTGGGCACGCGGCGGAAGGTACCCAGGTTGCGCTCGAACGGGTCGGGCGAGAAGAAATGGTGCGGCGTCTGCAGCATGGCGCACTTGGGGTCGCGCTGGAACCAGCCCACGGCGGTGGTCAGGAAGGAGCGCGTGGGGATGTGGTCGCAGTCAAAGATGGCGACCAGCTCGCCGTCCGTCTTGGCCAGCGCGTGGTTCAGGTTGCCGGCCTTGGCATGGTTGTTGTCGGGGCGCACGATGTAGCCCACGCCCATGGACTCGGCGAACTCGCGGAATTCCTCGCGCCGACCGTCGTCCAGGATGAAGACCTTGACCTTGTCCTTGGGCCAGTCCAGCGCCATGGAGGCCAGCACCGTGGTGCGCACCACGCTCAGTGGCTCGTTGTAGGTGGGGATGTACACGTCCACCGTGGGCCACGATGCCGGCATGCCCTGCAGTTCGGCCGGGCGGCGGTGCAGCGGCCAGGCGGTCTGGATGAAGCCCAGCACCACCACCAGCCAGGTGTAGGCCTCGGCGGCCAGCAGGCCATAGCCGAGGAAGGACTCGATGACCGAGTCGAACTCGATGGACGAGGTGATGCGCCACCAGGCATAGCGGCCCATGGCCAGCAGGCTGATGGCGGCAAGGGCCAGCGACGGGTAGCGCCCGGGCAGGCGGCGCAGCACCAGCGACAGGCTCCAGCACAGCAGCATGAACAGGGTCTGCCCGAACCAGTTGAAGGGCGTGGTCATCACGACCAGGCCGGCCACCATGCCCACGGCCAGCACGGCCCAGCGCAGTCCGGGGATTTCCAGGGCAGGGGACAGCACCTGGTCGGCCAGGCGCATGCCTTTTCCCACATTGACGTGGGCGGCCAGGCGGTCCATGGCGCGCAGGAACAGCCGGATCGGCCAGAACACGGCGGTCAGCAGCAGCGCCAGGCCCTTCCAGCCCCAGCGCAGCACGAAGCCGAGGCCGGCAAACAGCCAGTGCAGCGGCTGCAGCAGCCAGGGCAGCAGGGCGCGCTCCGGGGTGGCGGGCAGCACCACGCAGCGCCACAGCCACATCCACCAGGGGGCACCGGGCGCCACTTCGAGCTGGCGCGCCAGCCAGGCCCACGCCAGGCGCAGCCGTGCGCGCGCTTCCTGCGCTCGCGGGGTGTCAGCGGGCAGGGCCGCGCTGGTATCGGTTTGCGCAGTCATGGGCGGCTGGCTCCAGCCACCAGCATCGACGAGGGCGCCTGGCGCTGGCCGGTGAGCCAGTTGCACACGCCCTGCAGGTCATGGGCAGACTGGGCTTGGGGCGCGAAACTGTGGACGCACATCGCGCGTGCCAGCGCGCGCGGGATGTTCTCGTCTTCGTGCAGCGTGTAGGGAATCAGCTGTTCGCCCCATTGCTGGCGCAGCGTCTGCAGGGCCTCGCGGTGCGAAATGCGGCGCGGGTCGAAGCGCGTCACCAGCACGCCCTGGTCGGCCGGTGCCGCTGCGGCCTCGTGCAGCATGGCCTGCACCCCGGCGGGGTCGGCGCAGGCGCGGGCAGAGGCTTCCAGCGTCACCAGCACCACATCGGCACAGCGCAGCGCTGCCCGCGCCAGGGGCGATGGCCACGCGGGCGTGTCCAGCACCACCGTGCAATCGTCGGGCACGTCGAGCAGTTCCAGCTGGTCCAGCAGCCAGCGCGGTTGCGCCTGCAGTTGCCGGTGCAGGGCTTCGATGGCATCGGGCGGCGCCTTGCCGAAGGGCAGCACGCTGACGCCGTCCGTGTTGTCGAAGCCGCCATCGGCCCACCACTGGCCCGCCGCTGCCAGGGGCGCCCAGCCCAGGGCACTGGGCTCTTGCATGCCCAGGTGCCTGGCGAGCAGGTTCTGGGCACACAGTTCCACCGCCAGGCAGGGCTGGCCCTGGCGCGCCAGGAGCGTGGCCAGGTGGGCGGCCAGGGTGGTTCGCCCCGATCCACCGAGCGGCGATACGATGGCAATCACGCGCATGCAGGGTCTCTCTTCATTCGTTCGGTCATTCCGCGCGGGGCGGGGTCACTGCCCCGGGGGGCGGCAGCTCAGGGCGGTAGGGCTGCACGCAGCGCAGCGGCCGGCGCGCGTGCCGCAGGCGGCGCAGCACCAGCCAGCAGGGCCAGGCCAGCAGCGCGCCCAGCACGGTGTAGAGCAGCAGCTCCATCAGGATCTTCATGCCATGGACCTCGGTGAGGGGCGCGGCACGGCACGCCGCCCAATGGGCCGGTGCTGCACGCCAGGCCCGGCGGCCATGGGCAGCAGCGGGCGGGATTCGGTGCCGGGCGCATCGGGCGCCGGGATGGGCGCGGTCGGCAGCGCTGCAGAGACCGGTGCCACCGCCTGCGCCACCAGCGCTGGGGCCGGTAAAGCGCTGGGCCGGGGGCTGTCCGCCAGGGCGGCGCTGTAGTCGGGCAGGCCCTTGCGCAGCGATTCCTGCAAGGGCGTCACCATGGCGCGGATGCCGGTGTCCGAGCTGTCGGTGGCTTCGCTGGAGAACAGCTGGGTCAATGGCAGCGTGAACAGGCGGTTGAGGGCCAGCTCGACGTCGGGTTCGCGGCAGGCGAACAGAAAGACGTAGACGCTTTCGTGGTCGGCCGTGAACAGGTCACCGTCGCGCGAGGTGTGGCAGGCGCGCAGGGCGTCGAGGTGGGGGATCTGCGCCAGCACGTTCAGCCGCACCAGACTGTGCGACAGGCCGATGCCGTGCGTGCGGTCCAGCATGCCGCGCACCAGGGTGCAGAACTGCGCGGGCGGCTGGTAGCCGCGCTCGCGCGCGGGCATGAAGCTGCCGAGCGCCTCTTCGTAGTCGGGGTGCACCTTGCGCGTGTGGCTCTGGGCGTTGATGTCCTGCAGCAGCTGCAGCAGCCGGGAGAAGCCCACTTCCTTGTAGACCACGGCGCTCGCACCCAGTTGCAGCAGGGCCTGCTCGCTGTGCGTGCGCAGCTTGCCCAGGTTTTCACGCACCACGATCTTGAGCGTGAGCGGGCGTGACAGGCGCAGCTGGTGCACCAGGCGCGCGCGCGCCTCGAAGTCCGACGCCTGGCCGGCGTCGATCAGCACCGTGGCGGCCACGCTTGCGGCGGCGGCCACTTCCATGTCGGCCAGGCTGTCGACGATGCGCCAGTGGCCGGGCACGCCGCGCTGGCCATCGACCGAGGCGCGTGTGGCGATCACCTCCGACTGGTCCACGGCCTCGACCAGCTCGCGCACGGCGCCGCGGGTGCGCGTGCCATCGGCGGCCAGGCGGCCCGATGCGCCGTCGTGCAGCAGGCCGAAGGCGGTCTGGAAGAGTGCGCCGGCATCGGTATTCCAGCGCTCCAGGCCCAGGCTCCAGCGGTCGGCCTCGGTGTGCAGCGTGGCGATGTGCATGGACATCTGGCACAGGTTGCGCAGCGCAGGCAGCAGCACCTCGGGTTCCAGCGGGGGAAAGAAGCCCAGCACCACGGGGCGCAGCCGCTCGCGGCACAGCGCACTGAGCTGGCGGCTCACGCGCGCCAGCTCGGTCACGCTCAGGCCCGTCAGCAGGCCCTGCGCATCGCAGATGTACAGGGCGTGTTCGTCCTTGAGTCCCGTGCGCCTGAGCTCTTCCAGCAAGGGTGGCAGGCCGTGGCGCCGCACCTCGGCCTGCAGGCCGGGCGAGAGCACCCACAGCATGAGCCGGCCCGTGCGGTAGGCTTCGCGCACAGGAGGGCGCAGCAGCAGTTCATCCGCCCATGCGGTGCCCGATGCCACCAGGGCCACCGGGCCTGCAGCGACGGCATCCTCGATGAGGGCCGGGAACCACAGCGCGGCGCTGCTGTCGTCGGCCGCCACCAGCGACACCGGCACATGTGGCGGCAACTGCCCCACGCCGTCGGGCAGGCCTTCAATGCCGATGCGCGTGGGTGCGGCGCCGCCGACCATGTCCTGGCGCGATGGGGGCCGCACAAGCCGGGCAAGGGAGCGCAGCCAACCTGCAGGCGGGGCAGCTTTTCGCTGGGAGGAAGAGGCGGAGGACATCTCAGAAACTTGAGTAGGGCTGAACGGGGCGCGGCCGGTTCTCCAGCGGCACGAGCACCGGATCGAAGCGGTAGCGGCCGTAGACCATGAGGTTGGTGGGCGCGTAGTAGGCCGAGCGGTCCAGCTCCAGCTGGGCACCCAGTGCGAGGTTTTTGCTGACCTGGTACTCCAGCACGCCGCGGAACGATCGGCCGAAGCCCGAGCCGGAGCTGCCCGTGTACACCGGCACGCTGCCGCTTTCGGCCAGGCGCGCGCGCGCCAGCGATTGCAGCAGCGCGTTCTGCGGAAAGTAGTCGGTGTCGGCGCTGCTGCTGCGCGAGACCGAGATCGCGCCCCGCGCCAGCCAGGTGAACGCCCCCTTGCGGCCGCTCCATTCGAGGGGCAGGGCCACGGAGGCATAGCTGCGCGGGCTGTAGTAGCCGCCGTGGCCGAAGCTGTACTCCGACAGGTCCTTGCCGTAGTGCCAGGCCGAGAATGTCACGCCCATGTTCACCACGCTGTGGCTGTTCTTCCAGACGTCGCGGTCTACCGCCACGCGCAATTGGGCGCGGGTGTTGCTCTCCACGTTCTTGCCAGTAAGGGCCGCCAGGCTCAGGCTCACCGAGCTGCTGTAGGGGCCGAAGTCGGTCGACAGGCGCCCGGAAGCGCCCGTGGCCACCACGCCGCCCCACACCTGGCCGGTGATGGGGTCGCGCGCGCCGGCATACGACAGCAGGCTGCCCGTGATGGGGCGGCGAAACCCTTCGAGCTTGTAGTCGTAGCGGCCCAGGTCGCCGGTCCTGGCGATGCCGCCCACCAGGTTGGTCACCGGAAAGCCCACGCCCGTGGTGCCGATGTCCCACTGGAAATCGTCGCCTGCAAAGCCGAAGCCCAGGTTGGTGCCCGAGCCGCGCTGGCGCCGGTAGGCCAATGGCGAATTGGGCGGCAGCGCCGCGATCTGGCCGAAGTCCGTGAAGTCCGAGCCATCGGCAGGCAGTTCGCCCGCATCGAGCTTGACCCGGTCCACGTGCAGGAAGTAGTGCCCGTCGTAGCCGCGCGGCATGAAGGCCACCAGGGGCCGCTCCCAGCCGCGCAGGCTGGAGATGCCGTCGGTGGAGTTCTTGCGCAGCCCCGTGTGGGCGGCCTCGATCCACACCTGGCGGCGCGCCTCGATGGAGTCGATCTCGCCCTGGATCTTGGCCACCACAGCCTGGTCGACCGGCAGTGAGAGGGCGTAGCTTTGCTGCAGCACCAGCGGGGGCTCGGCCACTGCGGATTCGCCTGAGGCGGGCTCCGTGGGCGCGCTGCGCGTCTCCAGCGTGAGCGCGCTGCGGAAAAACACCAGTGCCTGCGCATAGTTGCGGTTGGCGCGCTCCAGCCGCGCGGCATGCAGCAGCACGTCGCTGTCCTGCGGGAAGGCCTGCAGCAGCCTGGCGGACAGGGTACGCGCTTCGTCCATGCGGCCTGCGCGCTGCCAGATGCGCAGCAGCGCCAGTTGCTGGCCGGCGTCGGTGGGCGGCAGGTGGTCCTGCAGCCACAGCGCCTGCTCGGTGGCACCCCGTGCATCGCCCAGGCGCGACAGGGCGTCCGCCAGGTTCATGCGGATTTCCAGGCTGTCGGGCTGGGCCTTGGCCAGCGGTGCCAGCAACCGGGCCGCATCGGCGTACTCGCCTGCGGCCATGAGCAGGCGCGCCTGCGTCTGCGTGCGCTGCTGCGCCGTGGTCGGCGTGTCGGGCAGTTGCAGGGGCTGGCGCGCCAGGCGCAAGGCCTCGCCCAGGTTGCCGGCCTGGCGCTGCTGCTCGATGAGCCGCTCCCGGTGCGCGGTGTACAGGGCAATGAGCCGTGCCTCCTGCTCCTCGCTCCAGCCCGGCGACTGCAGCAGGGCGGGCAGGCGGGCGGCCAGGCCCGCGTCGTCCAGCGCGCGGTTGAGCAATTGGGCATGGTCGAGTCGCACGTCCATCGGCAGGCCAGGACTGCGCGCGGCCAGGCGGTCGAACACCGCCACGCCGCGGGCCGGTTGCGTGCGGCGGAACCAGGTGTTGGCCACGGCATACAGCAGTTCGGCATCGTTGCCGGCCGCTTGCTCGGCCTGGCCCAGCAAGGCCTGTGCTTCGGCGGTGTCGCGGCTGGCGCCGGCGCGGGCGACCAGCGATTTGACCGTGGAGCGCTGCACCAGCGCCCGCATGGCATCGGTCTGCTCGGCGGCGGGGATTTGTGCCAGGTCCGCCAGGGCACCCGGGTCGTTGTCCACGGCCGAACGGATCAGTGCGCGCGCATAGTGCATGGCGCTGCGGTCCGCGCCGGCCGTTGTGGCCCGCGCGATGCCTTCGTCCATCACGCTCAGCGCCTCGCGCGGCAGGTTCAGCCGCAGGTACAGGCGGGCCAGGCGGTGGCGCAGCCAGGCATCGCCCGGCGTCAGCACGATGGCCGACTCCAGCGTGCGCATGGCGGCGCTCAGGCGCTGGGCCTGCATGTGCTCGTCGGCCTGTGCCACCAGGATGTCGGCCTGCGTGCCCACGAGCTTCTCGCCCAGTGCCGCGTCGCTGGCCGAGGCCTTTTCCAGCAGCACCAGGGCCTCGCCCGAGCGGCCCGTGCGCGCGTAGAGACCGGCCAGGCCCTTCAAGGCCGAGCTGCTGTTGGCTTCGGCCTTGAGCGCGCTCTGGTACAGGGCTTCGGCCTGGGTGCGGTCGCCCTGCAGGTCGCGGATGCTGGCCAGGGTGGTCAGCGCCTCGGCATTGCTCGGCTGCATGGCCAGGGCCCGGCCTGCGAGGTCGGCTGCCGTGGCCAGTTCGCTTTTCTCCAGCGCCACATCGGCCTGGCGCAGAAAGCCCCAGAACCGGGAGGTGGCCTGCAGGTCCTTCCACTTGCCCTGGCGCGTGAGCGCGAAGGCCTGGCCGAACAGGTCCTGGGCCTCTCCATGCTGGCCCTGGCGCAGGCGGATCATGCCCAGGTTGCCCAGGCTCTCGCCATCGCCGGGGCGCAGGGCGAGCACGGTTTGCAACTGCTCTTCGGCGCGTTCGGTGTTGCCCTGGTCCAGTGCCACGCGCGCGGCATTGCGTGCGATGTTGGCGGGGTCGCGGGCGGCGCGCTCTGCGCGTTCCACGGCCTGCTGCATGGCGGCCAGGCGGTCCACCATGGCCTGGTCGGCCGGGTAGCGCTGCAGGAAGGCGCGCACGCGCGGCATGTTCGCGGCGGTGTTGGGCAGCCGGTCCACGGCACGGCGCCACAGGTCCTGCAGCTGCTGGGCATTCACGTCGGGTTGTTTGGCAAGCGCTTCGATCTCCTGCACCACGGTGCTGGGGTTCTCGCCACCGTACATGCGCATTTCGAGCTGCGCCAGGCGGTAGCGCGACTCACCGGTTTCCTGGTAGAGCTTGCCCAACTGGCGCACGGATTCGCCGCTGCCCTTGGTGCCCGAGCCGCCCACGATCTGCAGGTACTCCAGCGCCAGGCCGCCCAGTTCGGGCGGGCCGTTGGGAAACAGCTCGCGCGCCACGTCGGCGGCCTCGGCCTTGCGGCCTGCACGCGCCATCAGGCGCATCTGCGAAAGCTTTTCGCGGTCGGGGCCGTACACGCGCACCAGGGTTTCGAGCTCCTGCGTCACCTTGTGCCCTGGGTGGCGGGTGCGCAGCGTCTCCAGGATGCGCTTGGCCTCGTCGGTCTTCTTCTCGCGCAGCGCCAGGTCACCGAGGGTGCCCAGGCCCTGGGGGGAGTAGGGGTCCATGGCCAGCAGCTTGTCGATCAGCTGGCGCGCCATGTCGGGGCGGTTCTTGGAGGCCCACAGGCGCGCACCGCTGAGCAACTCGGCCTCGATGGCCGGCGGCGCACTGGCCAGCACGCCGTGGCTGGCCGGGAGGCAGGCGGCTGCCAGCAGGGTGAGCGAGGGCAGCCAGTGGCGGGGTCGGCGCGGCCGGCTGGGCATGGGGGTCACGGCTTCCACCGCGCGATGAGCTGGCCTGCCGCCGTGAAGCGGTACTGGCCATCGAATGCGCCCTGGCCGAAGAGGGCCAGCACCTGCTCGTAGTAGGCCGTGGGCCGCAAAGGCCGCGCCTCCAGGCGCATGCGCTGCGATTGCAGGGCCTTGTCGTCCCCTGCGGCGCGCAGAAAGGGCAGCATCGCGGCCGAGAAGCCCGAGGGCGCGGGGCCCGAGGCCTGCGCGCTCAGGATGTCGATGGATTCGGGCGGGTAGCCCTGGTCGCGCACGTAGCGGGCCATGGGCGCCAGGGTGTCGAGCAGCGCCCGGCGGCCTGGCGCGTCGGCATGCATCATGCCGGCCCACAGGTAGACGCGGATGGCGTTGTAGGTGCCCTGGCCTTTTTCCTTGCCCTCGGTGTCGACCAGAAATCCCTGCTTGGCGTCGTACACCGTCCAGTCGGGCGTGAAGCCCTTGGGCGAGGAGCCTCGAATGACCTTGAGCGAGCTGTCCACCAGCAGCTTCCACTGCGGATCGGCGTCGCCCGCCGCCAGCCAGTGCATCAGGTGCATGGGCATGTAGCTCGGGTTCAAGCGCCAGCGGCCGTTGGGCTGCACGAAGCCTTTGGGTGCGGGCAGCAGGGTGGGGCCCAGGCCCGGGATGTCAGCGGTTTCTTCGCGCAGCACGCGCGCCGCCAGCAGGGCCGACAGGGCCCGGTAGCTGCGCTCGTTCCACAGGCGCCCGGCTTCGCCCAGGGCGTAGGCGATCCACAGGTCGGCGTCGGAGGCGGCGTTGGCGTCGATCACGCCCCAGGTGCCGTCGGGCCGCTTGCCCCAGAGCCATGCAGGCAGGCGCGCCGTCATGTCGCCGGCGCACAGGTTGTTCTCGGTCCAGCGCAGCAGCTTGTCGAACATGGGCCGGTCGTTGGCCACCAGCGCGAAGAACAGCGCATAGCCCTGGCCTTCGGAGTAGGTCTGGCCGCCACCGTCGTCGTCGGAGACCACGCGGCCGCCTTCGTTGATGAACTGGGCCTTGAAGGCATCCCAGGCGGGCCAGGTCGGGCGGCCGGCGCCCGCCTGCTGGGCCCGGGCGGCCGGTAGGCAGGACAGAAGCGCGGCACCGGCACCGGCCTGCAGCGCTGTGCGGCGTCGAAGGAAATCAGTCATTGCGTGCCGCCAGTCGGCGCCGAGCCATGCTGCGCAGCGCGGCGTAGACGATGAAGGTCAGGAGCAGGCCGGAGCCGATGCCCACCAGGGCCAGCAGCAGCGGGTGGCTGTGCATGTGGAACCACAGGCGCTGCCACCACGGCAGGTCGCCCACGTAGTACACGGGCTTGATGCGGAAGCTCTCGATGGCATCGCCGCGCATCAGGCCCAGGTCACCGCGCAGGCTCTTGATCTTGCCTGCGTCGTTCAGGCCCAGGCTCAGGAGTGCCATGGCCTCCTTGTCGGTGGCCGTGAGGGCCACCACGCTGCGCCCGGCCGATAGAGGCGACTCGAAGCCAGTCACGGCCGCCAGCGGCCCATTGCCCTGCAGGATGGCCTGGCCGCCCGAGGCCGACAGGCGCTGGTTGGATTCGAGGTTGAACAGATCGATGAAGGAGCCCATGGCGCGCTCCAGCGGCTGCACGGAGCGCGCGCCTGCGGCCAGCAGGGCCGGCAGGTGGCTCTTCCACTTCTGCAGCAGGCCGTCGCTGTCGGCCTGGGAGATCACGAGGATGTCGGTGTCGGCAGCCTTGTCGGCCTCGTCCGCGCGCAGCAGCTTGAAACGCGTGCCGGGGTAGCCGGTGGAGGCGCTCATGCGGCCCACGGCGGTGAGAAACACTTCCACATCCGATGTCGTGGGCTGGTTGGGCAGGATGATGGAGGTCTGCGCCAGGTCCGGCACCCGCGTGAAGGGGAAGCCGCTGTTGGCATAGGCCGCCAGGTTGGGCATGGCCAGGTAATGGCGAAACGCCGTGAGGTCGATGGTCGACTGCGGGTCGATGGCGGCGAACAGCTCGGTGGGCGGAGCCGAGCGGCAGCGGCCCAGGTCGTTGGGCGGGATCTGGAAGGCGAACTGCAGCTGGTTGTCGCCGCCGATCATGAAGGCCGGGATCTTCAGATCCGAACGCGTCTGCGCATTGCCATCGTCGAACAGCGGCAGCATCACCGTGCTCTTGCTGCTGGTGCGGTCCTCGCGCGACTGCAGCGGGTAGGACTGGATGAACTGGTTGTTGATCGAGATGTTCAGCGCGCCGTGGTCCGACACGCTGTTGGGTGTGTAGCGGTAAGTCAGGTCCAGCGGCACGCCCTTGGCGTTCCAGGTGAACAGGTCGGGGGCCATGCGCGTGTAGACGTTCACCGTGTCGTTGAGCACCGAGCCGCGCAGCTGCAGGTCGGCCGCGCTCTGCACCAGCTCGGCCAGGCGCACGGGGCGTTTGGTGGTGATCCAGCGGGGCGCATCGTAGGGCTTGGCCAGGTCGGGGTAGTCGAGCGACTTGACGGCGATGCTCTGCCCCGACAGAACCGCCTTGCCTAGGGCCAGGGCATCGGCGGCCATCTGCACCTGCGCATCGTCCTTGCCCAGCACCAGCAGCAGCTTGGCGCCCGGGACGTCGGGGTGGGGCACCACGGAGAGGGTGGGTTCGGTGACCGGCGCCATCGCCTGCAGGAAGGCGGGGCGGTTGTCGTTGGTGGCCAGCACCACGGCATGCTGGCGTGGCAGCTGGTTCTCGAACACCGGGAACTGGTTGCCCCGGTAGCCGGCGAGCATGCCGATCCAGCTGGCAATCGAGCCCGATGCCTTGAGCGTGCCGGTGCTGGGCTTGGCGCCGTACACGAAGGGCAGGTTCACCGGCCGGTTGTCGCGCGGATCGAAGAACGGCGCGGGCAGCAGGGCCAGGTCGTCGCGCAGCGGGATCTGGCGCAGCGACAGGTCCAGCTGGCTTTCATTGCTGATGGTGGCCCACAGGCTCGAATGGTTGGGCGCCTCGCATTCCATCGTGTAGTGGCCGATGAACTGGAAGCGAAAGCGGTTGTAGTCGGTGAAGTAGCGCGGGTCGATGTTCAGCTCGACCGTCTGCTGGGTCCCCAGGCGCTCCTTGTCGAGCACGATGGTCTGCAGCGTCTCATCATTGAGGATCACCTTGAGGTGCGACAGGTTCGGGATCAGCGCCGGCGAAAGCGTGAAGGTCAGGCGGAGCCGGGCGGCCTCCACGATTTCGTCGCGCCGCACACCCACACCCACGCTGGCTTCGCTCTCCACGCCGCGCAGCGTGACCGGGCGCGCCAGGCCCAGGTCCTTGAGGCTGGTTTTCCACTGGCGCAGCGGCAGGGCGGGCGCTGCCGCCGTGGCTGCAGAAGCCGCAGGCGCCGGGGCGGCGCTTTCGGATGCTGCCGTGGCGGTCGCTGCCGCGCGCGCCGCGCGTGCCTTGGCCCGCTCCTTGGCGGGCGCGGTCTGGGCATGGGCCGTGGGAAGGGGGGCAGAGACCAGCCCCAGGGCCATCAGCGCAGCCAGCAGGGGAGCTGTTCGGGTGGTGTGTCGAGAATTCACGGTGCTTTAGGGGTGTTTTGGCGTGGTGGTGCAAAAGACGCCCGTGGCCCATCTGCCGACGATGTCATTTGTATGACAAAGTGTATCGATACATTTTGACTATGGGGTGGTGGAAGACACTAGTTTGCAATTAAGCGCACATGCTTTTGCGGGCGTACGCAGCCTGTACGTGGGGAGATGCCAACTGGATTCAGATTTGTAAAAAATGAACCCTGTCGCGCAAAATTCACTACCAGTCTGGTCGGGTATGGGGGCAATTGCCCCCGGCCCTCAGCGCTGCGGTAGGGTGATGCGCACGTGGTGCTCACCCATGCGCACAGGCAGGCGCAAAGGGCCTGCATCGCAGGGCAGAGCCGTCCCGTCCAGCTCGGCAGATGCAACACTGCTTCCCTGTCCAGTGGCCGCAGTGATTTCAACCGTGTAGCGGGCGTCACCCAGCACGATCTGCACCTGGAACCCCGGCCACTCGGCAGGAATGCACGGGTCGATCACCAGCATCTGCCCCTCGCGCCGTATGCCCAGGATGCTTTCCACCCCGGCCCGGTACATCCAGCCCGCGGCGCCGGTGTACCAGGTCCAGCCGCCGCGCCCGGTGTGCGGTGCCACGGAATAGACGTCGGCCGCCACCACATACGGCTCCACCCGGTAGCGCGCCACCTCATCGGGCGTGCGCGCGTGGTGGATCGGGTTGACCAGCGCGAACAGCGCGTGCGCCCGGGCGCCGGCCTGCGGGTCGTTGCGCAACTGGGCCCGGGCCATGATGGCCCACATGGCGGCATGGCTGTACTGCCCGCCGTTCTCGCGCAGTCCGGGCGGGTAGCCCTTGATATAGCCCGGGTCGTGCGGCGTGGCGTTGAACGGCGGGGTGAACAGCAGGGCCAGGCCTTCCTGCGGCAGCACCAGCTTGTCGCCCAGCGAGGCCATGGCGATCAGCGCGCGCGCAGGGTCGGCGGCTCCCGAGAGCACCGCCCACGATTGGGCGATGGAGTCGATGCGGCATTCCTTCGCATCGTGCGTGCCCAGCCAGGTGCCGTCGTCGAAGGTGGCGCGCCGGTACCAGGCGCCGTCCCAGGCCTCGCGCTCCAGCGCCGCGCGCACCGCCTCGGCGTGCGCGCGCCAGCGCGCTGCCCTTGCGGGGTCGCGGGCATCCGCCAGTGGCGCCATCAGCGCCACCGTGCGCACCAGCAGCCAGCCCAGCCACACGCTCTGGCCCCGGCCCTCCTGGCCCACGCGGTTCATGCCGTCGTTCCAGTCGCCCGTGCCCATCAGCGGCAGGCCCAGGTCACCGGTCAGCGCCATGGTCTGGTCCAGCGCCAGTGCGCAGTGCTCGAACAGGGTGGCCGATGCATCCGCCAGCATGGGCTGGAAGAACGCGTCGTGCTCGCCCGGCTGCAGTGCAGGCCCTTCCAGGAAGGCAATGGATTCGTCCAGCACCGCTGCGTCGCCTGACACCTGCACGTAGCTGGCGGTGGCAAATGCCAGCCACACCCGGTCGTCCGAGATGCGCGTACGCACGCCCTGGCCCGAGTGCGGCAGCCACCAGTGCTGCACGTCGCCTTCGGCAAACTGCCGGCCCGCAGCACGCAGCAGGTGGGCGCGCGTCTCATTGGGGCGCGCAAACGCCAGCGCCATGCCGTCTTGCAGCTGGTCGCGAAAGCCGTAGGCCCCGCTGGCCTGGTAGAAGGCCGAGCGCGCCCAGATGCGGCAGGCCTGGGTCTGGTACAGCAGCCAGCCGTTGAGCATGATGTCCATGGCCCGGTCGGGCGTGCGCACCTGAATGGCGCCCAGCAGGCTGCGCCAATGCTGCACCACCTCCTGCAGCAGCGCACCCACATCGAGCAGGCGGTAGCGCGCCACCAGGGCCAGGCTTTCGGCAGCCGATGCGCACTGCCCGATGAAGCCGGTCACCTCCCTGCTTTCCCCCGGCTGCAGGGTGAGCGTGCACTGCAGCGCTGCGCACGGGTCGCACCCCGCAACGCCGCCGCCGGACAGCACGGCCTGGCCGCGCAGCGCCGCCGGGGCCGCCAGGCTGCCATGCCGCCCCAGGAACTCCGTGCGGTCGCTCGTCCACGCCGTCTGCTGGCCGCCCAGGTCGGCAAACGCCACGCGGCCGGCAAACGCCGTGCTCCAGGGGTTGCGTGCCAGCAGCACGCCGCTGTCCGCATCGCGCTCGGCCAGCACGAACGGGGCCGATGCCCCGCGCGAAGTGCCCAGCACCCATTCGGCATACAGCGTCACGGTGATCTGCCGCACCTGCGCCGTGCGGTTGTGCAAGGTCAGGCGCGACACCTTGATCGGATCAGCAATCGGCACGAACTGCAGCAGCTCCAGCGCAATGCCGTGGGCCTCGTGCAGAAAGCGGCTGTAGCCGTGCCCATGGCGCGCCGTGTAGGTGCCGTTGCCGCGAATGGGCTGCGCGGTGGGGCTCCACACGTGGCCGCTGGCATCGTCGCGCACGAAGAAGGCCTCGCCCGCCGGGTCGCTCACCGGGTCGTTGGACCAGGGCGTGAGCTGGTTCTCGCGGCTGTTGCCGGCCCAGGTGTAGCCGCTGCCATCGGCCGACACGTGAAAGCCGAAGGCCGGGTTGGCGATGACGTTGATCCACGGCGCGGGCGTGGTCGCCCCGTCGCGCAGGATGGTCACGTACTCCGTGCCATCCTTGTCGAAGCCGCCCAGGCCGTTGAAGAACTCGAGCCCGGCGGTGTCAGGCGCAGGGGCCGGTTCGTGCTGTGGCTGCGGCGCCGGCAGAGGCGCTGGCCTGCCCACCGCCTCGGGGGCCTCCGCGGGCATCCGTGCCAATTGCTGGGCGATAGGGCCGCGCCGCGCTACCAGCGCCACCCGGGCAATGGACTGCAGCAGTGCGCGCGAAGCCGCATCCATGAGGTCGGCACGCAGCGTGTGCACCACCCCCTGCGCCAGCGACTCACCCAGGCGCGGGCGCGACTGGCTGCTGCGCACGGCGGTCTCGATGGCGATCTGCAGGTCCTGCACGTAGGACGACGCACGCTCGTTGATCACCACCAAGTCCACGCCCAGGCGCTTCATGCGCCAGTATTCATGCGCCTGCAGCAACTGGTGCAGCTGAGCGATGTCCTCGATGTCGTCGATGCGCAGCAGCACGATGGGCAGATCGCCCGAAATGCCGTGCTGCCACAGGCCCGACTGCGGGCCCGCGCCGCGCGCAATGGCATCGGCTGGTGCGCGAAAGCGCGCGTCCGCATACAAAATGGGCGCGGCCAGGCGCTGAAAGTCCGCCGCCGCCTCGGCGCCGATGCCGATGTGGCGCAGCTGCACCTGGGCCTGGGTCCAGGCCAGGGTGCGCGCGCGCTCGAAGGCGCTGCGGTCGTGGTGCTGGTCCACCAGGTCGAGCAGCGCTTCGCGCGTGGGCGCCAGCAGGGTCCATAAGGCCACACGGGCCATCTGACCGGGGGCGATGCGCACGCGCTGGCGCAGCGCGAACACCGGGTCCAGCACCGTGCCCACGGTGTTGGAGAGCGCACCGCCGCCATGCACCGCCAGCGCATTGCGCGCCGTGCGGCCCCGGCCGAGGAACAGGCCCCGGTCGGTCTCGTACTGCGCCGGGGCGATCACCGTGCCCTCCACCACCGCAAAATGCGCGGCCCACACCCCCGGCTCGCCCGGGCTGCGCGCGCGGCGCGTGGCCAGCAGCGCGCCAAACTCGGGCAGGTACTCGGTCTGCACGAACATCTTGGAGAACGCCGGGTGGGCATTGTCGGCCGCAGGCGGGGCCAGTACCAACTCGGCGTACGAGGTCAGGTCGATCTCGCGCGCCCGTGGGCCTGTGTTGACCAGGGTGACCTGGCGCACCTCGCCATCGGCCTCGGCCGATACGATCACCTCGGTGGTGGTGGTCATGCTGCCGTCGTGGCGGGTGAAGGCCGCGTGGTCCTCGGCAAACGCCACCTCGTAGCGGTCGGCAGCGCGGCCTGAGGGCTCTGCCGCAGCGGACCAGGTGCGGCCGCTGTGCGCGTCGCGCAGGTAGACATGCGAGCCCCAGTCTTCGCTGGTCGCGTCCTCGCGCCAGCGGGTCACCGCCATGTCGCGCCAGCGGCTGTAGCCGGTGCCGGCCGCCGTCAGCATGACGGCATAGCGCCCGTTGGACAGCAGGTGTGTGGCCGGTGCCCCCGCGCCTGGCGCGCCCATGCGCCGCACGGCATGCAGGTCGTCGCGCACGTCGGCGGGGCCGGTCTGCGTCTCTTCGGCGCGCGGGTGGGCCACGGCCACCAGGCGCGGCATGCGCTCCTGCAGCAGCAGCTCGCAGGCCTGCACCATGGGCTCGCGGTGAAAGCGCTCGCGCATCTGCCCGCCGTGCAGCGTGTTGGCAATGGCCACGATGGTCATGCCCTGGTGGTGCGCCATGTAGTTGCGCACAATGGCCACGGCCTGCCCCTCGGGCAGGCGGCTGCGCGTGAAGTCGAGCGCCTCGTAAAAGCCATGCTGCCCCAGGGCACCGAGCTGCGCCAGGCGCGCGAAGTTGTGCCCCGCCGCCGTGGCATCCACCATGCAGGCCAGGCCTGTGGCGTAGGGGGCGATCACCAGGTTCTCGGCCAGCCCGCGCTTGAGCCCCAGGCCCGGCACGCCGAAGTTGGAGTACTGGTAGGTGAACTCCAGGTCGCGCGCGTTGTAGGCCGATTCGGAGATGCCCCAGGGTATGCCCTGCAGCGCGCCATAGGCTATCTGCCGCTGCACCACCAGGGTATTGGTGTGCTCCAGCAGGCTGCCGGCAGGCGCGCGCATCACCAGCGAGGGCATCAGGTACTCGAACATCGAGCCCGACCACGACACCAGGGCCGAGCCCTTGCCCACCGGGATCGCCGTGCGCCCCAGGCGGAACCAGTGGCGCGTCTCCACGTCGCCCTTGGCGATGGCGAACAGGCTGGCCAGCCGCGCTTCGGACGCCAGCAGGTCGTAGCAATTGGCATCGAGCCGGTTTTCCACCGCTGCGTAGCCGATGGACAGGAGCTTGCGCTCGGGGTCGAGCAAAAAGGCGAAGTCCATGCCCAGCGCCAGCGCGCGCGCCGTGTCGGCCAGCCCCTGCCAGCGCATGTCGAGCGTGGGCGCATCTGTCCCGGTGGCCTGCAGATCGCGCCCCTGCTCGGCGACCCGCGCGCGCACGGCGCCGCTCCAGAACAGCAATGCATCGCCATCGCCGCTGCCTGCCGGCACCACGATGTCCTGCGCCTCCTTCAGCGCCTTGTCGGCCAGGCGCTGCAGGGCGGGCAGGCCCATCTCCACGGCGCCTGCAGCCACTGCGGTGTCGATCTCGGCCAGCATGGCCAGCAGCCGCCGGCCCTGCGCGCCCTGGGCTGCGGGAACGCTGGTCACTGATTCACGCGCCAGTGCCACGGCATCGCCAAGCCCCTGCACCCAGGTGCCGGGCAGCGGCGCGCGCACCCAGCCCTCGCAGGCATTGGCCAGCGCGATCAGGTGGCCGGCCAGGTTGCCGCTGTCCACCGACGACACGTAGGCCGGTGCCAGCACCTGCGCCGTGCCCGTGTCGTACCAGTTGTAGAAATGGCCCCGGTGGCGCGCCAGCGCCCCCATGCTGGCCAGCGTGGCCTCCAGCCGGTCCGCAGTCTGCACGGCGCCGGCCCAGCCGAAGTCGCGCGCGGCCACGGCCGACAGCAGGTACAGCCCCATGTTGGTGGGCGAGGTGCGGCGTGCCACCACGGGCTTGGGGTCTTCCTGGAAGTTGTCGGGCGGCAGGTAGTGCTCGGCCGCCGTGACGAAGGTCTCGAAGAAGCGCCAGGTGCGGCGCGCGATGCGCCGGAGCGCCAGCGCGTTGTCCAGCGCGGGCGCGCTTTGCGGCGCGGGCACCGAGCGGCGGCTTGAGCGCCAGGCCAGTGCCGGCGCCGCGAGCCACAGGGCCAGCAGCGGCAGCACCAGCGGCCGCGATGCCGGTGCGAAAGCGGCAGTACAAGCGGCCAGCACCGTGGCCAGCAGCAGGCCGCCGGCCATCAGCCGGTAAAAGCCCGCAGGCCCCGGGCGCGGTTTGGTGGCCGACTGCGCGGCGGTTTTCCACTCCAACATCTGCCGATGCGTGGCATACAGCCGGACCAGCGCGCGCACGATGGCATCCACCGCGCGCCAGGCATGGTCGGGCAGCAGTGCAATGGCAGCCACGGTCTGCAGCACCGCTACGCGGAAGTCGGCCACCAGCAGGCGCAGGTGGCTGGCCACGCGGATGCCGGGGCGGCTGGCCCACAGCTCGGCCATCCCCGGCAGAAACGCCGGTACGCCCAGCGCCGCCAGCACCAGCAGCACGCCCCAGGGTGCCTGCGGCCAGGGCAGAGCGCAGCACAGCAGCAGGGTCAACAGGCCGGCCGGGGCCAGCAGCGAGCGGCGCAGGTTGTCCAGCATCTTCCAGCGGCCCAGCGCGGGCAAGGCGGCACCCTGGTGGCGCCGGCCCAGCACCCAGGGCAGCAGCTGCCAGTCGCCGCGCGTCCAGCGGTGCTGGCGCTGCACGGCCACGTCGTAGCGGGCCGGAAAGTCCTCCACCACCTCCACGTCTGAAGCCAGGCCGGCGCGTGCCAGCACGCCCTCGAACAGGTCGTGGCTGAGCAGCGTGTTCTCGGGCACGCGCCCGGCCAGCGCGGCTTCGAAGGCGTCCACGTCGTAGATGCCCTTGCCGGTGTACGAGCCCTCGCCAAACAGGTCCTGGTACACGTCCGACACCGCGGCCGCATACGGGTCCATGCCGCCGGGGCCAGAGGTCAGCCGCTGGTACAGCGAGCCCTCCAGCCCCATGGGCAGCGCCGGCGTCACGCGTGGCTGCAGGATGGCATGGCCTCCCACCACGCGCTGCTCGGCCGGGCTGAAAGTGGGCTGGTTCAGCGGGTGGGCCATCTTGCCGATCAGGCGCAGCGCGGCGTCGCGCGGCAGGCGCGTGTCGGCGTCGAGCGTGATGACGTAGCGCACATCGGGCAGGATGTCGGGCTGTGTCCCACCGTCCAGCGCCATGAAGCTGGTGTCCGTGGCGCCGCGCAGCAGGCGGTTGAGCTCGTGCAGCTTGCCGCGCTTGCGTTCCCAGCCCATGAAGCAGTTCTCGCCGGCATTGAAGCGGCGGTGCCGGTGCAGCAGGTAAAAGCGCTGGCCGCCAGGCGCCGGGCCGTGCCGCAGGTTCAGCGCGGCAATCGCCTCCTGCGCCACGGCAATCAGGTGGGCGTCGCTGCCTGTGACCTCGGTGGCGGCGTCCAGTCCGTCGGACAGCAGTGCAAACGACAGGTCGCCCCCTGCGCCCGCCAGGTGGTGCACCTCCAGGCTTTCGATGTGGGCGCGCAGGTCGGCCTCGCTGGTCAGCAGCGTGGGCACTACCACCAGGGTGCGCAGATGGGTGGGCACGCCATCATCCAGCGCCAGGCCTGGCAGCCCCACCGGGCCAAAGCGCCGGGTGACGCGCCGGTTGACGAGCACGCTGGCCACCTCGGTGGCAGGCAGAAAGCCGGCCAGCGCCAGCGCCACCAGCCAGCCCGGGTGCGTGCCGTGCATGCCCGCCCACCACAGGGCCGCGCCCAGCAGCAACAGCGCCAGGCCCATGATGGCGGCAATGTAGCCGCGCACGCCCAGGCCCACCTGCCAGCGGTTGAAGCGAAAGCCCCAGGGCGGCTTGAAGCCGATGGCCTGCTCCAGCGCGGGCCGGCCTTCGGCCACCAGGTGGTACCCGGGGTCGGTGGCGCGCGCGGGGGTGGCCCCGGTGCCTTGGGCGGCTACGGCTGCCTGCGCACTGGCCAGGGCCTGCTCGGCAATGGCCAACTCGGTCAGGGCCGAGCCACGTGCCAGTTGCTCGATGGCATTGCGGTAAAGGTTGCGGGTGGCAAAGTCCATCGCTGCGAAGCCGCTGCTCTCGCGCAGGCGTGCGTCCACCAGGCCCATGCCCTCGACCAGGTCGGCCCAGTCGATGTCGGACATCAGCCGCATGCTGGTGATCACGTTGCGCACGCTGACGTTCGATGCGCCCTGGCGCTGCTGGGCGTGCTCGATCACCAGGCCCACGCTGGTGCCCTGCTGGGCCAGCCGCTCTTCCAGCCACTGCAGCGCCGGGGTGGTGCGCGGGTCCTGGTCGCGCAGGCGCTTGGCCAATTGCGCGGCAAACAGCTCCGACAGCGGGCCACTGGCGCGTGTGCCGATGTCGCCCACCAGGGCCGAATGCGCGCTGCCCGAGGCCAGCAGGCGGTTGGCCAGTGCCTGCGCATCGGCGCGGTCCGCCCGGCCGGCGCTGATCTGGTCGGCCAGCCGGCGCAGGTTTTCCACCAGCACGATGCGCAAGGTGATGGCCACCGCCCACAGCTCGCTGATCATCAGCGGCTGCACCTCCTGGTAGGCCGCAATGAAGCGGCGCAGCGCCAGCGGATCGAAGTGGCTGTCGGTATGGGCGACAAAGGCCCAGGCAATGCCGAAGACGCGCGGGTAGCCGGCAAACGGCCCCTGTGCCAGCTTGGGCAACTGCCGGTAGTAGCCCGGGGGCAGGTCGACCCGGATCTCGCGGATCTGCTCTTCCACCACGTGGTAGTTGTCCAGCAGCCAGTCGGCGGCGGGCACCACGCTGGATCCCGACTCCAGCTCGGCGGCGCTGGCCCGGTACGCGGCCAGCAACTGGCTGGCGTTGGACCGCAGGCGCCGGTGCAGCGAAGGGACCTGGGGCGGACGCAGGCTCACCTGCTGGGCGGCGGCCAGGCTGCGCGCATGCTGCTCCAGCCGCTCCATACCGAAGAGTTCTTCGCGCACGGGCGCGGTGCCGTTCCACGGCGGCGCGTCAGCGCCCCTCAGAACATGGGAGAGGGAAGACAGGGCATCGACAACAAGCACGGGCGCCTTTCGGGGCACCCCGGGGCCGCGCTGTGCCCTGTGGTGTGCCCGCTGCAGGAGAAGGGGCGAACGGGCCACGCCGTCCGCGTCGAAGGGGGCCTGCGTGCGGCACGCGGGCGGGCCTGCGCTTGCGCGAGGCCGTGAATGCTGCGCGCTCCCTTCAAGCCCGGTGCTTGAAGGGGGCGAACAGCCAGGGCAGAAAAGGCCCTGTTGGGGGATCAGCCCTTCTTGGCTGCGCGCTGCGGCGCTGCGCCGCCGGCCTTTGCGGGGGCGGCGGGTTCCACCATCGCGACGGGCTTCTGCTTGGGCTTCTTCGATTCCTTGTTGCCGCGTTTCTGTTCTTTTCCTGCCATGAAAGGCTCCTTCGCTTGGAACACGCCCCGTGGGTTGGCGGGCGCAATGGTCTCAGCCACCCGCAGCGGTGCCGGGGTGGGGCGTTCGGGCCCCCCCAGCAACCCTCTGCAAAGGAGGGCGCAAGCAGGTACCCGGAGGAAGGGAAAAGGTCTGCAGAACGCAGGCGTCCAGCGGCGGGACGTGATTTGAGCGGCAGTTCTTCGACAGCAGCAGATGGTGGCGAATGCGGCGATTGCAAGGTGCCGGCGTGGGCCGGCCGTGGCGGGGCACGATGCAGGGCCGGTATCGCCTCGGGCAGAAACAAAAAAGCCGGCGCCATGTTGTTCATGGCGTCGGCTTCATGTGCCTTGCGGCTTAGATTTGGTGGGTCCTGAGTGACTCGAACACTCGACCTACGGATTAAGAGTCCGCTGCTCTACCAACTGAGCTAAGAACCCAAATCTTTTAGTGATCTGCCTGCATTGCTGCAGAGCCTCGAATTATGCACTAGTTTTTGGCCGGCTTGCAAGTGGGGCCCAAAAATTATTGCATCGCGTTGCGGCTGGCGAGTTCCACGAACAGCGCACTGTGGTCCAGTTCGCCCAGGCCGTGCTCCACGCCTTCGGCGTAGAGCGCTTCGAAAAGCGCGGTCACGGGCGCGTCGAACCCGATCTCGCCGGCCGTGGCCAGGGCGTTGCGCATGTCCTTGAGCTGCACCGTCATGCGGCCCTGGGGGGCAAAGTTGCGTTCCACCATGCGCTGGCCATGCAGTTGCAGGATGCGGCTGTCGGCAAACCCGCCGCTGATGGCCTCGCGCACCTTGGCCATGTCGGCCCCGCCCTTGGCAGCGAACAGCAGCGCCTCGGCCACGGCGCCGATGGTGATGCCCACGATCATCTGGTTGGCCAGCTTGGCAAGCTGGCCCGCGCCGTGCGGCCCCACGTGCGTGGCGCGCCCGAAGGCGGCAAAGATCGGCAGGGCACGGGCGTAGTCCTCGGGGCGCCCACCGGCCATGATGGCCAGGGTGCCGCTTTCGGCGCCCACCGTGCCGCCGGAGACCGGCGCGTCCAGGTGGGCGATACCCATCTCGCCCAGGCGGGCCGCATGGTCGCGCGCCTCGCGCGGCTGGATGGAGGCCATGTCGATGAACAGCGCGTCGCGGCGCAGGGCCTGCGCTGCGCCGCGCTCGAAGAGCACCTGGCCCACCACGGGCCCGTTGGCGAGCAGGCTGATCACCACGTCGGCGCCGGCCACGGCAGCGCGCACATCGGAGTGGACGGTGATGCCGAAGGCAGCGAGCGGATCGGCCGCCTCGCGCGTGCGGTTCCAGGCATGGACCTCATGGCCGGCAGCGCGCAGCCGGCGCGCCATGGGCGCGCCCATCATGCCGATGCCCAGGACGGTGGTGCGCAGGGGAGGGGTGTTGTTGTTCATGGTCTCTGTCTCCTGGTGCGGATGTCTCTGCCGCCATCATCGGCGGTTTTCGCGGTGCAGCCTGTCATCGGGCTTGCAGTCGGCGCCACTTGCCAGGATGATGTGGCGCCAGGACGAGGAGAACACACCCATGGCCCTGGACACCAAGACACCACACGACCCCGCCTGGCTGGAGTTGATGTACAACAACCGGGCGCTGGTGCCCGAGCACGTGAACTATTTCGCCCGCTGGGCGAAGGAGTCGGCCCAGGTACGGGCCGACCACCCCTGCGTGGCCGACCTGGCCTATGGCAAGGGCGCGCGCGAGACCCTGGATGTCTTTCCCACTACCCAGCTGCCGCCCGGCTCCGGCAAGGGGGCGCCGGTGCTGGTGTTCATCCACGGCGGCTACTGGCGCGCGCTCGACAAGTCGGACCACTCCTTCATCGCGCCGGCGTTCAACCGTGAAGGTGTCTGCGTGGTGGTGGTCAATTATTCGCTGTGCCCCGGCACCCCGGAGGCACCGGTCGGCATTCCCCAGATCATGCGGCAGATGGAAAAGGCCATCGCCTGGATCTGGCAGAACATTGGGCGCTATGGCGGCGACCCGCACCGCATCACGGTGGCGGGGCATTCGGCGGGTGGGCAACTGGCGGCCATGCTGCTCACCAGCGTCTGGCCCCTGATCGGCAACCTGCCCGACGGCGCGGTGCGCAGCGCCTTGTCGATTTCGGGGGTGCACGACCTCGATCCGCTGATGCACACACCCTTTCTGCAGGAGGCGCTCAAGCTCACCGAGCAGCAGGTGCTGCAGTACAGCCCGGCACGCCTGCAGGCGCCCGGCCAGGGCATGCTGTACTGCGCCGTCGGCGGCGATGAGAGCCCGGAGTTCATCCGCCAGGCGCGGCTGGTGCAGGACGCATGGGGCTCGCATGCCGTGCCGCGCTGCCAGGTGCTGGAAGGGCTGAACCACTTCAGCATCGTCGATGCGCTGGCCAAGCCCGGGCATGACCTGCACCACATGGCGCTGATCCTGCTCAGGGCCTGACCCGCGCCGGGCGGGGGCTCACATCAGCAGGTGCTCGCCCGCGTTGTCGCCGCCCAGGATCACGTAGTTCACCTTGCGGATGTCCATGAGCTTCTTGCCGCCGGCGTAGCTGATGGAGCTTTGCACGTCCTGCTCCATCTCGATCAGGGTGCCCGCCAGCTTGCCCTTGATGGGCTCGAGGATGCGCTTGCCCTCCACGTGCTTGTACTCGCCCTTGTTGAAGTCGCTGGCCGAGCCGTAGTACTCCTTGAACAGGGCACCATCGACCTCCACGGTGTTGCCGGGCGATTCTTCGTGCCCCGCGAACAGCGAGCCGATCATGACCATGCTGGCGCCAAAGCGGATGCTCTTGGCGATGTCGCCGTGGCTGCGAATGCCGCCGTCGGCAATGATGGGCTTGGTGGCCACGCGGGCGCACCACTTGAGCGCCGACAGCTGCCAGCCGCCCGTGCCGAAGCCGGTCTTGAGCTTGGTGATGCAGACCTTGCCCGGCCCTACGCCCACCTTGGTGGCGTCGGCGCCCCAGTTCTCCAGATCGATCACCGCTTCGGGCGTGGCCACGTTGCCGGCGATCACGAAGGCCGCAGGCAGTTTGGACTTGAGGTAGCCGATCATGTTCTTCACGCTGTCGGCATGGCCGTGCGCGATGTCGATGGTCACGTACTCGGGCGTGATGCCCGCAGCCGCCAACTGGTCCACGGTGTCGTAGTCAGGCTGCTTCACGCCCAGCGAGATCGAGGCATAGCAGCCCTTGGCATGCATATCCTTGACGAACTGCAGGTTGTCCAGGTCGAAGCGGTGCATGACGTAGAAATAACCGTTCTGCGCCATCCAGGTGCAGATGGTTTCGTCCACCACCGTCTTCATGTTGGCCGGTACGACCGGCAGGCGGAATGTGCGCCCGCCCAGCTCCACGCCGGCATCGCATTCCGAGCGGCTTTCCACCTGGCACTTGCGCGGCAGCAAGAGAACGTTGTCGTAATCGAAGATTTCCATGAGATTTCCAAGCTCCATAAGAGGCTGCAGCAAAACGATTTCTGCTGCAGTGGGCGCTTGGCTTGAAGACCGGTCATGCGATTGGAGCCGTGATGGCTGCAACGAACCCTGCTGTGCGCAGGCACAAAAAAACCGGGCAGCAAGAAACTTGGGCCCGGTGATTGATTCTACCCGCGCCAACCGGTGCGGGTATATCCCTACTGTTATCTCTCCAATAGGGAACGGGTTCTAGGGGGCGCAGCGCGACTGTGCTGCATCGATGATCCGCCCGTCCTTGTCCTGCACCCAGCCCACCAGGCGCAGGCGGTCGGTCTTGGCGCCTTCGGGGATGTAGATGGGGCGCGAATCGCGCCAGCCCGAGCGCTCGCCTTTGGACAGGGTGTGCGGGTTGTCCAGCGAACGCTGGTACACGTTGCGCACCAGGTGCCGGGCCACGGGCGAGCCCTCGGTGCCCGCCGGGATGGATTCCACCAGCAGCAGGTAGAAGGCTCCTGCATCAGGCCCTGCAGCGGGCGCAGCGCCCCGGGTGGGCACGGGGGAGAAGGCGATCGACGCCCCCAGGTAGTCGTTGATGGCCGGCCCGTGCGACACCCGCAGCCGGCTGCCCTGCACTCCTTGCACGGGAGCGGTATTCACGTCGGTGGCCGTGGGCGCCGTGCGGCCCAGGGCGGCCAGCCGCGCCAGGGCATCGCGCGTGGCGGCGGCCGACAGCGGCGCGTCGTCGCCCTGGGTGCCGGGCACGATCCAGTCCAGCACCAGGGTGCCGGGCGCCGTGGGGGCCGGCGTGGCCTTGTCGGCCCAGCAGCTCTCGCAGTCGGCGCTCACGAAGCGCTCGAACAGCGCGACCGGGCGGGGCACGCCGTCGCTGCTGCAGCTGGACTGGGCTGCGAGGTGGGGGGCATGCAGGGCCAGCAGCATGGCTGCGGCAAGGGCAATGTTTTTCATGGCAGGCGTTGGCGCTTTCTACAATGCCCCCATGTTCCCACAAGACCTGTTCCCGGGTGCACCGGATCCCCTGGTGCCCCCCACGCCCGCTGCACCATCGGCTGTACCGCCCCTGCTGGCCAATCTCAACCCCGAGCAGCTCGCCGCCGTCACCCTGCCGGCTGGGCATGCGCTCATCCTGGCGGGTGCCGGCTCGGGCAAGACCCGGGTGCTCACCACGCGCATTGCCTGGCTGCTGCAGAACGGCTACGCCACACCGGGTGGCATCCTGGCCGTGACCTTTACCAACAAGGCCGCCAAGGAAATGGTGGCCCGCCTGTCGGCCATGCTGCCGGTGAACGTGCGCGGCATGTGGATCGGCACCTTCCACGGCCTGTGCAACCGGCTGCTGCGCGCGCACCACAAGCCGGCCGGCCTGCCGCAGTCGTTCCAGATCCTGGACACGCAGGACCAGCTCTCGGCCGTCAAGCGCCTGTGCAAGCAGCACAACGTGGACGACGAGCGCTTTCCGCCCAAGCAGTTGGCATATTTCATCTCCGGCTGCAAGGAGGAGGGCCTGCGCCCGGGCGACGTGCAGGCCAACGACAGCGATACGCGCAAGAAGATCGAGGTCTACCAGCTCTATGAAGAGCAGTGCCAGCGCGAGGGCGTGGTGGATTTTGGCGAGCTGATGCTGCGCAGCTACGAGCTGCTGCGCGACAACGACCCGATCCGCGAGCACTACCAGCGCCGCTTCGCGCATATCCTGGTGGACGAGTTCCAGGACACCAACAAGCTGCAGTACGCCTGGCTCAAGCAACTGGCCGGCAACGACAGCGGCGGGCGCTTCGAGGCGCGCGGCAGCGTGATCGCCGTGGGCGACGACGACCAGAGCATCTACGCCTTTCGCGGTGCGCGCGTGGGCAACATGGCCGACTTCGTGCGCGAGTTCGATGTGCAGCAACAGATCAAGCTCGAGCAGAACTACCGCAGCTACAGCAACATCCTCGACTCGGCCAACGCCCTCATCAGCCACAACAGCCGCCGCCTGGGCAAGAACCTGCGCACCACGCAGGGCCCCGGCGAGCCGGTGCGCGTGTACGAGGCCACCACCGACCTGGCCGAAGCGCAGTGGATGGTGGACGAGATCCGGCAACTGGTGAAGAGCGACAGCTTCGAGCGCAAGGAGATCGCCGTGCTCTACCGCAGCAATGCGCAGAGCCGGGTGATCGAATCGGCCTTGTTCAATGCCAGCGTGCCCTACCGGGTGTATGGCGGCCTGCGCTTTTTCGAGCGCGCGGAAATCAAGCACGCGCTGGCCTACCTGCGCCTGTTGGAGAACCCGCACGACGACACCAGCTTTCTGCGCGTGGTCAACTTCCCGCCGCGCGGCATCGGCGCGCGCAGCATCGAGGTGCTGCAGGACGCGGCCCGTGCGGCCGGCTGCTCGCTGCACGACGGCGTGAGCGCCGTGCCGGGCAAGGCCGGGGCCAACCTGTCGGCCTTCGTCGCCATGGTCGACGTGCTGCGCGAGCAGACCGAGGGCATGAACCTGCGCAAGATCATCGAGCAGATGCTGCAGTCTTCGGGCCTGGTGGAGCACTTCCGTACCGAGAAGGAAGGCGCCGACCGCATCGAGAACCTGGAGGAACTGGTCAACGCGGCCGAGAGCTTCGTCACGCAGGAGGGCTTCGGCCGCGACGCCGTGGCCCTGCCGGTGGATGAATTGCGCAACGACCGCCTGGGCCAGAGCCCGGCCAGCCAGGGCCTGGATCCCGATGCGCCGGTGGTGGACGAGCCCCTGCCCGCTGTGGCCGGCATCGTGGACTTCGACACCGGCGAAACGCTGTCGCCCCTGGCCGCGTTCCTGACCCATGCGGCGCTGGAAGCCGGCGACAACCAGGCCCAGGCCGGGCAGGACGCCGTGCAGCTGATGACCGTGCATGCCAGCAAGGGCCTGGAGTTTGATGGCGTGTTCATCGGTGGCATGGAAGAGGGCCTGTTCCCGCACGAGAACTCGGCCAACGAACGCGAGGGCCTGGAAGAAGAGCGCCGCCTGATGTATGTGGCCATCACCCGCGCGCGCAAGCGCCTGTACCTGAGCCATTCGCAGACACGCATGCTGCACGGCCAGACACGCTACAACATCAAGAGCCGCTTCTTCGACGAGCTGCCCGAGGCGGCGCTCAAATGGATCACGCCCAAGCAGCAGGGCTTTGGCACCTATGCGCCCAATGCAGGCAGCAACCCGTTCGGCCAGCGCGACCGCAGCCCCTTCGGCTCCGGCCGCACGGAGCAGTTCGCCAGCCCGCCGGTGCCCGTGCAGAAGGCCGCGCCATCGCATGGCCTGCGCGTGGGGCTGGCCGTGTTCCACACCAAGTTCGGCGAGGGCAAGGTGCTGGCGCTGGAGGGAACGGGCGACGACGCGCGGGCCCAGGTGAGCTTTCCGCGCCACGGCACCAAATGGCTGGCGCTGTCGGTGGCCAAGCTCACGATCGTCGATTAAAAGGGGCCGCCTTTTTGGCGCCCTTTTCTGACAGACAGCGGGGGCCGGGGCCGCAAAAATGGAGATTCCAAGGGGCTGCGCCCGCGCCGTCCGGCACATGCCCCCCGTCCCGACGGCCAGGGAGGACCCTGCCTATGCTGTTCCATCCATCCCCTATGTCCCGCGCCGCCTTGGCCGGCGTCTGTGTTCTGGCGCTGGCCCTGGCCGGCTGTGACCGGGTGCCCAAGCCCAAGGCCCAGGAGGCTCCGGCCCCTGCCGCCGCGCCGGCACCTGCACCGACCCAGTAGCGCGCTGCCTTTTGCCAGGTAGCGGCAGCTCGTTCAGTCCACCTTGATGTTGCGCGCCTTGACCACGCGGCTGTAGATCTCCGCATCGCGGCGCACCATGGCCGCCATCTCGGTGCGCGTGACGCCCAGGGGCTCGCTGTGCAGCTCGCGGATGCGGCGCGACAGGTCGGGGTCCTTGCTCGCTTCGACCAGCAGTGCGTTGAAGCGGGTGAGGATGGGCTGCGGCGTGGCCGCAGGTGCCCAGATGCCGTGCCAGGACATCATGGAGAAGCCCGGCATCACCTCCGACAGCGTGGGCACATCGGGCAGGGCGGGATGGCGCGTGGGGCCCGAGTAGGCGAGCGCCTGCACCTTGCCGCTGCTGATCAGCTGGTAGCCGGTGGCGATGGGCTCCATCAGCGTGTCCACCTGGCCGCCCACCAGGTCGGCGATGGGGCTGGCGCGGTAGGGCACGTGCAGCATGTCGATGCCGACCTCGTCTTTGAGTGATTCCACGATCAGCTGCGAAGGGCTGCCCGCGCCGTACGAGGCGTGCGAGTAGACACCCGGCTTGGCCTTGGCGGCGGCCACCAGGTCCTTGACGGTCTTGGCCGGGAACTTGTTGGTGGCGATCAGCACCAGGCCCTGGCGCATGGTGGTGGCCACGGGCACCAGGTCCTTGTCGGGGTCGAACGGCAGCTTGCTGTAGATGAAGGGGTTGATCGTGAACGCCGTGGACAGGTTGTACACGAAGGTGTAGCCGTCCGCAGGCGACTTGGCCACTGCGTCCGAAGCCAGGTTGCCGGCCGTGCCAGGCCGGTTGTCGATCACCACCGGCACGCCGAGCTTCTTGCCCGCGTAGTCTCCGTACATGCGGGCGAAGATGTCGGGCGGCGTGCCGGGCGCAAAGCCCACCACGATCTTGATGGGCTTGTTCGGCCATTCCGCCCCCTGGGCCAGGGCCTTGCCGGCCAGCAAGGTACCGGCGGCCAGCACCAGCATCGTCTTCATCACCATTGTTCTGCGCATTCTTGTCTCCTGTTGCGGGTTCATGCCCGCTTGTGTGGTCTGTTCGCTTCGCTCGTCTGCAGCGCAACGCCGCCATGGCGTGCACCGCACCGTGTGGGTCTGTCCGTCAATCGATGGCATCACTCCTTTCGTGCCGGGCATGGCTGCGCCAGAGCCGCCGACTCCGGTGGGCGGGCTGTGGGAGGGGCATGCGTGGCCTGTGGGTCGCTATCAGTCCACCTGGGCGCCGGAGCGTTTCACTGCTTCGCCCCACTTGGCGACCTCGGCCGTGCCGAAGGTGGCCATCTCCGCTGCGTTCATGGCCGCGGATTCAATGCCCTGCGCGGCGAGCTTCTCGCGCACCTCGGCCTGGGCCAGCACGGCCTGCGTGGCATCGCGCAAGGCGTCGCGCTGCGCGGCCGGCATCGAGGCGGGCGCATACAGCATGAACCACGCGACCAGGTCGAAATCCGCCACGCCCTGCTCGGCCAGCGTGGGCACGTCGGGCGCTGCCGCACTGCGTTTGGCGCTCGACGCGCCCAGGGCGCGCAGCTTGCCCGCACGGATGTGCGGCAGCACGGCGGCCGGGTGGTAGAACATGAACTGCACGTTGCCGCCCATCAGCTCGGTGAGCGCCTGCGCGCCGTCGCGGTAGGGCACGTGCACGAAGTCTTTCCCCAGGCGGATGTTCAGCGTCTCGCCCGCCAGGTGGCCCGAGGTGCCGTTGCCCGCCGAGGCGAAGCTCACGGATTTGCCACTGGCCTGGCGCAGGTCGGCCACGCCCTTCCACGGCGCGCTGGCCGGCACCACGAGCAGGGTGGGTGTGGCGCCTGCAAAGCCCAGCGGCACGAAGTCGCGCAGCGGCTGGTAGGGCAGCTTCTTGTACAGCGTGGGGTTGATGGCATGCGTGCCCACGGTGCCCATGAGCAGGGTGTTGGCATCGGCGCCTGCACGCGCCACCATCTCGCTGCCGATGGTGCCGCCCGCACCGGGTTTGTTCTCCACGATCACCGTCTGCCCGAGCTGGCGGCCCAGGGCCTCGGCCAGCACCCGGCCCACGATGTCGGTCGAGGTACCGGCGGCAAAGGGCACGACCAGCTTGAGGGGGCGGCCGGTGCCCTGCGCGCTGGCAGCGCTGGCCAGCAGCGCCAGTGCTGTGGCGGCGATTAGCTGGCGGCGCTGCGTCATGCTGCTTCTCCAAAGCCATCGGGCAGGCTGCCCTCGTACTGCAGTTCGCGCGTGGCCTGGTAGGACAGCGCAAAGCCGCTCGGCGTCTCGGCCTCTTCGGCCAGGTGAGCTATGAGCCCCGCCGTGCGCGCCAGGATGGGCACGCCGCGCAGCGACGCCACCGGGAAGCCCACGCCCATCAGCACCGCCGGGATCGCGGCCGAGACGTTCAGCCGCAGCTCCTTGCCGACGATGCCGGGGATCACCTTCTCCACCGCCAAGGCGATCTGCACGTAGCGCAGGTCGGCGCCGGCTTCGGTGGCCACGGCGATGAGCCGGCCCACGCGCGGGTCCACCTCCTTGTGCAGCGGGTGGCCATAGCCCGGGATGGAGCGGCGCGCGGCCTTGAGCTCGGTGACCACGGCCGTGGCCGCATCGTCGAGCGTGGCGCCGGCATCCACCCGCGCCGCCACGTCGGCGAACATGCGGCCTGCGGTTTCCGATGCGCCGAGGATCACCGAGCCGCAGCCCAGGATGCCGGCGGCCACCGCACCCTGCAAGGCATCGGGCGCGGCGGCAAAGGTCATGCGGCTGGCCTGCACGCTGGGCACCAGGCCGTGCTCGGCGATCGCCACCAGGGTGGCGTTGAGCACCGCGCTGCAGGCCGCGTCGGGCCGGCGGCCGGTGAGCAGCAGGAAGAAGTAGTCGGCGAACGGGATGTGGCCGATCAGGTCCTGGCACAGGTCCTCGCCGCGCACGACGATGGTGTGCTCGTTGGAGGTGCAGATGGCGGTGCGCGGGACGGTGGATTTTCCGATTTTCATGGAGCGGCTTTCAGGCGTTTTGCGGTTCGAGGCGGAAGTCGTAGTGCGCCGACCACCAGGGCGCGGCCTGTGCCGTGCCGTCCGGCGCCTGGCCGGCGGGGTGCTGCTCGAAGTCCACGATCAGGCTGGGGCGCACGCCGAACACCGCATCCGACTCGATGTAGGGGCTGCCTGCCACGAAGAGGTGGGTGGTGACCGGGGCATGCCCAGTTGCGGAGACCATCATGTGGATGTGGCCGGGCCGGTTCGGGTGGCGGCCCATGCCGTCGAGCATGCGGCCCACGGGGCCGTCTACCGGCACGGGGTAGAAGCTCGGGCGGATGGACCAGAACCAGTAGCGCCCCTGGTCATCGGTGCGGACGCGGGCGCGCGCGGCCATGCCCGAGCCTTCCACCTGCATGTCGTACACGCCCTCGCCATCGCCCGACCAGATGTCGAGCAGCGCGCCCGCCAGCGGCTGGCCGTGCGTGTCGGTCACGCGGCCACTGTAGAAGGTGGGTTCGCCCTTGACGCCTGCGGACAGGTTGGCGCCCAGCGGCAGCTCGGGCGCGCCCTCCCAGTAGTAGGGGCCCTGCACCGTGGCCTCGGTGGCCTCGGTCATGCGCTGGCTGCCCTTGGCATGGGCGGTGGCACGCAGCTGGTCGAGCATCACCACCATCATCGAGGCGCCCAGCGTGTCCGACAGCAGGATGAACTCCTGGCGTTGGCCGGTGCAGGCCTTGCCCACGGCGGTGAGGAACTCGATGCCCTGCATCCATTCCTCGGGCTTCAGGTCCACCTCGCGGATGAAGGCATGCAGGTGCGTGACCAGCGATTCCATGATCTGCGCGAAGCGCGGGTCGCTGGCGCCGTCCAGGCGCTGCAGCACGGCCTGGGTCAGCTCGTTTTCATTCGATGGGGTCATGGGTTCTTGTCTCCTTGTTTTTTCTTGGGGTCGGCTGGCGGGTCAGAGCGCTTGCCCGAGCCGCTGGCGTATGGGTCCGACGATGGCCGCGTTGTCGGCCCCCAGCATGGGCGGCGCGGTGACTTCCAATGCGCGCTCGCCGTCGAAGCTCACGGGCGAGCGGATGGTGCGCCACTGGCCGCCCTCGGGGTGGGGGGCGCTCACTTCGAGTTGCAGGTGGCGGGCCTGGGGGTCTTCCATGGCCTCACGGGTGTCGTACATGGGCGCGTGGGGCACGTCCTCGGCTTCGAGGCGCTCGCACCAGGTGGCGCGTGTCTGTTCGCGGAACAGGCCGCCGAGCAACGCGATCAGGTCCTCCTGGTGGGCGATGCGCGCCTCGCGCGTCGCAAAGCGCGGGTCGTCGAACAGGCGCGGGCGCTCGATGGCGTTGGCCAGGCCCTGCCAGAATTTCTCGGGCGAGGACATGTGCAGGGCGATCCACAGGCCGTCGGCGCATTCGAGCACATAGGACTGCGAGACGCTGGGCCGGCTGTAGGGGCCCATGACCTCGTCTTCCGAGAAGTAGTGCGTGAACGCATCCAGGTTGAAGTGGCACATGGCCTCGAGCATGGACACCTCGACCTTGCGGCCCACGCCCGTGCGGCCGCGCTCGACGATGGCACCCAGCACGCCGTAGGCGGCGTAGAAGCCGGTCATCGCATCGGCCAGCGCCGGGCCCACCACGCGGGGGTTGGCAGGGTTCACCAGCAGCTTGAGGAATGCGCTCGCGGCCTGGGCCACGGTGTCGTAGGCCGGGCGGCCTGCGGCCGGGCCGGTCTGGCCGAAACCGCTGATCGCGCAGTACACCAGGCGCGGGTTCAGTCCGCGCAGCCGGGCCTCGCCTGCGCCCAGCCGGTCGGCCGCGCCGGGGCGAAAGTTCTGGATGTAGACGTCCGCATCCTTGACCAGCTCGTCGAACACGGCTGCGTCCTCGGGCAGCTTGGGGTTGAGCGTGATGCTGCGCTTGTTGCGGTTGTAGGTCTGGAAGTGCGGGCTGTAGAGGCCGCCGCGGAACGCGCGGAACGGGTCGCCCGCGCCGGGCTGCTCGATCTTGATGACCTCGGCCCCCAGGTCGGCCAGGAACATGCCTGCCGCCGGGCCCGTGATGAACGTGCCTTGCTCCAGCACCTTGATACCGCTGAGGACTTTGTGCACCTCGTTGTCTCCTTGTGGGTCTCTGGCCGCCTGGACTTCAGGGCGGTCTTGTGGGTTGCAGGCGACTGTAGGGGGCGTACCGACTTCCTGGAAATGATTGTTTTTCATGGTTACCATCGATGGCATCGATCAACCACCGGTGGCACCGCCATGGAACTGAGGCACCTGCGCTACTTCATCGCCCTGGCCGGCTCGCTCAACTTCACGCGTGCGGCCGAGCGGCTGCATGTGACGCAGTCCACGCTGTCGCACCAGATCAAGCAGCTCGAGGAGGAGATCGGCGCGGCGCTGTTCGACCGCGCGGGCAAGCGCGTGGCGCTGACCGGTGCGGGCGACGAGTTTCTGCACTACTGCACCAAGGCCCTGCACGAGATCGACCTGGGCCTGGGCGCCCTGCGCCAGAACGGCTCGGAGGTGGCGGGCGAGCTGCACATCGGCTCCACGCACACCTTCAACCTGGGTTTCATCCCGGGCTGTATCGCCGCCTTCCACGAGCGCCATTCGCGCGTGAAGGTGGTGGTCGAAGAACTGTCGGCAGACCACATCGCCGCGCGCCTGCAGCAGGGCACGCTGGACCTGGGCATCGCCTACCGGCCGGCAGTGCCGGGGCCGCTGCAGTTCGAGCCGCTCTACAACGAAGAGATGGTGCTGGTGGTGGCCAAGGGCCATGCGCTCGCCCGGCGCAAGCGCGTGCGCATGGTCGAGTTGCACCGCATGCCCATGGCCCTGTTGCCGGCCAGCTTTGCCACGCGGCAGATGCTGGACGAGTGCTTTCGCTCCTGCGGCGCCGAGCCGCAGGTGGTGGCCGAGATCAACACCCTGGCGCCGATGATGGACCTGGTGGGCAAGACGCAGCTGGCGTCCATCGTTGCAGCCAATGTGGTGTCACCGCATTCGGGGCTGGTGGTGGTGCGGCTGGAAAGCCCCACGCCCGTGCGCACCCCGGGCATGCTGTGGTCGCCCGTGGCGCGCGAGTCGGCGCCCACGCGCGCGTTCTCGGCCATCGTGCGCAAGCTGGCGCTGCGCAGCAGCCTCAAGGACGTGGCCCAGCGCGCAGGCCGGGCGGCCTGAAATGCCAGCCCCTGGCGGGTGTCAGGCCAACCTTACCCAGTGGTTGTCCATGCGCGCGCCCGTGAGCTCCTTGGCATGCGCGTGCGTGAGAGGGGTCGGGGAGCACGCGTCTTCCAGGGAATGCGAGACACCGGCGGCCCACAGCCGGCCACTGCCCACGGCCAGTGCGCAGACTTCCTCCAGGCCCACCAGGCCGCGCCACTGCCCATCGGGCGTGAAGGTGGCCACGCCCTGGCTGCGCGGGCAGCTCACGGCCCAGCCCTCGGCGGTGCTGGCGATGCTGCCGCCATAGCCGGCCATCGACTGGCCGGCGGGGCACAGGCGCAGTGCCTTGCCATCGAACAGCGCAAGGATGGGCGCGGCCGCCTTGTCCGCCGCCTCGGCGTGCTCGGCCTGCAGTGCGATGCCCAGCACCGTGCGCTCGGCGTTCCAGGCCAGGTGGCGCAGGCTCAGGCGCGCATCGGGCAGGCGCCACTGGCCCTGCAGTTCGCCGCTGTCGCCGTGCAGCCGCACGATGCTCGAATCCATGGTGTGCAGGTCGCGCTTGGTGCGCCCCGTTTCGGGCGCAGTGGGCACGCCGCCGTTGGCCACTATCAGCGCCGGGGGGCCGCCCTTGGCGGCGGGTGCCCAGATCAGCTCGTGCGCATCGATGCCGTGCGTGGCCCACTCGTCCACGGTCTCCAGGCTGCGCGCATCGCGCCGTGCGACCAGGCTGGCGCCCGTGTCCACGTCGGTCTCGGTGGTGTAGAGGAAGCGGCCGTCAGCGCTGGCGATCACATGGCCGTTGAAGGAGCGCGTCGCATCCACCCAGTGCCACTGCGCCTTGCCGGCGGGCTGACCTGGATGCCAGCGCACCAGCCAGTCACCGGGGCGGCGCGCGGTGGCGACCATGCTGCCATCGGGCAACTGGCTGAGGCCGTGGGCGCGCGTGGGCACTTCCAGCATGTGGCGCACCTGCAGGGGCGAAGGCCCGCCGGCCTGCGCGGCCAGCACGCCGATGCGGTAGCTGCCATCGGCCTGCTGCCAGGCAGCCAGCAGTTGCATGGCTGCCGCAGCGGCGGGGGCTGCGTGGGTTGCCAGCGGCATCGCCGCCAGACCGCCCATCAGCCACAGGGCCTGGCGGCGGCTCAGCGTGGCGTTCACCTCAATCCCCATCGGCGTCCGAGAAGCCGATGCTCACCTGCAGCGCGGGCGCGATCTCGGCCTCGGCCAGGCGCTTGAGCGCTGCCAGTTCCCTGGACGCCTGCAGCACCCGTTCGCCGCCGGCCTTGCCGGTGGCGCCAGCCTGGTCGATGGCCTGCAGCGCCTTGTCCACGCGCTGCGTGGTGGCCAACAACTGGTCGGCCAGCGGGTTCAGGCCGCGGCCGCGCAAATAGGTCTCCAGCGGCACCAGGGCCTCGCCGGGCGTGGGGGTCGGGGCGCTTTCGGGCAGCACGGCCAGGGTGCGCAGGGCATTCCACTCGGCCTTCCAGGCGGCAGAGGCCTGGCCGCTGGCGGCGCGGGGGTACTCGGGCGTGCGCGTGCCCTGCGCGGCACGCAGCGGCTTTTCCATGTGCGCCCAGCGCAGGCGTTCGATGCCGCCCACCCACTGGTTGATGAACTCGCCCATGGCCGCGGTGGAGCGCTCCTGTTCGTCCTCGGCCGCCCAGTCGGTACCGGCAGCGGTGTCGAAGGCGCTGGCCACGGCCACGGCTTCGCGCTCGATGTCCAGGGCCACTTCCACGGCATAGCTGCAGGCGGGTGTGCCGGGCGCCACGGGCTGCGTCCACAGCAGCCATTCCAGCGCTGGCAGGCCCTTGGCGGGCGTGCCGATGCGCTCGAAGGCCTTGGCGCCCTGCGGCTGGGTCTTGATGGCCCGTTCGATCAGGGCCGGGCGCGTGGGGGCAAAGTCCATCTGTCGCTGTGTCCGGCGTGTGATCACCGGGCCCACGGCCACGGCGCCCAGCGTCTCCCAGGCCATCATGCTGCGCTGCCAGGCGTTGCGGGCGCCGGTGAGGGCTGCGGCCGATTGGCCTGCAGGCGCCTCGCACAGCGCCCGCACGGCCGGTGCCAGCGCCTGTGCGGCAATGGCCAGCTCCTGTGCGCGCGGCTTGCCCCAGTGGCCGTACAGGCTTTGCAGCGCGTGCGTGGTGTCGTAGAAGGGCACGGCGTCGCGCTTCCAGCGGGTCTGGGCCTGCGCCGGCAGCAGCAGGGCGCCCAGGGCCAGGGCGGTCACCAGTGCGCGAAAGGATGGGTGTTTCATAGCGACTCCACGAACTTGACCAGCGCATCGCGCTCGGCCTTGTTCATCTTGAGAACCTTGTCCTTGGCTGCCTCGGCCTCGCCGCCGTGCCAAAGCACGGCCTCGAGCACGCCGCGGGCGCGGCCGTCGTGCAGCAGCCGGGTGTGGCCGTTCACGTCCTTGATCAGGCCCGTGCCCCACAGCGGCGGCGTCTTCCACTGCCGGCCATTGGCGGCGAAGTCGGGCCGGTTGTCGGCCAGGCGTTCACCCATGTCGTGCAGCAGCATGTCGGTATAGGGCCAGATGCGCTGGCCCGACAGGGCCTTGCTCGTCAGGTGCGGGAAGGGGCCTTCCTTGGTGACATAGCTTGGCCGGTGGCAGGTGGTGCACTGGGCATTGGCGAACAGCGCCTGGCCACGCACGACCTGTGCGTCCTTGGGGTTGCGGCGTGCGGGCGGTGCCAGCGTGGCCTGGTAGAACACCACGTCGTCGAAGGTCTTGTCGTCGATCTCCACGCCCGGCTGGCCCTGCGCCGCGGCGCTCTTGCCGCTCGGTGCGGCCAGGCAGTCCTTCTGAGTGGGGGTGCAGGTCTCGTTGGCGAAGTGCTTCGAGGTGATGCCCATGTCGCCCTGGAAGGCGCCGCCGGTCTGGTGCGCGATGGTCGCAACGTTGCCCTTCCAGCCGAAGCGGCCCAGCATCATCTGGCCCGAGGGGGCGTCCCACACGCGGTTGGGCACGCCCTTGATCGGGCCGTCTGCCGCTGCCTGGTCGGCCGCGTTGGCCAGGATGTCGGCCTCGGCAATGGCTTCGAGCAGGCCCAAGCCGATGATCTGCGGCGCAATGCGCGGGCTCGCCATGATCTGTGGGTGCATCGGGCCATAGCCCAGGTCGGCAAAGCCGTAGGTCGGGTCGAGCAGTTCATAGCGCGTGCCGTCGGCGAACTGGCCCTTGATGGTCTTGTAGCGCAGGGTTACGCGGCCCTCGGGCTTGACGCCCTGGACAGCTGCGTTGTTGAACTGGTCGCCGTACACCGGGTCGTGCTTCGGGCCGCCATGGGCATCGGCGCCAGGGATGGACAGGCGTATCAGCAGGGCCACCGTCGGGTCCTTGGTTTCGCCCAGGCGGTTGAAGATGGCTGGCGGCTCACCCCGGCCGTCCTGAACGTGGCAGCCGCCGCACGAGCGCGCGATGAAGTGCGGGCCCAGGCCGTCGCGCGCCTTGGTGGAGGCCGGTGCCTCGACCCAGTTGCGGCGGAAGAACGAATTGCCGATCACGAAGCGCGTGCGCTCAGCGTCATCGAGGTTGGCGGCCGGGAAGGAAAAGGCATTGCGGCCCGTGGCGTACACCGTGGTGTTGCCGCCGACCTTCTCGCCGAGTGGGTCGGCGGGGGTGTCGGCCATGAGGCCGCCCAGGGCCGCAAGGCCGATGCTGGCAATCGCCAGGCGCGTGGCGCGCCGGCGGTCAGGGGCTTGCAAAAGCGACATGGAACGAAAGGAAAGCGCAGGCGGGGAGCCTCAGGGTTGGACCAGCGTGAGCTTGGTGATGCCGATGGCGTTGGCGGCTTCCACAAGATCCTTGCTTTGCTGGGTCAGGCTGTCGATGGTCTTCTGGATGCGCTGGCGGCCCGGTGCATCCTTGCCGCCGATGATCTCACGGTCGAATGGTGCCTGGATGGCCTCGGCCGCCGCCACCGAGGTGGCGATCTGCTGGGTGGTCTTGTCGGCCAGGGCCGGGTTCTTGGCGGCGACCAGGTCGCGCAGCGATGCGCCCTTGACCTTGCTTCCGTCGGCGCGCTGGTATTCGCCCAGCCACACGTTCTGGATGCCCTTGGCATTGGTCACGGCGTCGCGGTGCGTGTTGTCCGAGAAGCACGAGTGCTCGTCTTCCTGGTCCTGGCTGTTAAGCGCCACTTCCAGGCGCTCGCCCGCGAGTTCGCCGCGCGAGAGCGAGCCCAGGCCCACCAGCATCTTGCGCACCGACTCCATGTTGCCCTTGGCGAACTTTGCGCGGTAGTTGGCCTTGGCATCAGGTGCCCACGACTTCACGAGGAAGCCCAGGTCATCGACCAGCAGTTCGGTCACCACCGTGAGGTACTGGCGGCGGCGGTCGGCATTGGGCTTCTTGCCGTCCACGAAGTCCTCGAAATTGCGGTTGCCCGGGCCGGTTTCGGACAAGTCCTGGCCCCACAGCAGGAACTCGATGGCGTGCCAGCCGGTGGCGATGTTCTCCTCGCCGCCGCGCTCGTTCTGCGCCGCCAGCGCCTTCTTGGTGATGGCGATCTTGCGGTTGTTGATCAGGCCGGCCTTGGGCTTGCCTTCGACGCTGTCCACATACGATTCGTCCATGGGCCAGGCGTTCATCTGGCCTTCGGGGCCCTTGTCGTCGTCGATGGGGCCGCCGTAGAAGCGAAAGGCCTCCGTCTGGCCGTAGAACTCGCGTGCGGCCAGCCAGGTCTTGCGGGCCTCGGCCAGGGTTTCGGCCGACGGCTGGGCGGTGAAGGCCTTGATCGCCGCCTGCATGGCTTTGGCGCTGGTCAGGGTGTCTTCGTAGTTGGCATGCACCAGCGTGGCGTACTGCGCCGCCACTGCGGCGGCCGTCACCGCCTGTTGTGCCTGAGCGGACGTGCCCTGTGCCTGCGCCACACCCAGGAAGCCCAGGGGGCTGGCGGCGATCAGGGCCGCAGCCAGGGTGGTGGTGTGCAGTAGCGTGGTTTTCATGCGTTTCTCCTCAAGAACGAAGACGGGTGACAAGGCAGACCTGCCTGGAGCCGCCCGGGCTGGCCGGGGCCAGGCCGGGAATCCGGTGGGCGTGATGGGGCGAAAAGGCCCGAAGTTCAAGGATGCATCGCGGTGCCGCACCCCTGGATCGCAGTGATTATAAGAATGGGATGTATTTGCATTGGTGCAAAAGGGCATTGTGCCTGCGTGTGCCATGCGGCTCCCCTGTGGGGGTGCCGTCCACGAAAAAAGGGGTCCCGCATGGCTGCGGGACCCCCTTGGTGGCTGCGCCCGGCGCAGCCGTTGCAGAACCGGAAGATCAGCCCAGGCGTGGCTGCTTGGGCGTTGCCGTGAGGTAACCCACGGCGGCGCCGGCCTTGTTCTTGTAGTTGGCGATGATCAGCGGGTCCAGCGTGGGCTTGACCACGCTGTGGATGGCGCCCCAGTCACCGGCGTGCTGGAAGTTGCTCATGATGTAGGTCCAGCCGTTGATTTCGTCCACGGCATGCAGGCCGGTGGATTCGCCGCCGGCGGGAATGGACATCAGGCGCGACAGCTGCTTGGTGTCGATGTTGTAGGCCCACAGGAAGTTGTTCACGTGCTGGCTGCTGTCTTCGCCGATGAACAGGGTGCGCATCTTTTCCGAGAACTTGAGGTTGTCGGGGTTGCCGATGGTGTTCGGGTTGGCGGTGTTGCCCAGGGCGTCGGAGGCGATGTCTTCGCCAACCAGCAGCGCCTTGGTGTCCACAGGCATCCACTCGCTGTTGATGTTGGCGCCCGCAGTGTCCTTCTGGCCGCCGCGCAGGTTCAGGGCCATCACGGCACCGGCGTTGATGGCCTTGGGCACGGACACGCCGTTGCCCGCCACGTTCAGGGCATTGCCGGCCACCATCGAGGTCTGCACGTTCTGCAGGGCCGAGTAGGCGATCTTGTCCTTGGCGTTGACCGTGGTGCCTTCCATCTTGGTAAAGCCCATGCTGGCGCCCACGAAGGCGGCGTAGCGGTGGGTTTCCAGGAAGGCGGCGGCCTTTTCCATGCCGGGCTTGAGCTTGATCCACTCTTCCTTGCCGTTGGACACGATGCGGGTGTAGCTGGCATCGCTCGGGTTGGCGGTGGCCACGGTCATGATGTCGGTGGGCTTGAGCGTGTTCGCCAAGGCTTCGATCTCGGCGCTGTTGGCCGAGCCGAGCTTGATCCAGGTCAGCGGTGCGCCGGCAGTGGCCTTGGCATCGACGGTGAAGCCGGCGCCGACCTTGGCGGCATACAGCGTACCCGAGGACAGGTCCTTTTCCTTGTCGGCCACGAACACGAAGTAGGCGCTGTTGGTAGCGTCGTCACCCATCAGCGCGGTGCGCTGGTCGGGCATGACCTGCACCAGCTCGTGCGAGATGCGGCCCATGCAGAAATGCTTCTTGATGCTGGCGGTGCCGTCGGGGTTGACCGTCACTTCGGGCATGTGGCCGTAGTGGTAGGGGTTGGCGCGGCTCGCGTCGCCGTACAGGTTCTTGGCGTAGGCCTGGAACTGGGTGTTGCTGGCGACGGTGAACGCATCGGGTTCGTACTCTTCGCTCGACAGGTGGGTGCCCCAGGGCGACAGGCTGGCGCCGCAGGTGATCCACAGGCCGTGCACCTTGGAGGTGTCGACGTTGTGGTACTTCACCAGGCTCAATTTGCCGGTGTTGGGATCCTGGTCCAGCGTGAGCACGGCGATGGGCGAGGGCAGCTTGCCGTACATGTCGGTCTTGCCGTCCTGGGCCCAGGTGGTGTATTCGAACTGCACCACGGCGAACACGTGGTTGCCCTTGACGCCGTCGACCTTGGCGTTGGGCACGGTCAGCAGCGAGGTGCCGTCCGGGGCATCGGAGAAGAACTGGCGGTCCTTGCCGGCCACCGTGGTGTCGATGATGGGCTGGTTGTTGATGTCGAAGTAGCTGCCCGCCAGGATCTGGCCGCCCTTGACGTTGGGCACCGAGTCGCCGGTGATGAAGAAGGGCTGGTAGGCCAGCGCGTAGCTCTGCACCGAGCCGTCGCTCAGCGTGACCTGCATGGTCGAGCCCACGGTGTTCGTGGCCATGGCCGCCGGGTTGGCCAGCGTGGGCGCGGCCATCGAGGTGAACGCGGTGGACACATAGGACGCGCCGTCATCGCCACCGCCGCAGGCGGTCAGCAGCGAGGCAGCGATGCCGCCTGTGCCCAGCGGAAGCAGGGGGATGCCGGCCAGGAATTGGAGGGCCTGGCGGCGCGAAGGGGTGGACGCAGAGGTCATTGGATTGCAGCTTCCGTGGTTTGTTATATGGGTTTTATGAAGAGAGGCCGCTGCTCGCCATGCAGGCATGGCAGGGCAACGGGCCGCTCTCTTGGTGCTGGATGCTAAGAACACTGTGTGACAGGCATTTGACGGTGCCGTGGCGGGCTGCCGGCCACACCCTCGAATCGCCCTGCGCGCCGAGTGCTCTTGCGTCACGGATCGGTCATATGCGATTTCTAGACTGCCGACTCCCATGACTTATCAATACCTAGAGGAGTGCGGTTTTCATGAGCAAGACTATTTCTGACAAGGTCGTTCGCAACGACGCTGGCAACACCCCTTTCAGTGCCATCCTGGACGTCCACCTGTCGCGCCGCACGGTCACGCGCGGTGGTCTGAGCGCAGCGCTGGCCCTGCTGACCGGCACCAGCCTGTCCGCCTGCGGCGGCAGCGACGACGAGCCGCTGAAGCTGGGCTTCAGCTCGCTGGCCAATTCCATGACCGACGCCTGCGTGGTGCCTGCGGGCTATGTGGCCCAGGTGCTGGGTGCCTGGGGCACGCCGCTCAACGACAGCGCCGCCGAGTGGGACAAGGACGGCAAGAACAGCTCCAAGGACCTGCTCAACTCCACCGGCATGCACCATGACGGCATGCATTACTTCCCGCTGGACGGCAGCTCCAGCGAAGGCCTGCTGGTGGTCAACCATGAGTACATCGACGAGAAGGCGCTGCACCCCGCAGGCCCCACCACGGTGAACAGCAAGCGCCCCGCCGAAGAAGTGCGCAAGGAAGTCAACGCCCATGGCGTGGCCGTGATGCACATCCGCAAGACCGGCAGCGCCTGGGCCATCGTCAAGAACTCGCGCTACAACCGCCGCTTCACCTCGGCCACGCCGATGGCCATCAACGGGCCGGTCGGCGGCACCGACTGGGTCAAGACGCCGTATTCGCCCACGGGCACCACGGTGCGCGGCACCAACAACAACTGCGGCAACGGCACGACCCCCTGGGGCACCTACATCACCGCCGAGGAAAACTGGGCGGCCTGCTTCGTCAACACCAATGCATCGAACCAGCCTGCGCACCAGGTGCGCGTGGGCGTGCCCACGGCCGCCGGCCGCTACAAGTGGGAAACCGCCGCCGGCGACGCCACCGAAGTGCAAGGTGAATTTGCCCGCTTCAACGTCACGCCCAGCGGTACCAGTGCCCTGAACGACTGGCGCAACGAGGTCAACGGCTTTGGCTACCTGGTCGAGATCGACCCCTACGACCCCGCCAGCGTGGCCACCAAGCGCACGGCCATGGGCCGCTTCGCCCATGAAGGCGCAGCCTACGGCAAGCCCGAAGCGGGCAAGCCGCTGGCCTTCTACAGCGGTGACGACTCGCGCTTCGAGTACATCTACCGCTTCGTGTCGGACGCCAACTGGGATGCGGCCGATGCCCGCCGCAGCGACCGCCTGGCCGTGGGTGCCAAGTACCTGGACAAGGGCACGCTCTACGTCGCGCGCTTTGGCGACGACGGCAGCGGCACCTGGCTGCCGCTGACGCTCGCCAGCGTAGGCAAGGACGGCACCCGCCTGGGCGACAAGTACAAGACGATCGACGAGATCCTGATCAACACCCGCGCCGCAGCCGACTTCGTGGGCGCCACGCCCATGGACCGCCCCGAGTGGACGGCCGTGCACCCCTCCAACGGCGATGTGTACGTGACGCTGACCAATAACACCAGCCGCAACGCCACCACGGGCACGAATGCGCCCAATCCACGCCTGAACAATGCCAACGGCCACATCGTGCGCTGGCACGACACCCCGGGTGCGAATACCTTCAAGTGGGAGATCTTCGTGTTCGGCTCCGAGGCCGGCGCTGCCGCCGACACCAACCGCTCGGGCCTCACGGCGCTGAACCAGCTGGCCAGCCCGGACGGCCTGGCCTTCGACGACCGCGGCATCCTGTGGATCCAGACCGACAACGGCATCGACGGCGGCCGCAACAATGCCGTGGCGCGCTCCACCAACGACCAGATGCTGGCCGTGATCCCCGGCGCCATGACCACCGACAGCAAGGGCACGGGCCCGGTCATCAATGCCCAGAACCAGGGCGACCTGCGCCGCTTCTTTGTGGGCCCGAACGAAGCCGAGATCACCGGCTTCGCGTTCACGCCGGACTACAAGACCATCTTCCTGAACATCCAGCACCCGGTGAACTGGCCGGCCTACGGCACGAGCGACGCCACGGTGGCCGCCTCGGGCACCGTGCGTCCCCGCTCTTCCACCGTGGTCATACAGAAAGCCGACGGCGGGCCCATCGGCGTCTGACAGGGCGTTTTAGGCGCTTTTTCGCAGCAAGCCTTTGCAGGCTGTCACGCGCAGGCGTGGCAGCCTTTTTTCATGCGCGCCTGCCTGGCGGCAGGCTTGCCAGCTTGCCAGCAGGTCGGGGTGTTTCAGTAGTCGGAGCCGTACGGCGACGGCGGCCGTGCGCGCGAAGTGGGTCCGGGGGCCGGTGCTGGTGGCGTGGTGCCGCCGCTGCCGCCAGGTGCTGCAGGGTAGGTGATCTGCCCGCTGCCATCCTTGCTGCCCTTGCGCCCGGCGATCTGCCAGGCAGTGCGCTGGTCCACCAGGCGGGCCAGGAACTCCAGTTCCTCGTCCGTGTGGTTGATGGCGCCGGCCGGCGTCAGCATGCGGCCGTTGCGCGGCGCGACCTCGGCCCAGAAGGCCTGGTGGTAGGACGCCTGGCTGACGACGGATTCGCCCCCGGCCGCAATGTCCACCGTACCGTAGCAGTTGCAGAAATAGCTGCGAAAGTCCTGTTCAGGGAACACCTCGGCATACACCCCCGTGCCGCGGATGCCCGCCGTGGCCGTGGGCATGACCACCTGGCGCTCGCTGCCCCGGCCCCACACGCTGGCCACCGCACCGGTCAGCAGGCGCAGCACTTTCACGGCCATGGGGGTGTCGCCTTCCAGCGAGATGCGGGTGTTCTGGCGCACCATGAAGGCGTCCTTGCCGACGGTGAAGACCACGGTGGAGCCCGGCCCCGTCTCGATCCGGTCACCAGGAGCGATGGCTTCGCCCGCCGCCAGGGCCTGGCCGTTGCGGCGCACATCGCCGCGCATCTCCACCACGTTGCGGCCTTGCTGCGCATGCGCCGCAGTGAACCCTCCAGCCGCCGTCCAGGCGGCAGCCGCCTGCAGCAGGCTGCGCCTCTGGTACCAGACGACCTCGTCTTCAGTGCGGCCCTGGAGTTGGTGTGGGTGCTGGCTGTTCGTCATGGGATTCCTCCGGTGAGGGTTTGGCGGGCGGTTCGAAGCAGTCGCGGAACGTGAACACGATGGAGGTGAAGAACATCGCCGCCAGCATCATGGCCGTGCCGACCATGATGCCACTGGCGGCTGTGCCCAGCCCGGCCAGGGCAATGAGGCCCGACGCAAGGGCCACTACCACGCCAGCCACGAGGAAGATGCCCATCCAGCCCAGACCGAACACGAAGAAGGCACCGAAGTTGCGCACACAGGCCACCAGGCTGAAGAACAGGGCCTTCACGGGCGGCACCCCATGCCAATGCACCAGTCCGGGTGCGTGCCAGAAGGTCAGCGACAAAGGCAGGTACAGCAGCATCGACAGCCACATGGCGCCCTGGAACGATGCGCTTTCGGCCACCTCGCGCGTGAGTGGCGCGCCCCCCAGGTAGACGCTGGCGAACTGGCCGCCGTCGATCAGTGCCGACAACCCCATGATGGACAGGAAGCCCACGGCATACAGCGCGCCCAGCACCAGCATGTCGCGCAGGCGCTGCTGGCCGGTGCGAAAGGCCACCAGCAGCACGGCGGGCGTCGGAAAGCGCCCCATGGTGGTTTCGGCCGCTGCCACCATCATGGCCAGCGTAGCCGAGGGCAGCAGGGCCAGCGCAATCGCCGGGCCCACCAGCGGGACCAGGCTGGCCAGCGACATGGCGGCCATGGTCATGAAGAACAACGCCGCCAGTGCCATGGGTTGGCGCCAGAACGACCGGATGCCGAGCTTGACCCAGGCGATGCCGGTGCGGGCGGGAACGATGTGGAGTTTCATGGATGCAGGGGCGGATCAGGAGGGGACCCGCGCCATCGGGCCTGGCTTCTGGGTGGGGGAGATGGCGACTAATTTACCCCAGCGGACCATGGCGGGGGCCATGTGGGGGCATGCGAAAGGCCCCGGGGCGTGATATTCCTCGCGAAATGCGCGTTCAGAGGCCCTGTTTGTGCGCAGAACCGTTCAGTCCGCGTGCACCGGCAGCGCGATGCGCCCGCGCAGCACGCGCTCGAAGTGGGTCGGGTCGTGCGGGGTCAGCATGGAGGCCTCGCGCGGCAGGTAAAAGTCCCACAGCCGCGAGATCCAGAAGCGCAGGGCGCCGGCACGCAGCAGGGCCGGCAGCAGTTCGCGCTCGGCAGCCGTGAGGGGGCGCACGGCCTGGTAGGCGTCCAGCATGCGCCGGGCGCGCGCGGCGTCGTGCGTACCGGTGGGCAGGTCGATGCACCAGTCGTTCAGGCACACGGCCAGGTCGAACAGCCAGGTATCGACGCCGGCAAAGTAGAAGTCGAAAAACCCCGTGAGCTCCTCGCCGTCGAACATCACGTTGTCGCGGAACAGGTCGGCATGCACCGGCCCGGTGGGCAGCGCCGTGTAGGCCGAAGAGGCCGCCACATGGTTCTGGTAGGCCAGCTCCGAGCGCAGCAGGGCTGCCTGGCTGGCATCGAGGTGCGGAAGCACCACGGGCACGGTCTCGTTCCACCACGGCAGGCCGCGCAGGTTGGGCTGGTGGCGGTCGTAGCCGCGCCCCGCCAGGTGCATGCGCGCCAGCATGGTGCCCACGGCGGCGCAGTGCACCGGGCCGGGGGCCAACTGGCTCTTGCCGCGCAGCTTGCTGACCACGGCGGCCGGCTTGCCGCACATGCTGTGCAGGATGTCGCCGTTGGCGTCAGCGCGCGGGTCGGGCACGGGCACGCCGCCGTGTGCCAGGTGCTTCATCAGGTGCAGGTAGAACGGCAACTGCTCGGCCGTCAGGCGCTCGAACAGCGTCAGTACGAACTCGCCCTGGTCGCTGGTGAGGAAGTAGTTGGTGTTCTCGATGCCGCCTTCGATGCCGCGCAGCGCGACCAGCTCACCCAGGTGCAAACGGCGCAGCAACTCGCGCGCCTCATCATTGGAGACTTCGGTAAAAACGGCCATCGCTCAGCAGGGGAAATGCGGAAAAAATCCGGAGGAAAAAGCGGGAGCAGGGGGCGCAGCACCCCCGGCCAGGCATCAGAACTTCAGGACGTTCCAGACCCGGGGGCCGGTGTTGGTCTCGGCGCCGTTGAGGGCCCCGGTGCGGCCGCGCGCGCCGTCGGGGGACTGTACTTCGTAGCTGGGCATGTTGCCGGTCTTGGGTTGCACGTTGATGCTCTGCGTCTGGCCGCCCACACGCACCTCGTCGACGCGGCTGCCCGCGTCCTCGATCTGGATGCGTTCGGTGCGCTGGTTGTTGCGCCCGGACAGGGACTCGGGCGTGGTAAGTGCCTCGCCTTGCCGGGGGGCGCCCGCAGGGGCATTCTGGCCGCCGGTCTGGGCCAGTACGGGGCCGCAGGCCAGAGCCAGCAGCAGGGAGAGATGAACAGCGCGCATGCATCCATTGTAGAGCGCGCCGGGCGGCGGTGGTGCGCGGCCTTTGGCCGTGCACAATTGCCCCCATGAGCAATAAAAAGACCCTGGTGCTGGTGGACGGCTCCAGCTACCTGTACCGTGCCTACCATGCCATGCCCGACCTGCGTGCCGTACCGGGCGACTCCACGAGCGCGGCCACGGGCGCCATCCGCGGCATGATCAACATGATGCAGGCCCTGCGCAAGGAGGTGCATGCCGACTACGCCGCCTGTATCTTCGACGCCAGCGGCCCCACCTTTCGCGACGAGATCTACCCCGAGTACAAGGCGCAGCGCGCGCCCATGCCCGACGACCTGCGCTCGCAGATCGATCCCATCCACGACGTAGTGCGCATGCTGGGCTGGACGGTGCTGGCCATTCCGGGCGTGGAGGCCGACGATGTGATCGGCACCCTGGCCGTGACCGCTGCCAGCCAGGGCATCGACGTGGTGGTCTCCAGCGGCGACAAGGACCTGTCGCAGCTGGTGGACGAGCACATCACCATCATCGACACCATGAACGGCAAGCGCCGCGACGTGGCCGGCGTGACCGCCGAGTTCGGCGTGCCCCCGCACCTGATGGTGGATTTCCAGACCCTGGTGGGCGATACCGTGGACAACGTGCCCGGCGTGCCCAAGGTGGGCCCCAAGACCGCCGCCAAGTGGCTGATGGAATACGGCTCGCTGGCCGAACTGGTGGCCCGTGCCCACGAGATCAAGGGCGTGGCCGGCGAGAACCTGCGCAACACGCTCGACTGGCTGCCCACCGGCCGCAAGCTGGTGACCATCCGCACCGATTGCGACCTGGTCGAGCACATCGTGGGCCTGCCTGCGCTCGACGCCATCGTGATCGGCGAGCAGCAGGTCGATGGGCTGCGCGACTTCTATGAAAAGTACGGATTCAAGGGCCTGGCGCGCGCGCTGGGTTCACCGGCCGAGCCGCCTGCCGCACAAACCGCTCCCGCCGCGCGCAAGAAGGCCGGCGATACCGACACCGCCGACCTGTTCGCCGAGCCTGCAGGGGGCGGTGGGGAGGGCGCCCAGGCCTCTGTGGAAAAGCCGCCCCGCAACGAGCGCTACGAGACCATCCTGACCTGGGACCAGTTCGACCGCTGGCTGGCCACCCTGCACGTGGCGTCCCTGACGGCGCTGGACACCGAAACCACCTCGCTCGACGAGATGCGCGCCGAGATCGTGGGCATCAGCTTCAGCGTGGAGCCGGGCGCGGCGGCCTACATCCCGCTGCGCCACGAGGGCCCCGATGCGCCGGCGCAACTGCCCTTCGACGAGGTGCTGGCACGCCTCAAGCCCTGGCTGCAGGACCCGCGCCACCTGAAGCTGGGCCAGCACATCAAATACGACCGCCATGTGTTCGCCAACCACGGCATCGAGGTGCAGGGCTACGCACACGACACCATGCTGCAAAGCTACGTGCTGGAAGTGCACAAGCCCCATGGCCTGGCCAGCCTGGCCGACCGGCACCTGGGGCGCAGCGGCATCAGCTACGAAGACCTGTGCGGCAAGGGCGTGCACCAGATCCCCTTCGCCCAGGTGGACGTGGCCAAGGCCGCCGAATACTCGTGCGAGGACTCCGACCAGACCCTGGACGTGCACAAGGCCCTGTGGCCGCTGCTCGAAGCCAATGACAAGCTGCGCTTCATCTACGAACTGGAGATGGCCAGCAGCGAGGCCCTGTACCGCATCGAGCGCAACGGTGTGCTGATCGACGCGCCCACGCTGGCCAACCAGAGCCACGAGCTGGGCCAGCGCATCGTGCAGCTCGAAACCGAGGCCTACGAGATCGCGGGCCAGCCCTTCAACCTGAGCAGCCCCAAGCAGCTCGGTGAGATCTTCTTCGACAAGCTCGGCATGCCCGTGGTCAAGAAGACCGCCACCGGCGCGCGCAGCACCGACGAAGAGGTGCTCGAAAAGTTGGCCGAGGACTACCCCCTGCCCGCCAAGCTGCTGGAGCACCGGGGCCTGGTCAAGCTCAAGGGCACCTACACCGACAAGCTGGCCCAGTTGGCGCTGCCGCGCACCGGGCGTGTGCACACCCACTATGCGCAGGCCGTGGCCGTCACCGGGCGGCTGTCGAGCAACGACCCGAATCTGCAGAACATCCCCATCCGCACGCCGGAAGGCCGGCGCGTGCGCGAGGCCTTCGTGGCGCCTGCGGGCAGCGTGATCGCCAGCGCCGACTACTCGCAAATCGAGCTGCGCATCATGGCCCACATCAGCGGCGACCACTCGCTGCTGCATGCCTTCCATGCCGGGCTGGACGTGCACCGCGCCACCGCCGCCGAGGTGTTCGGCGTGGAGGTGGACCAGGTCACCAGCGAGCAGCGCCGCTACGCCAAGGTCATCAACTTCGGGCTCATCTACGGCATGAGCAGCTTCGGCCTGGCCAAGAACCTGGGTATCGAGACCAAGGCCGCGGCCGCCTATATCGACAAGTACTTCCAGCGCTACCCTGGCGTCAAGCAGTACATGGACGAGACCAAGGCTGCTGCCAAGTCCATGGGCTATGTGGAGACGGTGTTCGGCCGGCGCCTGTACCTGCCCGAGATCAATTCCCCCAACGGCCCGCGCCGCAGCGGTGCCGAGCGCGCCGCCATCAACGCCCCCATGCAGGGCACGGCGGCCGACCTGATCAAGCTGGCCATGGTGGCCGTGCAGAAGGAACTCGACGCGCACAAGCCCGGCATCAAGATGATCATGCAGGTGCACGATGAACTGGTGTTCGAGCTGCCCGAGGGCGAGGTGGACTGGGTGCGCAGCCATATCCCGCGCCTGATGGCCGAGGTGGCGGCGCTCAAGGTGCCGCTGCTGGCCGAGGTGGGTGTCGGCCCCAACTGGGACAAGGCACATTGAAAAGCCGCGGCGCTGGCGCGTTCATTGCAAGGTAAAAAGGCATGCGCCTTCGCCACATTGAAGTCTTCAACGCCGTGATGCTCACCGGCAGCGTGAGCGCTGCCGCACGGCTCATCAACGTCACCCAGCCGGCGGTGAGCCGCATCCTCGCGCATGCAGAGCTGCAGCTCGGGTTCGCGCTGTTCCACCGGCTCAAGGGCCGCTTGGTGCCCACCACCGAGGCACAGACCCTGTACCCGCACATCGAGCGCCTGTTCACCCAGCTTGACGACGTGCAGCGCCTGGCCGCCAGCCTCAAGGGCGACGGGCGCGAGGGCGAGCTGCACATCCTGAGCGTGCTGGCACTGAGCTACGAGGTGCTGCCGCGCGCGCTGCGCAGCTTTCGTGCGCTGCACCCGGACGTGGGCATCACCATCGAGGCACTGCACTCGCCGCAGATCGTCTCGGCCCTGGTGCTGCAGGAGGCCGACGTGGGCTTCGTGTTCAGCTCCATCGCCCACCCCTCGCTGAGCCAGGAGCACATTGCCGACGGCTACATGGTCTGCGTGGCGCCCAAGGGCATGCTGGCCCCCGCGCTGGTGCGCTCGGGCACCGTGCACCTCACCGACCTGGCCGACACCCCGGTGGTGCGCCTGGACGTGCGCGACCCCATCGGCACCGTGGTCAGCCATGCCTGCCGCGAAGCGGGCGTAGGGTTGCGCACGGCCATCACGGTGCAGACCTACCATGCCGCGCTGGCGCTGGCACGCCATGGGCACGCCGTGGCATTGGTGGATGCCTGCACCGCTGCGTCCGCCGACCGCAGCCAGGTGGATGTGCTGGCATTGGCGCCGCACATCCCCGTGCCCATCCAGTCGCTGCGCACCGTCAACCGCCCGGCCTCGCTGCTGGCCAGCGCCATGACTGCCTGCATGCGCCAGGCCGTGGCCGAGACCATGGCGTCTGCCCCGCAGAGCCCCGCGCCCTGAAGGGGGTCAGCCCGCGAGCAATTCGGCCACCCGTGCCGCCGTGCCGAAAGCCAGGGTGAAGCCCAGCGCCCCATGCCCGGTGTTGAGCACCAGGTTGGCCGGTGCGCCCGCGTGGCGCCCCACCACCGGCAGGCCGGTGGGGGTGGCGGGGCGCATGCCGGTCCAGGGCCGGGTCGCTTCAAAATCGCTGCAGTGCGGGAACAGCGCGCGTGCGGCAGCGCACAGGCTTTCTATGCGCTCGGGCGGTATGCGTGTGTCGTGCCCTACCAGTTCGGCCATCCCGGCCACGCGCAGGCGCTGGCCGATGCGCGCAAACACCACCTTGCGCGCCGCGTCGGTCACGCTCACGTGCGGTGCCGCCCCCGGGGCATCGCTGGCATCGAGCGTGATGCTGTAGCCCTTGAGCGGGTAAACCGGCACATGTACGCCCAGCGTGCGCGCCATGCCATGGCTGGCGCTGCCCAGGGCCAGCACGAAGTGGTCGGCCTCCACATTCCCCAGGCGGGTGCGCACCGCCTGGATGTGGCCCTGCCCGGTGGCAAAGCCCTGGATTTCTGTCCCCAGCAAAAAGCGCACACCGCGCGCGGCCAGCAGGGTGTGCAGCCCCTGGCATACCTGCAGGCAATCGGCCGCGCACTCGCTCTGGGTGTAGATGGCGCCCGCGATGCGGCCCTGGTAGTGGGCCAGCGCCGGCTCCAGTGCCACACAGCGCTCGACATCCACGGCTTCCTGCAGGCTGCCGAAGGCGCGCTGCAGTTCCATCTGCCGCCGGGCTGCGCCCAACGCATCGGCAGTGCCGTAGAGCACCAGCTTGCCGGTGGCCGAGAAGTCGCATGCCAGTTGCTCGGCCTGCAGCATGGCGTCGAAGCGCTCCCGGCTCAGCGCGGCCAGGGCCAGCAGCTTGGCCGTGCTGCGCGCCGAGGTGGTGCGGTTGCAGGCGGCCAGGAACTGCAGGCCCCAGCGCCACTGGTGCAGGTCCCACTGCGGGCGCAGGGACAGGGGCGAGTCGGCCGAGAACAGCAGGCTGGGCAATTGCCGCCAGATGCCTGCGTCGGCCAGGGGTTGCACATAGCTGTAGCTCAGCTGCGCGCCATTGCCGCCACTGGCCCCTTCGCCGGGTGCGCCCCGGTCGATCACGGTGACCTCCATGCCGCGCTGGCGCAGCGCGTATGCGGTGGCCAGCCCCACGATGCCCGCGCCCAATACACATACCTGCATGCTCTTTGCTTTGGTTGGTTGCTCTGGCGGCCACTGTAGAAGCCGGCGCCGGGTTTGAACAATGCCGTTGCGCATGGGGGCCATGACGGGAGGTTATGGGGCGGGTATGCCCCAGGCATAACTTTCCGGCATGGCCTCCCAGGTGAAATGAATTGTTCAAAGCGCGGGCAAGTTCCTACAGTGCGTTCACGCCTTGCCTTTTTCTTTCTCCTCATCCACCACCTCACGAAGGGAATTCCATGCGACTGTCCGCCGTCACCCGTGCCGCCCTGCTGGCCACCGGCCTCCTGGCCTGTTCCATCGCCAGTGCCGACACGCTCAAGAAGATCGCCGACACCGGCAAGATCACGCTGGCCTACCGCGAGTCGTCCGTGCCCTTCAGCTACCTGGCAGGCCCGGGCCAGCCCGTGGGCTTTGCGGTGGATATCTCCAACGCCGTGGCCGACGCCGTGAAAAAGCGCCTGAACAACCCGGCCATCAAGGTCGAGCTGCAGCCCGTCACCTCGCTCAACCGCATCCCCCTGGTGCAGAACGGCACGGTGGACCTGGAATGCGGCTCCACCACCAACAACAGCGTGCGCGGCAAGGACGTGCAGTTCGCCACCAACTATTTCTATACCGGCACGCGCCTGCTGACCAAGAAGAGCTCGGGCATCAAGGGCTTCGGCGACCTGGCCAAGCGCAAGATCTCCACCACCTCGGGCACCACCAATGCCCAGGTGGTGCGCAAGTACGACCGCGACAACAAGCTCGACATGGAAGTGCTGATGGGCAAGGACCACGAGGATTCGCTGCTGCTGGTGGACACCGGCCGCGCCGAAGCCTTTGCCATGGACGACATCCTGCTCTACGGCCTGATGGCCAATGCGCGCAACCCGGCCGAGTGGGACGTGGTGGGCGACGCGCTGCAGGTCGAGCCCTATGCCTGCATGCTGCGCAAGGACGACCCACAGTTCCAGGCCCTGGTCAACGGCGTCATCGGCGGCTTGATGAAGTCCGGCGAGTTCGAGAAGCTCTACACCAAGTGGTTCATGTCGCCCATCGCACCGCGCGGCCAGAACCTCAAGCTGCCCATGGGCAAGGAGCTGCGCGACAACCTCACGGCCCAGAGCGACAAGCCGGCCATCTGACGGGAGCCACCGAGCATGTTGGCAAGCCATCGCCCCGCCACGCAGACGGTGGGCATCCTGGGCGGCATGGGGCCAGCCGCAGGCGCGGACTTCGCGCGCCTGTTTGTGCAGGCCTGCGGCGAGCGCATGGCGCAGCTGGGCATTCCCGTGCATGACCAGGCCTACCCCGAGCACTGGCTGGCGCAGGTGCCCATCCCCGACCGCACGAATGCCCTGGGCGACACCCGCCAGGGCGCGCACCAGCCGGCCGAGCCCATGCTGCAGGCCACCGGCCGCCTGGCAGCGCTGGGCGCGCGCGCGGTGGCCATCGCCTGCAATACGGCCCATGCCTGGCATGGCCTGCTGCAGCAGCGCTTTCCGCAGCTGGTGGTGCTGCATGGCGTGCAGGAGGTGGTGGCCGGCCTGGCGGCGCGCCAGGTGCGCGGCGTGGGCCTGTTGGCCACGCGCGGCGCCTATGACGCCGGGCTGTACCAGGGCGAGCTGGAGCGGGCGGGCATCGCCTGCTGCCTGCCCTCCGTGGCCGAACGCGAAGAGCTCATGCAGGGCATCTACGACGGGGTGAAGGCGGGCGACTATGCCCTGGCGCGTGAGCGCTTCGGGTCGGTGGCCCTCGCGCTACAGCAGCGCCATGGCATCGGCACCCTGGTCATGGGTTGCACGGAGATACCGCTGGCGCTGGAGGAAAGCCCGGCGCTGCCAGGTTTGTCGCTGGTCAATCCCTCGGCCGTGCTGGCGGCTGCGCTGGCGCGCCAGGCCTACCTGGTGGACACGGTGCCGGCAGCCGCCTGATTCCGGGCCTTCCCCCTCGGCAGTGCGGCTGCCGTTGCTCCCGCAAGCCCGCGCTGCACAGGCCGGCTGCCCCTTTTCAAGGTGATCTCGACATGACTTTGGCATCCCATGCGTTGTGGAGCCGCCGGTGTGCCCGCATGCCTGCGCAATGGGCCCTGTGCCTGCTGGCCGCAGCGGCAGGCAGCGCGCCAGCGCAGATACCGCCCCCTGCCACCGCCAAGCCGCCCGGCGGTGCGCTGCACCGCATCCAGGCACGCGGCAGCGTAGTTATCGGGCACCGCGAATCGTCAATGCCCCTGTCCTATGTGGCCGATGGCGTGCCCATGGGCTACAGCGTCGATGTCTGCCGGAGCATTGCGCAGGCACTGGGCCGGCATCTCCAGTTGCGCGAGACCCGGGTGGACTACCGCCAGGTCACGTCCAGCACCCGGTTCGACGCCATCGAAAAGGGCGAGGTCGATCTCGAATGCGGCTCCACCACCAACACTGCGGCACGCCGCCAGCGCGTGGCCTTCACCATCCCGCACTTTGTCGCGTCCTCGCGCATGGTGGTGCTCAGCAGCCAGCCCTACGAGCGCATCGAGGACCTGGATGGCAAGGTCGTGGCCTCGACCACCGGCACCACCAACATCGACTCGCTTGCCAAGGAGGCGTTGGCCAAGTCCGTGCGCATCCGCGTCGAGCCGGCAGCGGACCACGCGCAGGGCTTTGCCTGGGTGGTGCAAGGCAAGGTGCAAGCCTTTGCCATGGACGATGTGCTGCTGTTCGGCCTGCGCGCCAGCCACGGCCGGCCCGAGGACCTCAAGGTGATCGGCAAGCCCATGACCATCGAGCCCTATGCCATTGCCTTCGAGAAGAACAACCCCGAGCTCAAGGCGGTGGTGGATGCGGAGCTGCGCCGCCTCATCCAGACGCGGGAGCTGCACCGCCTCTACGGCAAATGGTTCACCGCGCCCATCCCGCCGCGCGGCATCAACCTGGGCATGCGCATGCCGCACCTGCTCGTGGATTCGCTCAAGTACCCGACCGACTACGTCCCCCAGTAGGCAAGGGGGCAAAAGGCCGTCCAGAAGGTGCGGCGTTGGCAGCTGCCGCGCAAACCGCCTAGACTGCGCGCTCGCCCTGTCCCATTTACCCATTGGAGATCAACGATGCTGAGCGACGACCACCGACAGGATACCGAGGCCCTGCTGCCCGGCCGTACCACCGAAGCCGGTGCCACGCGCCGCCTGGCCCTGCAGACGGCCATCGGCCTGGGCTATGCCGCCGCCGCCGCGCCGCTGATGGCGCAGACAGCCATCGCCACCCCTGCCGACGGCCTGACGGCGGGTGAGGTCGGCTTCACCGTGGGCGGCTTCAAGGTGCCGGCCTACCGCGCGGCGCCCGCGGGCAAGACCGGCCTGCCCGTGGTGCTGGTGATCCAGGAGATCTTCGGCGTGCACGAGTACATCGCCGACACCTGCCGCCGCTTCGCCAAGGCCGGCTACCTGGCCATCGCCCCGGATCTGTATGCGCGCCAGGGCGATGCCTCCAAGTACACCGAGGCCGCCAAGCTCATGGCCGAGATCGTCTCCAAGGTGCCCGATGCGCAGGTGATGGCCGACCTCGACGGCGCCGTGGCCTGGGCCACCGCCAACGGTGGCGACGCTGCGCGCATCGGCATCACCGGCTTTTGCTGGGGTGGCCGCATCACCTGGCTGTATGCAGCGCACGGCCCGGTCAAGGCCGGCGTGGCCTGGTATGGCCGCCTCGTGGGCCAGGCCAGCGACCTCACGCCCAAGCACCCCGTGGACATCGCGCCCATCCTCAAGGCGCCGGTGCTCGGCCTGTACGGTGAAAAAGACACCGGCATCCCCCTTGACACGATTGATAAGATGAAAGCTGCCCTGGCCGGTGGCACTGCCGCCGCCAAGGCTTCGGAATTCGTGGTGTACCCTGACGCGCCGCATGCCTTCCATGCCGACTACCGCCCCAGCTACCGCAAGGAAGCGGCCGACGATGGCTGGAAGCGTGCACTGGCCTGGTTCAAGGCGAACGGCGTCGTCTGACCGACCGCTCTCCTACAATCAGCCGCCCCTGTCTTCAGGGGCGGCTTTTTTCACGCCGATGCAGGCCCATCCCCGCAAGGGGCTGCCCAGCGCCGGCCGGAAGCCCGCGGTGCCCCCCGATTGACATAAGAACATCTACCTATCGCTCAATGGACGGTCACATACAGCTATGACTCTGATAGCAATCATCCTCGCCACCCTGGCTGCCGGCATCGGCAGCGTGTGGCTGGCCGCGCTGCTCATGCGCATGGGCCTCGGCGGTCGCACGGACAGCGTGGGCCCCCAGCACCTCTTGAGCCTGGCGGCCGGCGCGCTGCTGGCCACGGCTTTCATGCACCTCTTGCCCGAGGCCTTCGAGAGCCAGGCCGGAGCACACGACCTGTTCGCCACGCTGCTGATCGGCGTGGTCTTCTTCTTCCTGCTGGACAAGGCGGAGCTCTGGCACCACGGGCATGAGCACAGCCACGCGGCGCCGGAACCGACCCCGCACGCGGAACACGACCATGCCCATGGGCATGAGCACCACCATCATCACCACGGTGCCCCGCGCACGGGCGGCTGGGCCGTGCTCACGGGCGACAGCGTGCACTGTTTTGGTGACGGTATCCTGATCGCATCGGCCTTCATGGCCGACATCCGTCTGGGCATGATCGCCGCCGTCTCGGTGCTCGCGCACGAGGTGCCGCACCACATGGGCGACCTGGTGGTGCTGCGCCAGACCAGCCCCAACCGCCGCATGGCGCTGGTCAAGGTGTCGCTGGCGGGCGCCGTCACGGCACTGGGCGGCCTTGTGGGCTACTACCTCGTGGGGCAGTTGCAGGACCTGCTGCCCTACTTCCTGGCCGTGGCATCGAGCAGTTTCATCTACGTGGCCCTGGCCGACCTGATTCCCCAGCTGCAAAAGCGCCTTTCCGCGCGCGAGACCGTGGCCCAGATTGCCTGGCTGATCGCCGGCATGGTGATCGTCACCCTTGTGAGTGGAGCGGCCCATGCCCATTGAAGGCGCGGAAAAGAACATGGTCACGATCTACCACAACCCCCGTTGCGGCACCTCGCGCAGCACCCTGGCCCTGCTGCGGGAGCGCGGGGTGGAGCCCGAAGTCATCGAGTACCTCAAGACCCCGCTGGACCGCGCTGCGCTGCAGGCGCTGGTGGCGGCCATGGGTGTGCCGGTCATCGACCTGGTTCGCGCCAAAGAGGCGGTGTTTGCCGAATTGAAGCTGGGCGAGCCGGGCGTGACCGACGCCCAGCTCATCGACGCCATGGTGGCCCACCCCATCCTCATGAACCGGCCTATCGTCGCCACGCCGCTGGGCACACGGTTGTGCCGGCCGGCAGAGACGGTGCTGGAGATCCTCTAACCACAGGTCAGCGCGCCAGTTCCTCGCGCACGGCCGCCACCTGCCGGCGCGAGACGGTAAGCACCTCCGTCATGCCCTGCAGGCGCACGGCCCAGCCGTCGCCTTCCTCCGGGTCGTAGTGCTTTTCGAGCGCGCGCACGGCGCGCCGCGCCACCAGCGCATTGCGGTGGATGCGAAGGAAGCGCGTGGGGTAGCGCGCCTCCAGTTCGCTCAGCGCGCCGTCCATGATGTAGCTGCGCGTGGCGGTGCGCACCGTCACGTACTTCTGCTCGGCCTTGAAATACAGCACCTCGGCCAGCGGCAGGCGTTCGGTGCGGCCCCGGTCCTGGATCACCAGCGCCTCGCCATCGGCCGCCGAAGCGGCTGCCGGGATGTGGGCCGGGCGGGTGGTGCGCTGCACCTTGGCCAGGGCCTGCTGCAGGCGCTCGCGCCGCACGGGCTTGGTCAGGTAGTCCACTGCATCGAGCTCGAAGGCACTCACCGCATGGTCGGCATGCGCGGTCACGAAAACCACGGCCGGTGGGCGCGCCAGCGCCTGCAGGGCGTGCGCCAGGCCCAGGCCGTCCTGGCCCGGCATGTGGATGTCCAGCAGCACCAGGTCGAAGGCGCTGCCCCCGGTGGGCCCCAGCAACGCCATGGCCTCGCCGGCGTTGCCGGCTTCGGACACGGTGGTGTGCAGTGTCTCGGCGCAGTCGCCCAGCAGGGTGCGCAGGCGGCTGCGGGCCAGGGCTTCGTCGTCAACGATGAGGATGTTCATGGCGCGGCATTGCGGGTAGGAGCGGAAGGAGGCGGGGTGGAGGGGGAGGGCGGCGTCGCGGGCCGGCCATGCCGCCTCGGGCGCCGGGATACGCGGGCCGGTGCGCCCTGCACGGGCAGGGAGATGCGCACCTGGTAGAGGCCATCGAGCACCCCGGCGGTGAATTCGCCCTGCACATCATGCAGCAGGGCCAGGCGCGCACGCACATTGGCCAGGGCGATGCCATGGCCGCGCGGTACGTCGTGGTAGCGGATGTCGCTGGCGGGCAGCGTGTTGGTGATGCGCACCACCACGCGGTTGCCGCGCAGCTCGGTCATCACCTTGAGCTTGCCACCGCGCGGGCTGGGTTCCACGCCGTGCTTGACGGCATTTTCCACCAGCGGCTGCAGCAGCAGGGGCGGCAGGCGGGCGCTGTCGGTGCGCGGGTCCAGGCTCCACTGCACCTGCAGGCGCTTGCCAAAGCGCACCTCCTCGATGCCCAGGTAGCGGCGCGCCAGGGTGATCTCCTCGGCCAGCGTGGTCGATTCGCCCTGCTCGACGAGCGCCACGCGGAACAGGTCGCTAAGGTCTTCCAACAGCGATTCGGCCTTGGCGGGCTCCTTGCGCACCAGCGCGATCGCGCTGTTGAGCGTGTTGAACAGAAAGTGCGGGCGAATGCGCGACTGCAGCTCGGTCAGGCGCGCCGTGGTAGCCGCCGGGGTGCGCCCGCGCGCACGCAGGACCAGGGCCGCGACCAGCAGGGCCGCGAGCAGCGCCCCCGTGGCGGCACTGGCCACCCAGGGCGAGCGCTCGGCCACACCGGCCAGCGTGAGCATGGCGCAGGCGTACAGGCCCGCCAGTGCCCCCAGGGCCACGCCGGCCGCATATTGCGGGCCGGTGCGCAGGTTCTGCAGCACCGTCTTCAAGCTGCAGGCCGTGATCAGCCAGGCCAGCGTGGCCGGCAGGGCGCCGCCCGTGACCAGGGCCATGCTGGCCAGCCACTGGGCCGGGGTCTGGGCGCCGAACAGGGTGCCCACGCCCACCACGACCTCGACGAACAGCACGGCCCGCAGCACCACGCCAACCTGGCAGGCGTCGAACACCAGCGCCCTTCCGGCAGGGGGCTGGCCACTGCGCGAAGGGCCTCTGGGCGGGTCCGATTCGGCGTCGGGAGGCGGGGTCGATAAAATTTGCGTGTTTTGCATTGCGGCATCCGGGTGTTCCGGGTGTCAGAACTACCGGATTATTGCCCTCCCATGTCCAACAGCCAAGCCAATAGCGCGCCGTCCGCGCCCTCCCACAACCAGCTCGACACCAAGGCACAGGCCTGGTCGGCGCTGTTTTCCGAGCCCATGAGCGACCTGGTCAAGCGCTACACCTCCAGCGTCTTCTTCGACAAGCGCCTGTGGCAGGCCGACATTGCCGGCAGCCTGGCGCATGCCGACATGCTGGCCGCGCAGGGCATCATCAGCGCCGAGGACCATGCCTCGATCCAGCGCGGCATGGCGCAGATCAGCGCGGAAATCGAATCCGGCGGCTTCGAATGGAAGCTTGACCTCGAAGACGTGCACCTGAACATCGAGGCACGCCTGACCCAGCTCGTGGGTGACGCCGGCAAGCGCCTGCACACCGGCCGCAGCCGCAACGACCAGGTGGCCACCGACGTGCGCCTGTGGCTGCGCGGCGAGATCGACCTGATCGCCGATCTGCTCAAGGAGCTGCAGGTGTCCCTGGTGGACGTGGCCGAACAGAACGTGGAAGTCATCCTGCCGGGCTTCACCCACCTGCAGGTGGCCCAGCCCGTGAGCTTTGGCCACCACATGCTTGCTTATGTGGAGATGTTCGCGCGCGATGCCGAGCGGATGGCCGACGTGCGCCGCCGCGTCAACGTGCTGCCCCTGGGCGCCGCCGCCCTGGCCGGCACCACCTACCCGCTGGACCGCGAGCGCGTGGCGCGCACCCTGGGCATGCAGGGCGTGTGCCAGAACAGCCTGGACGCCGTGAGCGACCGCGACTTCGCCATCGAGTTCACCGCCGCCGCCAGCCTGTGCATGGTGCACGTGAGCCGCTTGAGCGAAGAGCTCATCATCTGGATGAGCCAGAACTTCGGCTTCATCAAGATCGCCGACCGCTTCACCACCGGCAGTTCCATCATGCCGCAGAAGAAGAACCCCGACGTGCCCGAACTGGCGCGCGGCAAGACCGGCCGCGTGGTCGGCCACCTGATGGGCCTGATCACCCTGATGAAGGGCCAGCCCCTGGCCTACAACAAGGACAACCAGGAAGACAAGGAGCCGCTGTTCGACACCGTGGACACGCTCAAGGACACGCTGCGCATCTTCGCCGAGATGGTCGGCGGCCAGTTGAACCCCGCCTCGGGCAAGAAGGAGGGCGGCATCACCGTCAACGCGCCCGCGATGGAGCAGGCCGCGCTCAAGGGCTATGCCACCGCCACCGACCTGGCCGACTACCTGGTCAAGAAAGGCCTGCCCTTCCGCGACGCGCACGAAACCGTGGCCCACGCCGTGAAGGCCGCCGTCTCGCACCAGGTGGATCTGTCGGAGCTGCCGCTGGCCGTGCTGCAGGGCTTCCACCCGCAGATCGAGAAGGACGTGTTCGACGCGCTGAGCCTGCGCGGCTCGCTCAATGCGCGCAACACCCTGGGCGGCACCGCGCCTGCCCAGGTGCGCGCCCAGTTGGCGCGCCACCGCGCACGGCTGGCGTAACTCCTGGCTGGGTGTATTTCTTGCATGGTGAGGTAGCCGCCCACCGGCGGTGCATGACAGCGCAGCAGCGTGCGGCTACGATCCTCGCCTGTTGCATCTGATTACCTATCCGCTGGAGCCCCCGCATGACCTCGCCTCGCCGCCGTCTTCTCGTCAACACCCTGCGCACCGGTGCGCTGCTGCTGGGCCTTGCGGCCGCAGGCCTGGCATCGGCCCAGCCCAAGCCGATCCGGCTGCTGGTGGGTTTCCCCGCTGGCGGTGGTACCGATGCCATCGCGCGCACCCTGGCCGAAAAGCTCAAGGACGAGCTCGGCACCTCGGTGGTGGTCGAGAACAAGCCCGGCGCAGGCGGGCAGATCGCCGCCCAGACCCTCAAGGCCGGCCCGGCGGACGGCACGGTGTTGTTTCTCACCCACGACCACACCATCTCCATCCTGCCCCAGGTCGTGAAGAACGCCGGCTTCGACCCCGCGCGTGATTTCGTGCCCGTGGTCGGCATCGCCACCTTCGTGAATGCCTTCGCCGTCTCGGGCGGTACGCCCGCCAAGTCGTTTGCCGAGTACGTCAGCTGGGTCAAGAGCGCCGGCGGCGGCAAGGGCGCCGTGGGTATCCCCGCCCCGGCATCCACCCCGGAATTCCTGGTGAAGCTGGTGGGCGGCAAGTTCGGTATCGACCTGGTGTCGGCACCCTACCGGGGCAGTGCGCCCATGATGGCCGACATGCTGGGCAACCAGATCGGTGCCGGCGTGGCCTCCATCCCCGATTTCATCGAGAACCACAAGGCTGGCAAGGTGCGCGTGGTGGCCGTGCTGGGCAAGGCCCGCCAGGCCGCCATGCCCGATGTGCCCACCTTCGACGAACTGGGCCTCAAGGGCTTCGAGGACCTGCCCTACTACGGCATCTATGCCCCCACCGGCACGCCGCAGAAGTTCGTCACGGATTTCTCGAACGCCGTGGCCAAGGTGATCGCCATGCCCGAGGTGCGCGACCACCTCACGGCCATGGGCCTGACCGTGGGCCATATGTCGCCCACGCAGTTCGCAACGCGCGAAAAGGCCTACACCGCCGCCTGGACCAAGATCATCAAGGACACCGGCTTCGTGGCCCAGTAATCCCGTCTGCGCAGGCCGGCTCCCATCCCCTTTATGCCCACCGCCCGCCTGCCAGCGCACTGGCTGCGTTCCCGCTTCCTGCCCTTGCTGGTGGGACTGGCCAGTTGCGCGCTGGCCATGCTGCTGGCCTGGCTGGTGATCGACATCTCGAACACCAAGGCGCGCACCGAGATCGCGGCGCGTGCACAAACCCATCTTCTCGAAATTCGCGACCGGCTGGACCGGCAGTTGCAGAGCACATTGTCGGTGCCAGAGACCGTGGCCGCCTTCGTGGCAGCGCAGGGCCAGATGGAGCCCGAGATCTTCGCCTCGGTGGTGGGGCGGCTGCTGGAGAGCCAGCGCAACATCCGCAACCTGGCGCTGGCGCCGGACAACGTCATCAGCGACATCTACCCGCGCTTGGGGAACGAAAAGGCCCTGGGCCTGCGCTACCTGGACAACCCCCAGCAGCGCGGCGCGGTAGAGCGCGCCATCCAGACCCGGCGTACCGTGGTTGCCGGCCCGATCCCGCTGGTGCAGGGCGGGCTGGGGATCGTCAGCCGTACGCCGGTATTCCTCACCAGCCTGCCGGGGGCCCGCCCCGGGGCGGAGCCACGCTATTGGGGCATCGTCTCGCTTGCGGTGAATGCCGATACGCTGTTTGCCGATGTGGGGCTCAACACGGACCAGATGGGCTTCCAGGTGGCAGCCCGCGGGCTTGATGCGACCGGAGCCCAAGGGGCCGTGTTCATTGGCCGCGCAGCCCTGTTTGACGACAAGCCGGCCACGCTCGACGTGCCTTTGCCCGGGGGTGGCAACTGGACCCTGGGCGCCGTGCCCGTGGGTGGCTGGAAGGCCGCCGGCAGCGCGCCAGCGCTGGTCGTGACCATGTCGTACGTGTTTGCCGTGTTGCTGGGCCTGCTCAGTGCCTGGCTGGTGCGTGCCCACCAGCAGGTGCTGGCGCTGGCCAGCCACGACCGCCTCACCGGGCTGCCCAACCGCCGCCTGTTCGAAGACCGCCTGTCCCAGGCCGTGCTGGCCGCCTACCGCGACCACCGTGCCGGCGCGCTGCTGCTGGTTGACCTCGATGGCTTCAAGGCCATCAACGACAGCATGGGACACGGCTGCGGCGACCAGGTGCTGGTGCGGGTAGGCCAGCGCCTGGCGGGGCTCGCCCGTGCCAATGACACGGCTGCACGGCTGGGGGGCGACGAGTTCGCCCTGGTGTTGAATGCGGTGACTTCGCCGCAGGCCGCGATGGAAATCGCCCAGCGTGTCATCCAGGACATGCTGGCACCCATCGGCCTGGACAACGGCGAGCATGTGCGCATCGGTGTCAGCATCGGTGTGGCCGTGTTCCAGGGCGACGCGGCCGAGGCCCTGCCGGCGCTGATCGACCGGGCCGACCAGGCGCTGTATGCCAGCAAGCGCACCGGCAAGGGCAAGGCCACGCTGGCCGACTCGGCCGAGTTGCACACCTATGCGACGCAGCCGCTGAACAGCTCCACCATGCCGTGAACCATCCACTCGGATGGCTGTGGCAGTGCCCATGGCTGGATTGGCCTGACGGGCCAGCCGAAGTTGTAAAACATGGGGTGGATGCGGTGAAATTGCCGAAAATGGCCCCATCTGATAATGATGTGCCACTTCCTGGAACCCATGCCATGAAGCGATTTCCCCGCCTTTCCAAACTCGCCCGGCGCCTTGCGCTGTCGGGTGTGCTGGTGTCGAGCACGGCTGCGGTGCATCCGGCCCCCGTGGGCGCTGCGGGTTCGGCGCCCGGGTCCAAGACGACACAGTCATCGTCCGCCTCCCACTATGCGCGTTGGCAAGCCAGCATGGACGCGTTTGCCTCCGCCGACAAGGCCCAGGCGCCTGCCGAGGATGGCGTGCTCTTCGTGGGCAGCTCCACCATCCGCTTCTGGACGCAGTTGCCGCAGGATTTTCGCGACGTGCCGGTGGTCATCAACCGCGGCTTTGGCGGTTCCACCATGGCCGACTGCCAGTACTTCGTGAAGCAGTTGGTACTGCAGTACCGCCCGCGCCAGGTGTTCGTTTATGCCGGGGACAACGACCTGGCCGAAGGCCGCTCGCCCCAGCAGGTGCTCGAGAGTTTTGAGGGCTTTGTGGCCGCCGTGCGTGCCGAACTGCCCGACACGCGCATTGCCTATATCTCCATCAAACCGAGCCCCTTGCGCGCCGAGCTGATGCCCAAGGCCCGCGAGGCCAATGCCCTGCTCGCAGGCTATGTGCGCAGCTTGCCCAACAGCGATTACATCGACATCTTCACGCCCATGCTCGACCTGCAGGGCGCGCCCCGGGCCGAGCTCTTCGGGCCGGACCGCCTGCACATGAGCGATGCCGGCTACCGGCTGTGGCGCTCGGTCATTGCCGACTATGTGGGCCGTGGCCAGCCCGCGCTGCAAACTGCACCGGGCAAGGCGGGCAACGAAACCGCTGCGGCTGCGGTGGTCGCGGTACCTGCCCTGGCGGCCGCCCAGGTCAGCACCGGCCGCTGAGCTTCCCGCAGTTGCCTCAACCCGGCGCGACCTTGGCCTTCGGCGGGTCGCGCGGCTTGGGCTGCACCCCCTGGCGGGCGGACGCAGGGGGGTACATGGGTGGGCGTTTCTGTCCGGGTGCCAGGACCGCCGGCGGGGTGGTGTCCTCCCCGGGTTTCTTTTCCAGCCACAAGGTGGCGCGTGCCACCGCATAGAGCACTGCGAAGGCTGCGGCCAGCAGGGCCAGGTCCATTCCCCAGGAACGGTCGTATTTCGCCCCCAGCCCCGCCAGCACCACGAGCACCAGTACCAGGTGCGCGCAGAACACCGGCAGGGACGCCGATCCCAGCGTCTCCAGCCAACGCTGGCGCGGCATGCGGGCGGCCAGCCGAGGGCCGTAGTGGATGGCGAGCACCACCAGCGCAAACAGGTTGATCATGCGCATCGGCCCCAGCGCCCATTTGTCGAACCAGGGGTTGAACCCGGCGTACGGACCCTCGGGATGGAACGGTATTTGCCCGACCAGGTGGCGCCACCCCATCAGGGAGATAGCCAGGGCCAGGGCCAGCAGCACCGACCAGCGTGGAAACGTGAACGCCGGGGCATTCGGGTCATTGCGCGTGGCGCCCATCCACAGCCCCAGCATCCACAGGAACTGCCAGCTCCACATCACGAAAGCCCCCGTTTCGTTGAAGGGCACGGGTAGCGGCACGAGGGCGTTGATGCCGTCGTACACCCCGTGCGACAGACCGAACTGCGCGGCCAACCAGACCAGCCCGCTCACCACCATCACCGGCCGCCAGCCCCAGACAAAGGCCAGCACCATCACCCAGGGGCTGGCCAGCATGAACAGCACGTACAGCGGCAGGATGTCCAGGAGCGGCGGCTCATAAAGCAGCAGCAGCCCACCCACCAGCGCGGTGAACGGCTGCTTGACGTAGAAGTTCAGCAGGTCCACCACGGCAGGCTGCTCGATGCGGATGCCGATGAAGGCAATCACGGTGAACAGGAACAGCAGCAGCGCTGCGTGGCAGGCGTAGATCTTGAGGGCCCGGCGCCAGAAGGCGTGGTGCATCTCGGCCACGCTCTTGCGCCAGGCCACACGGCCGTAGACCATGCCGGCCATGTAGGCCGACAGCAGCACGAAGCCCTCCGCCGCCGAGACATAGCCGAAGGGCTGGCCCAACGGCGAGGTGAACCGCGTGGGCAGATGCGTCACCGTCATCAGCAGCAGCATCAGCCCCCGGGCTGCATCGATTTCCCAATTGCGTGGGGACGGAGCGGTTGCGGGGGCCATGGAGGCTCTTCAGGCGAGGGTGCGCACCTTCGGCTCGCGGTCCCACTGCCGTGTCTGCGCGGCCGCGATGAAGGCCTTGCTGTCCTTGGGGTCCATCACGCCGGCATCGGGCTCTATGCCGGCGGCCTGCACGATGGCCTGCGACCCTGGGCAGGCGCCGATCGCCTTGAGGTGGCCGAAGGCATCGCGGAACCAGTCCACCGCGGCGGCTTCGCGCGAGAGCTTGTTGCCCATCTCCGTCGAGAGGATGGAGGCCACGGCATCGAACACCGTGGAAGGCGTGCCGGCCAGTTGGCCATCGGCGGGCAGCCGGCTGCCGTCGTCCATCTTGGCACCGCCCACCTTGGGGGCCACGATCTTCACGGTGGCACCGGCCTTTTCCACGGCCTTCTTGAAAGTCGCAACCGACTTCGCGTTGGAGCCATCGTCCACCAGCAGGCCCACGCAGCGGCCCTCCAGCGTGGGCTTCATGCGGTCGATGATGCGCAGGGCAGGCGAAAGCGGCATGTCCTGTGGCTGCACCGCGGCGGCGGGAGCGGGTGGCAGGGCGTCCATGCCCAGGCCATCGGCCACGCGCTGGGCGAGGGCTGCGTCCACATGCTGCAGGTGGCCCACCACCGCTTCGCGCACATGCACCGTGGCCACCTTGGAGAGCTCGAACACGATGGCCGAGGCCATGTGCGCCTGCTCCACCTCGCTCTGGCTGCGAAAGAACATGCGCGCCTGGCTGTAGTGGTCGGCGAAGCTCTCGGCGCGCACCCGGCCCTTGGCGCCGTCGTCGGCGGGACGTTCAGCAAAGTGTTTGAAGCCCTGCGCCAGCGAGGCGCGCGGCGTATCGCCCTGCAGGCTGCTGGGCTCGTAGTTCACGCGGCCCTTGGGCACCTGCATCTGCATGTGGCCATCGCGCTGCATGTTGTGGAATGGGCACTTGGGAGCGTTGACCGGGATCTGCGCGAAGTTCGGGCCGCCCAGGCGCGACAGCTGCGTGTCCAGGTACGAGAACAGCCGGCCCTGCAGCAACGGGTCGTTGGAGAAGTCCACGCCCGGCGGCACGTTGGCGGGGCAGTAGGCCACCTGCTCGGTCTCGGCAAAGAAGTTGTCGGGCCAGCGGTTGAGCACCATGCGGCCGATGGTGCGCAGGGGCACCAGCTCCTCGGGGATCAGCTTGGTCGCGTCCAGGTGGTCGAACGGGAACTTCGCCGCGTCTTCCTCGGTGAACAGCTGCACGGCAAAGTCCCACTCGGGGTAGTTGCCGGCCTCGATGGCTTCGAACAGGTCGCGGCGGTGGTAATCGTTGTCTGCCGCCTGCAGCTTCACGGCCTCGTCCCACACGGTGGACTGGATGCCGAGCTTGGGTCGCCAGTGGAACTTCACGAAGGTGCTTTTGCCCTCGGCGTTGACCAGCCGGAAGGAGTGCACGCCAAAGCCCTCGATCATGCGCAGGCTGCGCGGGATGGTCCGGTCGCTCATGGCCCACATCACCATGTGCAGGGTTTCGGGCATCAGCGAGACGAAGTCCCAGAAGGTGTCGTGCGCACTGCCCGCCTGCGGGTAGCCGCGGTCGGGCTCCATCTTCACGGCGTGCACAAGGTCGGGGAACTTCATCGCGTCCTGGATGAAGAACACCGGGATGTTGTTGCCCACGATGTCCCAGTTGCCCTCCTGGGTGTAGAGCTTGACAGCAAAGCCGCGCACGTCGCGCGGTGTGTCCACCGATCCGGCGCCGCCGGCCACGGTGGAAAAGCGGGTGAAAACGGGCGTCTGCACGCCGACTTCGGTCAGCACGCGGGCGGTGGTGAATTCGGCCAACGACTCGGTCAGCTCGAAGTAGCCGTGCGCGGCTGTGCCGCGGGCGTGCACGATGCGCTCGGGAATGCGCTCGTGGTCGAAATGCGTGATCTTCTCGCGCAGGATGAAGTCTTCGAGCAGCGTCGGCCCGCGGGGGGTGTCGCGCAGCGAATTCTGGTTGTCGGCGATCGGAATGCCCAGCTGCGTGGTCATGACGGGGTGATCGCCGCCGGCTTGCTGTTGCAATTCGTCACCATTGCCACGCTGGGTGTCTGGGGACGGGGTGGTGGAAGGGGTCGAACGTGGCTTATCCGCAGTTTTGCGGATGGCTGGGGACTTGGCCATGGATGCTCCAGAGAAGGTGTCGTGGGACGGATCAACAAGCATCTTTCGCCAGGGAAGGTCACGACGGGGTAGGACCATGGGCCGTCCTCCTGTCGGCCGCGTAAAAATGGCCTCTGCGTGAAGTGGTGCACGCTCTGGATACGTAAGTGCTTGCAACGCGCGCCTCCATGCCATGCGGTTTTGTTACGCTTGCCAGTTCCTTTGGAGGGGATCGCGTGAAAGCCAAGAACTGGATGTTTGCCGCCGGCCTGTTGCTGGCCACCTTGGGCACGGCCCATGCCCTGCAGATCACGAGCCTGTCCCCCCAGGGTGAAGTCGCCCGGGTGCGCCAGATGGTGGCCAAGTTCGACGCGGCCGCCGTCAATTTCGGCGACCCCAAGGCCCCGGCCCCGCTGACCCTGAGCTGCAGCGACGCTGCCGCCACCAAGGGCAACGGCCGCTGGACAGGCGAGAAGGAGTGGGTTTTCGACTTCGAGAACGACCTGCCCCCCGGCGTGCGCTGCACCGCTGCGGTCAAGGCGGGCTTCAAGTCGGCCTCTGGCGCGGCGCTGACCGGGCCCACCAGCTTCCAGTTCAACACCGGTGGGCCGTTCGTTCAGAACATGCGCCCCGGTACCTACCAGGAGATCGATGAGGAGCAGGCCTTCGTGTTGCAGCTCAATGGCCCGGCCACCCTCGAAAGCATCAAGGCCAACACCTGGTGCTCGCTTGAAGGTGTGGGCGAGAAGGTGCCCGTGCGCCTCATCGAAGGCAGCCAGCGCGACGAGATCCTAAAGTCCCTGGGCCTGGACAAGCGTGCCGCGCAGCAGCCGCTGCAGTACGTGAGCCTGGCCTGCAACCGGCGCCTGAGCTCGGGTTCGCGCGTGCAGTTCGTCTTTGGCAAGGGCGTGGCCACGCCGAGCGGCGTGGCCAACGCGGTGGAAAAGCGCTTCGACTACAAGGTGCGCGAGCCCTTCTCGGCCGAATTCAACTGCGAGCGCGAAAACGCGCAGGCCGCCTGCCTGCCCATCCGCCCCCTGTCCCTGACGTTCAACGCCCCGCTGCCGCGCAAGCTGGCGGCCGCGATCCGTCTGAAATCGGCCAAGGAGACGATCAAGCCCCAGCTGGAAGGCGGCGCCGACGAAGACAAGAATCCCGATGCCCTGGTCAACAGCGTGCAGTTTGCCGCTCCGCTGGCCGAGAACACCGGCTTCACCATCGAGTTGCCCAAGGACCTCAAGGATGCCTCGGGCCGCACGCTGCGCAATGCCGACAGCTTCCCGCTCAAGGTGGCCACGGGCGGCATGCCGCCACTGGCCAAGTTTGCGGCCGCACCCTTCGGCATCGTCGAGCGCTTCGCCGAAGGCCCCGAGGGCCCGGCACTGCTGCCCGTGACCCTGCGCAACGTGGAGGCCGCCCTCAAGGTGCAGGGCCTGCAGGCGGGCACCGGCACACCGGCTGCTCCTGCCGGCAAGGTCAGCACCCTGCGCCCCACGAGCGATTCGGACATCATTGCCTGGTTCCGCAAGGTCAAGCGCTACGACAACTACAACATCGACCGCAAGGAAGCGCGCCGCGACACCAAGGGCCCGCTGCCCAAGGTGATCGACAACGAGCGCGACTACGTGCAGTCGCGCATGGTCTCGCTGCTGGGCGGCCAGGGCGGTGTGAAGACGCTGGACCTGCCCAAGCCCGCGAGCAACGACCCGCGCCCCTTCGAGGTGGTGGGCATTCCGCTCACGCCCGGTTTCCACGTGGTGGAGATCGCCTCGCAAAAGCTCGGCACCTCGCTGCTGGACGAGCGCCATGGCGACGCCCGCACCATGTACGTGCGCACCTCGGCACTGGTGACCAACCTGGGCGTGCACTTCAAGCTCGGCCGCGAGAACGCTCTGGCCTGGGTGACCAGCCTGGACAAGGGCCAGCCCGTGGCCGGCGCCACGGTGCGCGTGTCCGACTGCACCGGCAAGGAACTGGCCACCGGCACCACCAACGCCCAGGGTGTGGCCAGCATCGAAGGCCTGTCGCCCGAACCCGAGCAGTGCGGAGAAGAGGGTGAGCGCTCCTACTTCGTCAGCGCGCGCAGCAAGGGCACCGACAACGTGGAGGACATGGCCTTCACCTGGACCGACTGGCAGCGCGGCATCGAGCCCTGGCGCTTCAACGTGCCCACCAGCAGCGAAGCCAACCCCAACGAGCGCGCCCACACCATCTTCGACCGCACGCTGTTGCGCGCCGGCGAGACGGTGTCGATGAAGCACCTGCTGCGCAGTGAAACGCGCAAGGGCTTCGCGGTGTCCGACACCCGGCCCGAGACGCTGGTGATCACCCACATCGGCAGTGGCCAGCAGTACACGCAACCCCTGGTCTGGCGCACCACGGCCACGGGCGGCCTGAGCGCGCAGAACACCTTTGCCGTGCCACCGGCCGCCAAGCTCGGCGTGTACTCGGTGGAGTTGCGCTCCGACGCCGGCAATGAACGCAGCCTTTCCACCGGCCAGTTCCGGGTGGAGGAATTCCGCCTGCCGGTGCTCGAAGGCCGCATTGCCCCCGCCGACAAGAAGGCCCTGGTGCGCGTGCGCTCCGTGCCCACCGACGTGCAGATCAACTACGTGGCCGGCGGCGGCGCGGCCAACCTGCCGGTGCGCGTGTCGGCCATGGTGCGCGGCAAGTCCCTGCAGTACAACGATTACGACGCCTTCAGCTTCAACCCGCCGCGCAAGCGCGGCCAGTCGAGCAACGGCAACAGCGACGATGAAGAGGCTGCAGCCAGCCAGGACAGCCGCGTGATCGCCGACAAGCTACCCGTGACGCTGGACCGCAATGGCGCCGGCAAGGTCACCATCGACAACGTGCCACAGGGGCGCCAGCCCCAGGACCTGGTGATGGAGGCCACCTACGCCGACCCCAATGGCGAAGTGCAGACCCTGCGCAGCACGCAGACCGTGTGGCCTGCGGGCGTGGTGGCCGGCATCAAGACCGAAGGCTGGGTCTCTGCCCAGCAGAAGATCCGCTTCCAGGCGCTGGCACTGCAGCACAACGGGTCGGCCGCGGCCGACGTGCCCCTGCAGGTCAAGGCCACGGCGCGCATCACCACCACCACGCGCAAGCGCATGGTGGGCGGCTTCTACAGCTACGACAACCAGACCGAGACCAAGGACCTGGGCACCGTGTGCAGCGGCAAGAGCGACAGCCGCGGCCTGCTGCTGTGCGAATCCAAGCTCGACGAGGCCGGCGAGGTGGAACTGGTGGCGATCGCCAGCGACCGCGAGGGCAACACCAGCGAGGCCGCGTCCTCGGTCTGGGTCACGCGCCAGGGCGAACTGTGGTTCGGCGGTGAGGACCATGACCGCATCGACCTGCTGCCCGAGAAGAAGAGCTACCAGCCGGGCGACACCGCCAAGTTCCAGGTGCGCATGCCGTTCCGCTTTGCCACGGCCCTGGTGGCCGTGGAGCGCGAGGGCATCATCGACACCCGCGTGGTGCAGCTCAACGGGCAGGATCCGACCATCGAGCTCAAGATCGAAGAGGGCTGGGGCCCGAATGTCTACGTGAGCGTGCTGGCCCTGCGCGGGCGCCTGCGCGAGGTGCCTTGGTACAGCTTATTCACCTGGGGCTTCAAGTCGCCGCGCGAGTGGTGGAACTCGTTCTGGTACGAGGGCAAGGAATACCAGGCCCCCACGGCAATGGTGGACCTGTCCAAGCCCGCCTTCCGCCTGGGCCTGGCCGAGATCCGTGTGGGCACCAAGGCCCACCAGATCGACGTGAAGGTCGTGGCCGACAAGGAGAGCTACCCGGTGCGCGGCAAGGCGCAGGTCACCATCACCGCCACCTTGCCCAATGGCAAGCCCGCCGCCAACGCCGAGGTGGCCCTGGCCGCCGTGGACCAGGCGCTGCTGGAGCTGATGCCCAACACCAGTTGGAACCTGCTCGAATCCATGCTGCAGCGGCGCAGCTGGGGTGTGCAGACCTCCACCGCGCAGATGGAGATCATCGGCCGGCGCCACTACGGCAAGAAGGCCGTGCCCGCCGGCGGCGGCGGCGGCCGTGCGCAGACGCGCGAGTTGCTCGAGACCCTGCTGCTGTGGGAGCCCGCGCTCAAGCTCGACGCCAATGGCCAGGCCAAGGTGACGGTGCCCCTGAACGACGCGCTCACCACCTTCAAGATCGTGGCCGTGGCCGATGCCTCGGTGGGCCTGTTCGGCACCGGCAGCACCAGCATCCGCGCCACGCAGGACCTGCAGATCATCAGCGGCCTGCCGCCGCTGGTGCGTGAGGACGACCAGTTCCGCGCCCAGCTCACGCTGCGCAACACCACCAAGGCGGCCATGAAGGTCGAGGTGTCGCCCCGCGCCACGCTGCTGGACGTGAAGCCCCAGACCATCGACATCCCCGCCGGCGAGTCGCGCGAGGTCGCCTGGAACGTGACGGCGCCGGCGCAGCTGGCGCAGACCCGCTCAGAAGCCATCCTCTGGGAGATCGATGCCAAGGACACGGTGAGTGGCGCGCGCGATGCGCTCAAGGCGCGCCAGCGCATCATCCCGGCCATTCCGCTCACGGTGCAGCAGGCCACGCTGGTGCAGGTGGACGGCAGCTTCAACCTCGACGTGAACCCTCCGGCCGACGCACTGCCTGGCCGCGGCGGCCTGAAGATGTCGCTGCAGCCCAAGCTGGCCGAAGGCCTGCCCGGCGTGCGCGACTGGTGGGCCAACTACCCCTTCATCTGCCTGGAGCAAAAGACCAGCAAGGCCGTGGGCATGCGCGACGGCAAGCTTTGGCAGACCGTGGTGGCCCAGTTGCCCACCTACCTGGACAGCGACGGCCTGGCCAACTACTTCCCGCCGCGCGACGGCGATGCCAACCGCGGCAGCGACACCCTGACGGCCTATCTGCTGGCGGCCACGCACGAGGCCAGCAGCATCGACCCGGCCTTCGCGCTGCCCGATGAAGCGCGTGCACCCATGGAGCGCGGCCTCATCGCCTTCGTCGAGGGCCGCATCCAGCGCGAGTTCTGGAGCCCGCGCAAGGACCTGGACATGCGCAAGCTGGCCGCCATCGAGGCCTTGTCGCGCTACGGCAAGGCCCAGGGCCGCATGGTCAGCAGCATCACCGTGGCGCCTAACCAGTGGCCCACGCACTCGGTGATCGACTGGGTCAACGTGCTGCGCCGCGTGGCCGACGTGCCCGAGCGCGACAAGCGCCTGGCCGAAGCCATGCAGGTCCTGCGCAGCCGGCTGTCCTTCCAGGGCACCAAGCTGATCTTCAGCACCGAGCAGGACGACTACTGGTGGTGGCTGATGCAGAACGGCGACGTCAATACCGCCCGCCTGATGCTGGCCGTGATGGACGATCCGACCTGGAAGGACGACATGGGCCGCCTGGCCAACGGCTTCATCAGCCGCCAGCAGGGCGGTGCCTGGCACACCACCACGGCCAACCTCTGGGGCGGCCTGGCGCTGGAGAAGTTCTCGGCCAAGTTCGAGGCCACGCCCGTCGCCGGCAGCACCAAGGCCACCCTGGGTGCCAACACCGCCAGCGTGGACTGGGCCAAGGTCGAGCGCATCAAGACCAGCGACGCCAGCGGCGCAGCGCACCAGACCACCTGGTTCGGCGCGCCGGCGGCGCCCGGCAACCTGCGCAACAACGGCATGTTCCTGCCCTGGGCAGCAGCGGGCGGCAAGGAGAGCCTGGCGGTGGCCCACCAGGGCACGGGCAAGCCCTGGCTCACGCTGCAGTCGGTGGCCGCCATCCAGCTCAAAGCCCCGTTTGCTGCCGGCTATGCCATCAAGAAGACCATCACCCCGGTGGAGCAGGCCAACAAGTCGCTGCCCGCCGGCCAGTACACGCGCGGCGACGTGCTGCGCGTGACGCTGGAGGTCAACGCCAGCGCCGACATGACCTGGGTCGCCATCACCGACCCGGTACCCGGTGGCGCCACCATCCTGGGCAGCGGCCTGGGCCGCGACTCCGAGATCGCCACCCAGGGCGAAAAGCGCAGCGGCAGTGGCTGGCCGGCGTTCGAGGAACGCAGCTTCGAGTCCTTCCGCAGCTACTACCAGTACCTGCCCAAGGGCACGGTGAAGATGGAGTACACCGTGCGCCTGAACAACGTGGGCGACTTCGCGCTGCCCCCGAGCCGCGTGGAGGCCATGTACGCGCCCGAGATGTTCGGCGAGTTCCCCAACGCCCGCGTGAAGGTGGAGGCCGCCAAGTGACACTTCGTAGCGCAGCGCCACCACTCAGGCCCGGGCCATGAACGCCAGCGTCTTCGTGGAGCTGCGGTTCTGGGTGCTGGTGGCCTTCTCGCTGGTGCTGCCTGCGGGCATCTATGCGGCGCTGCTGCGCACCCGCGCCATCTCGCGCCTGGCGGTGCTGGGCTTTGGCATTGCACTGGTGCTGATTGCCGGGGTCGACGTCTACCTGCTGCAAAGCCTTGCGGCGTTGGCCCGGCATACGCCCTCGCTGGCCGACGATGCGGTGTTTCTCTCCGAACTCTCAATTGCCCTGTATGTGCTCCCCGTGGTGTTCGGGGGGATCGGCGTGAACCTTGTCTCGCACGTGCTGCTGCACCACCTGACTGAAGCGGAAAAGCGTTTTGAGCGGGAGCATCCCGGTGCGTGAAGCATGCCTGTGGTGGCGCCGTCTGGCGCTGGCCCTGGCGGCCGCAGTGGCGCTGCCTGCCCACGCCATCCCCACCTTCGCCGAGGTGCGCCAGGACTTCAAACCCTCGGACACCCTCATCCTCTCGCAGGAAGGCGAGATCGTGCAGCGCCTGCGCACCGATGCCTCCGTGCGCCGGGGTCAGTGGGTGCCGCTGGCCGATGTATCGCCCGCGTTGCGTGCGGCCCTGGTGCTCAGCGAGGACAAGCGTTTTTACGAACACAGCGGGGTGGACTGGCGCGCGGCATCGGCGGCGGCCTGGGGCAACCTGTGGAACCAGCGCACACGCGGTGCCAGCACCATCACCATGCAGCTGGCCGGCCTGCTCGACGGCGACTGGCGCCAGGGGCCGGGCGGGCGCAGCGTGGTGCAAAAGCTCGGCCAGACGGTGGCCGCCCAGGTGCTGGACCGCCGCTGGCGCAAGGACCAGGTGCTGGAGGCCTACCTCAACCTGGTGCCGTTTCGCAGCGAGCTGGTGGGCATCGATGCGCTGAGCCGCACCCTGTTCGACAAGGCCGCCCACGGGCTCGATGACCGCGAGGCGGCCGTGGCCGCTGCGCTGGTGCGCGCCCCCAATGCCCGGCCTGCACTCGTGTCGCAGCGGGCCTGCGGCGTGCTGCGCGACCTGCAGCAGCGCCCCGGTCAGCCCGCGGTGCGCGTGGACTGCGATGCGCTGGACCTGTTCGTCACCGCGGCCCTGCAGCGCCGGGCCTTCGACGCCAGCGAGGGCATTGCGCCCCATTTCGCCCGCTACCTGCTGCGCCAGCAGCAGGCCGCTGGCGACAAGCCTGCCGCCCCGCCCGAGCGGGTCGCCAGCACGCTGCGCGCGCCGCTGCAGCGCTTTGCGGTGCAGACGCTGGCCCAGCACCTGCGCGAGCTACAGGGCCGCAACGTCGAAGACGGCGCGGTGCTGGTGCTCGACAATGCCACGGGCGCCGTGCTCGCCTGGGTCGGCTCGTCGGGCCAACTCAGCCAGGCCGGCGAGGTCGATGGCGTGCAGGCCTTGCGCCAGCCGGGCTCCACGCTCAAGCCCTTCCTGTATGCCCAGGCCATTGCAGAGCGGCGGCTCACCGCGGCCTCGCTGGTGGACGACTCGCCCGCGCACATCGCCACCGCCAGCGGCCTGTACATCCCGCAGAATTACGACCGCCAGTTCAAGGGCTGGGTCTCGGCGCGCACGGCGCTGGCCGCCTCGCTCAACGTGCCGGCCGTGCGCACGCTGGTCATGGTCACGCCCGATGCCTTCCACCGCCAGCTCGGCGCCCTGGGCCTGCCGCTGCGCGAGAGCGGTGACTACTTCGGCTACAGCCTGGCCCTGGGCAGCCCCGAGGTGCCGCTGCTGCACCTGACCAACGCCTTTCGCACCCTGGCCAATGGCGGCAGCCGGGGCTCCGTGCGCGTGTGGCCCGCCCAGCCCGGCGCTGCGCCAGTGCGGGCCATCGATGCGGGCGCAGCCTTCATCGTGGGCGACATCCTGTCCGATGGCAATGCGCGCTCGCGCACCTTCGGCACCGACAGCGTGCTTGCCACGCGCTTCTGGTCGGCCGTGAAGACCGGCACCAGCAAGGACATGCGCGACAACTGGGCCGTGGGCTGGTCCGAGCGCTACACCGTGGGCGTGTGGGTCGGCAACGCCAGCGGCGCCGCCATGCACGACGTGAGTGGCACCAGCGGCGCGGCACCCATCTGGGCCGCAGTGATGGGCTTCCTGCATGCGCGCGAACCCAGCCGCGCGCCAGCCGCTCCCAAGGGCCTGGTGCGCCAGGCCGTGCAGTTCGGCGCCTTGCAGGCTGCGCAGGGGAGTGCGGCGGGGGCTGCGGCATCGCTGCCGCTGGAGGCCGCGCGCCAGGAATGGTTCGTCCCCGGTACCCAGCAGGCGCGCTTCGCCATCGACCTGGGGCCCACCGACGAACCAGTTGTCGCCAGACGCGGCGCCAAACCTTCCCGGGCCTTGCCTGCCGCAGCGGTGGAGGCCGCCGACGATCCCTCGGCGCGGATCCTGGCGCCGGTGCCGGGCACGATCATTGCGCTCGATCCCGACATCCCCCCCGACCGCCAGCGCCTGCAGTTCGTGGCCAGTGGTGGGCGCGACCTGCGCTGGCGCATCGACGGGCGCGAGCAGGGGCGTGGTGCACGCTGGGCCTGGCCGCCCTGGCCTGGGCGGCACCAGCTGGAATTGGTGGATGCGCGTGGCAAGGTGCATGACACGCTGCAGTTCGAAGTGCGGGGGGCGGGCGTGCTGTCGCGCAAATAAGTGCCGGGAAAGCCCTGCCTTTCTGGCCATGGGCGGGCTATCGTCAACGTTACACTGTGTTGCAACTAACCGGGAGATGTGCGTAATGCCTCCCTTGCCATGCCAGTTTGTCCATGCATTTTTCCCGCCAGTTTTTCTCCCATAGGCTGATCTGGCTGGCGCTGCTGGTGTCCCTGGGCATCGGCCTGCTGTTTGCCCGAACGATCTGGACCATGCGGGAAGACAGTTGGGACTACGCCAGCCGCACCAACGCCAACCTGGCAAGCACACTGGAGCGCAGTATTGGCGGCACTCTCCGCTCGCTCGACGAGTCGCTCAAAGGTGTAGTGGCAGGGCTCGAGCGCCCCGAGGTCATGGCGCTGCCCGCCAATATCCGCAACGGTGTGCTGTTCGACAACTCCCTGCAGGTGCCGGGATCGGGATCGGTATTGGTGGTCGATGACCGGGGCGACGTGGTACTGGACTCTTCCACCCTGAAGCCACGCCAGGCCAATTTTGCCGACCGGGACTATTTCCTTGTGTTTGCCAAAGGCAGCCACCAGGGGTTGCACGTGGGCCGCCCCGTGCCCTCGCGCCTCACCGGCTTGTACATTCTTCCGGTGACGAGGGCCTACCACCGCGCAGACGGTTCCTTCGCGGGGGTGGTGGTCGGAGCCATTCGCCTGAGCTACTTCGACGGGCTGTTCGGCTCGCTCGATCTGGGGACCGGCAGCCGGGTAGACCTGTACCGAACCGATGGGCTGCTGATCTCGCGTTTTCCGCCGCACCAGGCTGATGTGAACACCTCCATTGCCGGCACGGCCGCCCTGGCACGGCTGCAGGCTGACGCGGTGGGTATTGACGCGGTCGATGCGGCTGGCGCCGACGGCACGCGCCAGCTGCAGGCCTGGGAGCATGTGGGGGCGTACCCGCTGATCGTGAACGTGGCGCAGTCGAGCGACACCGTCCTGGCCAAATGGCACCGCAGCGCCTGGGTGCTCGGGGTGTTCTCGGTACTGCTGATGGCCGGCTGCGTAGGGCTGGCCATGCTCTTCGTGCGTGAACTTCTGCGGCGCCAGGCCGTGAGCGCCGAGCTGCGCCTGGCGGAACGCGACCGCCAGACCATCCTGGACAACCTGCCTTCGCTGGTGAGCTATTGGGATGCAGACCTGAACAACCGCTTTGCCAACAGTGCCTATGACACCTGGTTCGGTGTGCCCGCCGAACAGTTGCGCGGCAGGCACTGCCGCGAGCTGCTGGGCCCTTCTTTGTACGCCATGTGCGAGCCCTTCCTGCGCAGCGCGCTGCGCGGTGAGCGCCAGCTTTTCGAGTGCACCATGGTCGACAAGGCCGGGGTGCTGCGCCATGCCATCGTCTCCTACGTGCCCGACGTGGATGGCCACGTGGTTCGCGGCGTCTTCTCGCAGACCACCGACATCACTGACCGCAAGCGCATGGAGGAGCAGCTGTTCGAGGAGAAGGAGCGCATCCGCCTGACGCTGCAGTCCATCGGCGACGCAGTGATCTGCACCGACGCGCAGGGCTCCATCACCTACCTGAACCCCGTGGCCGAGCGCCTCACCGGCTGGCAGGCCTTTGACGCCGCCGGCAGCCAGGTCGACGCCGTGGTCTGCCTGCACGATCCCGCCACCGGCATGCCCATGCCCAGTCCGCTGCGCCAGGCCATCCAGGGCGTGGTCCAGGAGGTGTCGGTGCGCGGCGTGGTGCACCACCGCACGTCGGGCCAGCGTTTCGACGTGCAGGAAACCGCCAGCCCCATCACCGACCGCCACGGCGCGGTGACCGGTGCGGTGGCCGTGCTGCGCGACGTGACCGAGGCGGTGGCCATGCAGGCGCGCATGGCCCACCTGGCGCAGTACGATGCACTGACCGACCTGCCCAACCGCCTGCTGTTGCAGGACCGGGCCCAGTTGGCGATTGCGCACGCGCGGCGCGACGGCCGCAGCCTGGCCGTGATGTACATCGACCTCGATGGCTTCAAGGGCGTCAACGACCGCCTGGGGCATGACATGGGTGACCGGCTGCTGGTGCAGTTCGCCCAGCGCCTCAAAGGCGCCGTGCGTGAGTCGGACACGGTGTGCCGCCAGGGCGGCGATGAGTTCGTGGTGCTGCTGCCGGGCCTGGAGGATTTGGAGGGCGCCTGCAGCGTGGCGCGCAAGATCCTGGCGACGGCGGCCACCCCGTTCGACCTCGCAGGCGAGCCCCTGTCCATCGGCTTGAGTGGCGGCATCGCCGTGTTTCCCGCGCATGGCAACACCTTCGAAGAGCTCACGCAGCACGCCGACGCCGCCATGTACACCGCCAAGCGCAGCGGGCGCCTGCAGTTCATGCTGTACGCGGGCCCCGGGGCCGAGCCGCGGGTGATCAAGCAACTACTGCCCGAACCGGGTTGACGCGCTCGCGCGTTGCAGGGGCCTGCGCAGCGCAGGGGGCGCCCTGCGTCTATGCTCGGCGGTTCTGTCCGCTTTTTCCTCGCCTCCCATGCATGCGCTCGCCCCGGTGTTGTTCGTCCTGATCTGGTCCACGGGCTTTCTTGCGGGGCGCGGCGTGGCCAGCCATGCAGACCCCTTCTGGTTCCTGGCATTGCGCTTTGCCTGTGTGGCTGTTGCCTTCATCGGTGCGGCACTCTGGGTGCGGGCCGCCTGGCCCAAGGGATGGCGGCGCATCGCCATGCACCTGCTGGCCGGCGCGCTCATGAGCGGGCTGTACCTGGGGCCCAGCTGGTGGGCCATGTCGCGGGGACTGGCGGCGGGCATCATGTCGCTCATCGGGGCGTTGCAGCCATTGTTCACTGCGTTGCTGGCCGTGGCGGTGCTCGGCAAGCGCCTATCGCCCACCACCTGGGGCGGGCTGGCCCTGGGCTTTGGCGGCGTGGGCATGGTGCTGCTGCCGCGGCTGCAGGCGGCCGATGCCAGCGCGCTGTCGCTGCCCGTGGTGCTGGTTGCGGCGGGCAGCATCTTCTCGCTCACCTTGGGCTCCATGGTGCAGAAGTCGCCGCTGGCCGCGGGCGACGACCTGCGCAGTGCCAGTGCCGTGCAGAACATCGGTGCCGTGGCGGTGCTGCTGGCCATGGCGGGCGCGGTCGGCCAGCCGCACTGGGACAATTCGGCCGCGCTTTGGGGCTACCTGGCGTTCTCGGTGCTGGTGCTGTCCATTGGCGGGGCCACGCTGCTGATCTGGCTCATGCGCCGGGGCGAGGCCACGCGCACCACGGCCCTGCTGCTGGCCGTGCCGCCGCTGTCGGCGCTGCAGGCCTGGTTCATCTTTGGCGAGACGCTCTCGGCCATCCAGCTCGCGGGCTTTGTGGTGGCCATCGCTGGCGTGGCACTCGCCCGGCGGTGAGCCGCCATGCAAAAATTTCAATGCACGCGCAAAAGCCTTCATGCTGCCCCGGCTGCGGCGGGGCTACGATGCGCTGCATTCATAACAAGGGGACCCCGTGCCTGACCTGTCCAAAATCACCTGCATCGAAGACCTGCGCGCCATCGCCCAGCGCCGCGTGCCGCGCATGTTCTATGACTATGCCGATTCAGGCTCGTACACCGAAGGCACCTACCGCGCCAACACGGCCGACTTCCAGGGCATCAAGTTGCGCCAGCGCGTGGCCGTCAACATGGAAGGGCGCAGCACCCGCACCACCATGCTCGGCCAGGACGTGGCCATGCCCGTGGCGATTGCGCCCACCGGCCTCACGGGCATGCAGCATGCCGATGGCGAGATCCTGGGTGCGCGCGCGGCCAAGGCCTTCGGCATCCCGTTCACGCTGTCCACAATGAGCATCTGCTCGCTCGAAGATATTGCCGAGAACACCGGCCGCCACCCCTTCTGGTTCCAGGTCTACGTGATGCGCGACCGCGACTTCATCGAGCGCCTGATCGACCGCGCCAAGGCCGCCAACTGCTCGGCGCTGCAGCTCACGCTCGATCTGCAGATCCTGGGCCAGCGCCACAAGGACATCAAGAACGGCCTGTCCACCCCGCCCAAGCCCACCCTGCGCAACCTCATCAACCTGGCCACCAAGCCGCAGTGGTGCATGGGCATGCTGGGCACCAAGCGCCGCAGCTTCGGCAACATCGTCGGCCATGCCAAGGGCGTGGGCGACCTGTCGTCGCTGTCCTCGTGGACGGCCGAGCAGTTCGACCCAGAGCTCAACTGGGGCGACGTGGAGTGGATCAAGAAGCGCTGGGGCGGCAAGCTGGTGCTCAAGGGCATCATGGACGCCGAGGACGCACGCCTGGCCGTGGACAGCGGGGCCGATGCGCTGATCGTCAGCAACCACGGCGGGCGCCAGCTCGACGGGGCGCCTTCATCCATCGCCGCGCTGCCGGCCATCGCCCAGGCGGTGGGCAAGGACATCGAGGTCTGGATGGACGGCGGCATCCGCAGCGGGCAGGACGTGCTCAAGGCCCGCGCCCTGGGCGCGCAAGGCACGCTGATCGGCCGCAGCTTCCTCTACGGCCTGGGCGCCTTCGGCGAGGCCGGCGTGACCCGCGCGCTGCAGATCATCCAGAAGGAACTCGATATCACCATGGCCTTCTGCGGCCATACCAACATCAACACGGTGGACCGCTCGATCCTGCTGCCGGGCACGTACCCGGTGTAGCCGCCCGGCAAGCTCGCGGGCCTTCTCCAGCCTGCATGGCCGCCGTGTCCTTTGGAGTGGGCTGGGCGCCTCGGCAGCGCGCTATAACCGACACATGACGCTTTCATGGATGGCCTGGGCCTGGATTCCCCTCACCCTCTGGGCTGCGCTCGCGCAGACGGCGCGCAACGCGGCCCAGCGCTCGGTCACTACCGAGCTGGGCACGCTGGCCGCCACGCTGGTGCGCTTTCTCTACGGGCTGCCGCTGGCCACGGCCTGGGTGGCGGGGCTCACCTGGGTGGGCGCGGGCTACCCGGTTCCCCACTTTTCACTGCCCTATGCAAGTTGGCTGGTCATGGGCGCGCTGACGCAGGTGGGTGCCACGGCCTTCCTGCTGCTGGCGATGAAGGAGCGCAACTTCGTGCTTGCGGTGGCCTATTCCAAGACCGAGGTGCTGCAGGTCGCGCTGTTCTCGGCCGTGCTGCTGCAGGAGCTGCCGGGCCCGCTGGCCTTTGGCGCCATGGCCGTCGCCACGCTGGGCGTGGTGCTGCTGTCGCTGCCTGCGGGCGGCTGGCGCACGCTGCGGGCCGGTGAGGGCGGCGGCAGCAAGCTGGTCGCCTATGGCCTGGCCTCGGGTGCGTGCTTTGCCCTTGCCAGCGTGGGGTTCCGCGGGGCGTCGCTGGCGTTGGGCGATGGCGTGGCGCCCTGGGTAGCCGGCGCCTGGGGCGTGTTCTGGGCGCAGTTGCTGCAAAGCATTGTGCTGGGCGGCTGGCTGCTGGCGCGCCAGCCCGGCGTGGCCGGAGCGATTGCGCGGGCCTGGCGGTTGTCGGTGGTGGCGGGCTCCATGGGGGCGCTGGCGTCCATTGCCTGGTTCACGGCCTACGCCATGCGCCCGGCGTCGGACGTGCGAACGCTGGGCCTGGTCGAGGTGCTGTTCAGCTACCTGGTGTCGCGCCACATGTTCCGCGAAAGCCTGTCGCGCACCGAAGGCATCGGCCTGGCCCTGGTGCTGGCGGGGCTGGTGGGCATCTGCGCCCAGTGGTAGCGGGGTTCCATGTCAGGGGGCAGGCACGGCCGTCAGCCGCCTCAGCGTGGCCAGGTAGGCCACCACATCTTCGCGCTCCTGCGCGTTGTCCAGGCTGTAGTCCATGGCCTGGCCCGGGATCAGGGCCTCGGGGTCGGTCAGCCAGGCCTTGAGTGTAGCCCGCGTCCACAGCAGCTTGCTGCTCTGCAGCGCGGGTGAATACTCGTAGTCCTTGAGGGCACCCGCACGGCGGCCCACCACGCCCCGGTGGGCCGGGCCTTCGCGGTGCGCGTCCACGCTGTGGCAGCCCGCGCAGTGTTCTTTGTACACGGCGCGCCCGCGCTCCACCGATTGGGCGGATGTGCTGGCGCTGGCCATCCACAGCACGCTGGCGGCCAAAGCCGCGATCACCCCTTTCGCATCACGCCGCATGGCTGCGTCCCTGCCAGATGCCGGGGCGTGGCGTGAAGGGGGCATGGGAGTTCGGTGGGATGCTGTTGTTCATGAGGCCAAGGGGGTCGATGGTGAGAAGGGGCGGCGGCTGCAAGGCGCCGCCCTTTGCCGTGCCAGCTCTATACGCAACAGGCCTCCCATTGGATGCAGCCAGGGCGTGCTGTTCGCATGGTGGGGCTTTTCCGGGGGCACAAAGACCCGCCAGTGCATCCAGACGCCGGTTTGTGGCGTATCCACAGCAGACCACCTGGAACTTCCTACGTGACTTCCGGCCTTTCCCACACAATCGGCGCATGAGCACCCTCACCCCAGACAGTGAACTGATGTACCTCCTTGACCGCATCGCCGCGCAGGACGACTCCGCGCTGAAAGCCTTGTACGAGAGCACCTCGTCCAAGCTGTTCGGCCTGGCGCTGCGCATCGTGCGCCACCGCGACGTGGCGGAAGATGTGCTGCAGGAAGCATTTTTGAGCATCTGGCGCGGGGCGGGCAACTACCGTGCCTCGCTGAGCCCGCCCATGGCCTGGATGGGGCTGATCGTGCGCAGCCGCGCCCTGGACGCGCTGCGCAAGCGCAGCTCCGAGCGCAGCGACCTCACCAATGAGTTCGACGACGAGATGGCGCAGACCCTGGAGGGCGATTCGCCCAACCCCATGGACGTGACCCAGGCCAGCGAGCAAGCCTTTGCACTGCACCAGTGCCTGGGCAAGCTCGAACACAAGCAGCGCGAGGTGGTGAGCCTGGCCTACCTGCGCGACCAGAGCCACAGCGAACTGGCCGAGCAGCTGCAACTGCCCCTGGGCACTGTGAAGAGCTGGATCCGACGTGGCCTGGAGCAGTTGCGCCAGTGCATGGCCCGTTACATCTGAGGGGGCACCATGAACATTACCCAACACCCCGAACTGCTCGACCGCCTGGCGGCGAGCTACGCGCTGGGCACCCTGCGCGGCGGCGCACGCCGCCGCTTCGAAACCCTGGCCCGCGAGCACGCGGCGGTGCGTGCTGCCGCCCTGGTGTGGCAGACCCATTGGTCGGGCCTGGCTGAATTGCAGGAGTTGGCCCAGCCCGATGCGGCCGTCTGGAAACGCATCGACAACCTGGTGCAGGCCGACCGGCAGGCCCAGGCCATGCAGGCCGCGCGCCTGGCGAGCCAGGAGCCGGCCTTGCCAGGAGCTGTCGGGCCCGGCGGCTGGCTGCGCAGCCTGCTGCTGTGGCGTGGCGCCGCGGCAGCGGGGGCCCTTGCCACGCTGGTGGCCGTGGTGGTCGGCGTGCAGGTCAATGGCGGGCTGCGTGCCAGCACCGGTGCCCAGATTGCCGAGCTGCGCCAGCAACTGCAGGCCACGCCGCACATCCAGTACGTGGCCGTGCTGGCCGATGACAAGGCCGCTGCCTCCATGCTGGTGACCTTCGACCCCAAGAACAACCAGCTGGTGCTGCAACGCGTGGGCGGCTTCCAGGAGGGGGCGGACAAGTCGCTGCAGCTGTGGGCGTTGCCGCCAGCGGGCGGCCCGCGCTCGCTGGGCGTGCTGGGCCAGGAAAAGCTGCTCAACCTGACGGCCGGCGAAGCCGACGTGCGCCAGGTGCCGGCCCTGGCCATCAGCCTGGAGCCGCGCGGAGGCGTGCCCAGCGCGGGCGGCCCCACGGGGCCTGTGCTGTTCAAGGGCGAGCTGATCCAGCGCATGCTGTAGGCGGCGCAACGGCCCAACCGACTGGGCGGCTGGCGCGGCAGCGTGGTTTTTCCGCAAAAATTGAGGGCAGATGCTTTTTGTTGCATCCAGCCGTGAACACGGTGCGTAATGGAAGGTGCAACATCTGCTGACAGCACCGACATCCCCGGAGACGCCCCGATGAAAACACTGCCTCCTTCCTCCCTTTCGCCCATGGCCCGGGCGCTTGCCCTGGGCCTGGGCATCGGCCTTGTCGCGGTGGCCGGCGCCGCCCGCGCCGACACCGGCAAGCTGCTTTTGACCGGCGGCGTCAGCACCATTGCCGGCTCGGCCGGTGGCGGCCTCACTCCCTGGGCCGTGATCGGCAGCAATGCCACCCAGGGCGAAGTCGGCTTCAGCGGCTACGCCACGCGTGCCGGCACCCAGGACTACAGCCTGACCGGCTACGGCGTGGCGGTAGGCTTGTACGACCGGGTCGAACTGTCACTGGCACGGCAGGATTTCGATGCCTCGCCAGCACTCGCCCTCAATGGGGTCGCCGCCTTCGGCGTCACGCCGGGCCAGCACATCAAGATGGACGTGGTGGGCCTGAAGGTCAAGGTCGCAGGCGACGCCGTGCTCGACGCCGACACCTGGATGCCGCAGATCGCGGTGGGCATCGAGCACAAGCGGGCCAGCCCCGGCTCCATCCAGTCGGTCTACAACTTCCTGGGCGTGAAAGACAGCGGCACCGATCTGTACGTGAGTGCCACCAAGCTGTTCCTGGCCCAGAGCCTGCTGGTCAATGCCACGCTGCGCTCCACCAATGCCAACCAGAACGGGCTTTTGGGCTTCGGCTCTGCCGCGCCCGGCAAGAACGGCCGCAGCCTGCAGCCCGAGTTTTCGGTAGCGTACCTGGTGAGCAAGAACGTTGCCGTAGGGGCTGAATACCGCTTCAAGCCCAACAACCTGCAGGCGCTGGGCGCTTCAGCGGGTCTGGGCGCCGGGCTGCGCGAGGACGACTGGAAGGACCTCTTCGTGGCCTGGGCCCCGAGCAAGCACCTGTCGCTCACACTGGCCTACGTGGACCTGGGCCGCATCGTGCCCGGCGTTACCCAGGGCCGGCGCCAGACGGGCTATTACCTGTCGGCCCAGGCCGCGTTTTGAAATGAAACACCCCCTGAGTCGCTTCGCGCCTTCCCCCTCTCTCGACTCGCTGCGCGAGTCGGGAGGGGGACGCCCCCAGCGCGGCGGGGCGGCCCTTGCGCGGGGGCACT
>NZ_LMIH01000012.1:693575-714495 GCF_001428645.1 Acidovorax sp. Root217
CTTGGCCGCGCCAGTTTCGTGCTTCGCGGGTGGCGTGCAGCACATTTAACAACGGATACCTGGTAGTTTTGGAGACAGCCATGAAAAAGACCCTGATGGCCTTTGGCCTTGCCTTCGCCAGCCTGCTGGCAGCCCCCGCCCTGGCCCAGTCCGCAGCCCCCGCTGGCCTGTACCAGGCGCTGGGCGAAAAGCCCGGCATCACCCGGCTGGTGGATGACTTCGTGGACCGCGTAGTGAAAGACCCGCGCATCGGTGCCCATTTCAAGGACGTCAAGCCCGCAGCCCTCAAGGAGAGCCTGACCGACCAGTTCTGCCAGCTCAGCGGGGGGCCTTGCAAATATGAAGGCGCCGATATGAAATCGGCGCATGCGGACATGGACATCAACAAGGGCCATTTCCACGCACTGGTCGAAGTGCTGCAAGGCTCCATGGACGCGCAGGGTATTCCCTTCGCGCAGCAGAACCGCTTGCTGGCCTTGCTGGCACCCATGCACCGCGACGTGATCACCGTTCGCTGAGGAGGATGCCCATGATGACGAAAAGTGCGCTTCTCGCCTTTGCCGCCTTTGCTGCGGCCACTGGCGCCCTTGCCGGCAATGTGCAGATCCAGGTCCTGGACAGGGACGGCAAACCTGTGCCCGATGCCGTGGTGGTGGTCTACCCCCCGGTCGGTGCAGGTACCGCACCGACCCTCATGGCGCCCAGCCCGGTGATCGAGCAGGAAAAGATGCGCTTCGTGCCCGCCGTGACGGTGGTGGTGCCTGGCACCACGGTGCGTTTTACCAACCAGGACCGCTGGGACCACCATGTGCGCGGCAACTCCGCCACGCCCGTGGCCAGCGCGGCGCCAGGCGCCAGCGGCTTCGAATTGCGGCTGGCGGGCAAGGCCGATGGCAAGCCCGCCAACTTTGCCGACGCAAAGCTCGACGCTGCCGGCGTGGTGCTGTTGGGTTGCCACCTGCATGGTTCCATGCGCGGGCACATCTTCGTGACCGATTCGGCCTGGACGCTCAAGACCGACGACAACGGCATCGCCCGCTTTGCCAGCGTGCCGGAGGGCGCGGCCCAGGTGCGTGTGTGGCATGCCGAGCAACTGGTGGACCTGCCGCGCAAGGCCGTGCAGGTGCTGGCCACGCCGGTGCTCGACACGGTGCAACTGAGCGTGGTACCTCGCGTGCGCCGTGCGCCGCCTCCGTCCAGCGCACCGGGTGGCCCGATGGGCTCGTACAGCCAGGCGCAGCCGCCGGGGCAGCACACGCACTGACTGGATCCATTCACCGGTTCAATGCCACCTCGGCTGCGGGAGGTGGGGGCATGCTGCCATCGGCGGGCAGGGCCTGCAGGTAGGCATACAGGGCGCGCGCATCCACATCGCTGAGCTGGCCCAGCGATTCGAAGGGCATGACCTGGATCGGCGTGCCATCGGGCCGCTTGCCGTTGCGCAGCATGGCCACGAAGCTTGCCACCGTGGGGTAGCGGGCCATCGCGCTGTCCTTGCCGGGGCGGATGTCGGCGGCGGCCGGCCAGTCCGGCGGGCCGCCGGGGATCTTGCCGCCCGCCAGGCTGGCGCCGTGGCAGCCGATGCACATGTTCGCCACGTACTGTCCGTTGGCCACCGTCACGCCTGCGGGCACGGGGCGCGAGGGCGCCTGGTGGTGGTCGATGCGCGAGGCCGCGTCGGGAATCACGCCCAGGCCGTACAGCACCCAGGCGGGGCGCGGCAGCTCGATGGCAGCGGGCGTGCCCTCCTTGGCGGGCAACTGGCGCACATAGGACACCAGGGCGTTCAGGTCGTCGTTGGTCAGGCGGTTGTAGTCTTCGCTGGGCATCACCAGCAGCGGGCGGCCATTGGGCTTGACGCCGTGGCGGATGGCGCTGTTCCAGTCCTCGGGCTGGTAGCGCGCCACCACGCCGGCCGGCGTGATGTTGGGGCCGGCCAGCCGGGTGCCCTTGCCATCGTTGACGAACTCGCGGCCCGTGCCCTGCGCGCCATGGCAGTCGGTGCAGCCGCGTGAGGTGAACAGGTAGCGCCCGCGCTCGATGGTCTGCGCCTCGGTGGTGTAAGCCACGGGGCGCGGCTTGATGTCGATGTAGCGGTTGCGCTTTTGCTCGGCGAGGTACAGGCCGGTGGCGGCCGTGGCGGCAACCAGCACGCCCAGTGCCAGGGCGCTGCCAGCCGTCCATTTCATCCAGCGTTTCATGGTGGGGAAGCCTTGTAGGAATGAGCTCAGAAACTCGATGGAGCGGATTCTGAATTCCTGCAGGCTGTTTGGCGCATCGCGCGCCAGAGGTGTGGGCAGGCTGGGTGACTTTTGTCACGGATGCCCGGATCGCGTGGCCCCACCAGGTTGCCGCGCGACCAGGATCCCCTGCCGCAGTCGCCGATCAGCGCTCGATGTTCTTGTTCCAGCGCGCGTTCCAGGCGGGCCGGTTGGCGTTCACGCTGTCCCAGTCCAGCGTCACGGCATTCTTCATCCACTGGCTGATCTGGGCCACCTGCGCTGCCCCTTCGCCCACGGCCGGGGCCTTGGGGTTGGTGGGGATCTGCGCGCCGAACTGCAGCACGTTGGCCTGGGCCAGCGGGCTCAGCAGGAACTCGGCAAGCTTTTGCGCCAGCTCGGGTTCGCTGTTGTTGGCGATCACGCACTGGCCCACCATCAGCACCACCGAGCCTTCCTTGGGCTGCGCGTACTCCACCGGGATGCCCTTGGACTTGAGCGCGGCCACGGCTGTGGGGGTCAGCGGGAACATCGCGGCCTCGCCGGTCTGCACCATCTCGGAGATCTTGGCCGAGCTCGGGATGTACTCGAGCACGTTCGGGCCGATGGTCTTGGCCCAGTTGTTGAAGCCGGGCTCCACGTTCTTGTCGTTGCCGCCCTGAATGCGGTTGAACATCAGAAAGCCATGCAGCCCGAAGGACGAGGAGGGCATGGACTGGAACACCACCTTGCCCTTGTACTTGGGGTCGGCGAAGTCCATCCACGAGGTCGGTGGCGCCCAGCCCTTCTCGGTGAACATCTTGGTGTTGTAGGCGATGCCCGTCATGCCCAGGCTCACACCGCTGGCCAGGTCGTCCTTGAAGCGGGCGGCGGGGTAGATCTCATTGAGGTGGGGGTTGGGCCGCTGCTTCTGGCACAGGCCCATGCCCATGGCGCGCACCATGATGCCGTCGTCAAGAAACATCACGTGCATCTGCGGCCTGTCCTTGTTGGCCTGCGCCTTGGCCAGGATGTCCGAGGAGGTGCCCGGCACCACCACCACCTTGGCGCCATGCAGCTTCTCGAACGCGGGAAAGACGTACTGCGTGTACGCCTTCTCCATCGTGCCGCCGTTCATGCCGATGTACAGCGTTTTCGTCTGGGCGCTGGCCACGCCGCCGGCGGCCAGCGCGGCCGCTGCGGCGGCCGTGAGCAGCGCACGGCGCAGGATGGGGTTCTGGCGAGAGGAGGTCATGGGTCTTTCCTTTCAGATTGTTGGAAGGGTAGCGGTCGGGGAATCGGAACTCAATGGGCAGGTGCGGCCGCTGGCACACCTGCTGGGGAAAAGCGGTCGATGGCGAAGGCCTCGGTAGGTGTGCTGCTGCGGCCATCGCAGGCCAGGTCGGCCAGCACCTCGCCGGCCGCCGGGCCGATCTGGAAGCCTGCGCCGGCAAAGCCGAAGCCATGGAACAACCCGGGCGTGGTGCGGCTCTTGCCGAGCACGGGCTGGCGGTCGGGCAGGTAGCCTTCGGTGCCGCTCCAGGTGCGGATGAAATGCGCGTGCCTGAGCACCGGCAGCAGCTCGATGGCCTGCACCGCCAGCGCCGCGATGGCGCTGCGCTCCGAGCGTGCACGGTCCGCATCCAGGCCAATGCCCGAACCACCGCCCAGCACCAGGTTGCCGCGTGCCACCTGCCGGCAGTAGATGCTGCCGCCCTCCACACCCAGGCTCCAGTGCATGAAGAAGGGCAGGGGCTCGGTCACGGCCATGGCCGGGTGGCCCGACTGCAGCGGCACGGCCTCGCCGAACTGGGTGGCCAGCGGGCCCGACCACGCACCTGCGCAGTTGATGAGCATGGGCGCACGCACCGTGAGCGCGGAGCCCGAGCGCAGCACGAACTGCCGGCCGTCGTGCTCCACCTCGGTCAAGGGCGTGCGCTCGAAGATATGGGCGCCCGCGCGCCGGGCGGCCAGCGCGAACGCGGGGGACACCAGGCGCGGGTTGGCCTGCCCGTCCTCACGGCAGAGCGATCCACCCACGGCCTTGCCGCCCAGCCAGGGGCAGCGCTCGCGCAGCCCCTGGCCCGAGAGCAGCTCGATCCCGAGGCCGTAGTCGCGGCTCATGGCCTCGTAGCGCTCCAGCGCAGTCAGGTCGTCTTCGCTGCGCGCGATCTTGAAATGGCCGGTGCGCTGGTACTCGCCATCGGTGCCCAGCAGTTCGGGCAGGCGGCCCCAGATCTCGTGGGCGCGCTGCGCCAGGGGCAACTGGCTCAGGGGGCGGCCCTGGCGGCGCACGCCGCCGTAGTTCACGCCGCTGGAGCGCGAGCCGCACAGGTCGCGTTCGAGCAGCACCACGTCCACGCCCCGGCGGCGCAGTGCGAGTGCCGCCGAGGCGCCCACGATGCCGCCGCCGACGATGGCCACGTCGGTGTCCATCAGGCGCGGGTTGCTGGTCAGGTGGGGTGCGGCGGCGCTCATGCAGCGGCTCCGGTGTGCTGGCTGGCGGCCTGCAGGTGGATGGGAATCGGCTTGATCGGTGCCTGGCCACGCAGCCGGCCCACCAGTTCCACCGGCTTGCCGGTGGCGTGGGCCAGGATCTCCGCCGCTGCCACGCCGCAGCTGCGGCCCTGGCAGCGGCCCATGCCCACGCGGGTCAGCGCCTTCAGCCGGTTCATTTCGTCGGCGCCGGTCTCGCGCACGGTGTCGCGCAACTGGCCGGCCGTGACGTTCTCGCAGCGGCACACCACCAGCTCGTCAGGTGCCTGAGCGGCCCAGTCGGTGGGGAAGGGAAAGGCCCGCTCCAGCCCCTCGCGAAAGCGCGCCAAACGGGTGAGCTTGTCCTCGAGTTCCTGGGCGCGGGCGGTGTCCACGGACCCCCCCTGGTCGGCCAGCAAGGCCAGGGCGGCACGCTCGCCGGCCCACTCGGCCGCATCGGCACCCATGATGCCCGCGCCGTCGCCTGCCAGGTAGACCCCCGCCACGCTGGTGCGGCCGGCGCCATCGCGCTCGGGCAAATGGGCTCGCTGCAGGGGCGCCCAGGCAAAGCGGCAGCCCAGCAGGTCGGCCAGTTGGGTCTCGGAACGCAGGGCGTAGCCCAGGCCCACGGCATCGCAGGCCAGGGTGTGCTCGCGCGTACCTTCGCTCCATACCACGCCATCCACGCGTTCGTCACCCAGCACGCGCACGGGGCGCACGCCAGTATGGATGGGCACGCCATGCGCGCGCAGCCAGCCCACGTAGTACACGCCCTTGGCGAACACGGCGGGCTGGGTCAGCATGGCCGGCACGGCGGCCACCTGGTCGGCCAGGCGCGCAGTGTCGAGCACGGCTGCCACGGTGGTGCCGGCGCGTGCGTACTGGTAGGCCACCAGGTACAGCAGCGGCCCGGTGCCCATCAGCACCACCCGGCTGCCGATGGTGCAGCCCTGGAACTTGAGCGCCACCTGCGCCCCGCCCAGGCTGTAGACACCGGGCAGCGTCCAGCCCGGCACGGGCAGCACCCGGTCGGCCGCGCCGCTGGCCACGATGAGCTGGCGGTAGGGCACGCTGCGCGTGGTCTGCGTGGTGCCGTGCAGCACGTCGAGGAAACCGCCCTGGGCGTTCCAGACCAGGCTGTCGGGGTGGTAGTCGATCTGGTCCGCAATGCCGTCGAGCGCGGCATGCACGGCGGTGGCGCGCGCGGCTTCGGTGCCGTACAGGGCCGACGCCGGACGCTGGAAGTGCGCGGGTGGGCGCCGGTAGATCTGGCCGCCCCCACGCGCCGCTTCGTCGAGCAGCACGGGGCGCACGCCATGCGCGGCCAGGGTCTGCGCGGCGCGTATGCCGGCGGGGCCTGCGCCCACGATCACGGCCTGCAGGGTGGGGTTGCTCATGCCGCGCCTTCCCCGGTGCGCAGGGCCATGCCCGGCGCGATGAAGGTGGCGCAGGCGCGCAGGCGCTCGCCGCTGTCGGTCTGCACCCAGCAGTCCTGGCAGGCGCCCATCATGCAAAAGCCGGCGCGCGGCTCGTGGCTGAACTCGTTGTGGCGCAGACGCGCCTGCAAGGTGAGGATGGCGGTTAGCACGGTGTCGCCTTCGAGGGCGCTGGCCGGCTGGCCATCGAGCATGAAAGGCACGGCCTTGCGCGCGGTTTCGGCCACGCGGCGCAGCAGTGGCAATGCAGGGGAGGTCGTCGTGGCCATGGGCTTACTTGCGCCCCACCAGCACGCGGTCCAGGCCGTAGACGCGGTCCAGCAGCACCATGGCGAAGGCCGTCACGGCCACCATCAGGGCCGACACGGCAGCCATCAGCGGGTCGATGGATTCGGTGGCGTACATGTACATGCGCACCGGCAGCGTCACCGTGCTCGGCGAGGTGACGAAGATCGACATGGTCACCTCGTCGAAGCTGTTGATGAAGGCCAGCAGCCACCCGCCGGTGACTCCCGGCAGGATCATCGGCAGCGTGATGCGCGTGAACACCGTGGCCTGGCTGGCACCGAGCGAGAGTGCCGCGTGCTCGGCGCTGCGGTCGAACCCGACCAGCGCCGCCACCACCAGGCGCAGCGTGTAGGGCGTGACGATCAGCGCATGCGCCAGCACCAGCCAGCCGAAGCTGCCCGTGCCGCCCACCAGCGCGAACAGGCGCAGCAGGGCCACGCCCAGTACCAGGTGCGGAATGATCAGCGGCGAGAGGAACAGCCCGTTGAGAAAGCCGCGCCCAGGAAAATCGTAGCGCGTGATGGCAATGCCCGCAGGCACGGCCAGCACCGTGGCCAGCGTGGCCGATGCGAGCGCCAGCCACAGGCTGTTCCAGAACGACTGCACGAAGTCGGGGTGCTCGAACACCGCCCTGAACCAGCGCAGCGAGAACTCGGTGGTCGGCAGGGTCAGCGTGTTTTCGGGCGTGAAGGCCACCACGCACACGACCACCAGGGGCGCGAGCATGAAGGCGATGACGAGGGCGTTGAACGCCAGGGCGAGAGGGCCGTTCTTGTGCATGGTCAGATTTCCTGCGGGATCGTCATGGTCATCCCAACGCCTTCTTGTAGCGGCCTTCGACGAGGCGGTTGTAGCTCAGCATCACCACGAGGTTGGCCACCAGCAGGGTCAGGGCCACGGCCGCGCCCAGCGGCCAGTTGAGTTCGTGCAGGTACTCGTCGTAGACCACGGTGGCCACCATCTTCAGGCGCCGCCCGCCCAGCAGGCCGGGGATGGCGAACGAGCTGGCCGCCAGCCCGAACACGATCAGGCTGCCCGAGAGGATGCCCGGCAGCACCTGCGGCAGCACGATGCGGCGCAGTGTGGTGAAGGGCGATGCCTTGAGCGACAGCGCCGCGTTCTGCACCCCCGGGTCGAGCTTTTGCAGCGAGGTCCACACGGGGATCACCATGAAGGGCAGCATCACATGCACCAGCGCCACGATGACGGCGATCTCGGTGTAGAGCATCTTCACCGGGCCGATGCCGACGAGCTTGAGCGTGCCGTTGACCAGGCCCTCGGGCCCGAGCAGCATGCTCCAGCCGAAGGCCCGCACCACCACCGAGACCAGCAGCGGCGCCAGCACCACCAGCAGCAGCACCGAGCGCCAGGGGTTGCCCATGCGGCTCAGGATGTAGGCTTCGGGCGCGCCGATGGCGACGCAGATCACGGTGACCAGCGCCGAGATCCAGAAGGTGCGCCAGAAGATGGCGTGGTAGTACGAGTCGGTGAACACGTGGGCGTAGTGCTCCAGCGTGAACTCGCCGGCCTTCACGCCCGTCATCGGGTCGAAGGCATTGAACGACAGCACGGCCGTGAGCGCCAGCGGCACCAGCAGCAGGCAGGTGAACAGCACCAGCGCCGGGGCCGACAGCCACCAGGGCACGGCCTTGCGGGTGGCGCTGCTCATGGGGCCACCTCGGCCTCGGGTTCGGCCACGGCGACCTCGTCGGCGGGCAGCAGGCGCATGCAGTGGTCAGGCCAGTCCACACCTGTGCGATCGCCCTCGTTGAGCGCGTTGCGGCCGTCATTGGGCACCAGCACCATCAGGTTGCCCACGGGCGTGGCCACGCGGTACAGCCACTGGCTGCCCAGGAAGAAGCGTTCGCCCACCTCGCCGTCGAGCCGGCCCTGCACGGCGGGCACCAACTGCAGCTTCTCGGGCCGCACGCTGAGCAGCACGGCGGCGCCGGGTCGAAACTCCGGGCCCTCGACCTGCACCGCCAGCGAACCCACCGCCACATGGGTGCGTGCCGCGCCGCTGGCCGTGACCTTGCCTGGCAGCAGGTTGGCCTTGCCCACGAAGGTGGAAATGAAGCGCGTGCGCGGGTGCTCGTATACGCGGTGCGGGTGGTCGATCTGCGTGGCGCGGCCGGCCTCCATCACCACCACGCGGTCGCTGATGGACATGGCCTCGCTCTGGTCGTGCGTGACCATCACGGTGGTCGTGCCCACCTTGCGCTGGATCTGGCGCAGCTCGAACTGCATTTCCTCGCGCAGCTTGGCATCAAGGTTGGACAGGGGCTCGTCGAGCAGCAGCACCGGCGGCTCGATCACCAGCGCGCGCGCCAGCGCCACGCGCTGGCGCTGGCCGCCCGAGAGCTCGCGCGGGTAGCGCGTGGCATGGGCTTCCAGGTGCACCAGGCCCAGCGCCTGGGCCACGCGCTCCTTGCGCTCGGCCTTGGGCATCTTGCGCATCTCCAGGCCAAAGCTCACGTTGTCGGCCACCGTCATGTGCGGAAACAGGGCATAGCTCTGGAACACGATACCGAGGCCGCGCGTGTTGGCCTTGGCGTGCGTGATGTCGCGGCCGTCGAGTTCGATGCGGCCGTTGGTCACCGCCTCGAAGCCCGCCACCATCTGCAAGGTGGTGGTCTTGCCGCACCCCGAGGGGCCCAGCAGCGAGACGAACTCGCCTTTTTCCACCGAAAGGTTCATGGCCTGCACCGCGCAGGTGCTGCCATAGAACTTGGTCACGTCAGTGAGTTGAAGGAAGGACATGCACGGGCCTTTCTGGTCGCTGTTTCATCGCTGCGCGGCGGCGGTCCACCCGTGCCTGCCCCGTGTATGCACCGGTGCGGTGCGGGTTTCAGCGTTCTGTGGACTGTCTTGCGCTTTCGATTCAATGTATTGCAGTAATCAGGCCAGCTTGCATCGGGTATTCCATTAAACAGAATTTTTATTGAATTTATTCCGTTTAATGGAATATGATGCACTTCGAAAATGCCATCTATTCCACAGGAGCAGTGCATGGAACCAGCTTCGACCTCCACGGGCGGCGTGCCCCGCATGTTTGCCGTCATCCGCGCCCTGGCCGAGGTGCAGGCCGAGGGCGGGCGGGTCACCCAATTGGCGCGTGCCGTGGGCCTGACCCAGGGCACGACGCACCGTTTGCTGCAATCGCTGGTGGCCGAGGGCATGGCCGAGCAGGACGAGCGCAGCAAGCTCTACCGGCTGTCCACCGAGTTCTTCGCGCTGGCCGCCAAGGCCGGCAACCCGGGCGACCTGCGCAGCCTGTGCCGGCCTGCGCTGCTGCGCCTGAGCGCGAGCCTGGGCGACAGCATCTTCCTCTTGGTGCGCAGCGGGTTCGATGCGATCTGCCTGGACCGCAGCGAGGGGCCATTTCCCATCCGGTCATTCACGGGTGACATCGGCGGGCGCGTGGCACTGGGGGTGGGGCAGGGTGCCTTGTCCATCCTGGCCTTCCTGCCCGAGGCCGAGCGCGAGGAGGTGATCCGCTTCAATCTCTCGCGGGTGCGCGAGTACGGCGTGTACGACGAGGTCTACCTGCGCACCGAGATCGAGCGCGTGCGCCAGACGGGCTATGCCGCCCGCAACACCGGCCTGCTCGAAGGCATGGCCGGCGTGGGTGTGCCCGTGCTCGACCGCGAGGGCCGCGCCGTGGCCGCGCTCAGCGTGGGCACCATCTCGGCTCGCCTCAATGAGGACCGCCTGCCCACCGTGGTGGAGCTGCTCAAGCGCGAGGCGGCGGCCATAGGGCCGCGCATCCATCCCTTCGATGCCACCTTGCGCCGCCCCGCGCAAAGCCTGGCGGGGCAGCAGCCCGAGCAGCGCCTGGTGCCCGGCGGCGTGCCGGCCTCGCCGAACTGAGTCCGGCAGCGGCGGGGGCGTATGCTGCGGGCTCCTGCCCTGTCCAGGTGCGATGGATGCGGCGCTTTCCACCACCCTTGTCCCAGGCTGCCATGAACCCCATCCTCACCCTCGTCGTGTACTTTGCCATCATCACCTGGCTGCTGGTGGTCGTGGCCAGCCTGATCCGAGCCCGCGCCTGGACGCCCTCGGGCCTGCTGCTGGCCTTCGGCAACCGCGATCATCTGGCCGATCCGGGGGCCTTTGCCGGCCGCGCCGAGCGCACTGCGCGCAACAGCTTCGACAACCTCGTGTTCTTTGCCATCCTGGGCCTGGCGGCCACTGCCAGCAACCGCACCGGCAGCCAGGTGGTGCTGGGCGCCCAGGTGTTCTTCTGGGCGCGCATGGCCTACATCCCGGTGTACTACATCGGCATTCCGTATGTCCGCACGGCGACCTGGGCCGTGAGCATTGCCGGGCTGGCGATGATGGCGGCGGCCTTGCTGTAGTTCGCCCGCAACGTGCGCGTTGCGAATGGTGGGCGGCGGTGACGCCCGGCACAGCGGGTGGCATGGATCTGCCACCGCAGCACGGTGCACGGCCTACATTCGGTGCTCATTCCTCTACGGCCAAGTGCCGCACCCATGACCACACTGCACGACGCCAGCCCCGAATACCTCCAGCAATGCCGCAACGCGCAAGCCGCTGAACAAGCCGCCTCGCTGGCCGCCACCAACCAGTGGGCCCATGTCGACAAGGCCCGGGCGCACCAGGATTTCCAGCGTTTCTATGAGGAACTGGCGCCGCTGATCGACAGCGCCGAGCCTTTTGCGCCGGCCATCCAGGCCCTCATGGCGCGGCACCATGCCATTGCGTCACGCTTCTATGCGCCGTCGCGCGAGGCCTATATCGGCACGGCACTGTTCTATGCCGACAACCCCGACATGAAGGCTTTTCACAATGCCTACCACCCGCGCATGGTGGCGTTTCTCGGCGAGGCCATCCACGCCTACGCGCACAGCCATCTATAGGGTGGGGCGGGCGGCAGTGGCAATGCCTGCACACTGCGCCAGCAGCCAGTCCCTGAAGGCCTTGACCAGCGGCGTCTGCGCGCGCGCCTCGGGGTAGACGAGGTAGTAGGCCTCACTGCTGGTGAGCACGTCGGTGGACAGGGCCACAAGTGCCCCCGAAGCAAGCTCGCCTTCGATCAGAAAGCGCGGCAGCAGCGCCGCGCCCAGGCCCGACACCGCCGCCTGCGCGATCATCGAGAACTGCTCGTAGCGCGGGCCACGCAGCGCCTGCGGGGTGGGGGCGCCCAGGCGCTCGAACCATTCCGTCCATTGCGTGGGCCGGGTGTTCTGCTGCAGCAGCACGGCGCCTGCCAGGTCGGCCGGCGTGCGCAGGCCTTGCTGGGCGCGGTAGTGGGGGCTGCACACGGGCAGCACCTCCTCGTGCATCAGGTACTCGCACACGGCGCCGGCCCAATGCGGTGCGCCGAAGTGGATGGCCGCGTCCATCGGCTCCTGCGCGAAGTCGAAGGGCTCGGAGCGCGCCGAGAAGTTCACCGTGGCATCGGGGTACAGCGCCATGAAGCCCGACAGCCGCGGAATCAGCCAGCGTGTGCCCAGCGTGGGCAGCACCGCCAGGTTGAGCAGGCCGCCCGCGCTCGAAAACGCCATGGCCTTCTGCGTGGCGGCCGACAGCTGCTGCAGCAGGGCGCGCACGTCGGCGGCGTACACTCGCCCGGCATCGGTCAGCACCACGCGCTGGCGCACGCGGTGGAACAGGGCCATGCCCAATTGCTCCTCCAGCTGGCGTATTTGGCGCGATACCGCGCTCTGCGTGAGGTGCAGTTCCTCGGCCGCGCGCGAGACGCTGGTATGGCGCGCTGCCGCCTCGAAGGCCAGCAGGTCTGCCACGGGCGGCAAAAAGGTCTTGCGAAACATGGCTGTTCATGCTCCTGGAGAATGAATATCAGGGTTTACACCGCTGGCGCACCGTCATGGTGCTCTGTTTATCCCGGAAATGGGCATGTATTGAAGAGACTTGATTCTATTTGCGAATCAAGTTGTTCCAATTTTTTGCTATCCGCGACCCGTCGATTGGGCGATATTGGGCGCATTGATTTTTGGAATGCTGCCGTGTCCGCACCCTCTGCTGTCTCCCACTCCCTCGTGACCGATGTCGATGCACTGCTGCAGCGCCTGGGCGTGCCGCGTGCCGCCTACACCGGCGGCGACCTGCCGGTGCGCTCGCCCATCACCGGCGAGGCCACCGGTGCCGTGCACGAGGTGTCGGCTGCCGACGCCACCGCCGCCATCGCCCGCGCGCAGACGGCCTTCCTGGCCTGGCGCAACGTGCCGGCCCCGCGCCGCGGCGAACTCGTGCGCCTGCTGGGCGAGGAACTGCGCGCCGCCAAGGACGACCTGGGCCTGCTCGTCACGCTGGAGGCTGGCAAGATCCCCTCCGAAGGCCTGGGCGAGGTGCAGGAGATGATCGACATCTGCGACTTCGCCGTCGGCCTGTCGCGCCAGCTCTACGGCCTGACCATCGCCACCGAGCGCCCCGGCCACCGCATGATGGAAACCTGGCACCCGCTGGGCGTGTGCGGCGTGATCTCGGCCTTCAACTTCCCCGTGGCCGTGTGGTCGTGGAACGCGGCCCTGGCCCTGGTCTGCGGCGACTCCGTGGTGTGGAAGCCGTCCGAGAAGACGCCCCTCACCGCCCTGGCCACGCATGCCATCGCCCAGCGCGCACTGGCCCGCTTCGGCGATGCGCCCGAGGGCCTGCTGGAGCTGCTGATCGGCCAGCGCGCCATCGGCGAGGTGCTGGTGGACGATGCGCGCGTGGCCGTGCTCTCGGCCACCGGCTCCACCGCCATGGGGCGTGCCGTCGGCCCGCGCCTGGCCGCGCGCTTTGCCCGCGCCATCCTGGAGCTCGGTGGCAACAACGCCGCCATCGTCGCCCCTTCCGCCGACCTGGACCTGGCGCTGCGCGGCATCGCCTTCGCCGCCATGGGCACGGCCGGCCAGCGCTGCACCACGCTGCGCCGCCTGTTCGTGCACGACAGCATCTACGACACCCTGGTGCCTCAGCTCGCCAAGGTGTATGGCAACGTGCAGGTGGGCGACCCTCGCGCCACCGGCACCCTGGTCGGCCCGCTGATCGACCGCGGCGCCTACGACGGCATGCAGAAGGCGCTGGACGAAGCCCGCGAGCTGGGCGCCAAGGTGCATGGCGGCGAGCGCGTGCAGGGCGTGGCCGGCAGCGATGCCTACTATGTGCGCCCCGCGCTGGTGGAACTGCAAAAGCACGAAGGCCCGGCCCTGCACGAGACCTTCGCGCCCATCCTCTACGTGGTGCGCTACGGCACGCTCGATGAAGCCATTGCCTGGAACAATGCCGTGGGTGCCGGGCTGTCGTCCTCGATCTTCACGCTCAACGTGCGCGAGGCCGAGCAGTTCATGTCGGCTGCGGGCTCGGACTGCGGCATCGCCAACGTCAACATCGGCCCGAGCGGCGCCGAGATCGGCGGCGCCTTCGGCGGCGAGAAGGAAACCGGTGGTGGCCGCGAAGCCGGCTCCGACAGCTGGAAGGCCTACATGCGCCGCGCCACCAACACCGTCAACTACTCCACCGCACTGCCGCTGGCGCAGGGCGTGAAGTTCGACGTCTGAGCACAGCGCTAACGTTCGGGAGCACCACGGGCATGCCCATCGTGATCATCGGCGGCGGCGTCATCGGCAGCGCCATCGCCTACGAACTGACGCGCCAGCAGCCGGGCTGCGAGGTCGTGGTGGTGGAGCGGGATCCGACGTACGCACGCGCCTCGTCGGCGTTGTCGGCCAGCTCCATCCGCCAGCAGTTCTCCACCGACATCAACGTCCTGATCTCTGCCTATGGCATCGGCTTTCTGCGCAATGTGGGCACGCTGCTGGCTTGCAATGGCGATGTGCCCGACGTCGGCCTGCACGAGGGCGGCTACCTGTACCTGGCCACTGCGGCTGGCGAAGCCACGCTGCGCGACAACCACATACTGCAAAAGCGCCATGGCGCCGATGTGGCGCTGCTCGGCCCGGATGAACTGGCCGAGCGCTTCCCCTGGCTGGCGTTGCAGGACGTGGTGCTGGGCTCGCTCGGCCTGTCGGGCGAGGGCTGGTTCGACGGCTACCTGCTGCTGACCGCGCTGCGCAAGAAGGCTCAGAGCCAGGGCGTGCGCTACATCGCCGACGAGGCCGTGGGCTTTGCCATGGCCGCCAGCGATGGCGTGCAGCACGTGACCGCCGTCCGGCTGCAAAGCGGTGCCTCACTGCCCTGCAGCCATGCCGTCAATGCGGGCGGTCCCTGGGCTGCCGCCATCGCAGGCTGGGCGGGCATTGCCTTGCCCGTGGTGGGCAAGCGCCGCACCGTGTTCCATCTCTCCAGTCCGGCCCAACTGCCGCGCTGCCCGTTGCTCATCGACACCAGCGGCATCTGGCTGCGGCCCGAGGGCCAAGGCTTCATTGCCGGGTTTGCACCGCCCGCCGAGCAGGACGCCGACTTCGCCCCGCTGGAGCCCGAATACCACGCCTTCGAGGAGCATGTCTGGCCCACGCTGGCAGAACGCATCCCGGGCTTCGAGGCACTGCGCATGCAGGGCGCCTGGGCCGGCTACTACGAGATGAACACCTTCGACCACAACGCCATCGTAGGCCTCTCCCCTGCCTGCGACAACCTGGTGTTCGCCAACGGCTTTTCGGGCCACGGCCTGCAGCAGTGCCCTGCCGTGGGGCGGGGCGTGGCCGAGCTGTTGCTCACAGGCGGCTACCAGATTCTGGACCTGTCGCCCCTGTCCATCACGCGCATCGCCGAGAACCGGCCGCTGCTGGAGAAGAACGTCATCTGAATCGGAGCAACGCCGCATTCGTGTGGCACGCCCCCACCGCTTTCCCAACGCCATCCACAACAACCACCGGAGACAACGACATGGCTTTTTCCCCCAACCGCAAAATGATGGCCGTGGCCCTGGCCGCACTGCTGTGCGCCGCAGGTGCCAGCGCCCAGACCACGCTCGAGAAGATCAAGGCCAGCGGCAAGGTCGTGCTCGGGGTGCGCGAAACCTCGCCTCCCATGGCCTACGCGCTGGGCGCCAACGAAAAATACTTGGGCTACCACGTCGAGCTGTGCGAGCGCGTGCTCAAGGAGATCGTGCCCGACGCCAAGCTCGAGTACATGGCCGTGACGGCTCAGAACACGCTGCCGCTGGTGCAGAACGGCACGCTGGACATCGGCTGCGGCCCGACCACCAACAACACCGCGCGCCAGCAGCAGGTGGCCTTTGCGGTGACCACCTATGTGAGCGAAGTGCGCATGGCGGTGCGCAAGGACTCGGACCTCAAGTCCGTCAGCCAGCTCGCGGGCCGCACCATTGCCGCGTCCACCGGCACCACGGCCGTGCAGTTGCTGCGCAAGCAGGAACGCGCCCTGGGCGGTGCGTCCGTCAAGACCGTGCTGGGCAAGGACCACCACGAAAGCTTTTTGCTGCTCGAATCCGGCCGCGCCGATGCCTTCGTGCTCGACGACAACCTGCTGGCCGGGATGATCGCCAACGCCAAGGACCCATCGGCCTACCGCATCGTGGGCGAACCGCTGGGCGCCGAGCCGATTGCGCTGCTGTTCCGCAAGGATGACCCCAGCTTCAAGGCCGCGGTGGACGGCGTGCTCACCAAACTCATGCAGAGCGGTGAGATGGAAAAGATCTACACCAAGTGGTTCATGAACCCTATCCCGCCCAAGAACGTGGCCCTGAACCTGCCGCTGGGCACCACGCTGCGCCAGCTGTTCGCCGCCCCCAACGACAAGCCCCTGGAGTCCTACCAGCAATGAACGCCGCCATCCCCGCCACGGCCTTTCGCGCGGCCGACCGCATCAGCGCCATCGGCGTGTCGGACATCGTGCGCATCACCCAGGCCGCCAACGAGCTCAAGCGCCAGGGCCAGCCCGTGATCGTGCTGGGCCTGGGCGAGCCGGACTTCGATACGCCGATCCACATCCAGGAGGCCGCGCAGCAGGCCATGGCGCGGGGCGACACGCACTACACGGTGCTGGACGGCACGCCCGCACTCAAGGCGGCCATAGCGCTCAAGTTCCGCCGCGACAACGCCCTGGAGTTCGCCGCCAACGAGATCACCGTGGGCGCGGGTGCCAAGCAGGTCATCTACAACGCGCTGATGGCTAGCCTGAACCCCGGCGATGAGGTGATCCTGGCCGCACCCTACTGGACGTCGTACGCCGACATGGTGCTGATCGCGGGTGGCGTGCCCGTGGTGGTGCCGTGCAGCGAGGCCAATGGCTTTCGCATCACGGCCGAACAGCTCGAAGCAGCGATCACGCCGCGCACCCGATGGGTGTTCATCAACTCTCCCTCCAACCCCAGCGGCACGGCCTACAGCGCCGAGCAACTGCGGCCCATCCTGGAGGTGGTGCTGCGCCACCCGCAGGTCTGGGTGCTGGCGGACGACATCTATGAGCACATCCTTTACGATGGCCATGCGTTTGCCACGCCGGCGGTGGTGATGCCCGCGCTGCGCGAGCGCACGCTCACCGTGAACGGCGTTTCCAAGTCGTATGCCATGACGGGCTGGCGCATCGGCTACGGCGCGGGCCCGCGTGCACTGATTGCGGCCATGGCCGTGGTGCAGAGCCAGGCCACCTCGTGCGCCTCGTCCATCAGCCAGGCAGCGGCCGTGGCGGCCCTGACCGGGCCGCAGGACATCGTGGCCGAGCGCTGCCGCGAGTTCCAGGCGCGGCGCGACCTGGTGGTGGCCGCGCTCAACGCTTCGCCCGGGCTGCGCTGCCGCGTGCCCGAAGGCGCGTTCTACACCTTCGCCAGCTGCGAAGGCGTGCTGGGCCGCACCACGCCGGGCGGCGCCACGCTGCGCACCGATGCGGATTTTTGCGACTACCTGCTGCGCGAGTTCCACGTGGCGGTGGTCCCTGGCAGCGTGCTGGGACTGGCGCCGTACTTCCGGATCTCGTACGCTGCGTCCATGGCCGACCTGCAGGAAGCCTGCGCGCGCATCCGCCGTGCGTGCGATGCGCTGCGCTGACGGTTTGCCGATTTCTTTTTTGTTTGTTTCTCTCGTTCCGGAACCCTGACATGACCACGCCCTCCACCTCCAGCACCGCCGCCAGCCGCACGGGCGGCCAGATCCTGGTCCAGCAGCTCATCACCCATGGCGTGAAGCAACTCTTCTGCGTGCCCGGTGAAAGCTACCTGGCCGTGCTGGATGCGCTGCACGACGCCGACATCGCCGTCACCGTCTGCCGCCAGGAGGGGGGCGCGGCCATGATGGCCGAGGCCCAGGGCAAGCTCACGGGCCAGCCCGGCATCTGCTTCGTCACGCGGGGGCCGGGGGCCACCAATGCCTCGGCTGGCGTGCACATCGCGCACCAGGACTCCACGCCGTTGATTCTGTTCGTGGGCCAGGTGGCGCGGGGGGCGCTGGGGCGCGAGGCCTTCCAGGAGCTGGACTACAGCGCCGTCTTTGGCACCATGGCCAAGTGGGTGGTGCAGATCGACGACCCGGCGCGCGTGCCCGAACTCATTTCGCGCGCCTTCCACGTTGCCACCTCGGGCCGGCCCGGCCCCGTGGTGGTGGCTCTGCCCGAAGACATGTTGACCGAGGCAGCGGTGGTGGCGGATGCGCTGCCCTACCAGGTGGCCGAAACCCACCCCGGCGCCACGCAGATGGCCGAGCTGGCCGAGCGCCTGGGCAAGGCCAAGCAGCCCGTGGCCATTCTGGGCGGCAGCCGCTGGTCCGAGCAGGCCGTGCGCGAGTTCACAGCCTTTGCCGAGGCCTGGTCGCTGCCCGTGTACTGCTCGTTCCGCCGGCAGATGCTGTTTCCGGCCAACCACGCCTGCTACGGCGGCGACCTGGGCCTGGGGGTGAACCCCAAGCTGCTGGCGCGCATCCGCGCGTCCGACCTGGTGCTGGTGGTCGGCGGGCGCCTGTCCGAAGTGCCCTCCCAGGGCTATGAGTTGTTCGCCATTCCCAACCCCGTGCAGCCCATCGTGCACGTGCATGCCGACGCCGATGAACTGGGCCGGCTCTACCGTCCCGCGCAACCGATCCATGCCACGCCCCAGGCCTTCACTGCGGCGCTGGCCACGGTACGCCCCACGGCCGCCGTGCCCTGGCAGGCCCATGCCGAGGCCGCCCATGCCGAGTACCTTGCCTGGAGCGATACCACCCCCATCCGCATCCCCGGCGAGCTGCAGATGGGCCAGGTGATGCAGCACCTCAAGGAGGTGCTGCCAGCCGACACCATCTTCTGCAACGGCGCAGGCAACTTCGCGACCTGGATCCACCGCTTCTGGCCCTTCACCACCTTTGCCAGCCAGCTGGCGCCCACCAGCGGCTCCATGGGCTACGGCCTGCCGGCCGGCGTGGGCGGCAAACGCCTGTGGCCGCAGCGCGAGGTGGTGATCTTCGCGGGCGACGGCGATTTCCTGATGCACGGCCAGGAGTTCGCCACCGCCGTGCAGTACGGCCTGCCGATCATCGTGGTGCTGCTGGACAACGCCATGTACGGCACCATCCGCATGCACCAGGAGCGCGAGTACCCGGGCCGCGTGAGTGCGACTGCCCTGAAGAACCCCGATTTCAAGGCCTATGCCCAGGCCTTCGGCGGCCATGGTGAGCGTGTCACGACCACCGAGGAATTCGCCCCGGCCCTGGCCCGTGCGCGCGCCAGCGGCCTGCCCAGCGTGCTGCACTGCCTGATCGATCCCGAGGCCATCACGCCCACGGGCACGCTGCAGGGGATGCGCAACGCGGCACTCGCCAAGAAGTAATTCCGCTGCCCCAACCCTGTTGTCGGCTGGGCGGCTGACAGCAGGGTGGCGGCCCTTTTGCGCACAATGGAGGCCGTGACCTCCCCACTGCCCGACGAACCTTCCGCGCCGCGCCTGCGCCGCATCGCGCACCTGGACATGGATGCCTTCTTCGCCTCCGTGGAGCTGCTGCGCTACCCGCAGCTCAAGGGCCTGGCCGTGGTGATCGGCGGCGGGCGTCGCAAGGTGGACGAACTGCTGCACCAGACGCCCGACGGCGAAGGCCTGCGCGAGCCGCATTTCATCCCGGTGGCCGACTTTCCCCTGCTCAAGGACTATGTGGGCCGCGGCGTCATCACCACGGCGACCTACGCGGCGCGGCAGTTCGGCGTGGGCTCGGCCATGGGCATGATGAAGGCGGCCAAACTCTGCCCCCAGGCCATCGTGCTACCCGTCGATTTCGACGAGGTGCGCCGCTTCTCGCGCCTGTTCAAGAGCACCATCACCGACATCGCGCCCGTGATGCAGGACCGGGGCGTGGACGAGGTGTACATCGACTTCACCGACGTGCCCGGCGGCCAGCGCGAAGGAGGCCGGGTGCTGGCCCGGCTGATCCAGAAGAGCATCTTCGACGTGACGGGGCTGACCTGCTCCATCGGGGTGGCGCCCAACCGGCTCTTGGCCAAGATGGCCAGCGAGTTCAACAAGCCCAACGGCATCTCCATCGTCTATGAGAACGACCTTGAGACGAAGATCTGGCCGCTCAACGTGCGCAAGATCAACGGCATCGGCCCCAAGGCCGGCGAGAAGCTCGCGACCCTGGGCATACAGATCATTGGCCAGCTCGCCGCGCAGGACCCGCAATGGCTCATCGAGCGCTTCGGCAAGTCGAGCGGCGCCTGGATGCACCGCGTAGCCTGGGGCCGCGACGACAGCCCCGTGGTCACCGAGAGCGAGCCCGTGAGCATGAGCCGCGAGACCACCTTCGACCGCGACCTGCACGCCGTGCGCGACAAGGCCGAGCTCGGCCGCATTTTCACCGACCTGTGCGAACGCGTGGCCGGAGACCTGCAGCGCAAGGGCTATGTGGGCAAGACCATCGGCATCAAGCTGCGCTACGACGACTTCAAGATCGCCACGCGCGACCAGACGCTGGACCGCTACACCCAGGACGCGGCCACCATCCGCCGCACGGCCGGCCTGTGCCTCAAGCGGGTGCCGCTGGACCAGAAGCTGCGTTTGCTGGGCGTGCGCGTGGGCACGCTGGAGCGGGTAGGCGAGGTGCCCGACGGCCCGCTCGAACCACGCGCCCCCCGGGTGCGCGAGGCCGACCCGCACACCCGACCGCTGTTCTGAGGGCCGACGGGCGGGGGGGCTTGACGAAGTCTTACGTCAAACTTACATTGATCATTCCTCTGGCGGGAGATGGTCATGACGCTCAACGAGCTCCAGCGCATCAAGCAGTGGCATGTGGAACACCGGGTGGAGCATCCGCTGGAATACCACCTGTGGGATCTGGTGCTCACGCTCTGGCTCATGGGCTGGGTGGGCTGGCTACCCGCCTGTGCCTTTGGCGAGGCCTGGGCCATGCCCCTGTGTTTTGCCGGAACCCTGTTGCCCAGCCTGTATGTGGCGTGGCGAACCCGCGCGCACCGCCTGCACCGATTGCGGTGCGATTGGCTCGGCAATGGATAGGGCTACTGTAAGGCGACGCAATGACGCTAGCGCTCTGCCAAGGCTGGTATCGGCGTTCCATCGCGCTATCGCACATGGCGTATGCAACTGGCACGACTCAGGCCAGTGCCCCCGTGCAAGGGCCGCCCCGCCGCACTGGGGGCGTCCCCCTCCCAGATTGCGAA
>NZ_LMIH01000012.1:714515-782348 GCF_001428645.1 Acidovorax sp. Root217
GGGAGTCACTGCCTTGCCGTGCGTACGTTGCCCGGCAGGGCCTGCGGGTGGCTGGTGCGCAGCGGGTTGATGTCCAGGCCGCCGCGGCGTGTGTAGCGCGCGTAGACCGTGAGTTTGAGCGGCTTGCAGCGCGTCCACAGGTCCATGAAGATGCGCTCCACGCACTGCTCGTGGAACTCGTTGTGGTTGCGAAAGCTCACCAGGTACTGCAACAGGCCTTCCTGGTCGATGGGGGCACCGGTGTAGCGGATCTGCACGCTGCCCCAGTCGGGCTGGCCGGTCACCAGGCAGTTGCTCTTGAGCAGGTTGCTGGTGAGCACTTCGGTGACGGCGGGCTCGTCGTGCACGGCATGCAGCAACTGCGGCGCAGGCTGGTAGTGGGTGCACTCCACGTCCAGGCGGTCCAGGCTCAGGCCGTCGAGCTCGTGCACGGGTTCCTGGTCAAACAGTTCTGGCAGCAGCAGCCGCACGCCCACGGTGGCCGGGTGTTCAGCTCCGCGCCACACGGCCTCGCTCACGTCGGCACGGATGCGTGCCTGCACCTCGGAGGCATCAGCAAAGCGCGTGTTGTTGAAGCTGTTGAGGTAGAGCTTGAACGACTTGCTCTCGACGATGTTCGGCGTTTCGCAGGGGATGGTGATGTGCGCCAGGGCCACCTGCGGCTTGCCGCGCTGGTTGAGCCACGACAGCTCGAACGCTGTCCACAGGTCGGCGCCGAAAAAGGGCGGTGCGGTGGTGACGCCGATCTCGGCGCGCTTGCCCGCGCGCGGGATGGGGAACAGCAGCGAGGCATCGTACTGGTCCACATAGGCCGAGGCCTTGCCCAACTGGGATTTTTCGGGGGTGTTGTCGTTCATGGAGGGATCCCTTGGTGGCGAGCCTGCGGCGTGCCCGCAGGACTGGCGGCAGGCCTTTGGTTACTTGAATTCGCGTTCGCGCAGCCACTTGGTGGCAATCCACTTCTCGCCGGCGATCACGGGCGCGCCGCCGTGCAGGGTGCGGGTGGAGGGCGCTGCGCGCTCGTAGCTGAAGAACACGGCATTGCCGCGCTGCGGGCCGACTTCGACATGCACGTCGGGGAAGGTGGTGCCGCCGCCTTTTTCGGGCGTGTTGAGGTACATCACCAGGGTGCCCACGCGCTGGCCGCCGCGCTTGAGGATGGTCGCGGTACCGGGCTCGCCCGGGTCGAAGTAGTCGTAGTGCGGCTTGTATTCGGCGCCGGGGCGGTAGTGCAGCACCTGCAGGCCCTCGCCATTCTCGATCGGCCAGTCCAGCAGGCGGGCGATGCGCTCCTCGATGCGCTGCACCACGGGATTTTCGCCGCGCTGGAAGAACATGCCGTCGCTGGTGCGGTCGTCGTTGACTTCCTCGCCGCCGGTCTTGGTGGCCACCGTGAGCGAGCGCGCCATGCGCGGCTCGGCAGCGGCGATCAGGGCATCGCACTCTTCCGGCGAGAGCAGGTTGCCGAAGACCACGATGCGCGGCTTGGCCATCGCCAGCAGAATGCTCACCATGCGGTCGCCGGCATCGATCTGGGCGGGCGATTCACCCATCAGGGGCTCGGGCACCTTCACGGCGGACGGCTGGCCCTGCTGCTCGGCAAGCGCGTTGAGGTGGTCCTGCAGCGTGATTTCCAGCGCCTCGGCGGCTGTGTCCTCGTTCCAGCCGGCATCGCGCATGGACTGCAGCACCACGGGTGCGGCAAAGCCGGCCTCGGCCTGCTCGATGATCCAGCGGCGCAGCTCGGGCGTGATGGCCTGGCGTGCCGCTGCGGCGGTGGTTGCGGTGGACGGCGACTGTTCGGAAGACGATGCCATGGCAGATCTCACTCGTTGGTCTTGCGCCGGAACACCAGGCGCTCGGGTTCTGAGGCGGCGGGAGCAAAAGTGTAGCCCTCCAGGTCAAAGCCCTGGAGGGCATGCGGGGTCGCAAGGCGGTGGGTCACGGCGTAGCGCGCCATCAGCCCGCGTGCGCGCTTGGCGTGGAAGCTGATGATCTTGTAGGTGCCACCCTTCCAGTCCTCGAACACGCATTCGACCACGCGCGCCTTGAGGGCCTTGGTGTCCACCACCTTGAAATACTCCTGCGAGGCGAGGTTCACCACCACCGGCGTGGTGTCGGCCCGCAAGCGCTTGTTCAGGTGCTCCGCGATGCGGCTGCCCCAGAACTGGTAGAGGTTGCTGCCGGCATCGGTGGCCAGGCGTGTGCCCATTTCCAGGCGGTAGGGCTGCATCCGGTCCAGCGGGCGCAGCATGCCGTACAGGCCGCTCAGAATGCACACATGGTCCTGCGCCCATTGCAGGTCTTCGCTGTCCAGCGTGCGCGCATTCAGGCCTTCATAGACGTCGCCGTTGAATGCCAGCAGGGCCTGGCGCGAGTTGGCGGCGGTGAAGCGCGGCCTGAAGGCCTGGTAGCGCGCCACATTCAGGGCCGCGAGCGGGTCGCTCAGCGACATCAGTGTGGCGATGTCCTGGTGCGACTTCTCGCGCAGCACCTTGATCAGGGCCGTGGATTGGGCCACGAACTGCGGCAGCGTGTGCGGCATGTCCGGCGGCAGCGGGGTTTCATAGTCCAGCGATTTGGCGGGAGACAGCAGGAACAGCATGGAGGCGTGGTGGTTCGTCGAGGTCGAACAGAAGGAAAGTGAGACACCGAGGTCGTGGCCGCAAGGATACCGGCATCGGCCGTGCGCCAGCGCAAAGGCGGGGCCCAAAAAGCAAGAAGGCGGCCGAGGCCGCCTTCTTGCGCGCTCACCGCATCAAGCCGCTGGAGGCTGCTCGAAGGGGAGTTTCATCGCCGAGAGGTCGCGGCGGGTTTCCACCAGCACCAGCGGGCCCTCATCGGCCACCACCACGGGTGGACGCTCGCGCGGCACATGGATGGGCTTGGGTTCTGCCGCGATGGCGGCCTGCACGGCAGCGATCTTTGCGGCATCGGAGTTCACCCACTGCAGGCCCGACGATTCGGCGACCTGCTGCAGCGCATCCAGTGGCAGCGTGAACGCCTGCACACGGGGCAGACCCGCTGCGGGGGCCGGCGCTGCCACGGGGGCGGCGGCTGCAGGCGCAGGGGCCGCTACCGGTGCTGCCACAGGTGCTGCTATGGGGGCGGGGGCCTGTACCACCGGTGCGGGGGCTGCCACGACCGGTGCAGCAGCAGGAGCCGGGGCCGGTGCGACGGGAGCGACGGCCACAGGGGCCGGGGCGCTCTCTTGCACTGGAGCCGCGACAGGTGCCGCCACGGGCGCTGCGGCTTCGGTGGCGGCAGCAGGGGCTGCTGCGCTGAAGTAGCTGCGGCGTGGTGGCTCGTCCTGGGGCTCGGCCGTTGCTGTGGCCGGTACATTCGAGGTATCGAAGTCCAGCAGGGGGGCTGCCGGTGCTGCGGCAGCTTCGGCGCCATCGCGTGGACCGCGCTCACCGCGTTCACGGCGGTCACGGCCATAGCGGTCGCGCGAGCGGCGCTCACGGCGCTGCTCTTCAGTGCCTGCGGCTGCGGACTCGTTGCCCGTCAGGTCCAGATCAGGCAGCAGCGCCAGCGGCGAGGTGTCGGCAAAGTCGCCTGCCGGTGCAGCGGCTTCCGTGCCCTCGGCGTTGCGGGGCGCACGCTCGCCACGTTCGCGGCGGCCGGTGCCGTCGCCGCGCTCGCGGCGGGGGCCGCGCTCGCCACGTTCACTGCGCGGTGCCTGGCCGGCGGCGGCGTCGGCGCCACTGCCGATCGGGCCTTCCACCTGGGCACCGGCGACTGCCGCTGCCTGCTCGCCATTCAGGGCGGCGCCATTGGCCTGGTTGCGGCCTTCGCTGTCGTTGCGGCCACCACGGCCGTTGCGGCCGCCGCGTCCTTCACGTCCCTCGCGGCCTTCACCCTCGGGGCGGCGCTCGCCGCCTTCGCGCGGTGGGCGGCTGCCCTGGACTTCGGCGTCGCGGGGTGCACGGCCTTCGGCCGGGCGTTCGCCACGGCGGCCACGTCCTTCTGTGGCGCCATCGCGGTTGCCGCCTTCACGGCCGCCACCTTCGCGCTGGCCATCGCTGCGGCCGGGCGCATCGCGGTTGCTGCGGCGTCCGCCACGGCCTTCGCCGCGGCCATCACGGCGGGGTTCGCGGGCGGTGGTTTCCGCGGCGGGTGCGGCTGCTGGTGCAGGGGCCGCCACCGGTGCAGGTGCTGCCGCCGGTGCGCCACCAAAGCCGAACAAGCCCTTGATGAAGGCAAGAATCCCTTGCTCCTGAGGTGCAGCAGGCGCTGCCGCAGCGGGTGCCGGTGCGGGCGTGGGCGCAGCAACTGGCGTGGCCGCAGGGCGCTGGCCCTGGCCGGCGCGCGGTGGGCGGGCCGCGCCTTCGGGGCGGGGCTCGACCTGCGGTGCCGGTGCGTCGGGCAGCACGCCCTTGATCACCGGGGTCTGCTTGTTGGTGGGCTCCTGCGAGCGGCGCGTCACGGCCGTGGGGTCTTCCACTTCTTCGGCGAGCTTGTAGCTGGCTTCGATGTGGTCCAGGCGCGGGTCGTCGTGCTTCAGGCGTTCCAGGCGGTAGTTGGGGGTTTCCAGCGTCTTGTTGGGAACCATCAGCACGGCCACGCGTTGCTTGAGCTCGATCTTGGCGATTTCGGTGCGCTTTTCGTTCAGCAGGAACGAAGCCACTTCCACCGGCACCTGGCAGTGCACGGCGGCCGTGTTGTCCTTCATCGACTCTTCCTGGATGATGCGCAGGATCTGCAGCGCCGAGGATTCGGTGTCGCGGATGTGGCCCGAGCCGCCGCAGCGTGGGCAGGGGATGGACGAGCCTTCGGACAGCGCGGGCTTCAGGCGCTGGCGGCTCATTTCCATGAGGCCGAACTTGCTGATGGTGCCGAACTGCACGCGGGCGCGGTCCTGGCGCAGCGCGTCGCGCAGGCGGTTTTCCACTTCGCGGCGGTTCTTGCTCTCCTCCATGTCGATGAAGTCGATCACGATCAGGCCGCCCAGGTCGCGCAGGCGCATCTGGCGGGCCACTTCGTCGGCGGCTTCCAGGTTGGTGCGCGTGGCGGTTTCCTCGATGTCGCCGCCCTTGATGGCGCGGGCCGAGTTCACGTCCACGCTGACCAGCGCTTCGGTGTGGTCGATCACGATGGCGCCGCCCGAGGGCAGTTGCACGGTGCGGGCGTAGGCCGATTCGATCTGGTGCTCGATCTGGAAGCGGCTGAACAGGGCGGCGTCGTCGCGGTAGCGCTTCACGCGGGCGGCATGCTCGGGCATGACGTGCGCCATGAACTGCTGCGCCTGTTCGTAGATGTCGTCGGTATCGATGAGGATGTCACCGATGTCGTTGTTGAAGTAATCGCGGATCGCGCGGATGACGAGGCTCGATTCCTGGTAGATCAGGAAGGCGCCCTTGCCACCCTTGGCCGCGCCGTCGATGGCGTTCCACAGCTTGAGCAGGTAGTTCAGGTCCCACTGCAGCTCGGGCGCGGTGCGGCCGATGCCGGCGGTGCGCGCGATGATGGACATGCCATTGGGGTACTCCAACTGGTCCATCGCCTCCTTGAGCTCGGCGCGGTCCTCGCCCTCGATGCGGCGCGAAACGCCACCGCCACGGGGGTTGTTGGGCATCAGCACCACGTAGCGGCCGGCCAGCGAGACGAAGGTGGTCAGGGCCGCGCCCTTGTTGCCGCGCTCTTCCTTTTCGACCTGGACCAGCAGTTCCTGGCCTTCGCGGATCACTTCATTGATGCGCGCCTGGCTGGGCGAGACGCCCGGGGCGAAGTAGCTGCGCGAGATTTCCTTGAACGGCAGGAAGCCGTGGCGGTCTTCGCCGTAGTCGACGAAGCAGGCCTCCAGCGAGGGCTCGACGCGTGTGACGACGGCCTTGTAGATGTTGCCCTTGCGCTGTTCGCGCCCTTCGATCTCGATCTCGTAGTCGAGGAGCTTTTGTCCGTCGACGATGGCCAGGCGCCGCTCTTCGGGCTGCGTGGCGTTGATGAGCATCCGCTTCATGATGCGTTTCCTTCTTGTGTTTCGCGGAGGGCAGCGGCGCAGCCAACACAGCTGCAGCGGGCTGCCACCCGCAGTTCCAAAACAATGAACAAGCTCTACAGGAGCTGTGAATGCCTGGACTGACGCATCGAAACGAAGGGAATTGCCGGGGATGCCGAAAGCCTGCCGCGCGTTAGCGCGGCAGCGAAAGGCAGGGGCGCATGGAAGGGGGCGAGTGGGAGAGGCGCAGTTTTGCCACGAACAAGGTGGCTGGTTGCGCTGGCCGGACGGTCGTTGCAGGCAATTGCGCGCGCATGGCCAGGGGCATGCGCCACCGCCACAAGGTCACAATCCAAGCCATCAACAACCACATGCTCGCTTCGATCCGCTGACAGACCCTGCCCTGGTGGGGCGCATCTGCCAGCTTGGGGGATTCCGTATCAGTGTTTCAATCTGTCAGCCCGCCGGCTGGCACCCAGGCCATTGCAGGCATCTGGCCTGCAATCTGCGTGGGCGACACCCGCTGGCATCGACCTGCCTGCGCCCGTGTTGTGATCGCGTGGACTAAACTCCAGACAAATCAACCACTTACACAGCAACGCGCAGGTGAAACACATTATAGGGGGCAAACCGCCGTCCGGCCCCGCCCCGGCTTCCAACCCGCCCGCCGCCCGGCTCGTCGAGGTCGATGAGGACTCTGCAGGCCAGCGCCTCGATAACTTTTTGATACGCCACCTCAAGGGCGTGCCCAAGACGCATGTCTACCGCATCATCCGCAGCGGCGAGGTGCGCATCAACAAGGGCCGCGCCAGCGCCGATACCCGCGTGGAAGCGGGCGATCTGGTGCGCCTGCCGCCCGTGCGCATCTCCGAGAAGGTGGCCGAGAAGGCCGAGCGGCCTGCGCCCGCGCGCGAATTCCCCATCCTGCTCGAAGATGAGCACGTGATCGCAATCGACAAGCCTGCGGGTGTGGCCGTGCATGGCGGCAGCGGGGTGAGCTTTGGCGTGATCGAGCAGCTGCGCCAGGCGCGACCCACCGCGAAGTTCCTGGAGCTGGTGCACCGGCTGGACCGGGACACCTCGGGCATTTTGCTGGTGGCCAAGAAGCGCTCGGCGCTCACCCACCTGCAGGACCAGTTCCGCGAGCGCGAAACCGGCAAGACCTACCTGGCGCTGGTCACCGGGGTGTGGACCGCCAGCAACAAGGTCATCGACCTGCCACTGCACAAGTATTTGCAGGCCGATGGCGAGCGCCGCGTGCGCGTGACCACGGCCGACGACCCTGACGGCATGCGCTCGATCACCCTGGTCAAGGTGCGCCAGGCCGTGCCGGCGCGCCAGGAACAGGGCCTGCCGGCCATGACGCTGCTGGAGGTGACGATCAAGACCGGGCGCACGCACCAGATCCGGGTGCACTTGGCGAGCCAGGGCCACGCCATCGTCGGTGACGACAAGTACGGCGATTTCGAGTTGAACAAACGCTTGCAGAAGCTGGGCATGCGGCGCATGTTCCTGCACGCGTGGCGGTTACAGTTCAACCACCCGGCCAGTGGCGAGCGCGTGGCGCTCAACGCCCCACTGCCGCCCGAGCTGGCCGATTTCGTACCCTCTGCCTGAGTGCCTTGCCCCATGCGTCCCACGTCCCGCCCCCGCCGTTTCGACCTGATTGCCTTTGACTGGGATGGCACCCTGTTCGACTCCACGCAGATCATCGTGCGCTGCATCCAGGCGGCCGTGAAGGACGTGGGCGGCACCGTGCCCACGGACCAGGCGGCCTCGTACGTGATCGGCATGGCCCTGATGCAGGCGCTGGCCCATGCCGCGCCCGACGTGCCGCCCGAAAAGTACCCGGAGCTGGCCAATCGCTACCGTTTTCACTATGTGCAACACCAGGACGACCTGAGCCTGTTCGAGGGCGTGCTGCCGATGCTGGCCGACCTGCGCGATGCCGGGCACCTGATCACGGTGGCCACGGGCAAGAGCCGGCGCGGCCTGGACGATGTGCTGCATTCCAAGGACCTCAAGGGCGTGTTCGACGGTTCGCGCACGGCCGACCAGACGGCCGGCAAGCCCCACCCGCTGATGCTGCAGGAGCTGATGGCTGAGTTCGACGTGCTGCCCGAGCGCGTGCTCATGATCGGCGACACCACGCACGACCTGCAGATGGCGCTCAACGCCGGCTGTGCCAGCGTGGGCGTGAGCTATGGGGCGCACGAGCCCGACGCCTTCCACGTGCTGCAGCCGCTGGCCGTGGCGCATTCGGTGCGCGAGCTGCACGACTGGCTGCGGGCCAACGGATAGCCTCTTCATCGGTCACTTTCTTCATCTGCCACTGCCGTTGTCCTCCCATGAGCACTGCCGAGCCTGCCTCCATTCCCTTGTGCAACAGCGCCGATCTGGTGGATGGCGGGCTGGCGGTGCCCTTTGATGTGAAATACGCGGGCCAGACCTGCAGGGCCTTTGCCATTCGCTACAGCGGGGCGCCGCATGCCTACCTCAACCGCTGCACGCATGTGGCGATGGAGATGGACTACCAGCCCGACCGGTTTTTCGACGATTCCGGCAACTGGCTGCTGTGCGCCACGCATGGCGCGGCCTACCTGCCCGACACGGGCCAGTGCGCGGGCGGGCCGTGCAGGGGCGGGCTGGTGAAGATAGCCCTGTCGGAGTCCGATGGTGCAGTGCACTGGCATACTGCATACAACCTCCAGCCCGTCGAGTTTTAGGGGCGTTCCCTGGCTCGTCCTGTTTTTTGCATATTTGCCTGTGGCGGCCTGCCCGCCAAGGGCCGCATGGTGTCTCAAAAGGCCTGAAATGACCGATCCCCAACAGCCTGGAATCCCGGGTTCCGACAAGAATTTCCCCCCGTCGCAGGACCTGTGGTCGCAATCAGCCGCCCCGTCCGGCGCCCGCGCGGCTGTGCAGGAGCCTGGGTGGGAGCGCGCCACGCTGGAGAAGCTGGCCTTTGCGGCCCTCAGCGAGCAGCGCTCGGCCCGCCGCTGGAAGATCTTTTTCCGCTTTGCCTGGTTGCTGCTGATCGTTGCGCTGGCCTGGGGCGCCATGCGCCAGGCATCGACCGGCGCGAGCAAGAGCACGCCGCACACGGCGGTGGTGGACATCAAGGGCGAGATCGCCTCGGGTGCCGAGGCCAGTGCCGAGTTCGTGGTGGCCGCCATGCGCAGCGCCTTCGAGGACGAAGGCTCTCAGGCCGTGGTGCTACTGATCAACTCGCCGGGCGGCAGCCCGGTGCAGGCCGGCATCATCAACGACGAGATCGTGCGCCTGAAGGCCAAGTACAACAAGCCGGTGTATGCCGTGGTCGAGGAGACCTGTGCCTCGGCCGCCTATTACATCGCTGCGGCGGCGGATGAAATCTTCGTGGACAAGGCCAGCATCGTGGGCAGCATCGGCGTGCTGATGGATGGCTTTGGCTTCACCGGCATCATGGAAAAGCTCGGTGTCGAGCGCCGCCTGCTCACGGCAGGCGAGAACAAGGGGTTCCTCGATCCCTTCAGCCCCCAGACCGAAAAGCAGCGCGAATACGCGCAGGCCATGCTCAACCAGATCCACCAGCAGTTCATCGGCGTGGTGAAGGCTGGCCGGGGCGACCGGCTCAAGGTCACGCCCGAAACCTTCAGCGGCCTGTTCTGGACCGGCCAGCAGGCCGTGGAGATGGGCCTGGCCGACAAGCTCGGCAACCTCGACTACGTGGCGCGCGAGGTGGTCAAGGCCGAGGAGATCATCGACTACACGCGCCGTGACAACGTAGCCGAGCGCCTGGCCAAGCGCTTCGGCGCGGCCATGGGCATCGGCGCCGCCAAGGCGATGATGTCTGCCGGGCCGCAGCTGCGCTGATCAGGAATCCAGTCCGCCAGCCTTGCGCTGGCGCGATCCGTCTTCCAGGATGGTGTCGTCGGCCAGCAGCTTGCCGGATTCGTCCCACTGCTTGCGCGCTTCCAGCCGCGTGCGGCCCCGGTTGTCCGGTGCCGTGTATCGGTCTTCCTGGGCCACGCGGCCATTGGCGTGGAACTGCTGCTGAATGCCGGTGCGCTGCTGCTGTTCGGTGAGCAGTTCCCGGCGCGTGAGCCGGCCCTCGTCATCGCGCAGTTCGCGCTGGATGCGGGTGGACTCCCCGATGCCGGTCATCGTCGAGCGTTCGCGTGCTGCCCCGTTGAGGTACCAGCGCTCAAGCAGCACTTCGCGCCTATCGGCATAGCCATGCTGTTCGATCAGCTGGCCCGTGCTGCCAAAACGGCGCAGGCTGTGCAGCGGGCCGCGCGTGTCGCGCAGGAAGCGCTGCTCATCTGGCGTGAAGATGCGCTCTTCGCGCAGCACGCTCTTGCCGCCTTCGGTGAAAAAGCTGCGGTGCACGCGCCGCCCTTCCTCGTAGAGCATCTGCTGCGCCACCACGCCATCGCTCGTCCATTCGGTGGACAGCAGCAGCCGGCCCTGGTCGTAGCGCACCTGGCCGGCCTTGGTGCCAGCACTGGTATACAGCGGGGTGTCCGCAGCGCCTTCGAAGCCGCAGGGCTTGCGGTCTTCGGGCAGGACGCTGGCGCGCGGGCACTGCAGCCGCGTGGGCTGGCCGGTAGCGTTGTATTCGATGACGAACTGCTCCTGCCCTCCCGTATGGAAAGAAAGGCGTTCGGGCCGGCCATTGGCATCGAAGCGGCGCACTGCCCCGACCGTGCTGCCGTTCTCGGCGAATTCCTCGCGCTTGAGCTGTCCGTTGGGCCAGAACTCGGCCACGCGGCCCTGGCTGTTGCCGCGCTCGTTCACGCTGCGCTCGCGCGTGAGCTTGCCTTCGCGGTCGAAAAAGCGCTCCCGGCCCAGGTACTTGCCGTCCTTGAGTTCCTGCTCGCGCTGCAGCTGGCCGGTGTTTTCGTCGCGGCAGCGCAGCAAGCCGGTCAGGCCCGCGGTCTCGGCGCCGTTGGACGGGTTGACGCTCTTGCCGTTGAATTCGCAGCGGACGATGGCGTGTGCGCCCGTGGCACAGGTGCCCAGGGCAAGGAGCAGAAGGGCTGCTGAGAGGCTTTGCATGGCATGGAGCGGGCTCAGCGGCCCAGGGCAAACACGATGGGGGTGCGGTTGCTGGGTACCAGGGGGTGGGCGCGCCACTGGCGCACGAGCTGGCTGCGGATCTGGGCGCTGGGCAGCGTCAGGCCACTGGCCAGTGCCAGGCGGGTGTGGGGCTGAAGGGTCTGCACCAGGGCCTGCCAGAGCGCGGGGTTGCGGTAGGGCGTCTCGATGAACAGCTGGGTCTGGCCGGTCTTGAGGGCCAGGGATTCGAGCTCGCGGATGCGCTGCGTGCGTTCCTGCCCGTCCTGTGGCAGGTAGCCGGCAAAGGCAAAGCTCTGGCCGTTCAGGCCGCTTGCGGACAGCGCCAATAGCAGCGAGACTGGGCCGACCAGTGGCACCACGAGAATGCCCAGGTCGTGCGCGGCGCGCACCACGGACGATCCCGGGTCGGCCACCGCCGGCATGCCGGCCTCGCTGACCAGGCCCATGGCGTGGCCAGCCAGTGCCGGGGTCAGCAGGGGCTTGGCGTCGAACGTGGCGGAGCCCTTGTCGCCGTGGTCGCCTTTCTTGTGCACCTCGCGTGGTAGCTCGGTGATCTGTTGCTGCTGCAGAGGTGTTGCCAGTGGGTGCAGGGCATCGATGCGCTTCAAATATGCGCGGGTGCTCTTGGCGTTCTCGCAGATCCAGTGGGTGAGCTGCGCGGCCTGCTGCAGGGTGCCGGCGGGCAGGGCGTCCTGCAGGGGGGCTTCCACCTCGCAGCCGAAGTCGAGGGGGGCGGGTACCAGGTACAGCGTGCCGCTGGCGGCGGCGCCTGATGGTGCATCCGTGGGGGTGGCGGGGCGGGTGCTCATGGCAGAACCACTCCGGCAGCGCGCAGCATGCGGCAGGTGCGGATCAGCGGCAGGCCGATGAGGGCTGTGGGGTCGTCGCTGTGGATGGCGTCGAGCAGGGCGATGCCCAGGCCTTCGCTCTTGGCGCTGCCGGCGCAGTCGTAGGGCTGCTCGGCGCGCAGGTAGCGCTCGATTTCGTCGTCCGACAGGTCGCGAAAGCGCACTTCCACGGGGGCGATGTCCACCTGCTCGAAGCCGCTGGCCTGGCACACGGTGGCCACGGCGGTCTGGAAGATGACTGTCTGTCCGCGCATCTGGCGCAGCTGCTGAACGGCGCGCTCGTGGGTGCCGGGCTTGCCCAGCGGCTGGCCGGCCAGGTCGGCCACCTGGTCGGAGCCGATGACCACGGCCTCGGGATAAAGATGTGCCACGGCCCGGGCCTTGGCCAAAGCCAGGCGCAAAGCCAGATCGCGCGGGGCCTCGCCCGCGCTGGGGGTTTCGTCCACATCGGGAGAGGCGACCTCGAAAGGCAGGTTCAGGCGCGAGAGCAGTTCGCGGCGGTAGCGCGAGGTGGAGCCCAATACCACAGGGCGTTGCAGGGCAGGGGATTGATGCATTCGCTGATTCTCTTACACTGCCGCCATGACCAAGGAATTCTCAGTGGACCGGCTCGACGTCAAAGCGTTTGCTTTGGCCGGCGCGCGCCTGGCCGGCCATGATTCCCTTTTGAAGTATGAGCGCCTGGCCCAGGAGGCCCGGGGGCTGCACCCCGACCTGCTGGTGGACTGGCAGGCGCAGGGAGAGGTGCGCACGGCGCTTGGCGGCGCAGGCCAGGTGTGGCTGGTGCTCAAGGTGCGTGCGTCCTTTCCCATGGAGTGCCAGCGCTGCCTCACGCCGGTGGATGTGCTGCTGGAGGTGGACCGCGCGTTTCGCTTCGTGGCCGACGAGGCTACCGCCGAAGCCCTCGACGACGAGAGTGAAGAGGACTTGCTGGCAATGACCCGTGAGTTCGACCTGCACGAGTTGATCGAGGACGAATTGCTCATGGCGCTGCCCGTGGTGCCCAAGCATGACGAGTGCCCGACGGCTGTGCCGCTGGCATCGACGGACGATGACTTCGAGGCGGCAAGCGCCGACAAGCCCAATCCTTTTGCAGCGTTGGCAGGCCTCAAGAAAGACCGCAAGGGACACTGAATCCATTTGGGATATAATCGAGGGCTTCGCGCGAATCCCCTCGTGTCTTCTATGGGCTCATCGCGTATTTACCAACCTATTTAAGACCAGGAGCCATCATGGCCGTTCAGCAAAACAAAAAGTCCCCTTCCAAGCGCGGTATGCACCGCTCGCACAATGCCCTGAATGTGCCAGGCATTGCAGTGGAGCCCACCACCGGCGAAACCCACCTGCGCCACCACATCAGCCCCAACGGTTTCTACCGCGGCCGCCAGGTGCTCAAAAACAAGTCTGAAGCCTGATCTTCAGTACCCTTCAAAGGCCCGTAGCTACGGATTCTGTAGCGCGGGCCTTTGTTTTGACCGTTGTATCCATCTTCCGGCCAGCGCAGTTGGCCGGACAAGTCGCCCATGATCACACTGGCTGTTGACTGCATGGGGGGCGATCACGGCCCCCGCGTCACGCTCGCGGCGTGCCGTCAGTTCCTTGGCAATCACCCGGATGCCCGCTTGCTGCTGGTCGGCCTGGCGGACAGCCTGAAGGATTTTTCCCATGACCGCGCCACCATCGTCCCCGCCACCGAGGTGGTGGCCATGGACGATCCGGTCGAGGTGGCCCTGCGCCGCAAAAAAGACTCTTCCATGCGCGTGGCCATCCAGCAAGTCAAGGATGGAACTGCGGGAGCGGCGGTTTCTGCTGGCAACACCGGTGCCCTGATGGCCATTGCGCGCTATCTGCTCAAGACCCTGGACGGCATCGACCGGCCTGCCATTGCCACCCAATTGCCCAACAACCAGGGGCGCGCCACCACGGTGCTCGACCTGGGTGCCAATGTGGACTGCTCGGCAGAGCATCTGCTGCAGTTTGCGGTGATGGGTTCGGCCCTGGTGTCTGCCTTGCGCGATGATGGCGGCGAGCCCACCGTTGGGTTGCTCAATATTGGTGAAGAGATCATCAAAGGCAGCGAAGTCATCAAAAAAGCGGGTGAACTGCTGAGATCTGCTGCCGAAGCGGGCGATCTCAATTTCTACGGCAACGTCGAAGGCAATGACATCTTCAAGGGCACGGTGGACATCGTGGTCTGTGACGGATTTGTCGGCAACGTGGCGCTCAAGGCCAGCGAAGGGGTGGCTGCGATGGTGATAGGAGGGCTCAAAAATGAGTTTTCTCGCAACATTTTCACAAAAGCTGCTGCTATCGTTGCCTATCCGGTGCTAAAGGCGCTCATGATCCGCATGGATTATCGGCGCTACAACGGCGCGGCACTTTTGGGGTTGCGCGGACTGGTGTTCAAGAGCCATGGCTCGGCCGATGCCATGGCCTTCGAGCAGGCCTTGAACCGGGCGTATGATGCAGCCCGCAACAACCTGCTCGACCGTGTCCGGACCCGGATTGCGCATGCGGCGCCGCTCCTGGCCCCTGCCGATGCCCAGCCCAGGCCTGCTGCGGCGACGACGACACATTAATGAGACGCTATTCCCGCATCACCGGCACTGGCAGCTATCTGCCACCGCGCCGGCTCACGAATGCCGACCTCGTGGCCGAGTTGGCCCGCGCTGGCATCGAAACCTCGGACGAGTGGATCGTTGAGCGCACGGGGATCCGGGCGCGGCATTTCGCCGCCTCTGATGTGACGGCCAGCGACCTGGGTCTCGAAGCAGCTCGCAATGCCTTGCAGGCTGCGGGCCTGCAAGCGCAGGACATCGACCTGATCATCGTCGCCACGTCCACGCCGGACATGGTGTTTCCCTCGGTCGCTTGCATCCTGCAGCACAAGCTGGGTGCCAATGGCTGCCCGGCGTTCGATGTGCAGGCCGTGTGCAGCGGTTTCGTCTATGCATTGGCCGTAGCCGATTCGATGATCCAGACCGGCGCGGCGAACCGTGCCCTGGTGATTGGCGCCGAAGTCTTCAGCCGCATCCTCGACTTCAAGGACCGGACCACCTGCGTGCTGTTCGGTGATGGTGCCGGTGCCGTGGTGCTGGAGGCGTCCGAGACGCCCGGCATCCTGTCGAGCGACCTGCATGCCGATGGCAAGCATGTCGGCATCCTGTGCGTGCCGGGCAATGTCTCGGGTGGCCAGGTGCTGGGCGACCCGGTGCTCAAGATGGACGGCCAGGCCGTGTTCAAGCTGGCCGTGGGCGTGCTGGAAAAGGCCGCCCATGCCGCGCTGGCCAAGGCGGGCATGACCGAAGCCGATGTGGACTGGCTGATCCCCCACCAGGCCAACATCCGCATCATGCAGGGCACGGCCCGCAAGCTCAAGCTGTCGATGGACAAGGTGGTGGTCACGGTGGACCAGCATGGCAACACCTCGGCAGCGTCGATTCCCCTGGCGCTCGACCATGCGGTGCGCAGCGGGCAGGTCAAGAAGGGTGAAACGCTGCTGCTGGAAGGCGTGGGCGGTGGATTCACCTGGGGTGCCGTGCTCCTGAAGCTGTAGCCCGCCGCCTTTTGGGCGGCCTGCAGAACCCGATTCCTCTTATCTATCTGTGCTGGCATGAAGTCATTTGCATTTGTTTTTCCCGGGCAGGGCTCGCAGTCGGTCGGCATGCTCGATGGCTGGGGTGGCCACCCTGCGGTTGCCGAGACCCTGCGTGAGGCCTCGGATGCCCTGGGCGAGGACATTGCCCTTTTGATCAAGGCAGGCCCCAAGGAGGCGCTGGCCCTGACCACCAACACGCAGCCTGTGATGTTGGCCGCCGGTGTGGCGGCATGGCGCGTGTGGCGTGCCGAGGGTGGTGCGGCGCCCGTCGCGCTGGCTGGGCACTCGCTGGGTGAGTATTCGGCGCTGGTTGCGGCAGGTGTGCTGACGCTGTCGCAGGCTGCGCCCCTGGTGCGTCTGCGCGCTGCCGCCATGCAGGAGGCTGTGCCTGTGGGTACCGGTGCCATGGCGGCCATTCTTGGCATGGATGCGGCCAAGGTCATCGCCGGTTGCGCCGAAGCGGTGGCCACATTTGGCCCTGGCAGCGCCGAGGTGGTGGAGGCCGTGAATTTCAACGACCCCATCCAGACCGTGATCGCCGGTACCAAGGCGGCGGTGGACAAGGCCTGCGAGGTGCTCAAGGCCGGCGGCGCCAAGCGTGCGCTGCTGCTGCCGGTGTCGGCGCCTTTCCATTCGAGCCTGATGAAGCCCGCAGCCGACAAGCTGCGCGAGGCCCTGGCTGCGGTGGTGCTGGCGGCGCCCGCCATTCCCGTGGTCAACAACGTGGATGTGGCAGTGCACAGCGATGCCGACGCGATCCGCGACGCCTTGGTGCGCCAGGCCTTTGGCGCCGTGCGCTGGGTGGAGTGCGTGCAGGCGCTCAAGGCGCGCGGCGTGACGCACATTGTGGAGTGTGGCCCCGGCAAGGTGCTGGCGGGTCTGACCAAGCGCATCGACCCCGAGTTGGTCGGTGCTGCAGTATTTGACACGGCCTCGCTGGCCGAAGCACGGGAGTTGCTGGCATGACGGATTCTGTTCAACCCACCCAGGTGGCCCTGGTCACTGGCGCATCGCGCGGCATTGGCGCGGCGATCGCGCTGGAGCTGGCCGTGCGCGGCTACCAGGTGGTCGGCACGGCCACTACCGATGACGGCGCTGCCCGCATTTCGGCGGCCCTGGCGGCCTACCCGGGCTCCAAAGGGGTCAATCTGAACGTGAACGACGGTGCGGCCATCGAGGCCACCATCGATGCCATCGTGAAACAGCAGGGTGGCCTGCACGTGCTGGTGAACAACGCCGGCATCACGCGCGACACCCTGGCCATGCGCATGAAGGACGACGATTGGGATGCGGTGTTGGACACCAACCTCAAGGCGGTCTTTCGCGTGAGCCGCGCCGCCATCCGTCCCATGATGAAGCAGCGCTTCGGGCGCATCATCAGCATCACCAGCGTGGTCGGTGCATCGGGCAACCCAGGCCAGGCCAACTACGCGGCCGCCAAGGCCGGCGTGGCCGGCATGACGCGCGCATTGGCGCGTGAACTGGGCAGCCGCAGCATCACGGTGAACTGCGTGGCCCCTGGATTCATCGAGACCGACATGACCGCCGGCCTGCCCGAAGAGCAGCAAAAAGCCCTGCAAACGCAGATCGCTTTGGGTCACCTTGGCAAGCCTTCGGACATCGCACACGCGGTCGCCTACCTCGCATCTCGCGAAGCGGGCTATGTGACCGGGCAGGAGTTGCATGTCAATGGCGGCATGTACATGTAATTATTGAAAGATAACGCCGGTTCATCCGGACGGCGGGCTGCTGAGGGGCTTCTCCTTAAGCGGCTAGAATCGCGGATTCATTCACAACCCCCAGAGGGAAACCATGAGCGATATCGAAGCACGCGTCAAAAAAATCATTGCCGAACAACTCGGTGTGGAAGAGTCCCAAGTCACCAATGAAAAGGCCTTCGTGGCAGACCTCGGTGCCGACTCGCTCGACACCGTGGAACTGGTGATGGCCTTGGAAGACGAGTTCGGCATCGAGATCCCTGACGAAGACGCCGAGAAGATCACGACGGTGCAAAACGCCATCGATTACGCCAACACCCATCAGAAGGCCTGAGCCGGCGCACTGCGCCTGACTTGAGCGATCAGCAGAAGGTTTTTACGCATGAGCCGTCGTCGCGTTGTCGTGACCGGCCTGGGTTGCGTCAGCCCCGTGGGAAACACGGTGGCCGATGCCTGGGCCAATGTCCTCGCTGGAAATTCCGGCATTGACCTCATCACCAAGTTCGATGCGTCGAACTTTTCCTGCAAGATCGCAGGGGAGGTCAAGGGGCTTGACCTGGAGTCGTACATCAGCGCCAAGGACGCGCGCGCGATGGACGCCTTCATCCATTTCGGCATTGTCGCGGCAGCGCAGGCCATACAGGATGCCGGGCTGCCCACCGGAGAGGCGCTGGACGACGAGTTCGCCACGCGCATCGCCTGCGTGATCGGATCCGGAATCGGCGGCCTGCCGCTGATCGAGGACACCCATGCCGAGCTGACCAACCGCGGACCACGGCGTATCACGCCGTTCTTCGTGCCGGCATCCATCATCAACATGGTGGCGGGCCATGTGTCCATGCGTTTTGGCTTCAAGGGCCCGAACCTGGCGGTGGTGACCGCCTGCACGACGGGCCTGCACTGCATTGGCGAAGGCGGGCGCATGATCGAGTACGGCGATGCCGATGTGGTGGTCGCTGGCGGTACGGAATCGACGGTGTCCCCGTTGGGCATTGGTGGCTTTGCCGCGATGCGTGCGCTGTCCACCCGCAACGATGACCCCAAGACGGCGTCGCGCCCCTGGGACAAGGACCGTGACGGCTTCGTGCTGGGTGAGGGTGCGGGGGTGCTGGTGCTCGAAGAGTACGAGCACGCCAAGGCCCGTGGCGCCAAGATCTATGCCGAGCTCAGCGGCTTTGGCATGAGTGCCGATGCCGGGCACATGACCGCGCCGAACATGGACGGCCCGCGTCGCGCCATGATCAGCGCCATGCGCAATGCCGGCATCAATCCCGGCGATGTGGGTTACCTGAACGCGCACGGAACCTCCACACCCCTGGGCGACCTCAACGAGACCAATGCCATCAAGGCGGCCCTCGGCGAAGCCGCATACAAGACGGTGATCAGTTCCACCAAGTCGATGACGGGCCACCTGCTCGGCGGGGCGGGCGGGATCGAAAGCGTGTTCACCGTGCTGGCACTGCACCACCAGAAGGTGCCGCCGACCATCAACCTGTTCAACCAGGATCCCGAGTGCGATCTCGATTACTGCGCCAACACGGCCCGTGATGTGAAGATGGACTATGCGCTCAAGAACAACTTCGGCTTCGGCGGGACCAACGGTTCCCTGGTATTCAAGCGGGTTTGACGGCTTGATGCCAGTGCCCTTGCGGGTACTGGCATGCTGTTTGCGGCAAACTGCAGGACGATGATGCACCTGCATTCCCCCTCCTTTCCATGAATTCCATGGCGCGCCAGGCCCCTGCCGTGCGCTTGCCCGTGCGGCGCAGCCGCGCCGTGGGCGCTGTGCTGGCCGCCGTGGCGCTGGCCGGTGCTGCGGTGCTTTGGGCCTGGTGGCTGCTGGGGGCCGGGCAGGGGCTGATCCCTGCACTGGCCGGTTCGAGCGCCTGGCTGGCCGCCGTGGCAGGTGCCTGGCACTGGTGGCTGGGCCAGTTTTGCGGAGAGTTGCATTGGGATGGCCAGCAGTGGTGGCTGGATGCGTTGCTTCCAGGAACCTCGCCGGTGATGCTGCAAGGTGCTCCAGAGGTGCAGTGGGACCTGCAAGGCCACTTGTGGGTATGCGTCCAGGAGGCGCAAGGCCGTCAGCGCTTCTGGCTATGGCTGGAGAGCCGCCAGCAGCCCGAGCGGTGGACCGATCTGCGCCGTGCGGTATATTCGCGCGCCGGAACGGGCACTGTGAGTGCCGGAGAGTTCGCGCCGATCCACAGCCGAGAGGCGTGAACCCAGAGATTCGATGACAGCCCAAACGCCGCCTCCCACACCCGACAACAGCGATCTTCTCCTGGTGGAGCGCGCGGTGGCGGGCGATCAGCGGGCGTTCGAGCTGCTGGTCATCAAGTACCAGCGCCGTATCGAGCGCCTGATCGGCCGCATGGTGCGCGACACCGACATCATCCCGGACATCGCGCAGGAAACCTTCATCCGCGCCTACCGGGCCTTGCACCAGTTCCGGGGCGACGCCCAGTTCTATACCTGGCTGTACCGGATTGCCGTCAATACCGCCAAGAAGGCGCTGATGGACATGAAGCGCAACCCGGTGATTTCAGAAAATGCCTTGAGGGGCTCTGACGATGAAGATGAAACTTCTCGTGTCGGGCATGAACTAACCAGCGACGAGACCCCTGAAACGGTGCTGGCTGCCCAGGAAATCGCCCAGGCGGTAAATGCTGCCATGGAGGCGCTGCCCGAGGATTTGCGCCAGGCAGTGACGCTGCGCGAGATCGAGGGGCTCAGTTACGAAGAGATCGCTGCTGCCATGGGCTGCCCCATTGGCACGGTGCGGTCGCGTATTTTCCGCGCGCGGGAGGCGATTTCGGCCCGCGTGCGCCCGATGCTGGAAAACCAGACGGGCAAAAGGTGGTGATGGTGCGGTGTACGGCAAGGGTAAAGCAGTGTCTGGTGACGGATATGCAGGTGAGACCATGAACAATGATGTGATGACGACGAAGCGCGAACAGATTTCGGCGTTGGCCGATGGCCAGTTGCATGGCGATGCGTTTGCGGATGCCATCGCCTGCACAGGCGATGACGAAGGGCTGGCCACATGGCAGCTCTACCACCTGGTGGGTGATGTGCTGCGCTCGAACGAGCTGGCGCGTGCCGACAGTGGCAATGTGCTGCTCTCGCGCCTGCGCGAACAGATGGCCCAGGAGGCGCCGGTGCGGCGCCCGGCCGCGTTGGTACCCGAACCGGCCCTGGGTGTGGTGGCGCAAGCCCGGTTGCCTGCGGCCAATGCCTCGGTGTTTCGCTGGAAGATGGTGGCGGGGGTGGCCTCGCTGGCTGCCGTGGCGGCCATCGGGTGGTCTTCCGTCGGCATGCTGCAGGGCGGCAGCGGGGTTTCGGGGGCCCAGATGGCTTCTGTGGGAGCGCCTGTGATCCAGACTGCTCCGGCACCGCAGGGTGTCACGCAGTCGGGCTCCATGATCGCCGTGGCCGAGAACGAAGGCCAGCAGGTGATGATCCGCGATCCGCGCCTGGACGAGCTCCTGGCGGCCCACAAGCAGTTTGGCAGCACGTCCGCGCTGCAGATGCCTGCGGGCTTCCTGCGCAATGCCACCTTTGCCACGCCCAGCCGCTGAATTTGCCTGACCTGACGCGCCACAATGGGATGGATCTCTGACTTTGCCCTGGCGCATGCCGCCGCACGGGTGTGGCGGCGTGCTGCGATCGCTGGCCTGGCCTTGTGGCTGTGCGCTGGCTTGTGGCCTGCTCCAGCGCATGCGCAGTCTGCGCAGAGTTCGGTAGCGTCCGCGTTGCCGCCCCTGTCTCCGGTGAGTCCCGTGCGCGACATCGGCCAGTGGATAGAGCGCATGCACCAGGCGCCCCGCAATCGCCCCTATGTCGGTACCTTCGTGGTGCTGTCCTCCTCGGGCGCGATGTTCAGCTCGCGCATCTGGAATGCCTGTGACGGCAAGCAGCAACTGGAGCGGGTGGATGGCCTGAGCGGCACGCCGCGCAAGGTGTTCCGGCGCGACGGTGAAGTGCGCACCTTCTTGCCAGAGGAGCGCACGGTGCGCACCGAGCGCGGTGACGCGCGCGGGCTGTTCCCGCAGTTGCCGTCGGTGCAGGGCACGTCCCTGGCCAGGCACTATGAGGCCCAGGTGCTGGGCCAGGAGCGCGTGGCCGGCCTGGATGCGGACGTGGTCTGGTTCAAGCCGCTGGATCCCCTGCGTTTCGGCTACCGCATCTGGAGCGAAAAGGAGTCGGGCCTGGTGGTCAAGTTGCAGACCCTGGCGACCGATGGCCGGGTGCTGGAGCAGGCGGCCTTTTCCGAACTCGACCTCAATGCCACCGTGCCTCTGGACAAGCTTTCGCGCATGATGGACGACGTATCGGGCTACAAGGTGATTGCCCCTGCGGCGGTGAAGACCACGGCGCTGGAAGAGGGTTGGCGCATGCGCCAGCCGGTGGCCGGCTTTGTGCCGCAAAGCTGCCACAAGAGGCTGGCGGCTGCGGGGCCCGCAGAGGCGTTGCCGGTGCTGCAGTGCCTGTACTCCGATGGCCTGGCGACTGTGTCGTTGTTCATCGAGCCCTTCGATGTGAAACGGCATGGCGCACAAGGCCAGTTGGGCAGTGTGGGCGCCACGCAGATGCTGGGCCAGCGCATGGCCTCCGATGCCTGGGTGACGGCCGTCGGTGAGGTGCCCATGCAGACGCTGCGCCTTTTCGTCGGTGCATTGGAGCGCGCGCGCTGACCTGGCGCGGCGAACAGCCCTGGTACTGCGTGGTTTTCGGGAACCAAATGCAGGCCCGCCTCTTCACAGGCTGTGACACTCTTTTTCGCGTTCCCCACAATTTGAAAGGTCGATGATGCCCAAGTTTGATTGGAGTATGCTGCGCGCCCTCGCCGTTTCGGGCGTGGTGGCGACGGTGGCCAGCGTGGCGGTGCTGCCCCAGGGCGCGGCCATGGCGCAGTCTGCCGTGGTCCGGGGCTTGCCGGACTTCACTGACCTGGTGGACCAGGTTGGTCCGTCGGTGGTGAACATCCGAACGCGCGAGAAGGCGTCCGAGCGTTCGGGCGCCAACGGCATGGACGAGGAGATGGCGGAGTTCTTCCGCCGCTTCGGCGTGCCGATTCCCAACGTGCCGCGCCAGCAGCGCCCTCAGCGTCCGCAGCAGGATGAGGAGGCGCAACCGCGCGGCGTGGGCTCGGGCTTCATCCTCACGGCCGATGGCTTCGTGATGACCAATGCGCACGTGGTCGAGGGGGCCGATGAGGTCATCGTTACGCTCACCGACAAGCGCGAGTTCAAGGCGCGCATCGTGGGTGTCGACAAGCGCACCGACGTGGCCGTGGTCAAGATCGAGGCCACCGGGTTGCCGGCTGTGAAGGTGGGCGACGTGAGTCGCCTCAAGGTGGGTGAGTGGGTCATGGCCATCGGCTCGCCCTTCGGCCTGGAAAACAGCGTGACCGCCGGCATCGTGAGCGCCAAGCAGCGCGACACGGGCGACTACCTGCCCTTCATCCAGACCGACGTGGCCATCAACCCCGGCAATTCCGGTGGCCCGCTGATCAACATGCGCGGCGAGGTGGTGGGGATCAACAGCCAGATCTACTCGCGTTCGGGTGGTTTCATGGGCATCTCGTTTGCGATCCCGATGGACGAAGCGATCCGCGTCAGCGAGCAGTTGCGCTCGTCGGGCCGCGTGACCCGGGGCCGCATTGGCGTGCAGATCGGCGCGGTGAGCAAGGACGTGGCCGACGCGATTGGTCTGGGCAAGTCGCAGGGTGCAATGGTGACGGGGGTGGAGTCGGGCTCGCCGGCCGACAAGGCCGGGGTCGAGGCAGGGGACATCATCACCCGCTTCGACGGCAAGCCCATCGAGAAGGTGGCCGACCTGCCGCGCCTGGTGGGCAACACCAAGCCCGGTACCAAGAGTGCCATCACGGTGTTCCGCCGCGGCAGCGCGCGCGACCTGACCATCACCATCGCCGAAATCGAACCCGACAAGCCGGTCGCCAAGGCCGTGGAGCGCGAGGAGAAGCCCAAGGCGTCGGCGGCAGCCCAGCAACTGGGTCTTTCCGTGCTTGAACTCACCGATGCACAGAAGAAGGAACTCAAGCTCAAGGGCGGCGTGGCCGTGGCATCGGCCACCGATGCCGCTGCGCGGGCGGGCCTGCGTGAAGGCGATGTGATTCTGTCTGTGGCCAATACGGAGATCGCGGGCCTCAAGGACTTCGAGTCGGTCGTGTCCAAGGCGGACAAGAGCAAGCCCTTGAGTCTGCTCTATCGCCGCGGCGAGTGGGCCCAATATGCGGTGATCCGCCCTCTGCGCTGAAGGAGGAGGTGGCCGAATTCCAGATGGGCAAAGGGGTAGTCCCATGGGCTATTCCCTCGGTATTTGATGGGTTTTCCCAAATAACTCCCTGGAGGCGGGCCCCTGCTGCGGCCCTGAAAAAAACTTAGAGGTTAGCTTTCGCTAACTTCCGGAACGGGGCATCAACCAGTTTCGATAGAATGCAGGGGTCTGTTCAACCGTTATGTGCATATTGAACGGTTCCTGCTCCACCATGCGGGATGCACCGTGTTCATGCACAGCTGATCCACAGCTCACCCACAAGTTGTTCATCATCGCGCGGACTGAATCTGTGAATAAACTGTGTATAAAATCCCTGTTGCAGTCAGGCAACGACCCTTTTCGTGCCAGTGCCGGGCTGCTTCCGACCCGCTTTTTGCCTACAATGAAGATCCAACTATCGCAGTTGCCAATGATTGTTGGTTCAGGGCGCGTCGCCACTCGACGCGCCCTTTTTTCTTGTGCGCGCCGTTTTAATTCAATTACTTGACGCTTCCCGTTGATGAACCACATCAGAAATTTTTCCATCATTGCGCACATCGACCATGGCAAGTCGACGTTGGCTGACCGCTTGATCCAGCGATGTGGTGGCCTTGCAGACCGCGATATGGAGGCCCAGGTTCTGGACTCGATGGACATCGAAAAAGAGCGTGGGATAACCATCAAGGCGCAGACCGCTGCGCTGCAGTACAAGGCCCAGGATGGGCAGGTCTACAACCTCAATCTGATCGACACGCCAGGTCATGTCGACTTCTCGTACGAGGTGAGCCGTTCGCTGTCCGCATGCGAAGGCGCGCTGCTTGTTGTCGATGCCTCGCAGGGCGTGGAAGCACAGACCGTGGCCAACTGCTACACCGCGCTGGACCTCGGTGTGGAAGTGGTGCCGGTGCTCAACAAGATGGACCTGCCCAATGCCGATCCAGAGAATGCGAAGGCCGAGATCGAGGACGTGATCGGCATCGATGCAGAGCATGCAATTCCCTGCTCGGCCAAGACCGGCATGGGCATCGACGAGATCCTCGAAGCCATCGTGGCCAAGGTGCCCGCACCGCGTGGCAATGCCGACGGTCCGCTGCGCGCGATGATCGTCGACAGCTGGTTCGACAGTTACGTGGGCGTGGTGATGCTGGTGCGCGTGGTCGATGGCCGCCTGCTCAAGGGCGAGCGCATCAAGATGATGGCCAGCGAAGCGGTGTACAACGCGGACAACCTGGGCGTGTTCACCCCCGCCAACGAGCCGCGCAACTCGCTTGACGCGGGCCAAGTGGGCTACATCATCGCAGGCATCAAGGAGCTGCAGGCCGCCAAGGTGGGCGACACCATCACGCTGGAAAAGAAGCTGCCCAACAATGCCGGTCCCGCCACTGAAGCGCTGCCGGGTTTCAAGGAAATCCAGCCCCAGGTGTTTGCAGGCCTGTACCCGACCGAAGCCAGCGAGTACGACTCGCTGCGCGATGCGCTGGAAAAGCTCAAGCTCAATGACGCCTCGCTGCACTACGAGCCCGAGGTCAGCCAGGCGCTGGGTTTCGGCTTTCGCTGCGGCTTCCTGGGCCTGCTGCACATGGAGATCGTGCAGGAGCGCCTGGAGCGCGAGTTCGACCAGGACCTGATCACCACCGCGCCCAGCGTGGTCTACCAGGTGGTCCGCGCCGATGGCGAGACCGTCATGGTCGAGAACCCGTCCAAGATGCCCGACCAGGGCCGCCTGGAAGAGGTGCGCGAGCCCATCGTCACGGTGCACCTGTACATGCCCCAGGACTACGTGGGCCCGGTGATGACGCTGGCCAACCAGAAGCGCGGTGTGCAGATCAACATGGCCTACCATGGCCGCCAGGTCATGCTGACCTATGAGATGCCGCTGGGCGAGATCGTCCTGGACTTCTTCGACAAGCTCAAGTCCGTCTCGCGCGGCTATGCGTCGATGGACTACGAGTTCAAGGAATACCGCGCATCCGACGTGGTCAAGGTGGACATCCTGCTCAACGGCGAGAAGGTCGATGCGCTGTCCATCATCGTGCACCGTTCGCAGTCGCAGTACCGCGGCCGGGCCGTGGTGGGCAAGATGCGCGAGATCATCAGCCGCCAGATGTACGACGTGGCCATCCAAGCCGCCATCGGCGCCAACATTATTGCGCGCGAGACCATCAAGGCCCTGCGCAAGAACGTGCTGGCCAAGTGCTATGGCGGGGACATCTCCCGCAAGCGCAAGCTGCTCGAAAAGCAGAAGGCGGGCAAGAAGCGGATGAAGCAGATCGGTTCGGTCGAGGTGCCCCAAGAGGCCTTCCTCGCCATTTTGCAGGTGGAAGATTGATGCAGTTCATGCAAATTCTCACGGCCGCCATCCTGGCTGCCTTTCTTGGCTACGTGGGGTCCTGGTACTTTGGCCTCATCGAGGGCAATTTTGCGCTGCTGTTGTTCCTGTCCACAGTGGTTACGGGGGCCTTCTGGCTGGCCGAGCGGCTGTACTTCCTGCCGCAGCGCCGCCGTGCAGCCCAGGCGATCGAAGACGCTGCCGTGCAGCGCCGGGCTGAACTGGACCGCATGGGCATCCAGAAGGTGGATCTGGATGTGCAGGAAGCCCAGGGGCGCCTGCTCATGCAGCCTTGGTGGCTGGACTGGACGGCCGGGCTGTTCCCGGTGATCGCAGCGGTGTTCGTGCTGCGCTCTTTTCTATTCGAACCGTTCAAGATTCCCTCCGGCTCGATGATCCCGACCTTGCTGGTAGGCGACCTGATCCTGGTGAACAAGTTCACCTATGGCGTGCGCCTGCCGGTGATCAACACCAAGATCATCGAGGGCAACAAGCCTGCGCGCGGCGATGTCATGGTGTTCCGCTACCCGCCGCAGCCCAGTCTGGACTACATCAAGCGCGTGATCGGCGTGCCGGGCGACGAAGTGGCGTACCTGAACAAGCGCCTCACGATCAACGGGCAGGTGGTGCCCACCACGGCCGTCCCGGATTTTCTGGACGAAGTGAAGTACTACCCGCAACTCGAAGAGCAGATCGATGGCAAGGCACACCGGTTGCTGAACTATCCGGATGCTCCCGCCTTCATCCAGGGTGCGACCAGTTTTGCGTATCGTGACAACTGCCGCTACAGTGTTGAAGGCGTGGTGTGCAAAGTGCCGGAAGGCCACTATTTCATGATGGGGGACAACCGCGACAATTCGCTGGATTCTCGCTATTGGGGCTTTGTGCCCGACGCCAACATTGTGGGCAAGGCCTTTTTCGTCTGGATGAATTTCAGCAACCCCAGGCGCATCGGGTCTTTCCAATGATCCATGGCCTGTTTTAATCAGTAAGCACGGAGAGGGGAGAGTATGTATTCCAACCGTTTTGCCAGCCGTTCGCGCCAGCGTGGTCTGTCGTTCATTGGCGTGATTTTCATTGGGTTGATCTGCGTGGCCGCGTTTGCCATCGGCGGGCAGTCTGTGCCGATCTTTCTGGAGTACCAGGCGATCAACAAGGCGGCAACCAAGGCAGCCAGGGAAGAGACCACGGTTGCTGGTGTACGCGGCAACTTTGACCGGGCTGGAGCGATTGACAACATCAGCTCAGTACAGGGCAAGGATCTGGAGGTCACCAAGCGCGGTGACAAGACTGTGGTGAGCTTCAAGTATTCACGCGAGATCCCCCTCGCTGGTCCAGCTTATCTCGTCTACCGCTTCGAGGGACAGACCAAGTAGTGTCCCCCAGTCTTCTTGCGCTGCAGGACCGCCTGCAGCACCCCTTTTCCGACCCCTTGCTGCTGCAACGTGCCATTACGCACCGCAGCTTTTCGGCCGACCACAATGAGCGGCTGGAGTTCCTGGGGGACTCCGTCCTGAACCTCGCGGTAGCGAGTCTTCTGTACCAGCGCCTGGGGTCCTTGCCTGAAGGCGACCTCTCGCGCGTGCGGGCCAACCTGGTCAAGCAGGACACCCTGCACCAGTTGTCCCTGCGCCTGCGTGTGTCCGAGGTGTTGCGCCTCGGTGAGGGTGAATCCAAATCCGGTGGCCACCAGCGTCCTTCGATCCTTGCCGATGCGCTGGAGGCGCTGATCGGCGCGGTCTACCTCGACGCCGGTTACATCCAGGCCGAAGCCCTGGTGCACCGCCTGTTCCAGGCCATGGAGATCAACCCGCAGATGCAGGCGGCCTCCAAAGACCCGAAGACCGCGTTGCAGGAGTGGCTCCAGGGCCGCAAAATGAAGCTTCCGCAGTATGCCGTCGTGGCCACCGTGGGGGCGGCGCACCGCCAGACCTTCGATGTCGAGTGCGATATTCCCGAACTGGGCCTGATAGAGCGTGGCATCGGCGGCTCCCGCCGTGCCGGTGAGCAGGCTGCGGCAGCGGCCATGCTGGCCACACTGAAAGCAAAGAATCTATGAACGACGACAACGCCACCAACGACACAGCGGGCGATGCCGGTACCCCTGCAGACCATCCCCAAACCCCGGGGGATCTGGATGCCATGCTGGCGGCTGCAGGTGCACCTGCGGCCATGCCAGGCCAGCGCTGCGGCGTGATTGCCATCGTCGGCAAGCCCAACGTGGGCAAGTCCACCCTGCTCAATGCACTGGTGGGCCAGAAGATCAGCATCACCTCGCGCAAGGCACAGACCACGCGCCACCGCATCACCGGCATCCGCACGCGCGAGCAGACCCAGTTCGTCTTTGTCGACACCCCAGGTTTTCAGACCCGGCATGCCACGGCCCTGAACAAGTCGCTCAACAAGACCGTGATGGGCGCCATCGGCGACGTGGACCTGATCCTCTTCGTCGTGGAGGCGGGCAACTTCACGCTGGCCGACGCCAAGGTGCTGTCGCTGTTCAAGCCCGGCATTCCCACCTTGCTGATTGCCAACAAGCTCGACATGGTCAACCGCCGTGCCGAGCTGGCCCCCTGGCTCAAGAGCATGCAGGAGCGCCACCCGTTCGCCGAATTCGTGCCCATGTCGGCCAAGAACAAGGGCGATATCGAGCGTCTCTTCGGTATCTGCGCCAAATACCTGCCCGAGCAGGCCTGGTGGTATGGCGAGGACGAGCTCACCGACCGCAGCGAGAAATTCCTGGCCGGCGAAACCGTGCGCGAAAAGCTGTTCCGCTTCACGGGTGACGAGTTGCCTTACACCTCCACTGTGGTCATCGACAAGTTTGAGGAAGAGGCGAGCAAGCAGCACAAGCGCCTCGTGAAGATCGCCGCCACCATTGTGGTCGAGCGCGACAACCACAAGATGATGGTCATCGGCGACAAGGGCGAGCGCTTGAAGCGCATCGGCACCGAAGCCCGCCAGGAACTCGAAAAGCTCATGGATGCCAAGGTGTTCCTGGAGCTATGGGTCAAGGTGCGCTCGGGCTGGGCCGATGACGAGGCGCGTGTGCGCTCCTTCGGTTACGAGTGAGGATGGCCGCCGCGCTGCTCCGTGCAGAGGCGCTTCAACGCCTGCGGCCTGGCTGAAAGCCGCCCATGGCCGTTGCCAAGCGCATTTCCGATGAACCGGCCTTCGTACTGCACAGCTACGATTGGAGCGAGTCGAGCCTGATCCTGGAGGTGTTCTGTCGCCGCCAGGGCCGTGTCGCCCTGGTCGCCAAAGGCGCCAAGAAGCCCACCTCCAATTTTCGCCCCGTGCTGCTGCCGCTGCAGCCGCTCTTGCTCACCTACACCCTGTCGGGCGATGGCTCGGCCGACATCCACACGCTCAAGGGGGCCGAGTGGGTTGGCGGGCATGTCATGCCGACGGGTGATGCCCTGCTGTCGGGCATGTACCTCAATGAGCTGCTGCTGCGCCTGCTGGCGCGGGCTGATGCACACACTGCGCTGTTCGATGACTATGCCGGCGTGGTGCGCGTGCTCGCCAGCGAGCATGGCGATGCACTCGAGCCCGTGCTGCGCAGTTTCGAGCTGCTGCTGCTGCGCGAAATCGGCCTGCTGCCCAGCCTGGACGCGCAGACCATGACCCTGGAGCCCTTGCATGCCAGCACGCGCTACACGCTGGTCGCCGAAGGGGGGCTGCGTGCTGCCTCGCCGGGCGATCGCGTCGCGCTGCCCGGAAGCCAGTGGCAGGCCCTGCAGGCGGCACTTGACAGCAATGCATCCAGCTACACCGCCACCCTGCGCGCCTGCGCTCCGGTGGCTGCCGAGCTCAAGCCCCAGTTGCGGGCGCTCTTGCAATACCATTGCGGCAGTCCCACGCTGCGCACCCGCCAGCTCATGATGGATCTGCAGTCTCTCTGACCTCTACATACCGCATGCCACACCCCACGCCGCACCGTACCGCCCTGTCGGTCAACGTCAACAAGGTCGCCCTGGTGCGCAACACGCGCCACCTGGGCATTCCCAGTGTCACGCGTGCGGCCCAGGTGTGCCTTGAAGCCGGCGCGCGGGGCATCACCGTGCATCCCCGTCCGGACGAACGCCACATCCGCAGCCATGACGTGTTCGAGCTGGCCGAGCTCATGAAGGCCTGGCCCGACCGGGAGTACAACATCGAGGGCAACCCCTCGCAGAACCTCATGGACTTCATCCGCCAGGTGCGCCCGCACCAGGCCACCTTCGTGCCCGACAGCGAAGACCAGTTCACCAGCGACCATGGCTGGAGTTTTCCGCAGGACGCCGCTCGCCTGGCGCCCCTGATCGCCGAGTGCAAGGCCCTGGGCGTGCGCGTAAGCCTGTTTATGGACCCCATTCCCGAGGCCATGGCCGCGGCCAAGGCCGTGGGCGCCGACCGCGTCGAGCTTTACACCGAGCCCTATGCCGACGCCTGGGGTACGCCTGGACAGGCAGAACAGCTGGAGCGTTACCGCACCGCCGCCCAGGCCGCGCTCGACGCCGGGCTGGGCGTCAATGCCGGCCATGACCTGAACCGCGACAACCTCACCGCTTTCGTGCGCGAGGTGCCCGGCGTGCTGGAGGTGTCCATTGGCCACGCGCTGATCGCCGATGCATTGGAGCTGGGCTACGCCGCCACCGTGCAGGCCTACAACGCCTGCATCGCCGCAGCAGGCTGAGCGCCTTGCCATGATCTACGGTATCGGAACCGACATCTGCGACGTGCGCCGTATCCAGGCCAGCCTGGAGCGCCATGGCGACCGCTTCGCCGAAAAGGTGCTGTCGCAGGGCGAGCTCGCCACCTGGCGTGCGCGCACGGCCCGCTGGCCGGACCGGGGTCTGCGCTATCTGGCCACGCGCTTTTCCGCCAAGGAAGCCTTCAGCAAGGCCATCGGCCTCGGGATGCGCATGCCCATGACCTGGCGCCATTGCGAAGTGGCCAAGCTGCCTTCGGGCCAACCCGTGATCGTGCTGCACGGCGCGCTCAAGGAATGGTTCGAAGAGCGTGGCCTGCAGGCCCACCTGAGCGTCACGGACGAGACGGACTACGCCGCCAGCTTCTGCGTGGTCGAAAAAGCGCCTTGATCCCCACGAGCACGCATTCGCTCGCGTATCCGCAATTTCATTTCCCCTGATTTCGAAAAACCCATGACCGAACACGCACCCGTCATCCTCGATGTGGCCGGCACCGCGCTCAGCGCCGACGACCGCCGCCGCCTGGCCCACCCGCTCACCGGCGGCGTGATCCTGTTCGCCCGCAACTGGGAAAACCGGGCCCAGTTGCTGGGCCTGACCAGCGCCATCAAGGCCGTGCGCGATGATCTGCTGGTCTGCGTGGACCATGAAGGCGGGCGCGTGCAGCGCTTTCGCACCGACGGCTTCACCCACCTGCCGCCCATGCGCGCCCTGGGCGCGATGTGGATGGACGATGGCAAGGGCGCCAAGGCGGTTGCCGGCAGCGGCGCCCTGCGCGCCACCAATGCCGCCACCGCCGCAGGCTATGTGCTGGGCACCGAACTGCGCGCCTGCGGCGTGGATTTCTCGTTCACCCCGGTGCTCGACCTCGACTGGCAGGACGAAGACGCCGGCTCGCGCAGCGGCGTGATCGGCGACCGCTCCTTCCACCGCGATCCGCGCGTCGTGGCGCTGCTCGCCAAGAGCCTCATGCATGGGCTGCTGCAGGCCGGCATGGCCAATTGCGGCAAGCATTTCCCTGGCCATGGTTTCGTCAAGGCTGACTCGCACACCGAGGTGCCGGTGGACACGCGCAGCCTCAAGGCCATCCTGGCCGATGACGCGGCGCCCTACCCCTGGCTCAGCAGCACGCTCACCAGCGTGATGCCGGCCCACGTGATCTACCCCAAGGTGGACAGCCGCCCCGCCGGGTTCTCCCAACGCTGGCTGCAGGACATCCTGCGCCGCGAGATGCGCTTTGACGGCGCCATCTTCAGCGACGACCTGAGCATGGAAGGAGCCCGCCGCCTCGACGGCCAACTGGTCAGTTACACCGATGGCGCCTTGGCCGCGCTGGAGGCCGGCTGCGACCTGGTGCTGCTGTGCAACCAGAGCGTGGGCGATGGCAAGGCCGTGGACGAACTGCTGGGCGGCCTGGCGGATGCGCAGGCCCAGGGCCGCTGGCAGCCCAGCGTGGACAGCGAGTCGCGCCGCATCGCCCTGCTGCCCGAGACCCTTCCCCAGGCCTGGGACGACCTCATGTACCAGCCGGCCTACCTGCAGGCGCTGGACCTGCTGCCCTGAAGCGATCGAGGCCTGCTGCCGCAGGCTCAGGGTGCTGGATACGCTGATGGAGCGCTCTGCGCGGGCAGTGCTGGAGCGGGTTCCGCCACAGGTGCCGCCAGGGGCGGGGGCGGCCCTCTCCAACGCCGTATCACGCGCTGGAAGATCAGGGCATTGGGTATCTGCAGCCAGGTGCCATCCGGGCCCGCATGGAGGTGGTCTTCGAGCGTGGTGTACAGCAGGTTGATGTCCACCACCCGGCCTTTGGCGCCGGGCTTTTCTGCCGTGTCCAGCACCTCGATGTAGTCGCCCACGCGGAACGGCCGCACCGTGAAGATCAGCAGCGCGCAGAACAGGTTGGACAACACGCTCCACGCCGCGAAAAAAGCCACGGCGCCCACGGTGGCAAAGCCCGTCAGGGCCGTCCACAGCACCGTGGCCGAAACCCCCATGCGTTCGAGCACCAGCAGGGAGGCGCTGGCCACGATGGTCCAGCGTATCAATCCCTTGATGGGTACCAGCAGCTCGTCGGGCAACTGGTAGTGGGCGGCGGCACGCGCCACCAGGCGCCGCAGCAGGCGCTGCAGCATCCAGGCCACAAAAACGACCAGCAGGATCTGCAGGCCGGGCACGATCACATCGAGCCAGTCCTGCACCCAGTCCGGGAGCCGTGTCTTCAAAACATGCAGACCGTTGGTGGCCATGGAAAAAGGGCGCGCTCGGGCGCGCAGAAAACGGAAAAGATCGCCATCAGCTGCGCAATTGCTCCACGGTGTCCATCTGCATCTCGAAACTGAAAAAGCGGTTGCGGCCCTGGGCCTTGGCCGCATACAGGGCCTGGTCGGCGCGCATGATCATGCTCTCGGCATTGGTGCTGTCGTCGGGTACGCAGGTGGTGATGCCACCCGACAGCGTCAGCGTGTCCCCCAGCGGCGAGTCGGGGTGGGCAATGCCGCGCACCTTGAGCAACTGGCCCAGGGCCCGCGCAAAGGTCATGGCGCCAGAGCGCGGGGTGTTGGGCAGGATCAGTGCGAACTCTTCGCCGCCATAGCGCGAAGCCACGTCGCGCGGCCGCACGCACACCTCGCGCAGCAACCGCCCCACCTCTTTCAGGCAGGCGTCTCCCTGCACGTGGCCGCTGGCATCGTTGAACAGCTTGAAATGGTCCAGGTCGCAGAGCATCAGCGTGAGCGGCGTGCCGTCACGCCGGGCCGATAGGATCTCGTTGTGCAGCATGCGGTCAAAGCCCCGGCGGTTCACCAGGCCGGTCAGCGAGTCCACTTCCACCATCTCGTTGAGGCGCTGGTTGGCCAGGTGCAATTCGGCCGATACCGACACCAGCCGCCGGCGCATGTCCAGAAGGCGCTGCATGGCGCGCAGCTTGGCCATCAGCACGATGGGCTTGACGGGCTTGACCAGGTAGTCGTCGCCCCCCACCTCAATGCCGCGCCATACGTCGAGTTCATTGTCCAGGCCCGAGAGGAAGATGATGGGCGTCCAGTCACCCGCCTCGCTCTCGCGCATCTGCTGGGCCACCCAGTAGCCGTCCTTGCCGGGCAGCCGGATGTCCAGCAGCACCAGGTCCGGCCGATGTGTCTTGAACAGGTGCAGTGCCGCTGCGCCTTCGGGGGCCTCGAAGATCTCCGACACCCCTGCGTGCCGCAGCTCGGCCACCAGCGCAGCCCTCACCGAATTCTGGTCCTCCACCACCAGTACCGAAAAACTGTTGCGGGAGGACGCAGTGGCGTGCGCTGCAGGGTAGGGCGCGCTGCTGGGGGTGAAGGGCACGGTAGCTCTCCTTGAAGCGAAGGGCGTTGCGCAGCAGCCGCTCAGGACTCCCGCCGCAATGCTGGGAACAGTATCACGTCGCGGATGCTCGGGCTATCGGTCAACAGCATCATCAGGCGGTCGATGCCGATGCCGCAGCCGCCCGTGGGAGGCATGCCGTACTCCAGCGCGCGCACGAAATCGTGGTCGTAGAACATGGCCTCGTCGTCACCGCTGTCCTTGGCGGCCACCTGGGCGTGGAAACGCGCGGCCTGGTCCTCGGCGTCGTTGAGCTCGCTGAAACCATTGCCGAACTCGCGCCCGGTGATGTACAGCTCAAAGCGCTCGGTCACCTCGGGCCGGGTGTCGTTGGCACGCGCCAGCGGCGAGATTTCGGTGGGGTGCTCCATGATGAAGGTGGGCAGCCACAGCTTGTCTTCCACCGTCTCTTCGAAATACAGCACCTGCAGGCTGGCCAGCGAACGCGTGGACAGCTTGTTCTTTTCTTCGTTCAGGCCCAGCTTCTTCAGTGCACTGATCAGCCACGCGGCGTCGTCCACATGGGCGCCTGCCTCGGTGTACTGGAAGATGGCTTCGCGGATCGTCAGGCGCGCAAACGGCTGCGACAGGTCCACCGCGCGCCCCTGGTAGGTCAGCTGCAGCGAGCCCGTGGCCTTGAGCGCCACTTCGCGGATCAGCGTCTCGGTGAAGTCCATCAGGTCCAGGTAGTTCCAGTACGCCGCGTAGAACTCCATCATGGTGAACTCGGGGTTGTGGCGCACAGAGATACCTTCGTTGCGGTAGCTGCGGTTGATCTCGAACACGCGCTCGAAACCGCCCACGATCAGGCGCTTCAAGTACAGCTCCGGCGCGATGCGCAGGTACATCTCCTGCTCGAGCGCGTTGTGGTGCGTCACGAAGGGCTTGGCATTGGCACCGCCCGGGATCGGGTGCAGCATGGGCGTCTCGACCTCAAGGAAGCCGTGGTCCACCATGAACTCGCGCAGGCCGCTCACGGCCTTGCTGCGCGCGATGAAGCGCCTGCGCGCCTGTTCGTCGGTGATCAGGTCCACATAGCGCTGGCGGTACTTCTGCTCTTGGTCGGCCATGCCGTGGAACTTATCGGGCAGCGGGCGCAGGCTCTTGGTCAACAAGCGCAGGCGCGTGACCTTGATCGACAGCTCGCCGGTCTTGGTCTTGAACGTGGTGCCCTCGGCGCCCACGATGTCGCCCAGATCCCAGTGCTTGAAGGCCGCATAGGCCTCTTCGCCCAGCGCATCGCGGGTCACGTACAGCTGGATCTGGCCGCCGGTGTCGCCCAGGGATCCGTCCTGCACCGTGGCAAAGCTGGCCTTGCCCATCACGCGCTTGAGCATCATGCGGCCGGCCACGCTCACCGTGGCCGGATTGGCCTCCAGGGCCTCGGCATCGAGTGGGCCATAGGTCAGGTGCAACTCGGCCGCCTTGTTCGCTGGCTTGAAATTGTTGGGGAAGGCCACGGCGCCGCCCTGGGCCTGGGTTTCGCGCAGCGCGCGGAGCTTTTCGCGGCGCTCGGCCATGAGCTTGTTGTCGTCCGGGGGCACTGGAGGGGTGTTCTGTTCAGACATAGGTGCTGTCAATGCGGTGCGAGCGTGGTGCGTCGAAAATAAGGGGCTGTCAGGGAGTCTGCGGCAGCCAACCCTTGATTTTATCGGCTTGGCGGGCACAACCCGGTTTTTTACCCGTGCAGTGCCGGTTTTTGGGCACTGTGGGCGGCCCTGCGCGGTCGCTGCGGTGGCTCAGCGCGGCGTATCCTGGCCCGGCGATGCATCCGGGCGCAGCACGGCGTGCACCGTCCGGGCCAGGATCCGCAGGTCCTGCCACACGCTGTGGTTGCGCGCATAGCGCGCGGCATAGTCGAGCTTCACGGGCAGGATCTCTTGCACGTAGGTGCGCTCGGGGTCGGCGCTCTGCGCCAGCAGCGCGCTTTCGTTGCGAAAGGCGATGGACGCCAGGTCGGTGATGCCCGGGCGCACGCTCAGCACGATGGCTCTGAGCTCGGCCGGGTACATCGCCACATAGCGCGGCACCTCGGGCCGTGGGCCCACCAAGCTCATGTCGCCCTTGAGCACGTTGAACAGCTGGGGCAGTTCGTCGAGCTTGCTGTGGCGCAACCAACGCCCGGCGCGGGTGATGCGCGCGTCCTCCCCCACGGTAATGGCCGGGCCCGCCCGGTCGGCCCAGGTGTGCATGGAGCGGAACTTGTAGATGTGAAAGCTGCGCCCGTGCCGACCCACCCGCTCCTGGCGAAACAACGCCCCGCCCGCCGAATCCCAGCGCACCCACAGCGCGATGGCGAGCAGCACCGGGCTGAGCGCCAGCAGGGCGCCGCCCGAGACCACGATGTCCATCAGGCGCTTGAGCATCCTCATCCCAGCAGGGTCTGCAGGGCCGCGATCACGCGGTCCTGGTCGGCGTCGGTCATGGCCGTGAACAGCGGAATGCTCACCATGGCCTGGTAGGCCGCATCGGCTTGGGGAAACATCTCAGGCGCGAGCTGGTAGCGGTCGCGCCAGTAGGGGTGGCGGTGCAGCGGCACGTAGTGCACGCTGGTGCCGATCCCCATGTCCGACAGGCCCTGCACCAGCGCATCGCGCGACAGGCGTGCACCCGGAGCCAGGCGGATCACATACAGGTGCCAGGCATGCACGTCGCCCATCGGCGCCTCGGCCGGCAGCACCAGCGGCAAGCCTGCCAGCGCCGCGTGGTAGCGCTGTGCCAGGTACTGGCGCCGCTGCACGAAGGCCGGCAGGCGCGCCAGTTGCTGCACACCCATGGCCGCAGCCACGTCGGTCATGTTGTACTTGAAGCCCGGCGCCACCACCTCGTAGTACCAGGCGGGCGTCTTGGAGGTGAAGCGGTCGAAGGCATCGCGGTTCATGCCGTGCAGGCGCATCACGCGCATGCGCTTGGCGAGCTCGGGGTCGCGTGTCACAGCCATGCCGCCTTCGCCGGTGGTGATGGTCTTGTTGGCGTAGAAGCTGAACACCGTCACGTCGGAGGCCAGTTGGCCCACCAGCGTCCCCCTCCAGGTCGTGGGCAGGGCATGGGCGGCATCTTCCACCACCTTGAGGCCATGCTCCTGGGCTACGGCCAGGATCGTGTCCATGTCGCAGGCCAGGCCGCCATAGTGCACCGGCATGATGGCCTTGGTGCGCGGGGTGATCGCGGCACGCACCAGTGCCGGGTCCATGTTCAGCGTCACCGGGTCGACGTCCACCAGCACCGGGTCGGCCCCAAGGTAGCGCACTACCTCGGTGGTCGCCGTGAAGGTCAGCGTGGGGGCGATCACTTCGTCGCCAGGGCCGATGCCCAGGGCTTCCAGGGCCAGATGCAGGCCCGCGGTGGCCGAGCTCACGGCCAGGCTGTCCACGCCGCCGCCCAGGTAGTCGGTGAAGGCTTGCTCGAAGGCCCGGGTTTGCGGGCCGGTGGTGACCCAGCCCGAGCGCATGGCCTCGGCAACGGCGTTCACCTCGGCATCGCCGATATCCGGGCGGGCAAAGGGGAGGAAGGGCAGGGCGGTGGTTTCAGCGTTCGGCATGGTGGTCTGGCAAGGGGGTGGTCGGGACAGCGCCACGGCCGATGGCGTGGTATTCCAGCCCTGCGGCGCGCAGCTCGGCGGGCTCGAAGAGATTGCGGCCGTCGAACACCACGCGTTCGCGCAGCGTGGCGGCCAGGTGGGCGAAGTCCGGGCTGCGGAACTCCTTCCACTCGGTGGCGATGACGAGCGCGTCTGCGCCTTGCAGCGCTGCATCGGCCAATTGCACGAAAGAAAGGCCTGTGCGTTCGCCCAGGGCCTGGCGCGCCTGGTCCATGGCCTGCGGGTCGTAGGCAACGACCTCGGCACCCAGGGCCAGCAGCCGTTCGATGATGGCCAGGCTCGGCGCCTCGCGCATGTCGTCGGTGCCGGGCTTGAAGGCCAGGCCCCAGAGCGCGAAGCGCCGGCCCGCGAGGTCGGCGCCGAAGCGGGCGACGATCTTGTCGGCCAGCACCTGCTTCTGGCGCTCGTTCACGGCCTTCACGGCCTGCAGGATCTGCAGGTCCTGCCCGGCATCCTGTGCCGTCCGGATCAGGGCCGTGACGTCCTTGGGAAAGCACGATCCGCCGTAGCCCGTGCCGGCGTAGAGGAAATGCGTGCCGATGCGCGGGTCCATGCCGATGCCGGTGCGCACGTTCTCGATGTCGGCGCCCAGCTTCTCGGCCAGCAGCGCCAGCTCGTTCATGAAGCTGATGCGCGTGGCCAGCATGGCATTGGCCGCGTACTTGGTGAACTCGGCACTGCGAACGTCCATCACCACCAGGCGGTCGCGGTTGCGCATGAAGGGCGCATACACCGCACGCATGAGTTCGGTGGCGCGCTCATCCTGGGTGCCCAGGATCACGCGGTCAGGCCGCATGAAGTCCTGCACCGCACTGCCTTCCTTGAGGAACTCGGGGTTCGATACCACCGCAAATTCCGGCTGCGCACCGCGGGAGGACAGTACGGCGGCCACAGCGTCGCGCACCTGGTCGGCCGTGCCCACGGGCACCGTGCTCTTGTTGACGATGAGCTTGTAGCCCGCCATGCGCTCGGCGATCGATCGCGCTGCCGCCAGCACATGCTGCAGGTCGGCCGAGCCGTCTTCGCTCGGGGGCGTGCCCACGGCGATGAACTGCAGCAGGCCATGCGCCACGGCGTGGTCGATGTCGGTGGTGAACTCCAGGCGGCCGCTGCGCGCGTTGCGCAGCACCACGTCCAGCAGGCCCGGCTCATGGATGGGCAACTGGCCCTGGTTCAGCGATGCGATCCTGCGCGCATCGAGGTCCAGGCACACCACGTGGTTGCCCATCTCCGAGAGACAGGCCCCGGTGACAAGGCCTACATAGCCGGTGCCGATGACGGTGATTTTCATGGAACGTGACTCAGTGCGGAACGGGGATGCCAACGGTCAAGCCGGCCTGGCCAGCCAGGTCAGTCGGTGGGTGCGCAGCGGGTAGAGCAGGGCGGATGCAGGCCCGATGCAGGCCGCAGGCAGCCTGCGCGCAATCGGCGGGGCCAGCGTGATCCGCCGCGACTGCACCTGCGCCCTGGAAAACAGCCGGTGCAGCTCGGCCAGGGGCACACCGCGCACATCCGGGTTGCGGGGATTGTCCACGATGAAATCGTAGACCAGCACACCGCCGCCCGGTGCCACCCAGCGCCACAGCACGTCGGCCATGTGCTGGCGGAACGCCGGGTCCAGCAACGAGCTGAACAGTGTGAAGGCCAGCACCGTGTGCTGGCTGCCCTCGGCCACGGGCGCCAGCGTGGCATCGCCTTCGGTGATGCGCACGGCGCTGGGCAAGATGCCGCGTGCCTGCGCGGCACGTTCGCCGATCAGCTCCAGCCCCTGCAGGCGTGCGGGGCTGGCACCCAGGCGCAACAGGTCCTGCAGGTTGCCTCCGCTGCCACAGCCCACCTCGGTGATGGATTTGTCCGCGAGGTCCGTCCAGCCATGCGCACTCCACAAACGCACCATGGCGCGCAGGCGCTCCTGCTGCGCCTGCAGGGCAGAGGCGCTGGTCAGCAGCCGGTAGTGCCGCGCGTCCTGCGCGGCATCGCGGCGCGCATAGCGCGCCTGCACGGCCTGGGGCTCGGTGGGGTCGCTCATCGCGTGATCCGGGCGAACCGGGCCGACGGTGCACGCGCGCGCAGCACGTCCCACAGGCCGCGCCAGGTGCCCAGGCCATAGGCCACATGGTAAGCCGCGATCACCACCGGCAGCCGCGCCAGCAATTGCCAGCGGCCTGCGCTGCGCGCGGCCGACACCGATGCCAAAGTCACGTAAGCCGCATACAGCGCGATCAGTGCCGCCAGCGGCAGCACGGTCCAGGGCAGACACAGCGCGAACAGGCCGAGCACGGCCACGAAGGCCGCCGGCACCAGTTGCCGAACCGAGCCGGCCTGCCCGTGCTTGCGCATCACGAAGGGGCGCCAGTAGCCGTATTGCCGCTGCTGTGCGAACAAATGGCGCAGCGAATTGCGTGGGTGGTAGAGCGAATGGATCAGCGGGCTTTGCCAGATGCGCCCGCCCGCCAGGCGCAGGCGCAGGTTGTGCTCGTCGTCCTGGTTGCGCACCAGGGCTTCATCGAAACCGCCGATGCGCTCGAACACGGCACGCGGCCAGCAGCCCAGGTAGACCGTGTCCACCTCGCCATCGTGCTGCGTGTCGCGCGAGCGCGCGCCACCCACCACCCAGCGGCACTGGAAGGCGGCGGCCACGGCCCGGCCCATGGGCCCCGTGCCTTCGGCCACCCAGGGGCCACCCACATTGTCGGCACCGCTGCGTTGCAAGGTTTCGATGCAGCGCGCCACATAGTCGGGCGCGAACCGGGTATGGATGTCCAGGCGCACGATGACTTCGCCACGGGCGCGTGCAATGCAGGCGTTGAGGCCGGTGGAGACGATGCGCCCGGGGTTGTCCACCCACTGCAGCCGCGCGTCCTGTGTGCTGCGCGCGACCAGCAATTCGCGCGTGCCGTCGTCGCTGCAGCCATCGGCCACCAGCACTTCCATCTGCCAGCCGGGCGGTAGCACCTGCGCCAGCGCACTGTCGCAGAATGCGGCGATGTGCCCCGCCTCGTTGCGGCAGGGCGCGATCACGCTGACCCATGCCGGGGTGTCCTGGGGCCGGCTCATGGGGTGCCCATCCGTTCTCGGTAAAGTCGATCCATCGTGTCCATCTGTACGGCGCGGTCGCCGTCGCGCGCAATGCGCTTCACATTCTCCTGTCCATGGCGCTGCATCCGGGCATCGTCGGCGGCCAGGGTTTCCAGGCAGCGCGCCAGCGCCGCCGCATCGCGTGGTGGCACCAGCAGGCTGGCGTCCAGCCAGGCGCGGTTGGCATCCAGGTCGCTGGCCACCACGGCCAGCCCGCAGGCCATGCTCTCGAGCACCGAGACCGAGGTCGCGTCGCTCGTCGGTACCGAGGCCGACAGCTTGCACTGCGCCAGCACCCGCGCCATGCCCGCATCGTCCAGCCGTCCGTGAAAAACCACGTGCCTTTCCATCCCCCTGGCGGTTACCAGTGCGCGCAGCGCTGCTTCCATCGATCCTCCGCCCAGCAGGTGCAGTTGCACCCCTGCCTCGGGATGGCGTGCCACCAGGGTGGCCACGGCTTCGACGATGGTGTCGATGTTGTAGTTGGGCTCCCAGGAGCGCAGGCTCACGATCTGCAGGCCGGTCTTGGCGGCCCAGGGCGCGGGCGCAAAGCGCGCCAGGTCCACACCCCAGTGGATCTCCTGCACGGGGCAGGCAGGGCCATAGGCCTTGGCCGCATCGATCAGGCTTTGCGAGTCACCGGTGATCAGGTCGGCCCGGCGCAGGCTCCAGCCCGTCAGCCAGCGCATCAGCGTGTTTTTTTGCGGCGTCACCAGCAGGTCGCTGCCCCAGGCCGTCATCACCAGCGGATGGCGGCCGCAGCGCGCGGCCAGGTAGCCGTAGGAGGTGATGTAGTGCGCGTGCACGATGTCGGGCGCCAGGGCCTGTACAAAGCGGCGCGCCTGCCCCACGCGCAGCAGCCAGTCGGTCGAGCGGCGCACGGGCGCCAGCACCTTCTGCTCCACCCCCTCGATGGGGGCCGGGCGGGCTGTGACCAGCGATACCCGGTAGCCACGCGCGCGCATTTCCACCGCCCAGCGCTGGATGTGCGGGCTGGTGGCATCGCCCAGCAGGCACAGATGCCTGTTTGCTTCAGCCATGGGTTCTTGCCTCCAAGGCCTGGGGCAACTCCCCCGCCCAGGCACGGTAGTGTTCGGCCCATTCGGGGAACTGCGCCAGCAGCGCCGCATCCGCCGTGCGCACGTCACCGACCTGGCGCGCAGGCGCGCCCGCCATCACGGCAAACGCCGGCACCTCTCCGCGTACCTGCGAGTAGGCGCAGATCAGCGCGCCCCGGCCGATGCGCGTGCCCGCCTCGATCAGGCTGTGTGGCCCCACGAAGGTGTAGGCGCCGATGTGCACGGCCGCTTTCACATAGCCGGGCATCTCGCCGCCCGCATGGGTGGCGTAGCCGCGCCCGAGCAGCCGGATGGAACGGTGCGAGCTGTGCGTGACGATGCTCACGAAATTGGTGATCTGCACGCCCTCGTCGATGGTGAGGCCCGCCGTGGCGTCGAGAAAGTTGAACTGGCCGATGAACACATGGTCTGCCAGCGTGAGGCCGTGCCCGCCCTCGATGCAGGTGCTGGGTGCAATGCGCGTGTGCGCCAGCAGCACGCCTGCAGGCGTGCGCTCGCCGAACACCATGCGGTACATCAGCGCCTGCCAGATCCGGCGCCGTGCGCGGTTAAGCCAGGCTTTCATCGGGGATGTTTTTCCAGTGCGCAAGGGTGAGAAAGTAGTAGGCGAAGTAGGGCAGCATGGATGCCGAGATGCCCCAGGCCGCGCCTTCCAGGCCGCCCAGGGCCAGCCCGGCCAGCAGCCCGGCAAAGAAGGCCAATTGTCCCACCAGCGCCAGCTTGAGCGCCCAGGCCTGTGCGCGCCAGGCCAGCGTGGTCACCGACAGCGGCGAGGCGATGAAGTGCAGGGCGATGTAGGGCGCAATTGCGCGCACCAGCGGGCCGGCCTCGCTCCACTGCGCACCGAACGCGGTGGTGAAAAGCCAGGGCCCCCAGAGCATCAGCACCGCGGCCATCGGCAGCGCGATGGCCGCCAGCGCCAGCATGCTCTTGCGCACCAGGGTGCGGGCCTGTGCCGCGCTGGGGGCCTGCAACAGCTGCGGGTACAGCGCCTGCGACAGGGCGCCGCCCAGCAAGGTGGCCGGCGCCTTGAGGTAGCGCAGCGACAGCGCCCACAGGCCCGCCGCCGCATCGCCCGCCCAGGCCGCGACGGCGATGAGCGTCAGCGTGTCCTGCAGCGCACCGATGAAGGCATGCGGCGTATTGAGCAGCGGGAAATCGCGGTGCTTCGCGGCCATGGCCCGCAGCGATGCCCAGGGTGTGCGCCACAGCACCGCCCAGCCCCCGGCAGGTGCCGGCCTGGCCAGGGCCGCCGCAGCCACCAGCCCTGCGGCCACCGCACCGGCCAGCAGCCCGGCTGCGCCCAGCTTGAGCAGGCCCAGCGCCAGCTGCAGCACGGCACCGCCGCCATGCTGCACCAGGCGCGCAATGGACAGCAGGCCAAAGCGCTGTGAGCGCGTGGCCCACAGCGTGAGCCACTGCGTGGCCGCGATGGACAGCACGGCCAGCGGCAGGGCCCAGGCCAGCGGCATGCCCTGCATGGCCGCCACCACGCCGCCGGCCACCACCGTACCGGCCGTGACCAGCAGCAGCAGGCGCGCGCACAACGCCATGAGCTCGGCCGCGCCCGGCTCGGCTTTTTCCAGTGGTAGCGCGAATTCGTAGCGCGCACAGCCGATCACCGCGACATTGGTGGCCAGGGCCCACAGCAGCGCGAACTGGCCGAATTCGGCCGGCGTGTACAGGCGCGTCAGCGCCGGGCCCAGCAGCAAGGGCAGCGCATGGGCCACCACACTGCCGGTCAGCAAGGTCGCCGTGGCGCGCAGCAGGGTGGAGCTCACGTCAGTGATCCATGGCACTGCGCGCCACCTGCGGCCCACGAAACTGGCACGCACAATGCCAGTGCCCCCGTGCAAGGGCCGCCCCGCCGCGAATGCGGCGCTTCGCTTGCGTGCACCGGGGGCGTCCCCCTCCCAGATTGCGAAGCAAACTGAGAGAGGGGGAAGGCGCGAAGCGACTCAGGGGGTGCTTCATGTCAGGCCTGCTGGGGCTCCTGGTGGAAGCCCGGCACCAGTTCGTGCAGCAGGACCATCATGGCGGCGCCGTCCGCCTGGTGGATGGCACGCTCCAACGCCTGCAGGCGGCTCTCCAGCACATCCCAAGCGAGGTGTTCCTCATGGGCACGCAGGATGCGCGGGTGCGGTGTGGGCTCTGCGCCATCGCCGATCAGCAATTCTTCATAGAGCTTTTCGCCCGGCCGCAGGCCGGTGAAGACGATCTCGATGTCACCCTCTGGGTGCCCCGGTGCGCGCACGCTCAGGCCCGACAGCGCGATCATGCGCTGCGCCAGCTCCAGGATGGGGATGGGCGCGCCCATGTCCAGCACGAAGACCTCGCCGCCCTGCGCCATGGCGCCGGCCTGCAGCACCAGTTGCGCGGCCTCGGGGATGGTCATGAAATAGCGTGTCACGTCCGGGTGCGTCACCGTGACGGGGCCACCCGCCGCGATCTGGCTGCGGAACAGCGGGATCACGCTGCCGCTGGAGCCCAGCACGTTGCCGAAGCGCACCATGGAAAAACGAGTGCGCGGTGTGCCGCCCTGCGAATCGGGCTGGCGGGTGCAGGACGCCACCGCCTGCAGCACCAGTTCCGCCACGCGCTTGCTGGCCCCCATCACGTTGGTGGGGCGCACTGCCTTGTCGGTGGAGACGAGCACGAAGTTTTCCACGCCACTGTCCATGGCCGCGCGCACCATGTTCAGCGTGCCGAAGGCGTTGTTGCGGATGCCTTCGCCCGCGTTGGCCTCCACCATGGGCACGTGCTTGTAGGCGGCCGCGTGGTAGATGGTGCGCGGGCGGTGCGCCTGGCACAGGTCGAGCATGTGCTGTGCGTGGCTCACGCTGGCCAGCAGCGGCACCAGCTCGCAGGCCATGGCTTCCTGCTGCACGATGGCCTGCAGCTCCTGGTGGATGCTGTAGAGCGCGAACTCGCTGTGGTCCACCAGCAGCAGGCGCGCCGCGCCTTCGCGCGCGATCTGGCGGCACAGCTCGCTGCCGATGCTGCCGCCCGCGCCCGTGACCATCACCGCCTGGCCGCGGATGTGGCGGCCCAGCAGCTCGGGGTCGGGCTCCACCGGCTCGCGGCCCAGCAGGTCTTCCAGGTCCAGGTCCTGGAAGTCGGTCACCGTCACACGGCCACTGGCCAGGTCCGTGAGACCGGGGATGGTGCGTATGCGCACGGGCAGCGAGCGCAGGTTCTCGATGATCTGGTGGCGGCGCTGGCGCGGCACGCTGGGCAGGGCCAGCAGCACGTCGGTGATGCCAAAGCGTTTCACCACCTCGGCCAGCGCGATGGGTGCATACACCCGCACGCCGTTGATGCTGCGGCCCACTTTGGCGCGGTCGTCGTCGGCAAAGGCCTCGAGCACGTAGTTGCGCGCGCTCACCAGCCCTGCCGCCGTCTGGGCGCCTGCCGTACCGGCGCCGTAGATCAGCAGCCGGTGCGGGGCCTTGGTGGTCTGCCCGGCCAGCCACATCCAGCCCAGCGAGCGGCTGGCGCCCACCAGCAGCAGAAAGATCACCGGCTGAAGAATGCCCACGCTGCGCGGGATGCCGACCCACTGGCCCGCCATCAGGATGGCGAACAGCAGCGCCCCGTAGATCGCCACGGCCTTGCCGGTGGTGACCAGGGCCGTGATGCCGGTGTAGCGGAAGATGGCGCGGTACAGCCCCAGGTTCACGAAGATGGGGAAGGCCAGCACGGGTGCCAGGGCATAGGCCAGCCACTGCATGCCTTCGGGCCAGTGCAGCACGTCCAGCCGCAGGGTGAAGGCCAGCCACATGGCGAACAGGCCCATGGCGATGTCCAGCGCCACCACCACCAGCCGCTTGACCGGGCGGGGCCACTCCAGAACGTTGCTCAGCACGGGCTGGCCGCTTTGCCGGATCCGCGGGTCACTGCGCGATGCCCGTGCGTTCCAGCACGTCGCCCACGAGCTCCAACCGCACCAGGGGGTTGTCCAGTTCCATCAGGCGCTGCTTGAGCTCCAGCGGCACGGGCAGCAGCTCGCACCAGCGGTTGGCCACCCAGCCGCAGTCGTCGAGCTGGGCGGCAGTAGGCACCAGCGCGCCGGGGCTGTCCGGGTCGCGCTGCTGCAGGGTGTTGAGCACCTGCGCCAGGGCCTGCGACGCCTTTTTCAGGTCGTCGGGCACGGGCACCGACATGTCGGGATCGAGGTGCGTCACGTCGGCAATCCACAGGCCGTGCACCAGGTGGCTGCGCTGCACGATGCGAAAGCGCTGGCTGCCCCGGCACTGCAGGGTGATGAGCCCGGGCTGGGGCGTGTCGAGTTGGTCGATGACGGCCAGGGTGCCGATCTCGCTGAACTGCTCCTCCTGTTCGCCTGCCTGGCGCACCTCGTGGCCCTGGGTGAGGGACACCACACCGAAGGGGGCGCCCATCTGGTGGCATTTGCGCACCATGTCCAGGTAGCGCACCTCGAACACGCGCAGGGCCAGCAGGCCCTCGGGAAAGAGGACGGAACCCAGAGGGAAAAGGGGCAAAGATGACAGTGAAAGGGGTTGTGTCATAAGGCAGGTTCTTCGCCCGCTATCATCCCATGGCGCGGGCTGCTTTCGCACCGCCCGCTTTCCTTTTTGCCGCTCCCATGTTCTTCCAGATCGCTTCCTTCCTGCTCGATGTCGTCGGTGGCCTGCTCACGGGCGCCTGTCTTTTGCGCCTGTACATGCAGTTGCAGCGCGTGCCGTTTGGCAACCCCATCGGCGGGCTGGTCTTTGCGCTCACCGACTGGATCATCCTGCCCCTGCGCAAGCTGATCCCCCCGGTGGGCAAGTGGGACCTGTCCAGCCTGGTGGCGGCGGTCCTGTTCCAGGTGCTGCAGTACGTGCTGTTCCTGCTGCTCGTCGGCGCGGCCGCCGCCTGGGCCTGGCTGCCCTGGCTGGTGCTTTTTGGCCTGGCCAAGGTCGCGGTGTCGGGGCTCATGGGCCTGCTCATCGTGCATGCGGTGATGTCCTGGATCTCCGCCCGCTCGCCGCTGTCCGATGTGGTGTGGCGCCTGTGCGCCCCCGTGCTGCGACCGTTCCAGAAGGTGATTCCCCTGCTGGGCGGGGTGGATCTGTCGCCGCTGGTGGTGCTGGTGCTGCTGCAGGTGCTGATGATTGTGCTGGCCAACCTGCAAGCCAACGTGATGCGCTGACTGGGCCCGCAGAGCAAAAAAGCGCCTGGTCTTTCGACAGGCGCTTTTTTCATGGGGCATGCCAAGGCATGCCTGTCGGATTGTTGCGTGCTTACACCACGGCGTCTGCGGGCAGGCGCTGCAGCATGGCCAGGCTGCTGGCCACGGTATTGCGCAGCTCGCGGCGGTCGCAAATGAAATCTACGGCGCCCTTGGTCTGCAGGAACTCGGCGCGCTGGAAGCCTTCGGGCAGGGTCACGCGCACGGTGGATTCGATCACGCGCGGGCCGGCAAAGCCGATCAGGGCCTTGGGTTCGGCAATCACGATGTCGCCCACGAAGGCGAAGCCGGCGCTCACACCGCCCATGGTCGGGTCGGTCAGCACGCTGATGTAGGGCAGGCCCTTCTTGGCCAGGCGTGTCAGCGAGGCATTGGTCTTGGCCATCTGCATCAGCGACAGCAAGCCTTCCTGCATGCGCGCACCGCCGGTGGCGGTAAAGCACAGGAAGGGCACCTTCTGCTCGATGGCGGTCTCCACGCCGCGCACGAAGCGCTCGCCCACCACCGAGCCCATGGAGCCGCCCATGAAGTCGAATTCGAAGCAGGCGACCACCACGTTGATGCTTTTGACCGCACCACCCATGACGATGAGGGCATCGGTCTCCCCCGTGTTCTCCAGCGCCTCCTTGAGGCGCTCGGGGTACTTGCGGCTGTCCTTGAACTTCAGCGCATCCACAGGCAGCACTTCCTGGCCGATCTCGTAGCGGCCTTCGGGGTCCAGGAAGGAGTCCAGGCGCGCCCGTGCACCGATGCGGTGGTGGTGGCTGCAGTGCGGGCAGACGTTCTGGTTGTGCTCCAGGTCGGACTTGTAGAGCACCGTTTCGCAGCTCGGGCACTTGATCCACAGGCCCTCGGGCACCTGGCGGCGCTCGGTCGGGTCGGTTTGCTGGATTTTGGCGGGCAGGAGTTTTTCAAGCCAGGACATGTGTTTTCCTCGTCAATGACAGGGTTTCAGGCCATTTCGACCGATCCAGGACCACCAGGGCAGGACGCGAAAAGACACAACCGTGTGTGCAACCATAGTGGGCGCCCGCCGGAGAGGGCGGGCGCCAAGGCCCACATTATGCGTCGAGTGCCTTGCGGATCCCGCGCAGGAAGTCGACCGTGATGGGGACGACCTTCTCGTGCGGCTGGTCCTCGATCAGCTGGATGATGCGCGTACCGATTACCACGGCGTCGGCCACCTTGCCGATGGCCTGGGCCGTGGCGGCATCGCGGATGCCGAAGCCCACGCCCACGGGGATCTGCACATGCTGGCGGATGCGCGGCAGCATCTGCTCCACGGCAGCGGTATCCAGCGCGCCCGATCCGGTCACGCCCTTGAGCGACACGTAGTACACATAGCCGCTGGCCACGCGCGCCACCTGGGCCATGCGCTCGTCGGTGCTGGTGGGCGCCAAGAGGAAGATCAGGTCCATGCCGTGCGCGCGCAGGCTGGCGGCAAAGGCCTCGCATTCCTCGGGCGGGTAGTCCACCACAAGCACGCCGTCCACACCGGCCGCTGCCGCGTCGCGCACGAAGGCGCCCGCGCCATGCACCTGGTCATAGCGCTCCACAGGGTTGGCATAGCCCATGAGCACCACCGGGGTGGTGGTGTTGCGCTTGCGGAAGTCGCGCACGTGGTCGAGCACCTGGGCCATGCCGATCCCGAGGGCCAGGGCCTTTTCGCCCGCCTTCTGGATCACCGGGCCGTCGGCCATGGGGTCGGAAAAGGGCACGCCCAGCTCGATCACGTCGGCGCCCGCCTCCACCATGCCGTGCATGAGGGCCGGGGTGATGTCGGCGAACGGGAAACCGGCGGTGACATAGGGCACCAGGGCCTTGCGGCCCTGCGCCTTCAATTGGTCGAAAGTGGTGCTGATGCGGTTCATGGCTTGGCCTCTGCACCCTTCACGGACAGTCCGCGCATGGAGGGGCGGTCGTAGAAATCTTCGCCCGACAGGTCGGCCACCGTGCCGATGTCCTTGTCGCCGCGCCCGGACAGGTTGACCAGGATGGACTGGTCGGCGCGCATGGTCGGGGCCAGCTTCATGGCATAGGCCAGGGCGTGGCTCGATTCGAGCGCGGGGATGATGCCCTCCACCCGGCACAGGTGGTGAAAGGCTTGCAGCGCTTCCTTGTCGGTGATGCCGACGTACTCGGCGCGGCCGATCTCCTGCAGCCAGGCGTGCTCGGGGCCCACGCCGGGGTAGTCCAGGCCTGCGCTGATGCTGTGCGTCTCGGTGATCTGGCCGTTGGCGTCCTGCAGGATGAAGGTGCGGTTGCCGTGCAGTACGCCCGAGCTGCCGCGCTGCAGCGATGCCGAGTGCTTGCCGCTGTCCAGGCCCTCGCCGGCCGCTTCCACGCCGATCAGGCGCGTCTTCTCGAACGGAATGTAGGGGTGGAAGATGCCCATGGCATTGCTGCCGCCGCCCACGCAGGCGATCACGGCATCGGGCTGCTCGCCCTGCACCTTCTGTTCGGCCAGCATCGAGGGCATCTGCGTGAGGCATTCCGTGCCGATCACGCTCTGGAAGTCGCGCACCATCATCGGGTAGGGGTGCGGGCCCGCCACCGTGCCGATGATGTAGAAGGTGTTGTCCACATTGGCCACCCAGTCGCGCATGGCTTCGTTCAGGGCGTCCTTGAGCGTCTTGCTGCCCGACTCCACCGGCACCACGGTGGCGCCCAGAAGCTTCATGCGGTAGACATTGGGGCTCTGGCGCTTGACGTCCTCCGAGCCCATGTAGACCACGCATTCGAGGCCGTAGCGCGCGCAGATGGTGGCCGTGGCCACGCCGTGCTGGCCCGCGCCGGTCTCGGCAATGATGCGCGGCTTGCCCATGCGCCGGGCCAGCATGGCCTGGCCGATCACGTTGTTGATCTTGTGGGCACCGGTGTGGTTGAGGTCTTCGCGCTTCAGGTAGATCTGCGCGCCGCCCAGGTCGCGGCTGGTGCGCGCGGCGTGGTAGACGGGCGAGGGCCGGCCCACGAAGTGCTTGAGCTCGTACTGGAACTCGGCCAGGAACTCGGGGTCGTGCTGGTAACGGGCGTAGGCCTCGCGCAGTTCGTTGATCGCGTGGGTCAGCGTCTCGCTGACGAAGCTGCCGCCGTAGGAGCCGAAATGGCCCGAAGGATCAGGTTGCTGATAGGAACTCATGGGGATTCTTTGCAAGTTGTGCATCGGCCGCACGCACGGCGGCAACGAAGCGATGGATTTTTTCGGCGTCCTTGATGCCCCTCAGGAGGCTTCCATCGGGCCCATGGGCCTCGACGCCGGAACTGACATCAACCGCCAGCGTGGTGCAACGCGGGCGTACTTGCAAAATGCCATCGGTCACGTTTGCAGGCGTGAGTCCACCAGACAAAACGAGGTGAGAGCCGACGCTTGGTGGAAGGAGTGACCAATTGAATGCCTTGCCGCCGCCGCCGTACCCCTCGACATGGGCGTCGAGCAGGATGGCCTGGGCGTTTGAAAAATCGTGTGCGTATTTTACGAGGTCGAATTGTGCCGCATCCGGGCCCAGGGGTATTCGGGCAGCGCGCAGGTAGGGTCGGGCACCGCCTCCGGTGGCTGCCTGGCATTGCTCAGGCGTTTCGTCGCCATGGAATTGCACGGTGGCGCCGGCAATCTGCGCGGTGGCGGCCACCACCTCCTCGGTGCTGGCATTCACGAACAGCAGCACTGGCGTGACAAAGGGCGGCAGGCGCCGCGCCAGCTCGGCAGCGCGCGCTGCCGTGACGGCGCGCGCACTCTGGGCGAACAGCACGAAGCCGATGGCATCGGCACCTGCCGCCACGGCGGCGTCCACGTCCTGTTCACGCGTCAGTCCGCAGATCTTGATGCGGGTGCGGGCGGCAGGCAGGGGCGTGGTGTGGGAAGGCGATGAAGTGCTCATAGGAGCCAATCATACGCAGCCGTGCGTTGGGGCAGGCCCCACGCGGCGTCGTAGACCGGTCCCTGGAAGTACAGCCCGTCAGGCGAGAAGGTGGGCGCCGCGGCGTCGCGCGAGCGTGCCTGCAGCACCTGCTCTATCCACCCGGGCGGCTGGTCGCCCCGGCCGATCGCCACCAGGCAGCCCATGAGGTTGCGGATCATGTGGTGCAAGAAGGCATTCGCCTCGAACTCGAAGCGCCAGTAGCAGGGGCTCCAGCCCAGCTCGGGATGTGGCTCGCCCAGGCCACGCTGCGTGATGTCGATGCGCGACAGTGTCTTCACCGGCGACTTGGCCTGGCAAGCCGAGGCGCGGAACGAGGTGAAGTCGTGCTCGCCCAGCAGGTGGTCTGCGGCCTGGCGCATGGCCGCATGGTCCAGGGGGTGGTAGACCCAGCCGACGCGCCCGGTGTCCACGCTCGGGCGCACGGGCGACTGCAGCAGCACATAGGCATAGCGGCGCGCCACGGCGCTGCCACGCGAGTGAAAGCTGTCGGGCACATGGCTGGCCCATTGCACCGCAATGTCGGGGGGCAGAAAGGTGTTGGTGCCGCGCACCCAGGAGGAGGGTGGCCGGTTCAGGGGGGTATCGAAATGCACCACCTGCATCAGGCCGTGCACCCCCGCATCCGTGCGGCCGGCGCACAGGGTGCTCACGCGGTGCGTGGCAAAGCGCGCCAGGGCCGCCTCCAGCTTGTCCTGGATGGTGTTGCCCGACAGCTGGCTTTGCCAGCCGCTGTAGGGCTGGCCGTTGTAACTGACACCCAGGGCCACCCTCATGGGCGGGCCTGGGCGGGGGTGGGGTAGCTCAGGGCCGTGGCAGCCGAGCGCATCAGCCCAGTTCGACCAGCATGCGCTGGGCGCGGGTGCGCAGGGCGCCGCTCGATTCGGCCACGACCTCTTCGATCAGTGTGCGGGCACCGTCGGTGTCGCCGATGGCGTTGAACTCTTCGGCCAGTGCCAGCTTGGTGGCCAGTGGGTCGTCCTGGGCGGCGGCCGAGCCATCGTCTTCCGAGATGGGCACGGCGGCCGTGGGGATTTCCGCTTCGCGCGAGGCGGGAGCGGCCATGGGCTTGGAGGGTGCCGTCAGGTCCAGCGACAGCTCGCCCAGATCGAAGTCCATCGGACCGGAGTCCTGGGCTTCGGCCAGCGGCATGGGGCCGGTGGGCGCCATGGTGAGTTCGTCGTTGGGCGCTGAACGGCCTGCAGGCGCTGGCGTGGGGGCTGGTGCGGGCGCATTCCACGCGGCATCGCCCGTCAGGTCAGGCAGGTCGAAATCTTCACTGGACAGCACGGGCTCCGTGCGTTGCGGTGCGCGCGGAGCAGGCGCTGCCGCGGTGGCGGCTGCAGCCGCTGCGGCAAACCCACCGGGAGGCGCGGGTGGTGCATCGGTGAGTGCGTCGTCGGGCAGATCGAGGTCGAGGTCCAGGTCCAGATCGGGCGGCAGGGCGGCGGAGGCCACGGGAGCGCCCGAGAAGGTGCTGACGAATGCGCCGGGAACCGATGGGTTCTCGTCCTCCACCATGCCGGGGCGGCCGCCGGGCTGGTACAGCGGGTTCTCTGGCTCGATGCCGCGGCCCAGGTCGACGATGCGCGCCCAGTCGGGACCTTCGCCCTGCGTGAGCTTGAACACTTCGCCGGCCACCGACTCCAGGGCCTTGCGGTCCTGGCGCTTGGCATAGATCTCGGCCAGCTTCACGTGCACGGACACGCGCGCCGGGTTGTGGCGGATGGCTTCCTTGAGGATTTCCTCGGCCTGCAGGTCGCGGCCATAGGCCAGGTACACGTCGGCTTCGGCCACGGGGTCCACGTCACCGCCAGCATCGAGCTGGCTGGGCGAGTAGGCCATGGACGAACCGGTGGTCATCTCGCTGTTGGCCGTGTCCACGCGCTGGCCGCCACTGGCGCCGAAGAACGAATCGGGCTGGATGCGGCTTTCGAGGAACGAGCTGTCCACGCCCGCATTGTTGCGGCGGCGCTGGATCACGCGGTAGGCGCCATAGCCCAGCAGCAAGGCCAGCAGGCCGCCACCGGCCAGGGGAATCAGCGGGTCGTCCAGCAGGCCGTCGAAGAAGCCGGGTTCTGCCACCGGTGTGGGTGGCGGCAGCACGATGGGCTTGGAGGCGGGGGCTGCGGGGGCGGCAGGAGCCGCGTCCGACGCAGGGGCTGCGCTGGCCTCGGCCGATGCACTGCTGGTGGGTTCGGAGGCCGCCATTGCCGGTGGGGCTTCTGGGGCGGCAGGCGTGGCGGGAACGCCGGGCACGGCCACCTGGGCCGTGCTGGCTGCGGGGACTGCCGCTGCAGGAGCGGTTGCCGGTGCTGCAGGCGTGGCTGGCGTCGAAGGTGCTGCGGCCGATGCGGCGCCGAGCTTGTTCAGGTCGCTGATGTTCTTGGACAGTTCGGCCATGCGGGCCGATGCGTCGCTGGCCTGCTTGTCCTTGGCCAACTGGTCTTCTGCGGCCTTCTGGCCCTTGACCGAGCCCTTGGACAGCGTGAGCTTGTCGGGCGCCGTTGTGGCGGGCTTGCTGTCTTCCACCCGGGTCTGCACAGAGCCCTTGGCCGAACGCTCGGCCGATGCGACGGTGGCGGAGGGGGCGGATTCGGCCAGCTTGCGGCGGAAGGCGCCGAAGTCACGGCTCTGCGCTGCCAGGATCTGGCGGGCTTCGGGCGCAGGCGTGGCCTGGGCCGTGGCCTGGTCAGGGATCTGCAGCACGGCGCCGGCCCTGATGCGGTTGATGTTGCCGCCGATGAAGGCGTCCGGGTTGGCGCGCTGCATGGCCACCAGCATCTGGTCGAGCGAGACACCGCCCTGGCGGTTGGCATTGGCAATGCGGCCCGCCGTGTCGCCGGCCTGCACGGTCACGCTGCCTTCGGCGGGCGTGGCGCGGGGGGCGGCGGGTGCACGGGGCGTGGCGGCGGGTGCCGATGCAGCATTCGAAGAGCGCCCGGCGACGGCGGGCGGAACCTCGGGGCGTGAAGCGGGAGAGCTGATCTGCGGGGATGCCGTGACCGCTGGCGCCGGGCGGCGCATGGCGGGCGGGTCGAACAGCATGGTGTAGCTGCGCACCAGGCGGCCCGAGCCCCAGGACGCATCGAGCACCAGGTCGACGAAGGGGTCGTTCACCGGGCGGTCGCTGGACAGGCGCAGCACGGCCGAGCCATCGGCACGGCGTTGCAGTTGCACCTGCAGGTTGTTCATGGTGGGCGAGTACTCCATGCCCTGGGCGCGGAACACCTCCGGCGTGGCGGTGCTGGCCTTCAGGGTTTCTGCCTCCGCAGGGGTGATCTGCGGCAGGTCGATCTCGGCGCGCAGGGGCTCGCCCAAGGCGGATTGCACGGTGATGCGGCCCAGCGCGAGCGCGGACGCATCGGTGGCGTAGAGCCCGGCAGTGGCCACGGCCGCAGCCGCCAGCACAGAAAATTTCCAACGATGCATGTTTGCCATCAACTGATTGGGTTGTGCGGCTCGGTCGAGCGGTGCTGTTTTTCTCATGGTCTGGTCCCGCCCCGGCGCGTGAAAATATGTAAAAAGCACCATAGCATCAATGTTTTGCACTGACAAGCTGAGGTGGCGCGGAAGCTTTGCCCCTGGTGTCCATGCACCAGATTGGGGCATTCAGATGTTGCCAATTGCCAACGTCACGTAACTGGGTGTGTCAGGCTGCTGGGCACAAAAAAGCGCGCGCAATCTGCATTGCGCGCGCTTTTACGGGGCTTGCCGGGGCGTAGTTTACGCTGCCAGCAGGATGCGCAGCATGCGGCGCAGGGGTTCGGCGGCACCCCAGAGCAACTGGTCGCCGATGGTGAAGGCGCCCACGTACTCGGGGCCCATGGCCAGCTTGCGCACGCGGCCCACGGGGATGGTCATGGTGCCGGTGACGGCCACGGGCGTCAGGTCCTTGATGGTGGCCTCGCGCGTGTTGGGCACCACCTTCACCCACTCGTTGTCGGCGGCGATCATGGCCTCGATGTCGGCCACGGGCACGTCCTTCTTGAGCTTGAAGGTCAGGGCCTGACTGTGGCAGCGCATGGCGCCCACGCGCACGCAGAAACCGTCCACCGGGATGGCGGGGGCGTTGAAGCCTTCGCCCTGGCCCAGGATCTTGTTGGTCTCGGCCATGCCCTTCCACTCTTCCTTGGACATGCCGTTGCCCAGGTCCTTGTCGATCCAGGGGATCAGCGAGCCGCCCAGCGGCACGCCGAAGTTGGCCGTCTCGGCACCGGAGAGGGCGCGCTGCTTGGCGATGACCTTGCGGTCGATCTCCAGGATGGCGCTCTTGGGGTCGTCCAGCAGGGACTTCACCTCGGCGTTCAGCGTGCCGTACTGCGTGAGCAGTTCGCGCATGTGCTGGGCGCCGCCGCCGCTGGCGGCCTGGTAGGTCTGGGTGCTCATCCACTCGACGAGGCCGGCCTTGTACAGTGCGCCCACGCCCATCAGCATGCAGCTCACGGTGCAGTTGCCGCCGACCCAGTTCTTGCCGCCCTTGGCCAGGGCATCCTGGATGACGGGCAGGTTCACCGGGTCGAGGATGATGACGGCGTCCTTTTCCATGCGCAGCGTGGAGGCTGCGTCGATCCAGTGACCGTTCCAGCCCGCAGCGCGCAGCTTGGGGAAGACTTCGGAGGTGTACTCGCCGCCCTGGGCGGTGATGATGATGTCGCAGCGCTTCAAGGCGTCGATGTTGAACGCGTCCTGCAGCGTGGTCTCGTTCCTGGCCACCGCAGGGGCCTTGCCGCCCGCGTTGGAGGTGGAGAAGAACAATGGCTCGATCAGGTCGAAGTCATTTTCTTCGGCCATGCGATCCATCAACACCGAGCCGACCATGCCGCGCCAGCCGACCAAACCTACCAACTTGCTCATTTCAACGCCCTTTCAGATTGAGAAACAGTGCCAGACCGGACTGCTCGCCTGGCTCGTCAGGCCAGGAGGGGCGCACGACGAACCAGGCTGAGTCAGCCCTTAATGGTCGTGGTTTTGGTGATGGTTGCGCGCGCAGCCACACCGGCCGTGGCGGCGGGTGCAATGTTCAGGGCGAACGTGTGGGCGGCAAACATAGGGTCAGGAGTATATCGCAAGCCCGGTACAGCGCTCAAGGGACCAGCGCGACGGCATTGCACAACGAAAAAGGGCGGCCCCGAGGCCGCCCCTTGCACCGTGCAGATGCCTGTTACTTGAGCGCCTGCACCACGGCGTCGCCCATCTGCGCGGTGCCGACCTTGGTCGTGCCTTCGCTCCAGATGTCGGGCGTGCGCAGGCCCTGGGCCAGCACCGCCTGCACGGCAGCTTCGATGCGTTGGGCGGCGGCTTCCTGGTTCAGCGAGAAGCGCAGCATCATCGCGGCCGAGAGGATGGTGGCCAGTGGGTTGGCCACGCCCTTGCCGGCGATGTCGGGTGCGCTGCCATGGCTGGGTTCGTACAGGCCCTGGTTGCTGCTGTTGAGCGAGGCCGAGGGCAGCATGCCGATGGAGCCGGTGAGCATGGAGGCTTCGTCCGAGAGGATGTCGCCGAACATGTTGCCCGTCACCACCACGTCGAACTTCTTCGGTGCGCGCACCAGCTGCATGGCGGCGTTGTCCACGTACATGTGGTCCAGTTCCACGTCGGGGTATTCCTTGCCGACTTCGGTCACGATGTCCTTCCAGAACTGGAAGGTCTCGAGCACGTTGGCCTTGTCCACGCTGGTCACGCGCTTGCTGCGCTTGCGTGCGGCCTGGAAGGCCACGTGCGCGATGCGTTCCACCTCGGGGCGGCTGTAGCGCATGGTGTCGAAGGCCTCTTCGGCACCGGGGAAGTGGCCATCGGTGGCGATGCGGCGGCCACGCGGCTGGCCGAAGTAGATGTCGCCCGTCAGCTCGCGGATGATGAGGATATCGAGGCCCGAAATCAGTTCGGGCTTGAGGCTCGATGCGCCCACCAGTTGCTCGTAGCAGATGGCAGGGCGGAAGTTGGCGAACAGGCCTAGGTTCTTGCGCAGGCCCAGGATGGCCTGCTCGGGGCGCAGGGGGCGGTCCAGCTTGTCGTACTTCCAGTCGCCCACGGCGCCGAACAGGATGGCGTCAGCGTCCTTGGCCAGCTTCAGCGTGGCGTCGGGCAGGGGGTGGCCGTGCGCCTCGTAGGCGGCGCCGCCCACCAGGGCCGATTCCATCTCGAACTGGAGGTCCAGCACTTCGAGGACCTTGACGGCCTCCGCGACGATTTCGGTGCCGATGCCGTCACCCGGCAGAACTGCGATTTTCATGAAGAACTTCTTCTTAAAGTGAATGGCCGCGCCCCGGCGCCATTGCCGGGTGGACGGCCACTGGTCGATGAACCGGTGGTGTGGTCAGGAGACCATGCTGTGCGCAAGCCAGGGCTTGGTGGCCAGGCGCTGCGCTTCGAAGGCCCGGATCTTGTCGGACTGGCGCAGGGTCAGGCCGATGTCGTCAAAGCCGTTGAGCAGGCAGTACTTGCGAAACGCCTGCACCTCGAAGGGAATCTCTTCGCCCTGCGGGCGCACGACCACCTGGCGTTCCAGATCCACGGTGAGCTGGTAGCCGGGGAAGGCCAGCACCTCGTCGAACAGCTGGGCCACCGTGGCTTCGGGCAGCACGATGGGCAAGAGGCCGTTCTTGAAGCAGTTGTTGAAGAAGATGTCGGCAAAGCTCGGCGCGATCACGGCGCGAAAGCCGAACTGGTCCAGCGCCCAGGGCGCGTGCTCGCGGCTCGATCCGCAGCCGAAGTTCTTGCGTGCCAGCAGCACCGAGGCGCCCTGGTAGCGCGGCTGGTTGAGCACGAAGTCGGGGTTGGGCTTGCGGCTGGCGGGGTCCTGGCCGGGCTCGCCGTGGTCCAGGTAGCGCCATTCGTCAAACAGGTTCACGCCAAAGCCGGTCTTCTTGATCGACTTGAGGAACTGCTTGGGGATGATGGCGTCGGTGTCGACGTTCTCGCGGTCCATGGGGGCCACGAGGCCCTTGAGCAAGGTGAATTTCTGCATGGTGGTGTGCCTGATTACTTGTTGGCAGCGCGCTCAAGGGCGCCGCCTGCCCGCTGGACGTCCTGGCCCACGCCCTTGACGGTGTTGCAGCCGGCCAGCAGGAAAGCCAGCGAAAAGGCGATGAATGCGGCGGTCTTCTTCATGACGGGGCTCCTATGGGCGGTGGAAAGGCCAACGGGGGTTGGATCAATGGGGTGATGAAGGGTTCAGGCGAACTGGCGGATGTCCACGAAGTGGCCGTGCACGGCAGCGGCTGCGGCCATGGCGGGGCTTACCAGGTGGGTGCGGCCGCCGGCGCCCTGGCGGCCTTCGAAGTTGCGGTTGCTGGTGCTGGCGCAGCGCTCGCCGGGCTCCAGGCGGTCGGCGTTCATGGCCAGGCACATGGAGCAGCCGGGCTCGCGCCATTCGAAGCCCGCAGCCTTGAAGATCTCGTGCAGGCCTTCGCGCTCGGCCTGCTCCTTGACCAGGCCCGAACCGGGTACCACCATGGCCAGCTTCACGTTGCTGGCCACCTTGCGGCCGAGCTTCTTGACCACGGCAGCGGCTTCGCGCATGTCCTCGATGCGGCTGTTGGTGCACGAGCCGATGAACACCTTGTCGATGGTGATGTCGTTGATCGGCTTGCCGGGGGTCAGGCCCATGTAGGTCAGCGCACGCTCGATGGCGCCGCGCTTGTTGGCGTCCTTTTCCTTGTCGGGGTCGGGCACGCGGGCGTCGATGCCCAGCACCATCTCGGGGGAGGTGCCCCAGGTGACCTGCGGCAGGATGTCGGCTGCGTCGAGCTTGACCACGGCATCGAAGTGCGCGTCGGGGTCCGATTGCAGGGTCTTCCAGTAGGCCGCGGCCTGGTCCCACTCCACGCCTGTGGGCGACAGGGGGCGGCCGCGCACGTATTCGATGGTCTTGTCGTCCACGGCCACCAGGCCGGCGCGCGCGCCGCCTTCGATGGCCATGTTGCACACGGTCATGCGGCCTTCGATGGACAGGCCGCGGATGGCCGAGCCTGCGAACTCGATGGTGTAGCCCGTGCCGCCGGCCGTGCCGATCTTGCCGATGATGGCCAGCACGATGTCCTTGGCGGTGATGCCCTTGGCGAGCTGGCCGTCCACCTGCACCAGCATGTTCTTGGCCTTCTTGGCCAAGAGGGTCTGGGTGGCCATGACGTGCTCGACCTCGGAGGTGCCGATGCCGTGGGCCAGTGCACCGAAGGCTCCGTGCGTGCTGGTGTGGCTGTCGCCGCAGACCACGGTCATGCCCGGCAGGGTGGCGCCGTTCTCAGGCCCGATCACGTGCACGATGCCCTGGCGCTTGTGCATGAACGGGAAGAACGCCGCCGGCTGGATCTGCGCCATGTTGTCGTTCAGCGTGGTGATCTGTTCCTTGCTGATCGGGTCGGTGATGCCGTCGTAGCCACTCTCCCAGCCCGTGGTGGGGGTGTTGTGGTCGGCGGTGGCGACGATGGAGCTCATGCGCCACACCTTGCGGCCCGCCTCGCGCAGACCTTCGAAGGCCTGGGGGCTGGTGACTTCGTGCACCAGGTGGCGGTCGATGTAGAGGATGGAGGTGCCGTCCTCTTCGGTGTGGACAACGTGCTCGTCCCAGATCTTGTCGTACAGGGTGCGTCCCATGGTGTGTCTCTTTCAGGTGGGTAATGTGATTTTAATGGGGCGTGCCCGCAGGCAAAAGCGTGCCAGGGGCGGGATGTGCGTGGGCGCTCACCACGTCGGGCTGCAGTGGTGCCAGGTGCTCCACCAGCAGCCGCGCGGTCACCGGCAGGGCGTCGAAATCGCGGGCCACCACGCGCAGCTCGCGGTGGGCCCAGGCCTCGGTCAGCGGGATGGCGCGCAGGTGGCCCACGCCGCGCATCAGCTCGAAGGCGCGGTCGGGCAGCAGGCCCACGCCCAGGCCGTTGTCGATCATGCGGCACATGGCATCGAGGCCGGTGACCTGGATGCGCTGGCGCAGCGGGCGCCCGGTGGCTGCGGCCGCTGCGCGCATCGCCAGGCTGATGCTGCTGTTGGCGTGCAGGCCCACGATGTCCCAGTCCAGCACCTCTTCGAAGCCGATGGCGGCGTGCTGTGCCAATGCATGTGCCTCTGGCACCACCAATACCAGATGGTCAGCGCGGTAGGGGCGGCTTTGCAGCCCGGTGCCGCCGGTGCCCGTGGCCATGCCGACGTTGCAGATGCCCAGGTCGGCTGCACCCTCGTGCACGGCGTTCAGCACGTCGCTGCTCAGGTGCTCCTGCAGGTCGATCTTGATCTGGCTGTGCGCACGCGCGAACGCCCCCAGGTCCTCGGGCAGGAACTGGAAGATGGCCGAGATGTTGGCGTGCATGCGCACATGGCCGCGCACCCCATCGGCGTATTCGCTGAGTTCGCCCTGCATGCGCTCCAGGCCGAAGAGCACCGTGCGCGCGTGGTGCAGCAGGCTCTCGCCGGCAGGGGTCAGCGTCACGCCCCTGCTGTGGCGGTAGAGCAGGGCCGTGTCCACGGCGGTTTCCAGGTCCGACAGGCGCTTGCTGACGGCCGAGGCCGCGATGAATTCGCGCTCCGCCGCGCGGCCGATGCTGCCGAGCTCGCACACCGCCACAAACAGCTGCAGCGAAGTGAGGTCAATGCGGCGCGCAAAACTGCGCTCGGAGCTTTTCATCGGGGTTGGGTGTCTTTTGCTTCTCGTTTCGAGAAGGTGTTTTTGTATTTTCCTATAAATGGCGCCCGTGGGTCATCGTGAACCGCGATGTCGTCCATCGCGGGTGGGGTCTTCGCGGAGCGCGTGGAGCAAGAAAAAACCGCACAGGCCGGTGGCGCTGTGCGGTTGCAGGGGGCTCTTGCCTGGGGCGGTCAGCTGAAGAAGTTCTTCAGCCGGTCCGTCCAGCTCTCGCCGCTGGGCGAGTGGCGGGCGCCACCCTTCTTGAGCGAGTCTTCCAGCTCGCGCAGCAGCTTGCGCTGGTGCTCGGTCAGCTTGACCGGGGTTTCGACCGCGATGTGGCAGTACAGATCGCCCGGGTAACTGGCGCGCACGCCCTTGATGCCCTTGCCGCGCAGGCGGAACTGCTTGCCCGCTTGGGTGCCTTCGGGGATGTCGATGGCCGCCTTGCCCGCCAGCGTCGGCACTTCGATCTCGCCGCCCAGGGCCGCCGTGATGAAGCTCACGGGCACCTGGCAGTGCAGGTCGTCGCCGTCGCGCTCGAAGATGTCGTGCTTCTTCAGGCGGATCTCGATGTACAGGTCGCCCGGCGGGCCGCCGTTGGTGCCGGGCTCGCCATTGCCGGTGCTGCGGATGCGCATGCCGTCGTCGATGCCCGAAGGGATCTTCACTTCCAGCGTCTTTTGCTTCTTGAGCTTGCCCTGGCCGTGGCAGGTGGTGCAGGGCTCGGGAATGATCTTGCCCGTGCCGCGGCAGTGCGGGCAGGTCTGCTGCACGCTGAAGAAGCCCTGGCGCATCTGCACCGTGCCGCTGCCCGTGCAGGTGGCGCAGGTCTTGGCGCTGGTGCCGGGCTTGGCGCCGCTGCCGTGGCAGGTGTCGCAGGCCTCCCACGAGGGGATGCGGATCTGTGCATCCTTGCCGCGCGCGGCCTCTTCCAGGGTGATCTCCATGGCGTAGCTCAGGTCGCTGCCGCGGTAGACCTGGCGGCCTCCACCGGCGCCGCGCCCGCGCCCGCCCTGCTGGCCGAACATGTCGCCGAAGATGTCGCCGAACGCCTCGGCAAAGCCGCCAAAGCCCTCGGCGCCCGGCCCGCCTGGCCCGCGCATGTTGGGGTCCACCCCGGCGTGGCCATACTGGTCGTAGGCGGCCCGCTTTTGCGGGTCGGAGAGCATCTCGTAGGCCTCCTTGGCCTCCTTGAACTTCTCTTCCGCAGGCTTGGAGGCATCACCCTGGTTGCGGTCAGGGTGGTGCTTCATCGCCAGCTTGCGATAGGCCTTCTTGATTTCTTCGTCCGAGGCGTTCTTGGGAACGCCCAGGATTTCGTAAAAGTCTCGTTTGGACATGGTCTTTCTGGGCCCGGTTGGAACAGGAACGCCGCGCAAGCCCCCTGGTCAGGAAACTCGCGCGGCGGATCGGGTCAAACGGGGCGTGTTCAGCCCTTCTTGACTTCCTTCACCTCGGCATCGACCACGTTGTCGTCGTCGGGCTTGCTGTTGGAGGAGGATGCCTGCTGGCCGCCCGATGCGTCGCCCGCACCGGCACCGGCCGCCGCCTGCGCGGCTTGCGCGTCGGCGTACATCTTCTCGCCCAGCTTCTGGCTGGCGGCCATCAGCGCGGTGGTCTTTTCCTCGATGGCGGCCTTGTCTTCGCCCTTGAGCACGTCTTCCAGGGCCTTCGCGGCCGAGGTGATCGCTTCCTTCTCGGCGGCGTCGAGCTTGTCGCCATGCTCGGCCAGGCTCTTGTTCACGCTGTGCACGGCGGCTTCGCCCTGGTTGCGCGCCTGGATCAGCTCCAGCTTCTTCTTGTCGTCGGCCGCGTTGAGCTCGGCGTCCTTCACCATCTTCTGGATTTCTTCTTCCGACAGGCCGGAGCTGGCCTTGATGGTGATCTTGTTTTCCTTGCCCGTGCCTTTGTCCTTTGCGCCCACATGCAGGATGCCGTTGGCGTCGATGTCGAACGACACCTCGATCTGCGGCGTGCCGCGTGCAGCGGGTGGAATGCCTTCGAGGTTGAACTCACCCAGGGCCTTGTTGCCCGAGGCCATTTCGCGCTCGCCCTGGAACACCTTGATCGTCACGGCCGGCTGGTTGTCGTCGGCGGTCGAGAAGGTCTGTGCGAACTTCGTCGGGATCGTGGTGTTCTTGGTGATCATCTTGGTCATGACGCCGCCCAGGGTTTCGATACCTAGGGACAGGGGGGTCACGTCCAGCAGCAGCACGTCCTTGCGGTCACCCGAGAGCACCTGGCCCTGGATGGCGGCGCCCACGGCCACGGCTTCGTCGGGGTTCACGTCCTTGCGCGGTTCCTTGCCGAAGAATTCCTTGACCTTCTCCTGCACCTTGGGCATGCGGGTCATGCCGCCGACCAGGATCACGTCGTGGATGTCCGACACCGACACGCCAGCGTCCTTGATGGCCGTGCGGCAAGGGGCAATGGTGCGCTCGATCAGCTCTTCCACCAGGGCTTCCAGCTTGGCGCGGGTCAGCTTGATGTTCAGGTGCTTGGGGCCGGAGGCATCTGCCGTGATGTAGGGCAGGTTGATGTCGGTCGCGGCCGAGTTGGACAGCTCGATCTTCGATTTTTCGGCGGCTTCCTTCAGGCGCTGCAGGGCCAGCACGTCCTTGGACAGGTCCACGCCCTGTTCCTTCTTGAACTCGCTGATGATGTAGTCGATGATGCGCTGGTCGAAGTCTTCGCCGCCCAGGAAGGTGTCGCCGTTGGTCGACAGCACTTCGAACTGCTTTTCACCGTCCACGTCGGCGATTTCGATGATGGACACGTCGAACGTGCCGCCACCCAGGTCATACACGGCGATCTTGCGGTCGCCCTTTTCCTGCTTGTCCAGGCCGAAGGCCAGGGCGGCAGCGGTGGGTTCGTTGATGATGCGCTTGACGTCCAGGCCGGCGATGCGGCCGGCATCCTTGGTGGCCTGGCGCTGGGCGTCGTTGAAGTACGCGGGCACGGTGATGACGGCTTCCGTCACGGGCTCGCCCAGGTAGTCTTCGGCCGTCTTCTTCATCTTGCGCAGGATGTCGGCAGACACCTGCTGGGCCGACAGCTTGTTGCCGCGCACTTCGATCCAGGCGTCGCCGTTGTCGGCGGGCACGATCTTGTAGGGCATCAGGTCGATGTCCTTTTGCACTTCCTTCTCGGTGAACTTGCGGCCGATCAGGCGCTTCACGGCGTACAGCGTGTTGCGCGGGTTGGTCACGGCCTGGCGCTTGGCCGAGGCGCCGACGAGGATCTCGCCGTCTTCCTGGTAGGCCACGATCGAAGGCGTGGTGCGGGCGCCTTCGCTGTTTTCGATCACGCGGGTCGTGTTGCCCTCCATGATGGAAACGCAGCTGTTGGTGGTGCCCAGGTCAATACCGATGATTCTTCCCATGATGTTCTTCTCCGCGATGTTTGAGTGATTTGGATAACTAGTAACGTGTGGATAACTTGGCTGGCTTCAAGCCGTTATCCACCATTTATTTGGGGGCGGTGACGGTCACCAGCGCCGGGCGCAGCACGCGGTCGGCGATCTTGTAGCCCTTTTGCAGCACGGCCACCACGGTGTTGGGCTCCTGCTCGGCAGGCGCCACGCTGATGGCCTGGTGCTGGTGGGGGTCGAACTTCTCGCCGGCAGGCGGGTTGATGGCCAGCACCTTGTTGCGCTCCAGCGCCGAGGTCAGCTGGCGCAGGGTGGCGTCGGCGCCTTCGCGCAGCTGCTGGGGTGTGGCTTCCTTGATGCCCAGGGCGGCGTCCAGGCTGTCGGCCACGGGCAGCAGGCTCTCGGCAAAGCTCTCGATACCGAACTTGCGGGCCTTGGTGACTTCGTCTTCGGCACGGCGGCGGGCGTTTTCGGCCTCGGCCTTGGCGCGCAGGAACTGGTCGGCCAGCTCGGCGCTCTTGGCCTTGAGCTCGGCCAGCTCGCCTTGCAGGCGCGCCAGCTCGTCAGAGGCATTGGCGGCCATGGCGGCTTCAATTTCTTCGGGGGAGGCGTCTTGGGAGGTGGTTGGCTGGCTGTTGTCGGACATGTCTTGGTCTTCGTAAATAAAACAGTACGCGCACAAGGTTGGGCGTGTGTGTGGTATTTCAAGTTCGCGCGCAATGCTGGGGTATCTGCGGCGACCTGGGCGAGGGGATTGGCCGGGCGGCAAGCCTCTTGGAGCAGGGGTGAGTGTACAAGGTCGAAGATGCGGGCTATAATCTACGGCTTTGCCTTGCCACACCGCTTCTAGACGCAGCGGGTGGTCTTACCCAGAAGGAGTATGCATGCGTCATTACGAAATCATTTTGTTGATCCATCCGGATCAAAGCGAACAAGTTCCAGCCATGCTGGAGCGCTACAAGGGCATGATCACCGCTGGCGGTGGCAAGGTGCACCGCGTGGAAGACTGGGGCCGCCGTCAACTGGCGTACCTGATCAACAAGCTGGCCAAGGCCCACTACCTGTGCGTGAACATCGAAGCCGACCAGGCTGTGATGGCTGAACTGGAGCATGCCTTCAAGTTCAACGACGCTGTGCTGCGCCACCTGACGGTTCAGAAGAAGAAGGCCGACACCGGCCCATCTTCGATGATGAAGACCGTCGAGCGCGAAGAAGCCCGCAAGGCCAGCCAGGCGGAATACGCCGCTGCCGGCGAGCGCTGATCGTCCACAGCCCTCTCGGGAGTGGAGAACCGCGTCGTCTTGACGGCCTGTATCGCCGAGGCTGAGGCCCTGCGCTACACCCCCGCCGGTTTGCCTGCTGTTGCCCTGCGGCTCGAACACGAGTCCAGGCAAAACGAGGCAGGCGAGCCGCGGGACGTCAAGGCAGCCATGAAGGCCGTCGCATTTGGTGCGATGGCCGAGCGGCTTGCGAGGCAGCAGATTGGAAGTCGATGGACTTTCAGCGGCTTTCTCGCCACGCCGCGCAATGGCAGGAACGCTGTGCTCCACATCCAGGATATTCAACAAAATTAATTTTCCAAGGGGTCCGCAATGGCCACGTTCAAGAAGTTCAACAAAGACAAGCGCCCAAAGCGCAACACCCAGTCCCTGCTGTTCAAGCGCAAGCGCTTTTGCCGCTTCACGGTGACCGGTGTTGAAGAAATCGACTACAAGGATGTCGACACGCTGCGCGATTTCATCGCCGAAAACGGCAAGATCATCCCCGCGCGCCTGACCGGCACGCGCGCCATCTTCCAGCGCCAGCTGAACACCGCCATCAAGCGCGCCCGCTTCCTGGCCCTGGTGCCTTACAGCGACCAGCACAAGATCTAAGGAGCACAACCCATGCAAATCATTCTGCTCGACAAGGTTGTGAACCTCGGCAACCTGGGCGAAATCGTCAAGGTCAAGGACGGCTACGCTCGCAACTTCCTGATCCCTTCGGGCCGCGCACGCCGCGCCACCGAATCGGCCAAGGCTGATTTCGAAGCCAAGCGCGTCGAACTGGAAAAGGCTGCTGCCGCCAAGCTGGCGCAAGCCCAGGCCGAAGGCGAAAAGCTGGCCGGCACCACCGTCAAGCTGACCCAAAAGGCTGGCGTGGACGGCCGCCTGTTTGGTTCCGTGACCAACCAGGACATCGCCGAAGAGCTGAGCAAGCAAGGCTACAAGGTTGCCAAGGCCCAGGTTCGCCTGCCCAACGGCCCGATCAAGGTCGTCAGCGAAACCACGGTCAGCGTGGCTCTGCACACCGACGTGGTGGTGGAAGTCACCGTGTCGGTCTACGGCGAAACCGCCTGATCGCCAGCACGTAGTAACCTGCGTGACTTGCCGCGAAAGCCGCCCTCGGGCGGCTTTTGTCTTTTCGACCCCGCCATTTGTACAGGATTGCCCACCGGTAATCCACAGATTGCCCCAAGGTTTATCCCCGGTTGCCGCACTTGGCGGGTGGCCGGAATGCATCCATTCAGGCCCCTGCCCGGAGAAAACCCCATGTCCGCTGTCTTCCCCCCGCTCGATGAACAGGGTTTCGTGCCGCCTTCCGGTTCCGGACAGGACCAGGAGATTGCCAAGCTGCGCACGCCACCGCACTCCATCGAGGCCGAGTCCAGCGTGCTCGGCGGCCTGCTGCTGGACAACAACGCCTGGGACCGGGTGGGCGACCTGCTGGTGGAGAGCCACTTCTACCGGCACGAGCACCAGATGATCTACTCGGCCATCGGTGCGCTGATCAACGGCAGCAAGCCTGCCGACGTGATCACCGTGTTCGAGCACCTGAAGAACCTGGGCAATGCCCAGGAAGCAGGCGGCCTGACCTACCTGAACAACCTGGCGCAGTACGTTCCGAGCGCGAGCAACATCCGCCGCTACGCGGAAATCGTGCGCGAGCGCGCCATTCTGCGCAAGCTGGTCACGGCCAGCGATGAAATCTCCACCAATGCCTTCAACCCCCAGGGCAAGACGGTGGAGCGCATCCTGGATGAAGCCGAGGCCAAGATCTTCGCCATCGGCGAAGAGGGTTCGCGCACCAAGCAAGGCTTCCAGTCGCTCGACAAGCTGGTGATCGACCTGCTCGACAAGGTGCAGGAGATGGCCGACAACCCGGTGGACGTGACCGGCGTGCCCACCGGCTTTGCCGACCTGGACCGCATGACCTCGGGCCTGCAGGCGGGTGACATGGTGGTGTTGGCAGCGCGCCCCTCCATGGGCAAGACCTCGTTTGCCGTGAACATCGCCGAGCACGTGGCGCTCAACGAGGGCCTGCCCGTCGCCATCTTCTCGATGGAAATGGGTGCCGCCCAGCTGGCCGTGCGTATCGTCGGCTCCATCGGCCGCGTGAACCAGGGCAACCTGCGCACCGGCAAGCTCACCGACGAAGAATGGCCGCGCCTGACCGAGGCCATCGAGCGGCTGCGCACCGTGTCGCTGCACATCGACGAAACGCCAGGGCTGACCCCCGGCGAGCTGCGTGCCAATGCGCGCCGGCTGGCGCGCCAGTGCGGCAAGCTGGGCCTGATCGTGGTCGACTACCTGCAGCTCATGAGCGGCTCGGGCGCCGGCAGTGCCGACAACCGCGCCACCGAGCTGGGCGAAATCTCCCGGGGCCTGAAGATGCTGGCCAAGGAGCTGCAGTGCCCGGTGATCGCGCTGTCGCAGCTCAACCGCTCGGTCGAGCAGCGCACCGACAAGCGCCCCATGATGTCCGACCTGCGCGAATCGGGCGCCATCGAGCAGGATGCCGACATCATCATGTTCATCTACCGCGACGACTACTACAACAAGGACAGCAAGGAGCCCAACGTGGCCGAGGTCATCATCGGCAAGCAGCGTAACGGCCCCACCGGCACCGTGAAGCTGTTCTTCCAGAAGAACCAGACCCGCTTTGAAAACCTCGCCATGGGCAGCGGTGGTGATGACTATTGACGCGCAAGGTTGAGGCGCCCCTATGCAAAAGGCCCCCGCCAATGGCGGGGGCCTTTTGCATTTTTAGCGCGGAATCAGTTTTTCAGTGTGTGCGGTATAGCCCGTGACGCATGAAACCGGCGCGGCCCAGACCAGTGCCCCCGTGCAAGGGCCGCCCCGCCGCACCGGGGGCGTCCCCCTCCCGACTCGCGCAG
>NZ_LMIH01000012.1:782370-848015 GCF_001428645.1 Acidovorax sp. Root217
CTATTTCTAGAGCACTTCGCTGGCAAAGTCCGCCAGGCGTGAGCGCTCACCCCGCGCCAGGGTGATGTGACCGCTGTGCGGCCAGCCCTTGAAGCGGTCCACCGCATAGGTCAGGCCCGAGGAGCCTTCGGTCAGGTAGGGCGTATCGATCTGCGCCAGGTTGCCCATGCAGATGATCTTGGTGCCGGGGCCGGCACGGGTGATCAGCGTCTTCATCTGCTTGGGCGTCAGGTTCTGCGCTTCGTCGATGATCACGTACTTGTTCAGGAAGGTGCGCCCGCGCATGAAGTTCATGCTCTTGATCTTGATGCGGCTCCTGATCAGCTCATTCGTGGCGGCGCGCCCCCATTCGCCGGCATTGCCGCCATCGCCCTTGGCCAGGAATTCGAGGTTGTCGTCGAGCGCGCCCATCCAGGGCCCCATCTTCTCTTCTTCGGTGCCGGGCAGAAAGCCGATGTCCTCGCCCACGCTCACCGTGGCACGGGTCATGATGATCTCGGTGTAGCGCCGGTCGTCCAGCACCTGGGTCAGGCCTGCGGCCAGGGCCAGCAGGGTCTTGCCGGTGCCGGCCGTGCCGGTCAGGGTCACGAAGTCGATCTCGGGGTCCATGAGCAGGTTCATGGCGTAGTTCTGCTCGCGGTTGCGCGTGGTCACGCCCCACACCGCATGCTTGGCTGAGCCATAGTCCTTGAGGGTCTGCAGCACCGCCGTCTTTTCGCGGATCTCGCTCACGCGCGCGAACAGGCTGGGCTCGCCGGGGGCCTCGAAGTACGCGAACTGGTTGATCATCAGCTGCGGCACGATGGGGCCGCCGATGCGGTAGTAGGTGTGCACCCCGCTCTGCCAGCTTTCCACGTTCTTGCCGCTCTTGACCCAGAAGTCCGGCGGCAGGGCCAGTACGCCGGAGTACAGCAGGTCGCCGTCTTCCAGGGTCTTGTCGTTCTGGTAGTCCTCGGCGTTCAGGCCCAGGGCGCGCGCCTTGACGCGCATGTTGATGTCCTTGGACACCAGCACCACCTCGCGCGGCGCGTGCAGCTTGCGCAGGGCCTCCACCACCCCCAGGATCTGGTTGTCCGCCTTGCCCTGGGGCAGGCTGGTGGGCAGGCTGTAGTCCAGCGGTGCAGTCTGGAAGAACAGGTGGCCGCCGGCGGCGCGCTGGCCCGTGGAGTCGAGCTTCAGGCCGTGGGCGATGTCGGCGCCGTGCACGCCGGCCAGGGCGTCCAGGGTGCGGCTGGTCTGGCGGCCGTTGCGGGCCACTTCGGTCATGCCCTTCTTGTGGCCGTCGAGCTCTTCCAGCACGATCATCGGCAGGAAGATGTCGTGCTCTTCGAAGCGGAACAGGCTGGTCGGGTCGTGCAGCAGCACGTTGGTGTCCAGCACGAACAGCTTGGACGGGCCACTGGGGCGCGCGCGCTTGGTGCTGCCGCTGGTGCGGCTGGCTGGCGCTGCGGCGGCCGTGGGAGTGGCGGCAGTGCGTGCGGTCTTGCGACCAGGCGGGGTGCTGCGCGCGGTGGCAGGGGTGGGCGCCGGTGCGGGGGCTGCAACCGGCTCGCTGCGGCTGCGGCCTGCGGTCCGTTGTGGTTCGGTCGCCTGTGCCGTGGTGGGCACAGCCTGCAGCGCTGCGCGGGCGGCGGTCTTGCGGGCGGGCGCGCGCGGGGCGGCGGCGGATTCGACGGCTTCGGAGGCGGCAGGTTGTGGGGTGCGGCCGGGCTGGGCCGTCACGTCATAGGCTTCGGGCGAGAGCAGGGCCGCGCGTCGTGCGGGAGCGGGAGGAAGGGGCATGGTGTGCAGGGCCTCGGGCAGTAGGGTATTCAGAAAACAAAAAGCCGCCTGGAGGCCGAGGCGGCTTTTATGGGGGAGGGAAGCGTTCCAGTTTCCAGGGGCATTGAACCATTATGCCTATTCCCCGAGGCGGTTCCCCGCAGTGCAGGGAGGGCCATGGGTGGCCGGCGATCAGGCGGCCTTCTTCAGGGTCTTGATGCCCTTGACGGCCTTGAGGACTTCGTCCACGTGGCCGGGCACCTTCAGGCCGCGCCATTCCTGGACCAGCAGGCCATCGGGCCCGACCAGGAAGGTGCTGCGCTCAATGCCCTTGACCTTCTTGCCGTACATGATCTTGTTCTTGACCACGCCGAACATGTGGCACATCTTCTCTTCGGTGTCGGCGATCAGCTCGAACGGCAGTTCCAGCTTTTCCTTGAAGTCGTCGTGCGACTTCATGTTGTCGCGCGACACGCCGAACACGGCGGCGCCGGCCTTCACGAAGTCCTTGTACTTGTCGCGGAACTGCATGGCCTCCGTCGTACAGCCCGGGGTGTTGTCCTTGGGATAGAAGTACAGAACCAGAACTTGGCCAAGGTGGGAGGTGTTGGAGACCTTCAGTCCACCAGTCGCGTTGGCTTCAAATTCAGGGAGGGGTTTGTTGACAACGATCGCCATATCACTTCAATCTCTCAGGATGTAGTCGTTGATAAGCCAGGGGAGTGGGAGTGTTATTGCTTTTGGAAGGCCCCTGACCGCAACCGGAGATTTTACCCTGAAACGGACTCTTTCGCGAATCGCATTCTGTAACCAAAGTACACAGGCCGGAACCTGTTCAGTACCTTGGGTGTCTTCGCGCACCCGACGTAGGGCATTTCAGGGCGCCGATTCAAGCAGCAGCGCGGCGACCACGTTGCGCCCCTCGCCCGCCAGGATGTTGTAGGTGCGGCAGGCGGCGGCCGTGTCCATGGTCTCCAGGCCCAGGCGGCGCGCCATCAGCGGCTGCAGCCATGCAGGCGGCACAAACCGGTTGCGCTGGCCACTGCCGAAGATGATGAGCTCGGTCTCGAGCTTCGCCAATTGTGCGAAATGCTCGGCCGTGAGGTCCTCGAAGCGCGTGCATGGCCATGCCTGGCGCAAGCCGTCCGAGCCGACGATCACGCTGTGGGTGATCTTTTCGCCATCCACCCCGATCCACCCCGGGCCATACCCCGTGACGGTTTGTGCATTGGCTTTGTCCGGCTGGAATTTCATGGTGTTCGGTGGGTGCGCGCGGCGCGGGCCCCGGGGCCCGACTCGCAGGTGATCTGTGGTCAAATTATAGGTTTCGCCCAACCACTGGCCGCTTTGGCCGACCCTGGTGCGAACCGCACTTTGTCCACTGCACCTTCCTGCGCATGAAAACCGTCCAGAAATCCGCCAAGCTTGCCAACGTCTGCTACGACATCCGGGGCCCGATCATGGACGCGGCCAAGCAGATGGAGGAAGACGGCCACAAGATCATCAAGCTCAACATCGGCAACCTCGCGGTGTTCGGCTTCGATGCGCCCGAAGAGATCCAGCAGGACATGATCCGCAACCTGCCCAACTCGGCCGGTTATTCGGACAGCAAGGGCATCTTCGCGGCCCGCAAGGCCGTGATGCACGAGACGCAAAAGCAGGGCATCAAGGGCGTGGCCCTCGACGACATCTACCTGGGCAACGGCGCCAGCGAGCTGATCGTGATGGCCACCAACGCCCTGCTGGACAACGGCGACGAGCTGCTGCTTCCCTCGCCCGACTACCCGCTGTGGACGGCGGCGGCCAGCCTCTCGGGCGGCACGCCCGTGCACTACCTGTGCGAAGAGGCCAATGGCTGGATGCCCGACCTGGCCGACATCCGCGCCAAGATCACGCCGCGCACCAAGGGCATCGTGGTCATCAACCCGAACAACCCCACGGGCGCGCTGTACTCGGACGAGTTGCTGCGCGGCATCGTGGCCATCGCTCGCGAGCACGGCCTGGTGATCTTTGCCGACGAGGTCTACGACAAGGTGCTCTACGACGGCGCCACGCACACCGCCATCGGCTCGCTCAGCGAGGACGTGCTCACGCTCACCTTCAACTCGCTGTCCAAGAGCTACCGCTCCTGTGGCTACCGTGCGGGCTGGCTGGTGGTCTCGGGCGACAAGAAGCCGGCGCGCGACTACATCGAGGGCCTGAACATGCTCTCCAACATGCGCCTGTGCGCCAACGTGCCAGGGCAGTGGGCCATCCAGACCGCGCTGGGCGGCCACCAGAGCATCAACGAGCTGGTTGGCGATGGCGGGCGCCTGCGCAAGCAGCGCGACCTGGCCTACGAGCTGATCACCGCCATTCCTGGCGTCACCTGCGTCAAGCCGCGCGCCGCGCTGTACATGTTCCCGCGCCTGGACCCGGCCATCTACCCCATCCAGGACGACCAGCAGTTCTTCCTGGAGCTGCTGCAGGAAACCAAGGTCATGCTGGTGCAGGGCACGGGCTTCAACTGGGCCGCGCCCGACCACTTCCGCATCGTGTTCCTGCCCCACGAGGAGGACCTGCGCGATGCCATCGGCCGCGTGGCCCGCTTCCTGGAGCAATACCGCAAGCGCCAGCAGACCGCCGCCTGAGGCGCTCGGGCTGTTGACCGGAGATCCTTCCCCATGCGTGTCTGCCCTGCCCACCGTGACCTGGCACCCCTTGCGTGCGCGCTGGCACTGGTGTTGCCGGCAGCACAGGCGGCCGACAAGGAGCCGGTGGGCTTCACGCACAAGGACTGGGGCCTGCAGTGCGACAACACCCGAGCCTGCCGGGCCGTGGGCTACCAGGCCGAGGCCGGTGACTCGGAGCCGGTGTCCATCCGCCTGACCCGCGAGGCCGGGCCTGACGCCCCGGTGCTGGTGGACCTGCAGGTCTCGACCGAGAAGGCCACGCCGCCGTCGCTGAACCTCCAGGTGGGCAAGCTCTCGCTGTCCGGCCTTGCGGGAGAGATCCCCCGCGTTCCTGCAAGCCAGGTGGCGGCGTTGCTGCAGGAACTGCTGAAGAACGAGGAAGCCACCGTCACCGCCGGCAAGGACCGGTGGGTGCTGTCGCTCGCCGGTGCCAGCGCCGTGCTGCTGAAGATGGACGAGGCCCAGGGCCGCGTCGGCACGCCGGGCGCCCTGGTGCGGCGCGGCAACAAGGCCGAGGCATCGGTGCTGGGCCCGGTGCCTGCGCCGGTGCTCAACGCCATGCGGCCGCTGCCCGAGCGCAAGGCCGATGCCGCGCTGGCCAAGCCACTGCTCGCCGCCATCGACCGCAAGGACGTTAGCGAGCGCTGCAACGGCGATGCCCCCCAACCCGCCGACCTGCAGGTGCATCGCCTCACGGAGCGCAAGGTACTGCTGTCCATCCCCTGTGCCATGGGCGCCTACAATTTCGGTGGACTGCACTGGCTGGCCAACGACCGACCGCCCTACCAGCCGCAACTTCTCGACGCCGAAGGCGAATTCGATGCGGCAGACGGGTCGATCCGCTCCTCCATGAAGGGACGCGGCATCGGCGACTGCTGGTCCATGCAGGAATGGCATTTCGACGGCCGCGGCTTCGTGCTCACCGGCGAATCGGGCGACAGCCTGTGCCGCGGCTTTGCTGGCGGCGCCTGGCAATTGCCCGCCCGAACTTCCAAGGTGGTTCTGCCCACCAACCCCGTTTCCAGGAAACCCTGATTTTTATGACCATGAAACCCATCCAAGTAGGCCTGCTGGGCATCGGCACCGTCGGCAGCGGCGTGTTCAACGTGCTGCAGCGCAACCAGGAAGAAATCCGCCGCCGCGCGGGCCGCGGTATCGAGATCACCATGGTGGCCGATCTTGACGTGGAGCGTGCCCGGGCCGCAGTGGGTGCTGACATCCAGGTCGTCAACGACGCCCGCGCCATCATCGCCAACCCCGACATCGACATCGTCATCGAGCTCATCGGCGGCTACGGCATCGCACGTGCGCTGGTGCTCGAAGCCATCGCCGCCGGCAAGCATGTGGTCACCGCCAACAAGGCGCTCCTGGCCGTGCACGGCACCGAGATCTTCGCGGCCGCCTCGGCCAAGGGCGTGATGGTGGCCTTCGAGGCCGCCGTGGCCGGTGGCATCCCCATCATCAAGGCGCTGCGCGAAGGCCTCACGGCCAACCGCATCCAGTGGATCGCCGGCATCATCAACGGCACCACCAACTTCATCCTGTCCGAGATGCGCAGCAAGGGCCTCGATTTCGACGTGGTGCTCAAGGAAGCGCAGCGCCTGGGCTATGCCGAGGCCGACCCCACGTTCGACATCGAAGGCGTGGACGCCGCGCACAAGGTCACGCTGATGAGCGCCATCGCCTTCGGCATCCCGGTGCAGTTCGACAAGGCCTACGTCGAAGGCATCACCAAGCTCGGCGCGGCCGACATCAAGTACGCCGAGCAACTGGGCTACCGCATCAAGCTGCTGGGTATCACCAAGCGCGCGGACAAGGGGATCGAGCTGCGCGTGCACCCGAGCCTGGTGCCCTCCAAGCGCCTGATCGCCAACGTCGAAGGCGCCATGAACGCCGTGGTGGTGCAGGGCGATGCCGTGGGCACCACGCTGTACTACGGCAAGGGCGCGGGCAGCGAGCCCACCGCCAGCGCCGTGATTGCCGACCTGGTGGACATCGCCCGCCTGCACACGGCCGACCCCGAGCACCGCGTGCCGCACCTGGCCTTCCAGGCCAACACGCTGACCGATGCCATGGGCACGCTGCCGCTGCTGCCCATGAGCGAAGTGGTCACCAGCTACTACCTGCGCCTGCGCGTGGCCGACCAGGCCGGCGTGCTGGCCAAGGTCACCGGCCTGCTGGCCGAGGCCGGCATCAGCATCGATGCCATGCTGCAGCGCGAAGCCGACGAAGTGGGTGGAGAAGGCTCCACCCAGACCGACCTCATCATCCTCACGCACGACACGCGCGAAGGCACCATGGACACCGTGCTGGCCCAGATGCAGGCCCTGCCCACCGTGCTGGCCCCGATCACGCGCATCCGCAAGGAAGAACTCAACTGACGCAGCCGGCACCTGCGTTGTGAACGCAGACGGGACACCACCATGAAATACCTCAGCACCCGCGGCCATGCAGACCGCAAGCAGTTCTGCGACATCCTGCTCGAAGGCCTGGCCCCCGATGGCGGCCTGTACCTGCCCGAGCACTACCCGCAGGTCGACGACGCCATGCTCACGCGCCTGCGCAAGGCCTACCACGAGCAGGGCTACGCCGAGCTGGCCTTCCAGATCCTGTCGCTGTACATCGACGACATCCCGGCCGCCGACCTGAAGGCGCTGTGCGAGAAGACGTACACGGCCGAGGTCTTCGGCACCGGCGAGATCGTGCCCCTGCGCCACCTGGAAAACAGCCTGTGGCTCGAAGCCCTGTCCAACGGCCCCACGCTGGCCTTCAAGGACATGGCCATGCAGCTCTTGGGCAACCTGTTCGAGTACGAGCTCAACCGCCGCGGCGAGGAGCTCAACATCCTGGGCGCCACCAGCGGCGACACCGGCAGCGCGGCCGAGTACGCCATGCGCGGCAAGAAGGGCGTGCGCGTCTTCATGACCAGCCCGCACGGCCGCATGAGTGCCTTCCAGCAGGCGCAGATGTTCAGCCTGCAGGACGAGAACATCCACAACATCGCCATCGAAGGCGTGTTCGACGACTGCCAGGACATCGTCAAGGCCGTGAGCAACGACCTGCCCTTCAAACGCAAGTACAAGATCGGCACCGTCAACTCCATCAACTGGGCGCGCCTGCTGGCGCAGGTGGTCTACTACTTTGCCGGCTACGTGCAGGCCACCGAGCGCAACGACCAGCAGGTCAGCTTCACGGTGCCCAGCGGCAACTTCGGCAACATCTGCGCGGGCCATGTGGCGCGCTCCATGGGCCTGCCGATCGCCAAGCTGGTGCTGGCCACCAACGAGAACGACGTGCTCGACGAGTTCTTCCGCACCGGTGTGTACCGCGTGCGCAGCAGCGCCGACACGCATGAAACGTCCAGCCCTTCGATGGACATCAGCAAGGCCAGCAATTTCGAGCGCTTCGTGTTCGACCTGCTGGGCCGCGACGGCGCACGCACCAAGGCCCTGTTCGGCGATGCGCTGGCCAAGGAGGGGAAATTCGACCTGAGCGCCGACCCGCTCTTTGCCGAGGCGGCCACCCGCTACGGCTTCGAGAGCGGCAAGAGCACCCATGCCGACCGCCTGGCCACCATCAGGGGCAACTTCCAGCGCCATGGCGTGACCATCGACACCCACACCGCCGACGGCGTGAAGGTGGCGCTGGAACACCACAGCGACCCGGCCGTGCCCATGATCGTGCTGGAGACGGCCCTGCCCATCAAGTTCGCCGAGACCATCGTCGAGGCCCTGGGTCATTCGCCCGAGCGACCTGCGAAGTTCGCCGGCATTGAGGACCTGCCCAAGCGCGTGCAGGTGATGCCTGCCGACGTGCGCCTGGTGCAGGCCTACATCGAGCGCCACTGCCAGTGAGGAGGTGCCGCCTGCCCAGCCGCGCCACGGCGCGCCGGACAGGGGTTGCCATTCGGGGCGCCCAGGGTGGCGCCCCTTTCGCTCTTTTGACGGAGCTTGGGTGGTCCATGGGTGCCATGGCCTTGTGCAGGAGCATGGGATGAAGGTTGTAGGTTTTGCAGGGTTCTCCGGCAGCGGCAAGACCACGCTGGTCGAGCAGCTCATTCCCGAGATGCGGCTGCGCGGCCTGCGGGTCTCGGTGGTCAAGCACGCACACCACAGTTTCGACATCGATCACGTGGGCAAGGACACCTGGCGCCACCGCGAGGCCGGTGCCTTCGAGGTGGTGGCCGCCTCCGACCGGCGCCTGGCGCTGGTGCGCGAGTTCGAGCGGCCTGCCGAACTCACCGTGCACCACCTGCTCGCCGAGCTGTACCAGGGCGTGGACTGGGTGCTGGTGGAGGGCTTCAAGGACAGCGACCTGCTCAAGGTCGAGGTCTGGCGCGCCCCCGAGGCCGGCCAGGCCCCCAAGCCCGTGCGTTACGCCGAAGACGACTTCGTGGCGGCGGTGGCCACCGATGCGCCGGGGCATTTGCCTGTGCCCACCGGCCTGCCCCTGCTCGACCTGAACGACCCTGCGCAGGTGGTGGACTGGCTGCTGCAGTATGCCGAGCGCTTCGAATACGACTGGGACCTGCACCAATGAGACCTCTCACCGCTTTCAAGCCCCTCAAGTCCCTGGCCGACGCACTGGCCGAGCTGCTGGCGCGTGCCACCCCGCTGGCAGGCACCGATACGGTCACCACCTTCGAGGCGGACGGCCGCGTGCTGGCCCAGGACGCCGTCTCGTCCCTGCAGGTGCCGCCGAGCGACAACAGTTCCATGGACGGCTACGCCGTGCGCCGCGCCGACGTGGCGACTGCAGGCACGGTGTTGCCCGTGTCGCAACGTATCGCCGCCGGCAGTGCGGGGGCGCCTTTGCAGCCGGGCACGGCCGCGCGCATCTTCACGGGGGCTCCGATTCCCGACGGCGCCGATGCGGTGCTGATGCAGGAGGACTGCGAAGCCCTGGACGACGGTAAGGTGCGGATCAATGCCGTGCCGACTGCCGGCCAGTGGATACGCCGTGCTGGCGAGGACATCACCCGCGGCGCGGTGGTGCTGTCTGCCGGCATGCGCCTGACCCCGGCGGAACTGGGCCTGGCGGCGAGCATCGGCCTGCACCAGCTGCAGGTGGGGCGCCGCCCGCGCGTGGCGCTGTTCTCCACCGGCGACGAACTGGTCATGCCGGGGGACGTGCCGCCCGAGCAGATGCGCCCGGGTGCCATCTACAACAGCAACCGCTTCTTCCTGCGCGCCATGCTGCTGCGCCTGGGTTGCGAGGTAACGGACCTGGGCATCGTGCCCGACCGGCGCGATGCGACCATCGAGGCCCTGCAGCGTGCGAGCGAAGCCCATGACCTGATCCTCACCAGCGGCGGCGTGTCGGTGGGTGAAGAGGACCACATCAAGCCCGCCGTGGAATCGCTCGGAACACTGGACCTCTGGCAGATCGCCATGAAGCCGGGCAAGCCCTTTGCCTATGGGCGGATCGGCAGCGCCCATTTCATGGGGCTGCCTGGCAACCCGGTATCGAGCTTCCTGACCTTTGCACTGCTGGTGCGGCCCTTCCTTTTGCGCCTGCAGGGCGTGCAGGCCGTGGCCCCGCGCGCGCTGCCGGCCACGGCGCATTTCGCCTGGCCCCGGGCCGACAAGCGCCGCGAGTTCCTGCGCGTGCGGCACAACGCGGCGGGGGGCCTCGATCTGTTTGCCAACCAGAGCTCGGGCGTGCTCACCTCCGCCGCCTGGGGTGATGGCGTGGTAGACAACCCTGCCGGCCAGACCATTGCGCCGGGCGATACGGTGCAGTTCATTGCCTTTGCGGAGCTGCTGGGATGAAGATCACGGTGCGCTACTTCGCCTCCATCCGCGAGGCCATCGGCCAGGGCAGCGAAGCGGTGGACACCGCTGCGGCGACCCTGGGCGAACTGCGCGACGAGCTGATCGCGCGCGGCGGCGCCCACGCCGCGAGCCTGGCCCGGGGCCGGGCCGTGCGCATGGCGCTGGAGCAGGTGATGAGCGGCGAGACCGCCGCCCTGCACGAGGGCGCCGAGGTGGCGTTCTTCCCCCCGGTCACGGGAGGCTGAACCGGTCTGCCGCGCACGCTCCTAGAGGGCGCGCAGGCGTTGCACCAGGTCTTGCGAGGCCACCATCATGGGTGCGCGCAGTTCATTGCGCATCTCTCCTGCATGCGCGAGCATGGCCTTGAGCGGGGCAGGGTTGGGTTCGGCAAAGCAAGCCTCGATCCAGGGTTGCAGGGCCTGCCATGTGCGGCGGGCCTGGGGTAGATCGCCCCCGCGCAGCAAGCCCACGAGTTCCACAAACTGCGGTGTCTGCCAGTGCGCGCAGGCAGAGATGGCGCCCGCGCCGCCCAGCGCCAGCGTATTGAAGATTTGCGCGTCTTCACCCGTCAGCACCTGGAGGCGGCCATCCGCGATCAGGGCTTGCGTCTTGGCCGTGCTGCCGCCGCAGTCCTTGATGGCCTGGATGCGTGGGTGTGCCGCCAGTGCCAGCAGCGTCTCGGGGGTGAGTGTGGCGCCCGTGCGGTACGGAATGTCGTAGATGACCACGGGCACCGTGCTGGCGTCGGCGATGGCGCGGAACCAGTGCAGCAGACCGTCCTGTGACGGGCGGATGTAATGCGGCGCGGACACCAGCAGGCCCGCCAGCGGGTAGCACGCCAGGGCCTGCACCTGGTCCAGTACCTGGCCCTGGTGGTAGCCCGAGACTCCCATCACTACGGGCAGATCGCGGGCGGCTTCGAGCGTGGTTTCCAGCACCTGCAACTGCTCGGCCTTGTCCATGGCGGCGGCCTCCCCGGTGGAGCCGCAGGCGACGAAGCCCGAGACGCCGTCGGCACGCAGCCGGGCTGTCAGGGCGGCGAGGGCAGGGTAGTCCACCGCGCCGTCCTTGAACGGCGTGACCAGGGCGATCCATAGACCGCTGAAGACGGGGCTGGTGGGGTGGTTGGCAGCAGCAGCAGGTACAGCCGCAGTGGCAATCGTCAGGGGGGACATGCGAAAACATCCTTTCAGGGTTCGACCAAGGGAAGAACCGCCAGGCTGCGCGCGCGGAATACCGGGAGAGAAAGGGGGAAAGGGAAAAGGGAGCTGTCTTTCTGCCAGGGGTTCCGTCGCTCATCCGGACGGAACCACAGCTCCGGTCAGATGAGCTCTGGTTTTTTGGCTTTGACCACGCAATGCCCTGCCACCGCGGGTGCGGTAGGAAGGGCCAGGGTGCAGTGGGTGGTCATGGCGAGCAGTATAGCGGGGAGCGCGTCAGCCCTGCTCGGGCGCCGGCTCCACAGGGGCGATCAGTTCGGGGCACTGCCATACCAGCAACTCGGCCAGGCGCGTCACGATCCAGGTGGCCTCGGACACGGAGACGCCGGACTCGGCGGTGCACAGCCCGGCATGGATGCGCCGCAGGATCTCGGTTTCGGAAGGCGCCTGCACGTGGTAGAGCGTCTGCGCATGCTCCACCAGGTGCCCGGCCAGGTCTTCGCACAGCTCGTAGCGCGTTCGCACCACGCTTGCCGGCTCGCGCAGGCGCTGGCGGGCATCGCTGTACACGGCCATGAAGGACGGGGGAACGTGGATCTGGTTGTCGTCGTCGTGCATGGCGCAGGCAGGTCGAAATGGCAATGGAAGGGTCAGGCCGCGGCGCTGTCCGGCACGCTGCTGCGGTCCTTGCTGCGAAAGCGCTTGCCGTAGTCGATCATGGGCTGTTCCACGGTGTAGTACAGCGCAGTGGCCAGCAGCAAGGTGGCAATGACGACGGTGAGGTGGGCGCCTGCGCCCGACCATTGCAGGTTGGCATAGACCACGACCATCACCTTGGCATGGACGAGGTACAGCGAATACGAAATCTTGCCGATGTAGCGCACCAGCATGTCCTTTATGGGCGGCAGCTTGAGGAACAGGATGAACACGCAGGCCAGGCCCACGGCGGCCAGCGGCTGCGGCGCCAACCCCACCACGACCTGCCACTGCGACCACAGCAAGATCAGCAGCAGCGCCACCGGCCACAGGATGCTGCTGGGGATGCGCCTGAGCACCGCCTCATACCGATAGATCACCGTGCCCATCACGAAGAAGTACAGGTAGCCCACGATGTTGGACTTGATCAGCACATGCTGCAGCAGGGGCGTGAACTCCACCCCGGCGTTGCGCGCCTGGGCCAGGTACAGGAAGTCGAGCGCACCGGTGTTGGTCGTCTTGATCCAGGCGATGGACAGCAGGGTGGACAGGACCAGCACGCCCAGCCAGAAATGCCGCCAGCGCACGCGGTGCGCCACCAGGGCCAGCACCACCACGATGGCATACCAGAAGAGCTCTACCGTGAGCGTCCAGCCCACGTGCACGCGGTCGAAGAACAGGCTGCTGCGCACGGACAGCTGCTGCAGGTTGAGCAGGTTGAGCAGGAAATGCGGGTAGTCGTTGACCACCAGCTGCCGGAACCCGGGGACCAGCGCCATCTCGACCAGCACGATGCCCACCAGGGCCACCCAGTACACCGGGAAGATGCGAAAGAACCGTGCCTTGGCATAGTCGCCCAGGCTGTTGCGCTCGGCGCTCTGGATGATGAGGTAGCCCGATATCAGGAAGAACAGCTGCACGCCGATGCCGCCGCCATCGGGGCCGAACAGCGGCACCGGGATGCCGGCGTAGACCGAGAAGTGGTGCAGCGCCACCGAGAGGATGGCGCAGGCGCGCAGGACGTCGATGTTGTTGTCGTGTTCTACCGATTGCAGGCGCTGCGTGATGTCTGAAAATTTCATGCTGGAGTGAAATGCCCTTGCGAGGACGGTGTATGGGGCGGCCGGTCCGGCGGCACCGCACGCATTATTGGCGACTTGGCCGGGCCGTCAGTCGGGCGTGAACAGCCGCTCGAACTTCGTTCGGTCCGCATCCAGCTCGAAGGTCACCACCTGGCCCATCTTCATGTCCGACAGCCGGCAGGCGGCGAACAGCGTCGACTGGCCTGCCAGGTCCATGCTGTCCAGGTCCACCAGGGCATAGGGGTAGGGCACGAACACCTCATGCGCGAAGATATCCTTGCTGCGGTTGCGCGGCGACGGGTAGAGCTTGTATTTTTCGGTGGTGATGGTTTGTGTGGCCATGTCAGGTAGGGGTACAGTTCTCTGGATCCTACAGACAATCATTTCCTTCAGAAAAAAACAGATCCATGGCAAAACCCAAGAGTGAATGGCCCACGAAGGTACTGGCGTTGATCCAATCCGGCAACCACCCTGCGGCCATCGCGCAGGTGAAAGTGGCCCCGACGGTGACCGATGTCACGCGTTTGCAGGCCCTGGTGGCCAAGCTGCCACGCACCCCCGCGCTCGTGCAACTGGAAAAAGTGCTGGAAGAGGAGCGCGCCCTGCTGGCCGCCCCCCGCCTGCACCGCTCTCCATGACTACCCGCCCGGCAGGCAGTGTCTCCATCCAGACGGCGGACTTCGACCTGTCCGCCGAAGTCGCCGCGCTGCGCCGCGAAGACCGCCGCGTGGGCGCGGTGTGCGCCTTCGTGGGCACGGTGCGCGACCGCAACGATGGCGACGACGTGGCCTCCCTGGAGCTGGAGCACTACCCGGGCATGACCGAAAAGTCCATTGCCGCGATGGTCGAGGCCGCCTTCGGGCGCTTCGAGCTCTTTGGCGTGCGCGTTATCCACCGCGTGGGGCTGCTGCAGCCGCTCGACCAGATCGTGCTGGTGGCGGTCACCAGCGCCCACCGGGGCCAGAGTTTCGAGGCCTGCGAGTTCCTGATGGACTACCTCAAGACCCAGGCGCCGTTCTGGAAGAAGGAAGTCACGCCTGCGGGCGCGCGCTGGGTCGATGCGCGCGTGAGCGACGACGCGGCGCTGGCCCGCTGGGGCATTGCACCGGCCCACGGTGACATGTAAATATTGGTAATTTTGTGCGCCGCGCCGCCAAAGCAGGCGCACAAGGTGGGACTGACGCCGTTTGATGGCCCTGAGCCAGGCTCGGGATGCTTGAAAAGGGTGCCGAAAGTCCCCATGTGTGACGCAATTCGGAAGGACATTCACCCATGCGTCTCGACAAGTTCACCACCAAGTTCCAGGAAGCCCTGAGCGACGCCCAGACCCTTGCGCTGGGCAATGACAACGCCTACATCGAGCCCGTGCACATGCTCGTGGCCATGCTGCGCCAGGAAGACGGGCCGCGCGCGCTGCTGCAGCGCGCCGGTGCCAATGTGCAGGGCCTGCTGGCTGCTGCGGAAAGCGCCGTCAAGCGCCTGCCGGCCGTGCACGGCCAGGAGCAGGTGCAGGGCGGGCCCGAATTGGGCCGTGTGCTGCAGGCCACCGAGAAGGAGGCCATCAAGCGTGGTGACCAGTTCATCGCCAGCGAGCTGTTCCTGCTCGCGCTGATCGACAGCAAGGGCGAGGCCGCCACCATTGCCAAGGACAACGGCCTCACGCGCAAGAGCCTGGAGGCGGCCATTGAAGCCGTGCGCGGCGGCCAGAAGATGGACAGCGCCGATGCCGAAGGCCAGCGCGGCGCGCTGGCCAAATACTGCATGGACCTCACCGAGCGCGCCCGCATGGGCAAGCTCGACCCCGTGATCGGCCGCGACGACGAGATCCGCCGTGCTATCCAGGTGCTGCAGCGGCGCACCAAGAACAACCCCGTGCTCATCGGCGAGCCCGGTGTGGGCAAGACCGCCATCGTGGAAGGCCTGGCCCAGCGCATCGTGGCCGGCGAGGTGCCCGAGTCGCTCAAGGGCAAGCGCGTGCTCAGCCTGGACATGGCGGCCCTCTTGGCCGGTGCCAAGTACCGTGGTGAGTTCGAGGAACGCCTGAAGGCCGTGCTCAACGAGCTGGCCAAGGACGAGGGCCAGACCATTGTCTTCATCGACGAGTTGCACACCATGGTGGGCGCCGGCAAGGGCGAGGGGGCCATGGACGCGGGCAACATGCTCAAGCCGGCCCTGGCGCGCGGCGAGCTGCACTGCGTGGGTGCCACCACGCTCGACGAATACCGCAAGTACATCGAGAAGGATGCTGCGCTGGAGCGCCGCTTCCAGAAAATCCTCGTGGGCGAGCCCACCGTGGAGGCGACCATTGCCATCCTGCGCGGCCTGCAGGAGAAGTACGAGGTGCACCATGGCGTGGACATCACCGACCCGGCCATCGTGGCCGCAGCGGAGCTGTCGCACCGCTACATCACCGACCGCTTCCTGCCCGACAAGGCCATCGACCTGATCGACGAGGCGGCCTCCAAGATCAAAATCGAGATGGACTCCAAGCCCGAGGTCATGGACAAGCTCGACCGCCGGCTGATCCAGCTGCAGATCGAGCGCGAGGCGGTGCGCCGCGAAAAGGACGAGTCCTCGGTCAAGCGCTTCGGCCTGATCGAAGAAGAGATCGTGCGCCTGCAAAAGGAGATCGCCGACTACGACGAGATCTGGCAGGCCGAAAAGGCCCAGGCCCAGGGCAGTGCGCACGTGCGTGAAGCCATCGACAAGCTCAAGTTCCAGATCGAGGAGTTCACCCGCAAGGGCGACTTCAACAAGGTGGCCGAGCTGCAATACGGCAAACTGCCCGACCTGGAGCGCCAGCTCAAGGAAGCCCAGGCCAAGGAAGACGGCAAGGACGGCGTGGCGAGCGCGCCGCGCCTGTTGCGCACGCAGGTGGGTGCCGAGGAGATTGCCGAGGTCGTGAGCCGCGCCACGGGCATCCCGGTGGCCAAGATGATGCAGGGCGAGAAGGACAAGCTGTTGCAGATGGAGGGCAAACTGCACGAGCGCGTGGTGGGCCAGGAAGAGGCCATCACCGCCGTGGCCAACGCCATCCGCCGCTCGCGCTCGGGCCTGTCCGACCCCAACCGCCCCACGGGCTCCTTCCTGTTCCTGGGCCCCACGGGCGTGGGCAAGACCGAGCTGTGCAAGGCGCTGGCAGGCTTTCTGTTCGATAGCGAGGACCACCTGATCCGCATCGACATGAGCGAGTTCATGGAAAAGCACTCGGTGGCCCGCCTGATCGGTGCGCCCCCGGGCTACGTGGGCTACGAGGAGGGCGGCTACCTGACCGAAGCCGTGCGCCGCAAGCCCTACAGCGTGCTGCTGCTCGACGAGGTGGAGAAGGCCCACCCCGACGTGTTCAACGTGCTGCTGCAGGTGCTCGACGATGGCCGCCTGACCGATGGCCAGGGCCGCACCGTGGACTTCAAGAACACCGTGATCGTGATGACCAGCAACATCGGCTCGCACCTGATCCAGGCCATGGTGGGGCAGGACGCCGAGGACATCAAGGAAGCGGTGTGGGGGGAACTCAAGAACCATTTCCGACCCGAATTCCTGAACCGGATCGATGAGACGGTGGTGTTCCATGCGCTGGATGCGAAGAACATCGAGGCGATTGCACGCATCCAGCTGCAACTGCTCGAAGCGCGCCTGGCCAAGATGGACTTGCACTTGCAGATCTCGGCCCCGGCGCTCGAAGAACTGGCCAAGGTGGGGTTCGATCCGGTGTTCGGTGCCCGTCCGCTCAAGAGGGCCATCCAGCAGCGCATCGAGAATCCCCTGTCGAAGCTGCTGCTGGAAGGCCGTTTCCCGCCCAAGAGCGTGATCCCGGTGACGGTGGACCCGGTGCTGGACCCGGGGGTCTTCCAGTTCGGAGGTGCGTCCGAGCCTGCTTGATCGGGGAAAGGGCGGCCATGGGAGGCCGCCCTGTTGAAAGGAAAGGTGTCGTTTGAACAATCTTGTTTCGGCTCTGGTACGCTTTACCGTGCGTGCCCTGGTGCTGGCCATGGGGCTGGTGGTGTTCCTGAGCCTGCTGGCTGCAGCGCTGGTGCTGGGTTTGGCGTGGGCAACGCGCGCGACCTGGGCACGGCTCACGGGCCGGCCCATGACCCCTTGGGTCATGCGGGTCGACCCGCGCACGGGATTCAGCGCTGCCATGCGCTCCAGGGCGCAATGGGGGGCTGCGCGCCCGCCCGATGGGGCCGCGGAGTCGGCAGCGCCATCGCGGCGCGGCGGGGTGCTGCCCAGCGCCGTGGAGGTGACCGATGTGGAGCCGCGCGAGCTGCGCTGAGCGTGAGGCCATGGGTCACTGAAGGGGCTCGAGGCGGCCTTCGGCATGCCCCTGTGGACGCGCCGGCATGGTCCGGCGGCAGGGGCCGGGCGTTCTATCATGCGCTCCATGACACCAGCCGACATCCACGCCCTTTTTGAAACCCAGCGGCAGGCCAGCCGCACCCAGGTCGAGGTGCCTTTGCTCGTGCGCCGCGAGCGCCTGCTGCGCATGCGCAAGCTGCTCGATGAAAATGGGCCCGTGCTGGCGGCGGCGGTGCAGGCCGATTTCGGCATGCGTTCGCCCCGGCTCACCGAGGTGGCGGATTTCTTCGTGCTGCGCACCCTGCTGTCGCATACCTTGAAGCACCTGGCGCGCTGGATGAAGCCGCAGAAGGTGCGCACACCCATCTACCTTCAGCCTGCCTCCGCGCACATACAGCGCCAGCCGCTCGGTGTGGTGGGCGTGATCGCTCCCTGGAACTACCCTGTGCAATTGGCGCTTGCGCCCGCCATCACGGCACTGGCTGCGGGCAACCGCGTGATGCTCAAGCCCAGCGAGCTCACGCCGCACACCTCGGCCCAGCTGGCGCTGCTGGTGGCGCAGTTCTTTGCCCCCGACGAATTCTGCGTGGTGCAGGGCGATGCCAATGTGGCGGCGCTGTTTGCCTCGTTGCCGTTTGACCACCTGGTGTTCACCGGTTCCACGCCCGTAGGGCGCAAGGTGGCCATCGCGGCCGCGCAGAACCTCACACCCACCACGCTGGAACTCGGTGGCAAGTCGCCCTGCATCATCGACGGCCACTGCGACATGCAGGACGCGGCGCTCAAGATCGCCCACGGCAAGCTGCTCAATGCCGGCCAGACCTGCATTGCGCCCGACTACCTGCTGGTGCCGCGCGGGCGAGAGACCGAGTTTGCCAACGCCTACCGGGCCGCCGTGGCGCGCCTGTTCCCCACCATCGAGGGCAATCCAGACTACGCCTCCATCATCACGCCGCGCCACCATGCGCGGCTGCGCACCATGCTGCAGCAGGCGCAGACGCAGGGGGCCGAGGTGCAGCCCATCGACCCCGCAGCGGGCAAGCCGGTGGTGAACACCGTGGGCACGCTGGGCGATGGCGCGAGCCGCCAGATGCTGCCCACGCTGGTGTTTGGCGTCACCTCCGACATGCAGATCATGCAGGAGGAGATCTTCGGGCCCGTGCTGCCCGTGATCTCGTACGAACGCCTGGACGATGCCGTGGCACACATCAATGCCGGCCCGCGGCCGCTGGCGCTGTACTGGTTCGGCCAGAGCGAGGCGGCGCGCGACGACGTGCTGCGCCGCACCGTGAGCGGTGGCGTGACGGTGAATGACACGCTCATGCACATCGCCCACGACAACCTGCCCTTTGGCGGGGTGGGCGACAGCGGCTGGGGTGCCTACCACGGCGAGCAGGGCTTCCTGCGCTTTTGCCACCAGAAGTCGGTGCTGGTGCAGTCGCGCTGGGCGATGGGCTCGATGTTCTACCCGCCTTACGGCGCGCGCTTCGACCAGGTCATGGGGCTTCTTCGCCGCTGGCTGTAGCGGCTTCGGTCGGCGGGGCCTCGGTGGGTGACGGCGTGCCGCTCACCAGTTGCACGATGGCATCGCGCAACTGCCCGGTGGACACCGGCTTGTGCAGCAGCAGGGCCGAGGTGGTCTGCGCGTCGCGCAGGCGCTGGGGCGAGGTGTCGCCGGTCATGATGATGGCCGGCACCGACACCCCCAGGTAGGCACGCAGGGCCTGCAGCACCTGCTTGCCGGTCTCTTCGTGGCGCAGGCGGAAGTCGGTGATGATCAGGTCGGGCGTGCTGTCCTCGATGTGTTCGAGCGCATCGGCACTGGATTCAGCCGTGGTGCAGTGGCAACCCCAGCTTTGCAGCAGGGCCTGCATGCCCAGGCGCACCGATTCGTCATCGTCGATGGCCAGCACGTGCAGCCCCGTGAGATCGAAGTGGTTGAAGGAGGGCGGGGCCTCGTCCTCCAGGGCGCCCTGCCAGGCGTCGAGCCAGAGCCGGAACACCGAGCCCCGGCCGGGGCGGGAGCTCAGCTCCACCGAGGTACCCATCTCGCGCGCCAGGCGTTTCACGATGGCCAGGCCCAGACCCAGGCCCTTGCGGCGGTCGCGCTCGGGGTTGCCCAACTGGTGGAACTCCTGGAAGATGTTTTCCCACTGGCTTTGCGGTATGCCCGCCCCGGTGTCCCAGACCTCCAGCGCGATGCGCCGGCCGCGGCGGCGGCAGGCAATGAGCACGCCGCCGCGCGCCGTGTAGCGCAGCGCATTGGAGATGAAGTTGTGCATCACCAGCATGACCAGCGAGCGGTCGGCATGGGCTGCGGTGGAGGTCTCGTGCGTGCGGTACACCAGCCCGCAATTGTCGGCCTGCACGCCGAACTCCTGCTCCAGCGCGGTCAGCAGGGGTTGCACGGCGAAGGCGGCGGGCCGCATCTTGACGACACCGGCCTCCAGCCGCGAATAGTCGAGCAAGGTGGTGAGCATCTCTACCGCCGCGCCCGAAGCCGCCTGCGCGTGGCCCAGCACGGTGAGCTGGTGCGGGCTCATGGGGCTGCGCTGCAGGGTTTCGAGGAACAGGCCCATCGCGTGCAGCGGCTGGCGCAGGTCGTGGCTGGCGGCGGCGAGAAAGCGCGATTTGTCGCGGTCGGCACGCTCGGCCTCTGCCTGCGCGGCCAGGGCACGGTGCGACTCTGCGCGCAATTCGGCCACCAGCCGCTCGTTTTCGAGCTTGAGGGCGATGCTGCGGCGCGTGGCGGTGTCGCCGGTGCTGGCCTGCAGGCCGGTCAGGGCGTAGTACACCAGCACCAGGAACAGGGCGGGCCACATGGCCGGGCCGCCGCTCATGGCCACGGCCACGAAGATGCCCCCGACCGCGCAGGTGAGGTAGGTGATGTAGGCGCGGTACAGCGGCGCCCCCAGGCCCAGCGCACCGGAGGAGACGGTGCTGACGATGCCGATGGCGTAGATCACGCTCTCCGGCGTGCCCCAGTACAGCACCACGTAGCCCAGGCTGCCCCAGCTCAGGCCCATGGCGGCCATGCAGGCCATGAGCTTGCGCGCCGAGTGCAGCACCGGATCGCGCTGCGGTGCCATGCCGCGCAGCGTGACGTACACCCCTATGACCACCAGCGCGTGCGAGACCAGCCAGATGCTGACCACCTGGGTGTCGGCCACGCGTGCCATCACCCACAGGGTGCCCAGGGCCGTGGCCAGGGATGCCAGCAAGGTCATGGGGAAGTTCTGGCGCAGCAGCGTGACCTGCTCGCGCAGGACTTCATCGCGCTCCCAGCGCCGGCGCGTCCAGGGCCAGCGCGGGATCAGCGGCAGGGCTTCAGACAATGTCATGGAGCGGCGGCATGGACAGGCCCAGGCGCTGCGCGGCCAGCAGCGCCGCGCTGCGGCTGTTGACGCCCAGTTGTGCAAAGATGGCCGCCACATGCACGCGCACGGTGTTCTCGCTCAGGCCCAGGTGGCGCGCGATGACCTTGTTGGGCTTGCCGGTGCACAGCAGCGACAGCACCTCAAGCTGGCGCGCGGTGAGGCTGGGCGCAGCGGACGTGCGGGTAGTGGAGGCATTGCCGCTGTTGGGGGGGAAACAGGGCGCGCCAGACAGGGACACGCTGATCGCCTCCAGGATGTCCTCGCCGCTGGCCGACTTGGGCAGGAAACCGTCGGCGCCGCGCGAGCGCGCCTCGTACACCGCATCCGGCGCAATGCTGGCCGAGACGAGCACGATACGGGCGCTGGGGTAGGACTGGCGCAGCAGGCGCAGCCCGTCGAGCCCGCTCATGCCCGGCAGCTGGATGTCCAGCAGCACCAGGTCCATCGGGGCAGGGGGCAGGGCACAGGCTTCGGCAATGGAGCCCGCTTCGGCAATGGATCCCACCAGGGGGTGGTCCTGCACGATCAGGCGCAAACCGGTGCGAAACAGGGTGTGGTCGTCAATAAGCAACAGGCTGGCAGGCATCCCGTGAGTATTGCGCACAACAACGCGCCAGGGAACTGTGCGAACTAGTCCATTTGTGCGATGGACGCCGGCCCCTGCGGTTTCTAGACTTTCCTCCATGCAGTGAACAGAATGTCGCATGGCGGCTGCGCACTGCGGCGGTTGGGTCGGACCAACCATCCATCAACCACCAGGGGAATACAACATGACTGCCAGCGCTCTTCAGAACCCACCGATTTCGTCGCCAGAGCACAAGCCTTCCGCCGGTGTGGGGGTGGGCGGCAACTGCATGGCCCAGATCGTGCACGACAACTGCCCGGACCTGCTGGCCTCGGCGGGCGTCATCGTCGAGCACCTGGATGCGCAGGCGGGCAACTGGCAGTTTTCCACCGACAACGGCCTGACCTGGCGCAGCGTGCGCACCGACCTCATCAACCGCCCTGGCTGCATGGGGCTGGCGCTGGACCGCGATGCCCGCCTGCGCGTGCTGCCCTTCAGCGGCCACCGGGTGAGCGGGGTGCGCATCGTGTTCCATACGGTGCAACGCAGCCATGGGCAGGGCAGTGGCAGCTACCGCGCCTATGCCCCGGATGAACGCGATGGCGGCTCGCGCAGCGTGACGCTGGTGGTGGGCCTGAACGCCATCAACGGCATGCCGCCGGAGGTGAAAGTGCCCCGCCCGCGCAACAAGCGCGCGCTGGCCCAATCGGCCCGCGAGCGCGCTGGGGACGGGCTCGGAGGCTCTCTGGCCATGGCCTGACGGCCCGCTTTGCTCCCCCGCCTGCGTGGGGCGCGCAGGGCCGGGTACCCTACTGGCGAGGGGTGAAAAACCGTTTGCGGCGACAATGCCGGTCCTTTTGTTTTTTCACCCCCCGTTTTCGTTCGGTTTTTTCATGTCCAGTATCCAGGTTCGTCCCGCTACGCTTCGCGATGCCAAAGCCATCGCCCAGATCCACACCGTCTCCGCCCAAGAGGCTTACAAAGGGCTGGTGCCAGACGAGCAATTGAAGTCCATGTCTTCCGTCGACAAGCGCCAGGCCTACTGGCGCGAAGCCATCGAATATTGCGAGCCCCAGGTGCAGGTGGCCATCGATGGCGAGAAGATCGTCGGCTTTGTCGGCTATGACCGCTCGCGCGATGAGAAATCCCGCCCCACCACGGGCGAAATCTGGGCCATCTACGCCGCCCCCACCCATTGGAACCAAGGCGTGGGCCTGGCCCTGTGGGATGCCGCGCGCGATGGCCTCCAGGAAGAAGGTTGCACCAATGTCACCGCCTGGGTGCCCCTGCGCAACGAGCGCGCCATCCGTTTCCACGAAATGGCGGGCTTCAAGCAGGAGCTCGCCACCGCCAAGACTGCCGTGATCGGTGGCGTCAAGATCGAAGAAGTGCGCCTGAAGCGCCCCATCAACTAAGGCCCCGATGATCGAGTGGAACCACCTGGGCCAGGCCCACAGTGCCCAGTGGCGCTCCGAAAGCAGCGCCCCGGCCCCACGCCGGGTGGTGACCGCCGATGACACCCTGTCTGCCGATACGGCCTACCGCCTCGCCTGCGAGGGCACGGGCCTGCTGTGGCAGGGCGATTTCCAGAACGCCCGCATGCTGCTGCAGGCGTTGATGCGCCGGGTGGACCGCAAGCCCCGAAAGGCAGTGGCCAAAGCCGCCGAGAAAGCGGCGACCGCGACCCCGGCCCAGGCATTTCACCTGCACCGCCAGGCGCAGGCCCAGCGCGCGCGGGTGCTGTCGTCGGTCCTGATTCCCTTGGGGCCGGACTACGGAATCGACCTGCGCCGCGCACCGGACTGGCGCCAGGCCTGCACCGAGGCCTGGGGCCCGGCCAGCGGCGAAAGCTCGGTGGCCACGCTGCGCGAGCTGCTGGGCCTGGTGGGTGCCTACGAATGGCGCAAGAAAGGCGTGGAAATCCCTGCCCTGGGCGATGGCCCGCACAACCGCATCCACCCCCACTACGGCGTTTTCTCGCCCGTGCGGGGGGAGTACGTGGACCTGGTGGCAAACACCTCCTTGCCGTCCACCGCCTTGGCGTTCGACATCGGTGCGGGCACGGGCGTGTTGTCGGCCGTGCTGGTGCGCCGCGGCGTGCAGCGCGTGGTGGCCACCGACCAGGACCCGCGCGCCATGGCCTGCGCGCTCGACAACCTGAAGCGCCTGGGTGTGCTCGACCGGGTGGAGCTGCTGCAGGCGGACCTGTTCCCTCCGGGGCGGGCGCCGCTGGTGGTGTGCAACCCCCCTTGGGTGCCAGCGCGCCCGAGCTCACCCATCGAGCATGCCGTGTACGACGAAGGCAGCCGCATGCTGCGCGGCTTTCTGGCGGGTCTGGCGGCCCACCTGGAGCCTGGCGGCGAGGGCTGGCTGATCCTGTCGGACCTGGCCGAGCACCTGGAACTGCGCCCGCGCGAGCAATTGCTGGCCTGGATCGCCGAGGGTGGCCTGCGCATCCTGGGTCGGCACGACGTGCAGCCCCGGCATGCCAAAGCCGTCGACGCCGGTGATGCCTTGCACGCCGCCCGCTCCGCCGAGGTGACTTCGCTCTGGCGGCTGGCGGCCATCGGCTGAACCCAGGCCCTGCGGCAACCGCCGATTACGCCGGGGACGGTGTGCCCGCAGGTTCCTGGGGCAGCAGCTGGTCCATGCGGTCGCGAATGGTCTGGGCGCGCTCGGGCCCTGCCATCTGCGCCACTTCATCCAGCAGAGCTTCGCCCACGTCGAGCATGCTGGAGCGGTCGCGCGCACCGCGCAGGGCCTCGTGGAACTGCCGGGCCAGGGCGGGGTCCCGACGCGCGAACATGCGCTCGCAGATGTCGAACAGGTACATGCGCGTGCCGGCCAGCGAGCGCAGGGCGTCGTTGGGCTTACCTGCCGATGTTGTGGTGGGGGGCTCGGGTGTTGCCACTGCAGCCACTGTAGCCGTGGGCAGCGGCGCTTCGGGCAGGGTGGCCGGGCCGGTGAGGTAGCCCTGGCGCATGAGGTTGTCCACGATCTGCGCGCCGATGCCGTTGTACATGGCCTGCAGGTCCGACAGGGATTTGCCGTCGGCCAGCAGCAGCAGCGACCGCTCGCGCAGGCTCAGCGTGCGGACACCGGGCGAGAGTTCCAGGCGGGCTTTGTCGGTTTTTTGGAGCAGCATGGTGAAGGCGCAAGGCAATGACCCACCATTGCAGCACCGGGGCATGACGCTGTGATGACCCGCCTGCCGCACAATCGCAGGTTGGCTGCGCCCACAGGGCGGGCTTTCTTTCTGTGATGTTTGCTGCGCGATGACCCTGCTGCTCGCCCCGATGGAGGGGCTTCTCGATTTTGTGCTGCGTGACGTGCTCACCCGGGTGGGCGGGGTGGACCGCTGCGTGTCGGAGTTCATCCGCATCACGGGCACGTTGCTGCCAGACAAGGTGTTCCTGCGCTACCTGCCCGAGCTGCGCAACGGCAGCCGCACGCTGGCCGGGGTGCCGGTGCGCGCCCAGTTGCTGGGCTCCGACCCGGTGAGCATGGCCGAGAATGCGGCACGCTTGGCGGCTCTCGGGCCCGAAGGGATCGATCTGAACTTCGGCTGCCCGGCCAAGGTGGTCAACCGCCACGGCGGCGGGGCGGCCCTGCTGCAAGAGCCCGAGCGCATTGCCGCGCTGGTGGCGGCGGTGCGGCGCGCCGTGCCGGCGCATCTGCCGGTCTCCGCCAAGATGCGTTTGGGCTTCAACGACAGCGGCCTGATGCGCGAGTGCGCACAGGCCATGGAGGCGGGCGGCGCCTGCGAGCTGGTAGTGCATGCCCGTACCAAGGCCGACGGCTACCGGCCCCCGGCCTACTGGGAGCAGATACCGGCCATTCGTGCGGCCGTGGCCTTGCCCGTGGTCGCCAATGGCGAGATCTGGACGGTGGCCGACGCGCTGCGCTGCCGCGAGGTATCGGGCTGCGATGCGCTGATGCTGGGGCGTGGCATGGTGGCCGACCCGGGGCTGGCGCGCGCCATCCGTGCCACGGATGCGGGGGAGCCGGGCTCGGACACCGTGCAATGGGCCGACCTGCTGCCGCACATCGCCGCATTCTGGCAAATGGTCTGCGAGGACCTGGAGCCGCGCCAGCGCGCGGGCCGCCTCAAGCAGTGGCTGAACCTGATGCGCCGCCGCTTTCCCGAGGGCGAGGCGGCGTACCAGCATGTGAGGACCATGACGGACCAGCGCGCCATCACGGCCTGGGTGGACGCGTTGCAGGACCGCGTCACGGCCTGAATCACAACAGGTGGTCCGGGGCGAGCGGGCCGAGCAGTTGCAGCAGCAGGCGCAGCGGCGCGCTGGCATCGGGCTCGGTAGTGCTGTCCTGCAGGCCGCTGCCCTGTGGCGCATGCCACAGCAACTGGCCGCCCGGCTGCTGCAGTTCCACGCGCCACGCCAGTTCGCCCAGGGCCGGTTCCAGCCGCGTGGTGATGCGCCGGGACAGCTCGGTGCTGCGGATCAGCAACGCGATCTCGGTGTTCTGCTTTTGCGAGCGCATATCGAGGTTCATGGAGCCGATGGCGACCAGGCGGCCATCCATCACCAGCAGTTTGGAGTGCAGCATGGCGCGCGAGCTGCCCACCGAGCCGGTGGGCGAAGAGCCGCTGCGGCCCGATGAGCCGCCCGGGCTGCCGAAGGCACTGCCCAGGCCGGTGAGCTCGCTGCGCATTTCGTAGAGCTCCACCCCCATGGCCAGCAACTCCGGCCGGTGTCGGGCATAGCCGGCATGGGCTATGGGGGCATCGTTGGACGCCAGCGAGTTGGTGAGCACCCGCACACGCACGCCACGTTGGCGGGCCTGGGCAAAGGCCTGCTTCATGTCGGGGCCGGGCACGAAGTAGGGCGAGACGATGAGCAATTCGCGCCGGGCCTGGCCCATCAAATGCAGCAGGCCGTCCACCACCGTGTCGCCCTCACCGGCATCGGCTGCGTCGGTGGACGGGAGGGCTGCAGTGCCGTTGGCGGCCACGCCCCCTGCAGGAGGGGCGATGCGCGCGGCCTGCCGGGCATTGGATCCGCTGGCAGGTGCTGCGTCGGGAGATGGAGGGGCGGCGACGCCTTCGGCCGGGATCTTGGCGGGTTGGTCAACCAGCACCACAGCCGGTGCCCAGACAAAGGACACGGCGCCCAGGTCCATGGGCTGGTAGTCCCAGATGCGGCTGCGCTGGGCGCCAACACCGCCAGGGTCGTCCTGGCCCGGGGCTGGCGCGCTGGCGGCAGGGGGCGGTGGCGTGGTGTCAAGGGCCACCTGGCGTTCCCGTTCGGCAACGTCGGCCGCCTCGTACTGGCTGCGCATGGTGTCCAGTTCCTCGCGCGTGACCAGGGACTGCACGGGGTAGGCGCGCTGGTTGTTCCAGTAGTGGTCGAAGCTGCGCGAGAGGTCCTGCACGATGGGCCCGGCGGCCAGCACATCCAGGTCCACGAAATTGCCCGCATCGGCCGTGCCGAAGTAGGCGTCGCCCAGGTTGCGCCCGCCGGTGACGCCCATGGCGTTGTCGGCGATGAAGAGCTTGTTGTGCATGCGCTGCTGGGCGCGCGAAAAATCGGCCACGGCGCTGAACATGCGCCCCAGCGTGGAGCCGCGCGCGCCGGTGAGCGGGTTGAACATGCGCATCTCGATGTTGGGCACGAAGGCCAGGCGCATGACCTGCGCATCGCGCCCGGCGCTGTGGAAGTCATCGAGCAGCACCCTGACCCTGACCCCGCGTTCGGCGGCCGACACCACGCCCTTGAGCAGGCGCTCGGTGCTGGCATCGGCGTGGATGGCGTAGTACTGCAGGTCCAGTGTCTTCTTTGCCGCTTCCACCAGTGCCAGGCGGCTGCTGTAGGCCGCCTGGGGCCCGCCCAGCAGTAGAAAGCCCGAAGGGGAACGACCTGCCGCCGCCTGGCGGTTGGCCTCCACCATTTGCCCCAGCGGGGTGCCGGCAGGGGAGGCGAGGGCGTTGGATTCGGGGCGATCCACGTCCTGGGGCAACCCAGCGCAACCGGTGATCACGGCCACCGCGAGTGTGGCGACCAGCCCCATCCAGCCATAGCGGGCGGTGGCGGCAAGGTCTTTGAGAGCGATGGGGGCTGGCATTGGAGGGGACTTTCTGGATACTACAGAAGGTATATCCCGCCGCCCCAGTCGCCGCTGTCGGACGGTGCGCCGAAACGTAACGCTGTGTGAACGGTGCCGCCGCCCGGTCGCTGCTTACCAGCTCACTTCGCGGTCCGGCGTTGCGCTGATTTTGTGGATGGAAAGGTCTGCGCCATCGAACTCATCTTCCTGCGACAGCCTGAGGCCCACGGTGGCCTTGAGGGCCCCGTACACCACCAGGCCGCCCAGGAGGGCCCAGACCACGCCCATGCTGGTGCCGATCAGCTGTGCGGTGAAGGCCACACCGCCGAGGCCCCCCAGGGCCTTGCTGCCGAAGATGCCCGCCGCCAGGCCGCCCCAGGTGCCGCACAGCCCGTGCAGGGGCCAGACGCCGAGCACGTCGTCGATCTTCCACTTGTTCTGGGTCAGCGTGAACAGCAGCACGAAGATGGTGCCGGCGATGGCGCCCGTGACCAGGGCGCCCAGCGGGTGCATCAGGTCGGAGCCTGCGCACACCGCCACCAGGCCGGCCAGCGGGCCGTTGTGCACGAAGCCCGGGTCGTTCTTGCCCAGCACCAGCGCGGCGAGCGTGCCGCCCACCATGGCCATCAGCGAGTTGACCGCCACCAGGCCCGAGAGCTTGTCCACGGTCTGTGCGCTCATCACGTTGAAGCCGAACCAGCCGACCACCAGAATCCAGGCCCCGAGGGCCAGGAAGGGGATGTTCGAGGGTGGGTGGGCCGAGATGGCGCCATCCTTGCGGTAGCGGTTGGCGCGCGAGCCGAGCAGCACCACGGCGGGCAGGGCGATCCAGCCGCCCACGGCGTGGACCACGACCGAGCCCGCGAAGTCATGGAACTCTTCGCCGGTCAACGACTTGATCCAGGCCTGCACGCCGAAGTGCTGGTTCCACGCGATGCCCTCGAAGAAGGGGTAGACGAAGCCGACGATGATGGCCGTGGCCATGAGCTGCGGCCAGAACTTGGCGCGTTCGGCAATACCGCCCGACACAATGGCCGGAATGGCCGCTGCGAAGGTGAGCAGAAAGAAGAACTTGACCAGCGAATAGCCGCTTTGCTGGACCAGGGTGTCTGCCCCCACGAAGAAATGCGTGCCGTAGGCCACGCTGTAGCCCACCACAAAGTACACCACGGTGGACACGGAGAAGTCCACCAGGATCTTGACCAGGGCATTCACCTGGTTCTTCTTGCGGACCGTGCCCAGCTCCAGAAAGGCGAACCCGGCATGCATGGCCAGCACCATGATTGCCCCGAGCAGAATGAACAAGGCGTCCGTGCCCTGTTTGAGTGCTTCCATACCATCTCCACGCGTTTGTTTGATCTGTTTTGGTGCGTTTCACTGCGGCATGCAATGAATGCACCAAAATTAAGCAAAAAATGCGCCAGGATGTTGCGTGCATCACCGGGGTGGTGCTGGGCTGTTTTGGTGCATAGGACCGGGTGTGGGCCGATCGGGTCGGCTGGTCAGAAGCTATCGCGCCCCTGAACCCGGGCCACGATGCGCAGGTCAGGTCCGATCCGGTCCACGGAGACATAGTCGAGTGCGGTGCCATCCGCCAGTGTTTGCAAAGGCGCTGTCTGGGCCATGCCCAGGCCTGGTCCAAGCAGCCGGGGGGCCAGGTAGAGCAGCATTTCATCCACCAGCCCTTCGCGCAGGAAGGACCCATTGAGCTTGTGGCCTGCCTCTACGTGCAACTCGTTGACGCTGCGCTGGCCCAGGTCCTTCAGCATGGCGCCGAGGTCTACCTTGCCCTGTGGGTTGGGAAGGCGAATCACCGTGGCCCCTCGGCCCTCCAGGGCCGCCTTTTTCGCGGCATCGTCGCTTGCGGTGTAGATGAGGCAGGTGCGGCCCGGCACGGAGAAAAGGCGCGCCTCCAGCGGGGTCTGCAACTGGCTGTCCACGATCACCAGGTGCGGCTGGCGCGGCGTGGCGACCTCGCGCACGTCCAGGCGCGGGTCGTCATCGAGCACCGTGCCGATGCCCGTGAGCACGGCGCAGGCGCGGGAGCGCCAGGCATGGCCATCGGCGCGGGCGGCGGGCGAGGTGATCCACTGGCTCTGCCCGTTGGCCAGCGCGGTGGTGCCATCCAGGGAGGCGGCGGTCTTGATGCGCACCCAGGGCGTGCCGCGCACCATGCGGCTGAAGAAACCGATATTGAGTTCGCGCGACTCCTTGGCGCCAGGGCCCACGACCACCTCCACGCCGGCAGCGCGCAGGCGCGCAAAGCCCTGGCCCGAGACCAGCGGGTTGGGGTCTGCCAGGGAGGCCACCACTTTGCCGATGCCGGCACCGATCAGCGCTTCGCAGCAGGGCCCTGTGCGGCCCTGGTGCGAGCAGGGCTCCAGCGTGACGTAGGCGGTAGCTCCCTGCACCTTGTTGCCCCGGGCTGCCGCATCGCGCAGCGCCATGACCTCGGCATGCGGGCCGCCGGCCTGCTGGGTGAACCCCTGGCCGAGCACCTGGCCGTCGGGCGTGGTGATCACGCAGCCCACGCGGGGGTTGGGGTTGGAAAGACAAAGCGCCTGAGTGGCTAGCTCAAGCGCTTTTGTGGTGTGTTGTTCCGAAGAAGTGGCCATGGTGGCGTGAATGCTAGCGCAACTACTGCCTTTGAGCAGTTGCTGCCCGGCTCACTTGTTCCAGCATTCCTCGACGGTAATGCTGGCCGGCGACTGTGACAGTATCCCCCGCGTGCCCGTGTTGGTCAGTGTTAAATCGCCGCATTTGTCGCCTGCCTGCGCCGTTCCCGCTTTGCGCGCCGCGATCACGGTGAAGGTGGCAGGCGTCGAGGGGCCTTGCGTTGGAGGATTGCCTGCGGCTAGCGTCCCATTGCCAACTGAAATATTATAGCGTTTGGCGGTGTCGCCGGTCCACATCAGGTTTGCGGGCAGCGCGGTGGGGTAGGCGCCTGTCGCCGTAGCGGAACGTTCCAGGTACTGCGCTGCCTGCAGCAAGCCGGCGCGCGCATCGGCACGGTGCCCGCGCCGGATGTACTCGTTGTAGCTGGGCAGCGCGATTGCCGTGAGAATTCCAACGATCGCCACCACCGTCATCAGTTCGATGAGGGTGAAGCCCCGTTGTCGCATGGATGTGTTGTGGTTCATCGTGTGCATCGTACAGTCCTTGGGTCCGATCAGCGGATCTGGCGCCAGCTCGGACGCATGGACTCCTCGGGTGGAGGTGCATTGTCCGTGAAGTTTCCTTTGCCGTCATAGTCCTTAATCTCCTTCTTCCCTCTGACGAGGCTATGCGGGCCCTTGGTCACAGGGACCCGTGAGACATCCTTGTCGGCCGCATCGTACTTCTTGTCGAGGTTCAAATCCACGATCTGAAAGGTGGGACGCTTTCCATCCATGATGTTGACGAAAGTGCGGTACTGGCGCTCGCCGTCCACGGAAGTCGACTCGCAGCTTTCGACATTCGGGTCCACATTGGAGCCCTTGGCGGGCACTTGCGACCAGACCGTCAGCAGGTTGGTGGCGTCGTAGAACTCCAGGGGTTTGAGCAGTCGCTCACCTACGGCAGGCAGGTCCATGTACCACCCGTTGTAATTGCCCCAGGTCTCCAGCTTCAGTTCATCGACGATATCGACCTTGGCATTCTCACCGCTGACATCGGTGAATTTCTGCTGCGCCAGCTTGGCCGTGGCAACGCCGGTGCCCAGTGCCGCAGGGGCGGGTACGCAGTCGGCGCCATTGGGGCAGCTTCCGCCGCCAGGATGCACTTCCAGGCGCTTGCTGGCCCCGGTGCCGGCATAGCGGTAACGGGTGTTGTCCAGCACAGAGTACAGCGACTGCACATCCACATTGGACGGGTCGGCGGCATCCACATTGCGGCCGGTGCCAAAGGCCACCATCATGCCGCCCACGCGCGAGGTTGTCGCCGTGGGGCCACTGCCCGTTTGCTTCTTGCGGTCATTGGCGCGCACGGTCGGGGCCGTGGAAATCGGCTGGATCTTGGTGCGCGACGCATTGTTCAATGCGGCGGGTCCCTGGGCCGTGAACAGGGGGCTGCCACCGAAGGCCACCTTCCAATTGCCAGGGGTGGCGCTGGTCAGGTCGAACTTCCACATGTTGCCCAGGTTGTCCCCGGCATAGGCCACATCAATGCGGCCGTCGCCATCCAGGTCCACCACGCGTGGGGCACCCAGGCCATTGTCCTTGGCATTGCCCGTGCCCGCTGCCTGGGTGGTGGTAGGCAGGCGCACCAGCTCACGCAGGCCATCGAGGTACTGGATCAGCAGCACGGGGCGCTGGTTGGTGCTGTTGTAACCATTGCCCAACACCACCGCCCAGCGGTTGTTGTTCATGCGCGTGATCTGCGTGGTGCGTGCTGTGTCGGTGGTGTCGCGCACGGGCCGGGAGGTGATGTGGCCAATGTCCTTGTCTTCCTCCACGACCTTGTCGCACATTGTCTTTTCAGCCCCGGTCATGGCGCCGCAAATGGGGGCGGCCTCGGTGGAGCCGCGTGTGCGGTCGAGTTTGACCAGTGTCTGGGCATTGCCTTCGGCAAAGCCGGGTATCCCGGACGGCGAGGCCGTGGCCGTGGGGTTGGTCACATCCAGCACAAAGTAACCTTTGCCGCCCAGGCCCAGAGTACCTACCAGGTAGGTGCGCCAGTCGGGAACAAAGGCCGCATAGTTGGGGTCGGTGGGGTCTTGTATGCCTCCGTTGGCGTCGATATCACCGGTCATTGGCGAGCCATCGACAAAATAGCGGTGCTTGTTGTTGTATTGCGGGTCGGTCAACAGCGTCAGGGTGGGTATCACGCCCTGGGGCACGTAGGCCAATTTCTCCTGGCCATCGGCCGTCGAAAAGCCGTGCAGCATGCCGTCGTTGCCGCCCACATAGATCATGGGTTGGCGCGACTTCTCATTGCGCACGAAGTTCGCATAGCCCTTGAGCAGCGAGTCCCCTGCAGGCGGCCCGACATACCACACGTCGGAGTTGATGATGTCGCCCTGGCGGCTCTGGCGTTCGCGGTACGGCTTGGCCGTTGTGTAGCCGGTGTCGTCGGAGCCTTCCTTGCTGCGCTCGCCGCGGATGTACTCCAGCCGTTCCTGGCCTTTGGTGGCCCCCTGGTCGGTTCCGCCAACGTTCTTCTGCAGCCAGACCTTCTGTGCCGTGCTGAGGTTGGCTTCGTCCGATGCCCACTTGAAGGGCACGCCGCCCCGGTACTTGCTGGTGTCCCACTTGTCGCTCCAGCTCAGGATCAGGCGGGTGCTGATGGTCGCCAGTGCATCGAGCTTGTCTGCCGTGTTCTTGCCGTTCCAGCCGGAGTCGCTGACGCTGGTGCCATCGGGCTTCAACCGCTCGGCGGTCACGAAGCCCTTCCAGTCGTTGGTGGGTTCATAGGCTGCGGTGTACCTGCCCACTTCGCTGCGGGAGATGTTGGAGCCGCTGGTAGCGCTGGCGCTCAAGTCGGGGTCGGTGGCAGTATTGATCTGGCCGAAGATTTCGCGGAAGGCCTTTTCCAGGTCCTCGCCCTTGGTCACGGCATAGAAGCGGCCCCGTCCATTCAACGCCGCATGCCACAGGTCCAGCGAGCGCTTGTTCTCGTTGTCCATGGTGGGCCAGGTCTTGGTGCCCGTAACGAAATCGCGAAAGCTGCCGTCATATCCGAACGGTGTCTGCTCCGTGGGGCCAAAGATGGTGGGGGCACCTGGCCAGGTGGTGGATACAGTGCTGAAGCCAATGGTGTAAGTCACCATGTGCGTCCAAGTGGCCGGGTTGTAGCGCGGGTTCCAGTAACGCTCCAGGATGGCGTCCTTGTTGGCCGTGTCTTTGCCGAAATTCTCGGTGGCCGGGGCCTTGCGGTAATCCGCCGCAGGCTGCATGGTACCCGTCAGGCCCGAAGTCTGCATGGGGTTGGCCCAGCTGTAGAAGGCCCAGTCGGCCAGTGTGTTGTTGACTGTGTCGCGATAGAGCGCAGTCTTGGCGCGTTCCGTGGCATTGCTTCCACCATACACATTGCTGTCGGGCAGTGTCAGGTTGGTTGCGTTGTCGCGTTTGCTGGTGTCTGGAACGTCGTAGGCCGTGCCATTCCAGCGGCCGTCCGTCATCATGATGTGGTACGAGCGGCGGCACGCCAGATAGGGGTTTCCCGTCGTACCGGGGTCGGACGCCCAGGCGCTGCTGGTACCCAGCGGCTGGCGCATGTATTCGTCAGCCTGCTTGAACATCAGATGGGAGGGAGTGCCGTTGCTCGCCTTCAGGTTGCTGATGAAGCTGATGAAGTTGTTGCGGTGGGCTGTGTTCAGCCGGCGCATGGAGTTGGTCTTCATGGTCGAGCTGTTGACGTTGAGCGCGTCGGTCGAGCCACCGTTGTTCCACATCGCCTGCCACGACAGCCGGATCTTCTTGTCGGGCAGCAGCGTGGTGTCGCGGAAGATGCCGCCCGTTCCGCCGCTGCCGACCATGGTGTACTTCAGCACGTTGATGCGCTTGGAGCTGGCAGGCCAGGTGCCATCGACATTCGGCGTGGTCTGGTTGTTGCTGGTGCTCGCTTCGCTGTCGAGGCGGTATTCCATACTCCCCGAGTCATCAATCGAGATGATGACGTTGGGGGAGACATAGGGCTCTACCGTGCCTGGCGGCGACTGTGCCAGGTCCAGGGCCCAGGCGCCGTGCGGCGCCAGTGCGGCGCTGGCCGCCAGGGCGATGAGGTGCTTGCGAAAACGGGGGGCAGCGGTGCGGTGCATGGCGCGCTCCTTGGTGAGGTTGGGTGGTGAAGAATTGCGCAAGGACCTGTCAGTCGATGGTCCAAGCCGTTCTGTGGTGTTGGGGTTGTGGCGCCGCAGCTTCAGTTCTTGCGGGGTTGCCGGACATAGGTCTGCTGGAGCACGGCCATCGTGTTGGGCTTGCGCCCGTAAGCCAGGGCCGTGATGCGATACGCCACGTTGGGTGTGAGGTTCAGGGCCAGTATGTTGGGCATGCCGGGGTCTATGATCACGCCGGGGCCGCCCTTGCTGTCGTCATACTTCAGCAATTCAATCCAGTACCACCCACCCTGGTTGTTGGGTGTGGCGGCATCCCACTGCAAAATGGGGTTGGCTTGGGCCGTTACACTGCCTTTGGCAGCACCCGTGTATTGGCCATAGCGCGCGCCAACCGTGGGCTGGGTCATGTCTTCGAGTTTGACCTCTCCAGGTTTCAAATCGGAGGGTGTAGGAGAATTAGTCGTGTAGTTCCAAAAATCCTGCCGCCCTGTTCGCTTGGTGCACAGGCCAGCGCGGCATTTTGTGGTCTGGTTGTCGAGGTTGGCCAGCAGAGGGGTGACCTCTGCGGGATCCGCCGGGATCTTGTCGGCGGCGCCAATCAGGTCGCGGCATGTGGCGGCGGTGATGCAGGGGGTGCCGTCCGGAAGCTCGCGCCGGATATCGAGTTCAGCGTCCTGCAGCAAGGCCTGTGCGGCCTCGAAGGCGCGCTGGTAGTCGGCGTCGTTGCCCACCACCATTTCGTTGAACAGCGAAGTGCGGGACGCCCAGAGGGCCAGCAGCATCGATAGCATGACGAACACGATGACGACAAACAACGCCACGCCTCGCTGCCGTGGGTGCAGTGGCCGGTGATGGGATAAGGTGAGCCTTGGCATGGGGACTTTTTTCTCGTCAAGGGTTACATGGCCGCGCTCAGCCCCTGGCTGCGCATCTGGAAGACGTTGCGGAACACGGCGTGCATGCGGCGCGCGCGCGCCCCGGTCAGGGTGCTCATGTCCACGGCGGTGCCGCTGCAATCGGTGTAATTGCTGCCGGCGGGCAGATTGATGGTTTCCACGCCATAGAGCACAAGGCACACCTCGACTGCCTGCACCCGGCCCCAGTTGCTGCCTACCCCTGTTGCGTCGACGGGCGTTACCTTTGGAATGCCGGGTGTGGACACGGTGTCCTGCAGCAGGTAGCGCACCTGGAACTCGGCTACGTTTTGCGCAATAGACTGCGCTGCCGCACTGTTGCCGCTGCACTGCAAATCGCTACCAGTGAGTTGGAAGGTGCTCTCCAGGCGCTGGTCTGCGTTGGCGCTGTCAGGGCCTCCGACGCAATTGCGCGCCAACGTTTGTTCGGCCGCGCTGCTGAACACGGGCTCTGAAAAGCGGCGGTAACCCAGCGTGACAGTGGCAGGTGAGTTGGTGCCGGAAATGGTATCGGTGGTGGGGTCGAACCCTTTGACGCTACCTGAAGCAAGGACGATAGACTCGAAGCCTACAGGTGCGAAGTAGAGGTCTTGCGCAACGGCGGATTTGGGGTTCATATTCAGGCGTATAGAGCCTGCCTGGCGCAGTTGCAGTCCAATGACGCGCATGGCGTAGGCCGCCTGCTGCTGGATGCCGCTGGTGTCGGACACCGTTCCTGAGACGCTGCGCGAGACCATGAGCGCACCCATTGCGACGGCAATGGTCAGCAAGCCGATGGTGATGCCCACCATCAATTCGATCAACGTGAATCCGCGCTGGGTGCGGGAAGGCGTCAGCAGGGCCTTGTGCCGATGACGGCCAGGACCGCGATGTACGGGGCCAGCGGGAATGGGGGTCTTTCTTGTAAGCATGTCAAACCCCTGGGCAGTAATACGTGGGGGAGTTGGCGCCAGGGGCGTAGGGTGCGCACCGTGCGGCGACGGGGATGTACTGGAGATGGCAGGTAAACGTGGCAGGGCAGGCAAAACCAGCGCCATCGCTCAAGGTGCCGCTGGCGGTGGCGGCCCGAACTTTGGTGGCGTCAATCTCGTCTTTGTAGATCTTCTTCACGTCAGCATCAGTGATGTCGCGCTCGTTCTCGCGCCAGGCAACCATCACCCCCAACTGGCGCCCTTGCCCGGCTGGCACGGCAGCTTCGGCTGGCGGCACAAAGATTCTGGCCTGGCCGAGGGGAAGATTGTCCCGGATGGCCTTTTTCCAGACGGCCAGGTCATAGGTGGCCAATTGCGTGTGGTCGCAGCCGGTGGCGCAACTACCTACCGTCGGGGTGTCGGCGAACGCGGTGACATAGGTGCCGACGTCTGCCATTGCATTCGGGTTGATCTTCATGCGCTCGCCCAGGTCTTCGATCAGGCGAATGGCCTGCGCCCGGCGCAAGGTGGTCGATGTATCGGTGAGCGTGCGCATCTGGATACCCAGGATCCCAAGGATTCCCAAAGACATGACGACGATGGCGACCAGAGATTCGATCAGGCTGATGCCGCGCTGGGACTTTGTTTGTTGAATGTTTGCGGGGCGCATGGAAAATCCTCTGTGGCCGGGCCTCATGGAATCAGAAAGGGGGTGGATTCTCAGCATGTTTCGGAGCCTTTCTTGCGCACGATGCGGCCTCCCATGCCTACACACACGCGGGCCGCGCTGCTATCGGTCATGTCTTTGCCCGCAGGCATGATTTCGAAAAACATATTGGTTGGCGCAGTAGAGCCTCCGCCCGTGTGCGAAGCCATCCCCCAGCGGTCAATCGTTATCGCGCCGTTGGTAGTGCCCGCCACGCCGATGTCTACCTTGGTGGGTGCAGGCACAATCTGCAGATCGCATTCGTTAGGGGTTTTGGAGGCATCACAGACTTGGGCGCCCTCGCCACTGACGTCAAAAAAGACATGCCAGCCCGCCCCCCAACCGGGGTTGGAATTGGGTTGGATAATGACTTGCCCTCCTCGTTTGATGGCCTCGGAGCGCGCAAAATAGAACGTGGATATCACGCTCTCGGCCGCATCGCGAACCCGCCAGCGCTCGATCAGGGGCCTGAAGCTGGGGCCTGCCAGAGCGGCCAAGATCGCCACAATGGCCACGACGACCATGAGTTCGATGGCCGTGAATCCGGCATTTGAACGTGCGGCTCCACCGGGTGTGTGGATTTTAGGCCAGCGATAAAGGCTCGGTGCTTTCATGATTTTCATATTAGGTGACCGGATGTGACATGACCATTGCGTACTGACCAGTGGCATGGAAGCCGGGACAAGCGGCCGGATGCCGTGTCCTGAAAGGCACGGGCGCTGCCTCCGGGATTGTCGAGCGGCCCAGCGCATACGCCTGGTGTTTCGCGCTTTCTGTTGCACTTGCGGGTATTTTGTCGCTTGCTTTTGTGCGGTCCGTCGGGTGCGGATGCGTTGTACCCCTGCGGTGGAGTCCATTCTGGGCGCACCCATGGGGGTTCGGCAAGTCCAAAAAGACCCATTTGCCGGGGTGCAGGCTATAATCCGAGGGTTTTGCATGGTGCAAGACGCACGCCACCGGCCTTTCCAGCGGGTGGCGCAAGTAAAAACCGGGGTCTTCGGCTGTCTGCCTGGGGCCTCAATCCAAGGAAAAGTAATGATCGCATCCTCCATCAAGGCCGAAGTCGTCAAGGCCAACGCCCGTGCTGCCAACGATACTGGTAGCCCAGAAGTGCAAGTGGCCCTGCTGACGGCCCGCATCAACGAACTGACTCCTCACTTCAAGACGCATGCCAAGGACCACCACGGTCGCCGCGGCCTGCTGCGCATGGTGAGCCGTCGTCGCAAGCTGCTGGACTACCTCAAGGCCAAGGACGCTGACCGCTACACCGCCCTGATCGCCAAGTTGGGTCTGCGCAAGTAATCCCCATTGCATGCCAAAACGCCTGGGTTAGTCCGCTAGCTCAGGCGTTTTTTACTTCGGAGCCGCAAAACAGAGCGAAGCTGTGTCATTCCAACGGGCCTGCCGCCGCCGTGCGCAGGGGCAGGTCCGCTGGAATGGCATCGTGTTCTGAATTGCCCTCCACGCCATGCTGGCACTGTGCTGCCAGCTACAACAAAAGGAGCTGAACATGAGCATTTTCAACAAAGTCACCAAGACCTTCCAATGGGGTGACAAGACCGTCATCATGGAAACGGGCGAAATCGCCCGCCAGGCCTCCGGCGCCGTGCTGGTGAACATCGACGACACCGTGGTGCTGGCCACCGTGGTGGCCTCCAAGTCGGCCAAGCCCGGCCAGGACTTCTTTCCCCTGACGGTGGACTACATCGAGAAGACCTACGCCGCTGGCAAGATCCCCGGCAGCTTCTTCAAGCGCGAAGCCAAGCCCAGTGAGCACGAAACGCTGACCAGCCGCCTGATCGACCGCCCGATCCGCCCGCTGTTCCCCGAAGGCTTCTTCAACGAAGTGCACGTGGTGATCCACACCGTGTCGCTGAACCCTGAAGTCGACGCCGACATCGCCGCCCTGATTGCCACCAGCGCCGCCTTGGCCATCTCCGGCATCCCGTTCACCGGCCCCATCGGCGCCGCTCGCGTGGGCTACATCAATGGCGAATACGTGCTGAACCCCGGCCAGACCGCGCGCAAGGGCTCGCAGATGGACCTCGTGGTCGCCGGTACCGAAGCCGCTGTGCTAATGGTGGAATCCGAAGCCCAGCAGCTGTCTGAAGAAATCATGCTCGGTGCCGTGGTGTTCGGCCACCAGCAGGGCAATATCGCCATCAACGCCATCCACGACCTGGTGCGTGATGCAGGCAAGCCCGCATGGACGTGGCAAGCCCCCGCCAAGGACGAGGCCCTGATCGCCAAGGTCGGTGCCCTGGCCGACGAGAAGCTCGCCGCCGCCTACCAGATCCGCAACAAGCAAAGCCGCACGCAAGCCTGCCGCGAAGCCTACGCTGCCGTGATGGCTGGCCTCAAGGCCGAAGGCGTGGAATTCGACGCCGTCAAGGTCGAAGGCATGCTGTTCGACATCGAAGCGCGCCTGGTGCGCAGCCAGATCCTGGCCGGCGAGCCCCGCATCGACGGCCGCGACACGCGCACCGTGCGCCCCATCGAGATCCGCAACAGCGTGCTGCCCCGTGCCCACGGCTCGGCCCTGTTCACGCGTGGCGAAACCCAGGCGCTGGTCGTGACCACGCTGGGTACCGAGCGCGATGCCCAGCGCATCGACGCCCTGGCTGGCGAGTACGAAGACCGCTTCATGATGCACTACAACATGCCTCCCTTCGCCACCGGCGAAGTGGGCCGCATGGGGTCCACCAAGCGCCGCGAAATCGGCCACGGCCGCTTGGCCAAGCGTGCTCTGATGGCCGTGCTGCCCACCAAGGAAGAATTCCCCTACACCATGCGCGTGGTGTCGGAAATCACCGAATCCAATGGCTCTTCGTCCATGGCCTCGGTCTGCGGCGGCTGCCTGTCGATGATGGACGCAGGCGTGCCCATGAAGGCGCACGTGGCCGGTATCGCCATGGGTCTGATCAAGGATGCCAATCGCTTTGCCGTGCTGACCGACATCCTGGGCGATGAAGATCACCTGGGTGACATGGACTTCAAGGTCGCTGGTACCACCGCTGGCATCACTGCGCTGCAGATGGACATCAAGATCCAGGGCATCACCAAGGAAATCATGCAGGTCGCCCTGGCCCAGGCCAAGGAAGCGCGCATCCACATCCTGGGCAAGATGCAGGAAGCCATGGGCGAAGCCAAGACCGAAGTGTCCAACTTCGCGCCCAAGCTCTACACGATGAAGATCAACCCCGAGAAGATCCGTGACGTGATCGGCAAGGGCGGCTCCGTGATCCGTGCGCTGACCGAAGAGACCGGCTGCCAGATCAACATCGAGGAAGATGGCACCATCACCATCGCCGCCACTGACAACGCCAAGGCCGATGAAGCCAAGCGCCGCATCGAGCAGATCACGGCCGAAGTCGAAATCGGCAAGATCTACGAAGGCCCTGTGACCAAGATCCTGGACTTCGGCGCCCTGATCAACCTGCTGCCCGGTAAGGATGGCCTGCTGCACATCAGCCAGATCGCGCACGAGCGCGTCGAGCGCGTCGGCGACTACCTGACCGAAGGCCAGATCGTCAAGGTCAAGGTCATGGAAACCGACGAAAAGGGCCGCGTCAAGCTGTCCATGAAGGCGTTGGCCGACCGCCCTGCGGGTGGTGGTTTCAGCGACCGCCCGGCTCCCCAGGAGCGTGGTGACCGCGAACCCCGCCGCGACCAGGGCCGTGATCGCCAGCCAGCCGACCAGCAGCAGCAACAACAGCAGTCGCTGCCATCGGATGGCGCTTCCGACCAGGTGAACGGCTGATCCATCGCCTTGGCTGCCGCCATCGGGTGGGCCGCTTGCAGCGGCCTCCCGCAGGCGGTGGTCGGGACTGGTGATTTCCATGCCATCAACCACGGACCTTCCTATGCAAGCGGTGGAGATTTCCTCGTTCGGTGCGCCTGAGGTCTTGCGCCTCGGTGAGCGCCCCGTGCCTGTGCCGGGTGCGGGCGAGCTGCTGATCCGCGTGGGCGCCAGCGGCATCAACCGCCCCGACGTGCTGCAGCGCATGGGCCACTACGCGCCCCCGCCTGGCACCTCCGACCTTCCCGGTCTCGAGGTGGCGGGTGTGGTGGAGGCGGGTGACGCCGATGCGCTGGCTCGGTCGGGCCTGGCCATTGGCGACCGTGTCTGCGCGCTCGTGGCGGGTGGTGGCTACGCGCAATGGTGCGTGGCGCCGGCCGAGCAGTGCCTGCCGGTGCCTGCTGGGTTCAGTGATATCGAGGCTGCCTCGCTGCCTGAGACCTTCTTCACGGTGTGGAGCAACGTGTTCGACCGTGGCCGCCTGCAGGCGGGTGAAAGCCTGCTGGTGCAGGGCGGCACCAGCGGCATCGGCGTCACCGCCATTCAGCTGGCGCGTGCCTTCGGTGCCACGGTGATCGCCACGGCGGGCAGCGACGACAAGTGCCAGGCCTGCCTGGACCTGGGCGCGCACCATGCCATCAACTACAAGTCGCAGGACTTTGTGGTGGAGGCCAAGCGCATTACCGACGGCAAGGGTGTCGACGTGGTGCTGGACATGGTCGCGGGCAGCTATGTCGCGCGCGAGGTCGAGTGCCTGGCCGAAGATGGTCGCATCGTCATCATCGCCGTGCAGGGCGGGGTCAAGAGCGAGATCAACGCCGGCCTGGTGCTGCGCCGCAGGCTCACCATCACCGGCTCCACCCTGCGCCCGCGCTCGGTAGCCTTCAAGGGTGCCATCGCAAGCGCACTGCGCGAGCGGGTGTGGCCCTTGCTGGCCGCCGGTACGGTGCGCCCTGTCATCCACAGCACCTTTGCGGCGGCCGATGCGGCCCAGGCGCATGCCCTGATGGAATCCAACCAGCACATTGGCAAGATTGTTTTGACGTGGTGAACATGAAAAAGAAGCTCATCGCAGGCAACTGGAAGATGAACGGCGGCCTGGCCGCCAACGAAGCGCTGCTCAAGGCATTGCGGGATGGCATGGCTTCGGCCGCACCGCAGTGCGATGTGGCCGTGGCTGTGCCTGCGCCTTACCTGGCCCAGGTGCAGGCGCTGGTCGCCGGCTCGGGTGTGGCCCTGGCTGCGCAGGATGTGTCGGCACACGAACAAGGTGCCTACACGGGTGAAGTGTCGGCCGCCATGCTCAAGGAGTTTGGTGCGCGCTATGTGCTGGTGGGGCATTCGGAACGCCGCCAGTACCACGGCGAATCCGATGCCGTCGTGGCCGTCAAGGCGCAGCGCGCGCTGGCGCTGGGCATCACGCCCATCGTCTGCGTAGGCGAGACCCTGGCAGAGCGCGATGCGGGTGAGACCGAAGCCGTCGTCAAGCGCCAGCTGGCTGCGGTGATCCACCTCAATGGCCACTGCATCAGCGAAATCGTGGTGGCGTATGAGCCGGTCTGGGCCATCGGCACGGGCCGCACGGCATCGCCAGAGCAGGCGCAGGCGGTGCATGCCGTGCTGCGTGCGCAGTTGGCCCTGGCCAGCGAGCATGCCGACCGCATCCACCTGCTGTATGGCGGCAGTATGAATGCCGCGAATGCGGCCGAGCTGCTGGCGCAGCCGGACATCGATGGTGGCCTGGTGGGCGGTGCTTCGCTCAAGGCGGGCGATTTCTTGCAGATCATTGGTGCTGCCCGTCCGGGCCGCGCCTGAAGCTATTCAAATCAGGAGTAAACAGAGAATGAACGTGATCGTGAATGTGGTTCTGGCGGTGCAGATGATCACCGCCCTGGTAATGATCGGGTTGATCCTGATCCAGCACGGCAAGGGTGCCGACATGGGTGCTGCCTTCGGCAGCGGCAGCTCGGGCAGCCTGTTCGGCGCCAGCGGCAGCGCCAACTTCCTGTCGCGCACCACGGCGGTGTTGGCAGCGGTGTTCTTCGCTGCCACGCTGGCTCTGGCATACTTCGGCAACGCGCGGCCCGCCAGCTCTGGCAGCGTGCTCGAAGCGCCTGCAGCAGCTTCTTCGGCGCCAGCCTCGGCTGCGTCGGGTGCCGCTCCTGTGGCGATTCCTGTGCCTGTGGTGCCGGCCTCTGGCGCGGCGCAGATCCCGACCAAATAATCTGCACTAATTTGGGCCCTGAACCGCAGAGCAGGGTTTTTACGGAGTAGAATTCTGGATTGTCTGGAAAGCCAAAACCGCAAGGTTCCTCATGCCATCCAGGCACATACATCCAGCCGTCGTGGTGAAATTGGTAGACACGCTATCTTGAGGGGGTAGTGGCGAAAGCTGTGCGAGTTCGAGTCTCGCCGACGGCACCAAAACAAAGGCCTCCCCGACATGACCCAGCAAGGGCCATGTCGGGCCAGGCTACAGCGGTGAGCACATCCTCAAGATGAACCTCGATCAGTACCTCCCCGTCCTTTTGTTCATCTTGGTCGGCATCGCCGTAGGCGTTGTTCCCCTTGCCATCGGATATGTCCTGGGCCCCAATCGCCCGGATGACGCCAAGAATTCCCCCTACGAGTGTGGCTTTGAAGCCTTCGAGGATGCGCGCATGAAGTTTGACGTGCGCTATTACCTCGTCGCCATTCTCTTCATCCTGTTCGACCTCGAAATCGCGTTCCTCTTCCCGTGGGCGGTCACGCTGCACGAGGTGGGTGCCGCCGGTTTCGTGGCTGTGGTGATTTTCCTGACGATCCTCGTCGTGGGCTTTGTCTACGAGTGGAAAAAAGGCGCCCTCGATTGGGAATGACAGCGGGCTTCAACAAGGACTGATGCAATGATTGAAGGCGTGATGAAGGAAGGCTTCATCACCACGAGCTATGACTCCGTGGTGAATTGGGCCAAAACCGGTTCGCTGTGGCCCATGACCTTTGGTCTGGCCTGCTGCGCGGTCGAAATGATGCACGCAGCGGCTGCCCGCTACGACATCGGCCGCTTCGGTGCCGAAGTGTTCCGTGCCAGTCCCCGCCAGTCTGATCTGATGATCGTGGCCGGCACGCTGTGCAACAAGATGGCGCCTGCCCTGCGCAAGGTGTACGACCAGATGTCGGAGCCCCGCTGGGTGCTGTCGATGGGTTCGTGCGCCAATGGCGGTGGGTACTACCATTACAGCTACTCTGTGGTGCGCGGTTGCGACCGCATCGTGCCCGTGGATGTCTACGTGCCCGGCTGTCCCCCCACGGCCGAGGCGCTGATCTACGGCATCATCCAGCTGCAGCAGAAGATCCGCCGCACCAACACCATTGCGCGCGTCTGAGGGTTGACGATGACATCTGTTGCCATTCGCCCTGAAAAAATCAAGGACACCGTTGCCGCCGTGCTGGGCGACAAGGTCCGCAAGATCCACGTGGCCCTCGGTGAGGTCACCGTCGAAGTCTCCGCCGCCGATTACCTTGCTGCCATGCAGCAGCTGCGCGATGCGCCCGGCTGCCAGTTCGAGCAGCTGATCGACCTGTGCGGCGTCGACTACTCGGCCTACGCCGACGAAGTCAACGAAGGCGCGCGCTACTGCGTGGTGTCGCACCTGCTGTCGGTCAGTCTGAACCAGCGCCTGCGCGTCAAGGTGTTCTGCGCCGACGACGATTTCCCGGTGGTGGCCTCGGTGGCCGACCTGTGGAACTCGGCCAACTGGTACGAGCGCGAAGCGTTCGACCTGTTCGGCATCGTGTTCGACGGCCACAACGACCTGCGCCGCATCCTGACCGACTACGGCTTCATCGGCCACCCCTTCCGCAAGGACTTCCCGCTGTCCGGCCATGTCGAGATGCGCTATGACGCAGAGCAGCGCCGGGTGGTCTACGAGCCCGTGTCGATCGAGCCGCGCGAAATCACGCCGCGCATCATCCGCGAAGACAAGTACGGAGGCCTGCACTAAGGCGCCCGCGCCCCACGTGACCCACCATGGCTGAAATCAAGAACTATTCCCTGAACTTCGGACCGCAGCACCCTGCAGCGCACGGCGTGCTGCGCTTGGTGCTCGAGCTCGACGGCGAAGTCGTCCAGCGCGCCGACCCGCACATCGGCCTCTTGCACCGCGCCACCGAAAAGCTGGCCGAGCACAAGACCTACATCCAGTCGCTGCCCTACATGGACCGCCTGGACTACGTGTCGATGATGTGCAACGAGCACGCCTACTGCCTGGCCATCGAAAAGCTGATGGGCCTGGAAGTGCCCGAGCGCGCCCAGTACATCCGCGTGATGTTCTCCGAAATCACGCGCTTGCTGAACCACCTGATGTGGCTCGGCTCGCACGGCAACGATTGCGGCAGCTCCACCATCCTGATCTACACCTTCCGCGAGCGCGAAGACCTGTTCGACATGTACGAAGCCGTCTCCGGCGCGCGCATGCACGCGGCGTACTTCCGTCCGGGCGGCGTGTACCGCGACCTGCCGGACTCCATGCCGCAGTACAAGGTCAGCAAGATCAAGAACGCCAAGGCCCTGGAGGCCATGAACCAGAACCGCAAGGGTTCGCTGCTCGACTTCATCGACGACTTCACCCAGCGCTTCCCGGGCTGCGTGGACGAGTACGAGACCCTGCTCACCGACAACCGCATCTGGAAGCAGCGCACCGTGGGCATCGGCGTGGTGCCGCCCGAGCGCGCGCTGAACCTGGGCATGACCGGGCCCATGATCCGTGGCTCCGGCATTGCATGGGACCTGCGCAAGACCCAGCCCTATGACGTCTACGACCGCATGGACTTCGACGTGCCCGTGGGCAAGACGGGCGACTGCTATGACCGCTACCTCGTGCGCGTGCACGAAATGCGCGAGTCCAACCGCATCATCAAGCAGTGCGTGGACTGGCTGCGCGCCAACCCCGGCCCGGTCATCACCGACAACCACAAGGTGGCTGCGCCCGACCGCGAATCCATGAAGTCCAACATGGAAGAGCTGATCCACCATTTCAAGTTGTTCACCGAAGGCTTTCACGTGCCCGAAGGCGAAGCCTATGCCGCCGTGGAGCATCCCAAGGGTGAGTTCGGCATCTATCTGGTCAGCGATGGCGCCAACAAGCCCTACCGCCTGAAGATCCGTGCGCCCGGCTTCGCGCACCTGGCCACGCTCGACGAGATGGCCCGCGGCCACATGATCGCCGACGCCGTGGCCATCATCGGCACCATGGATATCGTGTTCGGGGAGATTGACCGATGAGTACGACCGAATCGAAGAACCTGACCGCTGGCACCGCCGCCATCACCGAGGCAACCCTTGCCCGTTTTGCGCGCGAAGTCGCCAAGTACCCGCCCGAGCAGAAGCAGTCTGCCGTGATGGCCTGCCTGGCCATCGTGCAGCAGGAGCAGGGCTGGGTCAGCGTGCAGAGTGAGGCCGTGATCGCCGACTACCTGGGCATGGCCCAGATCGCGGTGCACGAAGTGACCACGTTCTACAACATGTACAACCAGCAGCCGACGGGCAAGTACAAGCTCAACGTCTGCACCAACCTGCCTTGCCAGCTGCGCGACGGCCAGAAGGCGCTGCACCACCTCGAGAAGAAGCTCGGCGTGACCATGGGCGAGACCACGCCGGACGGCCTGTTCACGCTGCAGCAGTGCGAGTGCCTGGGCGCCTGCGCCGATGCGCCCGTGATGCTGGTCAACGACCGCACCATGTGCAGCTTCATGGACAGCGACAAGCTCGACCAGCTGGTCGACGGCCTCAAGGCTGCGGAAGGACAAGCATGACCACCGCCGCACAGATCCTCTCGCAGTTCCAGGCCACGGGCGTGCAGACCTGCTTCCACGACCGCCACATCAACCCACAGATCGTTGCGGGGCTCGACGGCACGAACTGGGGCATCAAGGACTACGAAGCGCGCGGCGGCTACGAAGCGTTGCGCAAGATCCTGGCACAGGGCGAAGGCGCAGGCCTCACCCAGGACCAGGTGATCGCCACCGTCAAGGAATCGGGCCTGCGCGGCCGCGGCGGTGCGGGCTTCCCCACCGGCCTGAAGTGGAGCTTCATGCCCCGCTCGTTCCCCGGCCAGAAGTATCTGGTGTGCAACTCCGACGAAGGCGAGCCAGGCACCTGCAAGGACCGCGACATCCTGCAGTTCAATCCGCACATCGTCATCGAAGGCATGATCATCGCGGCCTACGCGATGGGCATCTCCGTGGGCTACAACTACATCCACGGCGAAATCTTCCAGACCTACGACCGCTTCGAAGAAGCGCTCGAAGAGGCGCGTGCCGCCGGCTACCTGGGCGACAAGATCCTGGGCAGCAATTTCAGCTTCCAGCTGCATGCGGCGCACGGCTTCGGTGCCTACATCTGCGGCGAAGAAACCGCGCTGCTCGAATCGCTCGAAGGCAAGAAGGGCCAGCCGCGCTTCAAGCCGCCGTTTCCTGCCAGCTTCGGCCTGTACGGCAAGCCCACCACCATCAACAACACCGAGACCTTCGCGGCCGTGCCGTGGATCATCCGCAATGGTGGCCAGGCCTACCTTGAGTGCGGCAAGCCCAACAACGGCGGCACCAAGATCTTCTCGGTCTCGGGCGACGTGGAAAAGCCCGGCAACTACGAAGTGCCCATGGGCACGCCGTTCGCCAAGCTGCTCGAACTCGCTGGTGGCGTGCGCAAGGGCCGCCAGCTCAAGGCCGTGATTCCCGGCGGGTCGTCCTCGCCGGTGCTGCCGGCGTCCGTCATCATGGAATGCACGATGGACTACGACTCCATCGCCAAGGCCGGCTCCATGCTGGGTTCGGGCGCCGTCATCGTGATGGACGACTCCCGCAGCATGGTCGAGAGCCTGCTGCGCCTGTCCTATTTCTACTCGCACGAATCCTGCGGCCAGTGCACGCCGTGTCGCGAAGGCACGGGCTGGATGTGGCGCGTGATCGACCGTATCCAGCATGGCCAGGGGCGCGATGGCGACCTGAACCTGCTCAATTCGGTGGCAGACAACATCCAGGGGCGCACCATCTGCGCACTGGGTGACGCAGCGGCCATGCCGGTGCGCGCCATGATCAAGCACTTCCGTCCGGAATTCGAAGCGCTGATCCGCCAAGAGAAGACCCCCCAGGCTTCCGCCTCCGCCTGATCCCGAGAAACGCATATGGTTGAAATCGAACTCGACGGGCAGAAGGTAGAAGTCGCCGAAGGCTGCATGGTGATGCATGCAGCCGAAAAGGCCGGCACCTACATTCCCCATTTCTGTTACCACAAGAAGCTGTCCATTGCCGCCAACTGCCGCATGTGCCTGGTGGACGTGGAAAAGGCGCCCAAGCCCATGCCCGCCTGCGCCACGCCGGTGACGCAGGGCATGATCGTGCGCACCAAGAGCGACAAGGCCATCAAGGCCCAGCAGTCGGTCATGGAATTCCTGCTCATCAACCACCCGCTGGACTGCCCCATCTGCGACCAGGGCGGTGAGTGCCAGCTGCAGGATCTGGCCGTGGGCTATGGCGGTTCCTCCTCGCGCTACGAGGAAGAAAAGCGCGTGGTCTTCCAGAAGGACGTGGGCCCGCTGATCTCCATGCAGGAGATGAGCCGCTGCATCCACTGCACCCGCTGCGTGCGCTTCGGCCAGGAAGTGGCCGGCGTGATGGAGCTCGGAATGATCCACCGCGGTGAGCACTCCGAGATCACCACGGTGGTGGGCGATACGATCGACTCCGAGCTGTCGGGCAACATGATCGACATCTGCCCCGTGGGCGCGCTGACCAGCAAGCCGTTCCGCTACAGCGCCCGCACCTGGGAACTGTCGCGCCGCCGCTCCGTCAGTCCGCACGACTCCACCGGTGCCAACCTCATCGTTCAGGTCAAGAACCACAAGGTCATGCGCGTGGTGCCGTTCGAGAACGAAGCCGTCAACGAATGCTGGATCGCCGACCGCGACCGCTTCTCGTACGAATCGCTCAACAGCGACGAACGCCTGACAGCGCCCATGCTCAAGCAGGGCGGTGTCTGGAAGACCGTCGACTGGCAGACCGCGCTCGAGTACGTGGCCAATGGCCTCAAGAACATCAAGAATGACCACGGTGCCAACAGCATCGGCGCCCTGGTCAGCCCGCACAGCACGCTCGAAGAGCTGTACCTGGCCTCCGCCCTGGTGCGCGGCCTGGGCAGCGACAGTATCGACTACCGCCTGCGCAACGCCGAATTCGCGGCACCCGAAGGCATCCGCTGGCTCGGCACGTCCATCGCCTCCCTGTCCACGCTGCAACGCGTGCTGGTGGTGGGCTCCAACCTGCGCAAGGACCATCCGCTGTTCGCCCTGCGCGTGCGCCATGCCGTGCGCCATGGTGGCCAACTGAGCGTGGTCGACTCCTCCGTGGGCGACTGGGCCATGCCCATCAAGCACCAACTGCTGCAGAACGCCAGCCAGTGGGTGCAGGCCCTCGGCTCCATCGCCTCGGCCGTCGCCCAGGAAAAGAACGTGGCGGCGCCGGCTGGCGCAGCCCAGGCCACCGAGGCCAGCCTGGCCATCGCCCGCTCGCTGCTGGGTGGTGAGCGCAAGGCCGTGCTGCTGGGCAATGCCGCCGCGCACCATGGCCAGGCCGCAGCGCTGCTGGCCCTGGCCAACTGGATCGGCGAGCAGACCGGCGCCACCGTCGGCTACCTCACCGAAGCCGCCAACACCGTGGGTGCCCAGTTCGCTGGCGCCCACCCCGTGGGCAGCGGCCTCAACGCCGGCCAGATGCTGGCGGGCGGCCTCAAGGCCGTGCTGCTGCTCAACACCGAACCGGCTTTCGACGCGGCCAACGGCGCACAAGCCGCCGCAGCCATCGGCCAGGCGCAGATGGTCGTGACGCTGAGCCCCTTCAAGGCCAACATGGACATCAGCGACGTGCTGCTGCCCATCGCCCCGTTCACCGAAACCTCGGGCAGCTTCGTCAACGCCGAAGGGCGCCTGCAGAGCTTCCACGCCGTGGTGCGCCCGCTGGGCGACACGCGTCCCGCCTGGAAGGTGCTGCGCGTGCTGGCCAACGTGCTCGGCGTGCCGGGCTTCGACTTCGAGACCTCGCAGGACGTGCTGGCCCGTGCCACCAACGCCCCGGCGGGCAAGCTGGCCATGCTGCCGGCCGAGCAACTGTCCAACGCCGTGGGCCACCCGCCCGCAGCAGGCGCGGCCAGCGTGGCCGAGCCCGCAGTCGCTTCGATTTACCAGCTCGATGGCTTGGTGCGCCGCGCCACCTCGCTGCAATTGACAGCCGATGCCCGCATGGCGGCCGGTGAAGGAGTGGCGGCATGATCGACGCGCTGTACAACGGCGGGCTGAACCTCCTGCCCTTCGCCTGGTGGACGGGCGCGGCCTGGCCCGTGCTGTGGATCCTGCTCAAGATCGTCGTGATCGTCGCGCCCCTGATGGGCGCGGTGGCCTACCTCACGCTGTGGGAGCGCAAGCTCCTCGGTTTCATGCAGGTGCGCCACGGCCCCAACCGGGTCGGCCCCATGGGCCTGCTGCAGCCGCTGGCCGACGGCCTGAAGCTGATGACCAAGGAAATCATCCAGCCTGCGGCCGCCAGCAAGGGCCTGTTCGTGCTGGGCCCGCTCATGGCCATCATGCCGGCTCTGGCTGCCTGGGTGGCGATCCCCTTTGGTCCCGATGTGGCGCTGGCCAACGTCAATGCCGGCCTGCTGCTGGTGATGGCGATTACCTCCATCGAAGTCTATGGCGTGATCATCGCCGGCTGGGCATCGAACTCCAAGTACGCCTTCCTGGGCGCGCTGCGCGCCTCGGCACAGATGGTGAGCTATGAAATCGCCATGGGCTTTTGCTTCCTGGTGGTGATCATGGTGTCGGGCAGCATGAACCTGACCGAGATCGTGATGTCCCAGTCCCGCGGCATGGCCGCCAACATGGGGCTGAGCTTCCTGTCCTGGAACTGGCTGCCCCTGCTGCCGATCTTCCTGGTGTACCTGATCTCCGGCGTGGCCGAAACCAACCGCCACCCCTTCGACGTGGTCGAAGGCGAAGCCGAAATCGTGGCCGGCCACATGGTCGAGTACTCGGGCATGGGCTTCGCGGTCTTCTTCCTGGCCGAATACGCCAGCATGTGGCTGGTGTCCATCCTGGCCGCGCTGATGTTCCTGGGCGGCTGGCTGTCGCCCGTCGACAGCGTGCTGTTCAACTGGATTCCGGGTTGGATCTGGCTGGGCATCAAGACCTTCGTCGTGGTGTCCATGTTCATCTGGATCCGCGCCACCTTCCCGCGCTTTCGCTATGACCAGATCATGCGCCTGGGCTGGAAGATCTTCATTCCGGTCACCCTGGTGTGGCTGCTCATCGTCGGCGGGTGGTTGCTCTCGCCGTGGAACATCTGGAAATAAGCGGGGACACACATGACTGCTGTTGCTGCTGCTGCACCTTTCTCGTTCAAGGATTTCTTCAAGAGCTTCATGCTCGTGGAGCTGCTCAAGGGCATGGCCCTGACGGGCCGCTATGCGTTTCGCCGCAAGGTGACCGTGCAGTTCCCCGAAGAGAAGACACCCTTGTCGCCGCGCTTTCGCGGCCTGCATGCCCTGCGCCGTTACGACAACGGCGAAGAGCGCTGCATCGCCTGCAAGCTGTGCGAGGCCGTGTGCCCCGCCATGGCCATCACCATCGAATCCGAAGTGCGGGATGACGGTTCGCGCCGCACCACGCGCTACGACATCGACCTGACCAAGTGCATCTTCTGCGGCTTCTGCGAAGAAAGCTGCCCGGTGGACTCGATCGTCGAGACGCACATCTTCGAATACCACGGCGAAAAGCGTGGCGACCTGTACTTCACCAAGGACATGCTCCTGGCCGTTGGTGACCGGTACGAGGGTGAGATTGCTGCAGCCAAGGCTGCGGACGCCAAGTACCGCTGAGCGGTCGCGATCCCATCCATCCCGTCGCCAGACTTTCTATAAAGACCTGATTCATGGACGCCAAGACTGGTTTCTTCTACCTTTTCTCGGTCGTGCTGCTGTTTGCAGCCTTCCGGGTGATCACCGCGCGCAACCCCGTGCACGCGGTGCTGTACCTCATCCTGGCTTTCTCGCAGGCGGCGGCCGTGTGGCTGCTGCTCAAGGCCGAGTTCCTGGCCATCGCCCTGGTGCTGGTGTACCTGGGCGCGGTGATGGTGCTGTTCCTGTTCGTGGTGATGATGCTGGACATCCACATCGACACCGTGCGCAAGGGCTTCTGGAAGCATTTCCCGCTCGCTGCCTTTGTGGGCGCCCTGATCGCGCTGGAAATGGCCGCTGTGCTGATGGGGGGCTTCCGCGGCATGGAAGAACCCAAGGCCGCTGCGGTGGTGCTCGATGCCGCCGGCAAGGTGGTGCAGTACTCCAACACCAAGGAACTGGGCAAGCTGCTGTACACCCAGTACCTGTACCCCGTGGAAATCGCGGCCGTGATCCTGTTGGTGGCCATGATTGCCGCCATCGCCCTGACCCTGCGCCAGCGCAAGGACAGCAAGGCCATCAACCCGTCCCAGCAGATCCGCGTGCGCGCCAAGGACCGCCTGGAAGTGGTGAAGGTCGCCGCCACGCAAAAACCCGCACCCGAAGTGCCGGCCGAGCCCGCCGCCGAGGAGAAGAAGCCATGACATTGACGCTGGGACATTTTCTTTCGCTGGGCGCCATGCTGTTCGCCCTGGCGGTGATCGGCATCTTCCTGAACCGCAAGAACCTGATCGTGCTGCTGATGGCCATCGAGCTGATGCTGCTGGCGGTCAACATGAACTTCGTGGCGTTCTCGCACTACCTGGGTGACATGCACGGACAGGTGTTCGTGTTCTTCATCCTGACGGTGGCCGCGGCCGAGTCGGCCATCGGCCTGGCCATTCTGGTGCTGCTGTTCCGCAACAAGTCCAGCATCAACGCGGAAGACCTCAACACCCTCAAGGGCTGATGAGCCACCCGTATTCCCAAGGTTCTCAAGAATGAGTCAAACCCTCTCTGCTTCGACGCTCCTGGCCGTGCCCCTGGCACCGCTGGCGGGCGCACTGCTGGCCGGCATCTTCGGCACGACCTTTGGCGGCAACTGGATCGGCCGCCGGCTGAGCCACACCCTGACCATCCTGGGCGTGCTCGTGGCCTTCGTGCTGTCGGCCATGACGCTCAAGAGCGTGGCGGTCGATGGCGCGCGCTTCAACGAGACGCTCTACACCTGGATGGTGGTAGGCGGCCTGAAGATGGAAGTGGGCTTCCTGATCGACAGCCTCACGGCCATGATGATGGTGGTGGTGACCTTCGTGTCGCTGATGGTGCACATCTACACCATCGGCTACATGGAAGAGGACGAGGGCTACAACCGCTTCTTCTCGTACATCTCGCTGTTCACGTTCTCCATGCTCATGCTGGTCATGAGCAACAACCTGCTGCAGCTGTTCTTCGGCTGGGAGGCCGTGGGCCTGGTGTCCTACCTGCTGATCGGCTTCTGGTTCAACAAGCCCACGGCCATCTTCGCCAACATGAAGGCCTTCCTGGTCAACCGCGTGGGCGACTTCGGCTTCATCCTGGGCATCGGCCTGATCGCCGCCTACACCGGCACGCTCAACTACAGCGAGATCTTCGCCAAGTCGGGTGAGCTCGGCGGCCTGGCCTTCCCCGGCACCGACTGGCTGCTGATCACCGTGATCTGCATCTGCCTGTTCATCGGCGCCATGGGCAAGTCGGCCCAGTTCCCGCTGCACGTGTGGCTGCCCGACTCGATGGAAGGCCCGACGCCCATCTCGGCACTGATCCACGCGGCCACCATGGTGACCGCGGGCATCTTCATGGTGTCGCGCATGTCGCCGCTGTTCGAGCTGTCGGACACCGCACTCAACTTCATCCTGGTCATCGGCTCCATCACGGCGCTGTTCATGGGTTTCCTGGGCATCATCCAGAACGACATCAAGCGCGTGGTGGCCTACTCCACGCTGTCGCAGCTCGGTTACATGACCGTGGCGCTGGGCGCATCGGCCTACTCGGTCGCCGTGTTCCACCTGATGACGCACGCCTTCTTCAAGGCGCTGCTGTTCCTCGGTGCCGGTTCGGTCATCATGGGCATGCACCACAACCAGGACATCCGCTGGATGGGCGGCGTGCGCAAGTACATGCCCATCACCTGGATCACCTCGCTGCTGGGTTCGTTGGCGCTGATCGGCACCCCCCTGTTCTCGGGTTTCTACTCCAAGGACAGCATCATCGAGGCCGTGCACGCCAGCAACCTGCCGGCTGCGCACTTCGCCCACTTCGCGGTGCTGGCCGGCGTGTTCGTCACGGCGTTCTATTCGTTCCGCATGTACTTCCTGGTCTTCCATGGCAAGGAGCGTTTCGATCAGAACCCCGACGCACACCACGATGCGCACCACGACGACCATGGTCACGGCCATGGCGAGCACCACGATCCGCACGAGTCCCCCTGGGTGGTGACGGTGCCGCTGGTGCTGCTGGCAATTCCTTCGGTGGTGGTGGGCTTCCTGTTCATCCAGCCCATGCTGTTCGGCGGCTTCTTCAAGGACGTGATCTTTGTCGATGCGGCCAAGCACCCCGCCATGGCCGAGCTGGCCGAGATCTTCCACGGCCCCGTGGCCATGGCCCTGCACGGCCTGCAGACGGCGCCGTTCTGGCTGGCCGTTGCCGGTGTGGCCCTGTCGTATTACATGTACATGGTGAACCCGGCGCTGCCGGCGGCCATCAAGCGCATCTGCATGCCGATCTACACGCTGTTCGAGAACAAGTACTACCTCGACTGGTTCAACGAGAACGTCCTGGCGCGCGGTGCGCGTGCCCTGGGTACCGGCCTGTGGAAGGGCGGCGACCAGGCCATCATCGACGGTGCGCTGGTCAATGGCTCGTGGAAGCTGGTGCGCGGCGTCTCCGGCATGGTGCGCTGGGTGCAGACGGGCTTCATCTTCCACTATGCCCTGGTGATGATCCTGGGCGTGTTTGCCCTGATGACGTGGTTCGTCTGGGGCGATTTCTTCATGCAGCTCATCAAGAAATAAGGAAAAGAACAAAATGGGTCTGTTGAGTCTTGCAATCTGGGTGCCGATTGCCTTCGGCGCGCTGCTGCTCGCGGTCGGCCGCGATGAGCACGCTCCCGCCGTGCGCTGGTTGGCCCTGCTCGGGTCGGTGATCGGCTTTTTGGTCACCATTCCTCTGTACCAGGGCTTCAAGCTCGGTACGGCGGCCATGCAGTTCGTCGAAAAAGCCGAGTGGATCGAGCGCTTCAACGTGCACTACCACCTGGGCGTGGACGGCATCTCCTTCTGGTTCGTGCCGCTCACGGCCTTCATCACGGTGATCGTGGTGATCGCCTCGTGGGAGGCCATCACCGAGCGTGTGAACCAGTACATGGGCGCGTTCCTGATCCTGTCGGGTCTGATGATCGGCGTGTTCAGCGCGCTCGACGGCATTCTGTTCTACGTGTTCTTCGAGGCCACGCTGATCCCGATGTACCTGATCATTGGTATCTGGGGCGGCCCGAACAAGATCTACGCGGCGTTCAAGTTCTTCCTGTACACGCTGCTCGGCTCGCTCTTGATGCTGATCGCGCTGATCTTCCTGTACAACCAGTCCGGCGGCAGCTTCGACATCGCCACCTGGCACCAGCTGCCCCTGAGCTCCACGGCCCAGACCCTGCTGTTCTTCGCCTTCTTCGCCGCCTTCGCGGTGAAGGTGCCGATGTTCCCGTTCCACACCTGGCTGCCCGACGTGCACGTGGAAGCGCCTACCGGCGGCTCTGCCGTGCTGGCGGCCATCATGCTCAAGCTCGGCGCCTACGGCTTCCTGCGCTTCTCGATGCCCATCGCCCCCGATGCCGCACGCGAGTGGGCTTGGCTGATGATTACCCTGTCGCTGATCGCCGTGATCTACGTCGGCCTGGTGGCCATGGTCCAGAAGGACATGAAGAAGCTGGTGGCCTACTCGTCCGTGGCGCACATGGGCTTCGTGACCCTGGGCTTCTTCATCTTCAACGACCTGGGCGTCTCCGGTGGCCTGGTGCAGATGATTGCCCACGGCTTCGTCTCGGGCGCCATGTTCCTGTCCATCGGCGTGCTGTACGACCGCGTGCACTCCCGCGAGATCGCGGCCTACGGCGGCGTGGTCAACACCATGCCCAACTTCACGGCCTTCGCGCTGCTGTTCGCCATGGCCAACTGCGGCCTGCCGGGCACGGCCGGGTTCGTGGGCGAGTGGATGGTGATCCTGGGTGCGGTCAAGGCCAACTTCTGGATCGGCCTGGCTTCGGCCACGGCCCTGATCTTCGGTGCGGCCTACACCCTGTGGATGTTCAAGCGCGTGTACCTGGGCCCGGTGGCCAATGACCACGTCAAGGAACTCACCGACATCAACAGCCGCGAATTCCTCGTGATGGCGCTGCTGGCGATTGCCGTGCTGGCCATGGGCCTGTACCCACGTCCCTTCACGGACGTGATGGACACTTCGGTCGCGGAACTGCTCAAGCATGTCGCACTGTCGAAGCTGAACTGACCAGACTGAACTGAGAGATTCGAGATGATTGACAACATCAGCTGGCTTGCGATTTACCCCGAGATTGTTCTCCTGGTCATGGGCTGCGTCATTGCGCTGGTCGACCTGGGTGTGCACAGCCCACGCCGCACGGCCACCTACGTGCTGACCATGCTGACGCTGGCCCTGGTGGCCGGCCTGCAGGCCATGTACGCCAGCACCGGCAGCACCTTCTACGGCTTTGGCAACATGGTGGTCAGCGACTCCATGGGCAACTGGCTCAAGTGCTTCGCCACCGTGGCTGTAATGGTCACCCTGGTCTATGGCCGCCCCTACGCGGCAGACCGCGACATGATGCGCGGCGGTGAGCTGTTCACGCTGTCGATGTTCGCGCTCCTGGGCATGTTCATCATGATCTCGGGCAACAACTTCCTGATGATCTACCTGGGCCTGGAGCTCTTGACCCTGTCGAGCTACGCCCTGGTGGCCCTGCGCCGCGACAACGCCACCGCGACCGAAGCGGCGATGAAGTACTTCGTGCTTGGCGCCATGGCCAGCGGCTTCCTGCTGTACGGCTTGTCCATGGTCTACGGTGCCACGGGTTCGCTGGACATCGGCCAGGTGTTCAAGGCCGTCAACTCCGGCCAGATCCGCCACCAGGTGCTGGTGTTCGGCCTGGTGTTCGTGGTGGCCGGCCTGGCCTTCAAGCTCGGTGTGGTGCCTTTTCACATGTGGATCCCCGACGTGTACCAGGGCGCTCCCACGGCCGTCACGCTGATGATTGGCGGGGCGCCCAAGCTGGCCGCCTTTGCCATCACCATCCGCCTGCTGGTGGACGGGCTGCTGCCGCTGGCCATCGACTGGCAGCAGATGCTCGCGGTGCTGGCCATCGGCTCGCTGCTGGTGGGTAACCTCGCGGCCATCGCGCAGACCAACCTCAAGCGCATGCTGGCCTACTCGACCATCTCGCAGATGGGCTTCGTGCTGCTGGGCCTGATGTCGGGCGTGGTCAACGGCAACGTGGAAGCAGCCGCCGTCGAGAACGCCTACAGCGCCTCCATGTTCTACGTGGTGAGCTACGTGCTGACCACGCTGGCCGCCTTCGGCGTCATCTTGCTGCTGGCCCGCGAAGGCTTTGAGAGCGAAGAGATCGCCGACTTCGCCGGCCTGAACCAGCGCAGCCCCTTGTACGCCGCCGTGATGGCCGTGTGCCTGTTCTCCATGGCCGGTATCCCGCCCATGGTCGGCTTCTACGCCAAGCTGTCGGTGCTGCAGGCCCTGGTGGCCTCGGGCCAGGCGGCCTACATCGCCATGGCAGTGTTCGCGGTCGTGATGTCGCTGATCGGCGCCTTCTACTACCTGCGCGTCGTCAAGGTCATGTACTTCGACGCCCCGCTGACCGCCACCAGTGTCTCCGCTCCCCTGGACGTGCGCGTGGTGCTGACCATCAACGGTGCCCTGGTGCTGGGGCTTGGCCTGCTGCCCGGTGGCCTGATGGCGCTGTGCGCCGAGGCCGTCGTGCGTGCCCTGGCCACCTGATCGACCGGCCGGAGCGAGCCTGTGTCCCTGACTGGTTCCGTCTCGCTGGTGATCGTGGCGGCCCTCATTGCCGCCAACCTGCCCTTTGCCAACCAGCGCTGGCTGGTGGTGGGGCCGGTGGCGCAGCCCAGGAAGGGCCTGCCCGTGCGCATCGCAGAACTCGTGCTGGCCTATTTCCTGGTGGGTGGCCTGGCGCTGCTGCTGGAGCGCCGGGCGGGGCAGATCGCCCCGCAGGGCTGGGAGTTCTATGCCATCACCGGCACCATGTTCCTCACGCTGGCCTTCCCCGGCTTCGTCTACCGCTACCTGCTGCGCCGCCACGGCTAAACAGCTTCGGCGTCCTTTTTCCTCTGCTGACCATCCCATGAAAGTGCTCGACCTGCACTGCCACGAGGGCCATGTCTTCGAAGGCTGGTTTGCCTCGGAGGACGATTTCCAGAGCCAGAACCAGCGCGGCCTCGTGCAATGCCCCTGGTGCGGTGATTCGAGCATTTCCAAGCGACTGAGCGCGCCGCGCCTGAACCTGGGTGCCAAGCCGCCGGCCGTGGCACCCGCCAAGCCGGCGGCGGCCCCTGGCGGCCAGGAGTCCGTGGCCTTGCCCCCGGCGCTGCAGGCCGCCTGGCTGGAGCTGGCGCGCAAGATCGCCGCCAACACCGAGGATGTGGGCAACCGCTTCGCCGACGAGGCCCGCCGCATGCACCACGGCGAGACCGAGGAGCGCGCCATCCGCGGCCAGGCCACGCCCGACGAGGCCGCGCAACTGCTCGACGAAGGCATTGCCGTGCTGCCGCTGCCCTTGCCTGCTGCAGCGAAAGAAACCCTGCACTGAATCTGCGCGTGGGCAGGGCAGGGGCACTACGTTGGCCTCTGCTCAGGCCGTGAACTGCAGCGCCGCCAGCCGCGCGTAGATGCCATTGACGGCCAGCAGGCCGGCGTGCGTACCCTGTTCCACGATGCGCCCGTGCTCCAGCACCACGATGCGGTCGGCGTTCTGCACGGTGGCCAGGCGGTGGGCGATCACAAGCGTGGTGCGCTGGCCGGTGTGGCGCTGCATGGCGGTGTCCAGGGCGGCCTGCACCATGCGCTCGCTTTCTGCGTCCAGCGCGCTGGTGGCCTCGTCGAGCAGCAGCAGCGGCGGGTTCTTGAGCATGGCGCGGGCGATGGCGATGCGCTGGCGCTGCCCGCCCGACAGCCGCACGCCGCGCTCTCCGAGGAAGGTGCCATAGCCCTCGGGCAATGCCATCAGGAAGTCATGGGCGAATGCCGAGCGTGCGGCGGCCATTACTTCCTCGTCGGTGGCGTTTGGGCGCCCGTAGCGGATGTTCTCCATCGCCGATGACGAGAAGATCACCGCATCCTGCGGCACCACGCCCACATGCGATCGCAGCTCGGTCAGCGACATGGAGCGGATGTCCGTGCCGTTCAGCCGTATGGTGCCCCGTGGCTGGCGGCCATCCGCCGCATCCACGTCATAAAAGCGCTGCAGTAGCTGGAACACCGTGGTCTTGCCCGCACCGCTGGCACCCACCAGGGCCACGGTCTCGCCCGCAGCCAACTGCAGGTTGAAGTCGTGCAGGGCCGGCTGGTCCGGGCGCGAGGGGTAGTGGAAGTCCACCTGGTCGAAGTCCACGGCCAGGCCCCTGCCGGTACCGGGCAGGGCTACGGGCGCGGCAGGCTCGGCCACGGGGGAGCGGCTGCCCAGCAGTTCCATCAGCCGTTCGGTGGCGCCCGCAGCGCGCAGCAGGTCGCCATACACCTCGCCCAGCACGGCCACGGAGCCTGCCAGCAGGACCACATAGACGACGGTCTGCCCCAGGTGTCCGGCCGTCATCTGGCCGGCCAGCACGGCCTGCGTGCCCTGGTACAGGCCCCACAGCAGCAGGGCGGCGTTGGCGATGATGATGAAGGCCACCAGCACCGCGCGCGCCAGCGTGCGCCGCACGGCCACGTGGAAGGCGTTCTCGTTGGCCTGCGTGAAGCGCTGCGCCTCGCGCGGCTCGGCCGTGTAGCTCTGCACCACCGGAATGGCGTTGAGCACCTCGGCTGCGATGGCACTCGAATCGGCCACGCGGTCCTGGCTGTCGCGCGAGAGGCGCCGCACGCGCCGCCCGATCCACATGGTGGGCACCACCACCAGCACGATGGCCAGCAGCACCCACGACATCACATAGGGATTGGTCCACACCAGCATGGCCAGCGCGCCGATGCCCATCACCGCGTTGCGCAGCCCCATGGACAGGGACGAGCCCACCACCGTCTGCACCAGGGTGGTGTCCGCCGTCAGGCGCGAGAGCACCTCGCCGGTCTGCGTGGTTTCGAAGAACTGCGGGCTTTGCTGCAGCACATGCCCGTACACCGCATTGCGCAGGTCGGCCGTCACGCGCTCGCCCAGCCAGCTCACCATGTAGAAGCGCCCGGCCGAGAAGACACCGAGCGCGATGGCCACGGCGAACAGGGCCTCGAAATGGTCGCGCAGCGCCATGGCCTGCTCGCCCTTGTCGGCATGGACCAGGCCGCCATCGACCAGCGTGCGCAGCGCGATGGGAAACGCCAGCGTGGCCAGTGCCGCCAGCACCAGAAAGACGCCCGAGAGGGCGATGCGCCCGCTGTAGGGTCGCAGGAACGGCAGCAGGCCGCTCAGGGAGCGCGGCGCACCGCGGGCTGGGGATGTGGGGGAAGATGCCATGCGCGCAGTGTAGGGGGCCGGGCGATTGCGTGCGCTGATGGGGCCGTTGCCAACCTGTACGGGTGGATACAGGTCCCAACGGGCCCACGGCACCCCGGCAGTCAGTAAAAAGTCAGCACCCCTGCGGTCATGCCGCAGTGGCAGCCAGAGGTGCTGAAACCGGCCAGCCGGGCCGTGTTCCAGAGGCGGCATTCGGGTATACGCGCATGCCCTGGGCGCACCGCGCGCAGCCTCGCACTGTCACCTAGGCGTTTATACATAGGCATTAGTCCCAGTATCTGCGCAGGGGCTCACCCGCATACGATGCGTTGCAACAAATAAGCATGCATGGAGACCTTGTTGCAAGGCTCTTCCACCCTGCACACAACGGAGCAGCCAAGGCGCAATGAGCGACGTCATCCTCGAAACCACCAGCCTGACCAAAGAGTTCAAGGGCTTCACCGCAGTCAGCGATGTGAACCTGGCCGTGCGCCGGGGTTCCATCCATGCACTGATCGGCCCCAATGGCGCAGGCAAGACCACGTGCTTCAACCTGCTGACCAAGTTCCTGGAACCCACGTCGGGCGTCATCCGCTTCAACGGCCATGACATCACGCGCGAGCAGCCCGCGCAGATCGCGCGGCGCGGCGTCATCCGCTCGTTCCAGATCTCGGCCGTGTTTCCGCACCTCACGCTGATGGAGAACGTGCGCCTGGGCCTGCAGCGCAAGCTCGGCACATCTTTCCACTTCTGGCGCAGCGAGCGCAGCCTGCACCAGCTCGACGACCGGGCCATGCAACTGCTGACCGAAGTGGGCCTGGCCGACATCGCCGACGAAGTCACCGTGAACCTGCCCTACGGCCGCAAGCGTGCGCTGGAGATCGCCACCACCCTGGCCATGGAGCCCGAACTCATGCTGCTCGACGAGCCCACCCAGGGCATGGGCCACGAAGACGTGGACCGCGTCACCCAGCTCATCAAAAAGGTCTCGGCCGGCCGCACCATCCTCATGGTGGAGCACAACATGAAAGTCGTCTCCACCATCGCCGACCGCATCACGGTGCTGCAGCGCGGCGCCGTGCTGGCCGAAGGGCCGTACGCCGAAGTCTCCAGCAACCCCCAGGTGATGGAGGCCTACATGGGCACCACCGACGGCCAACTGCAGGGAGCCCACTGATGGCCGGCACCCCCGCACTCGAAATCAAGAACCTCGAAGCCTGGTACGGCGAATCGCACGTGCTGCACGGCGTGGACATCGTCGTGCAGCCCGGCGAGGTCGTCACCCTGTTGGGCCGCAACGGCGCGGGCCGCACCACCACCATGCGCGCCATCATGGGCCTGACCGGCGCGCGCAAGGGCTCCGTCAAGATCCACGGCGTGGAAACCGTGAACATGGCCACGCACCGCATCGCCCACCTGGGCGTGGGCTACTGCCCCGAAGAGCGCGGCATCTTCTCCAGCCTCTCGTGCGAGGAGAACCTGCTGCTGCCCCCGGCCCTCAAGACCGGCACGCCCGGCATGTCGGTGCAGGAGATCTACGCCATGTTCCCCAACCTGGCCGAACGCAAGAACAGCCAGGGCACGCGCCTGTCCGGCGGCGAGCAGCAGATGCTGGCCGTGGCCCGCATCCTGCGCACCGGGGCCAAGCTGCTGCTGCTCGACGAGATTTCCGAAGGCCTGGCGCCCGTGATCGTGCAGGCCCTGGCCCGCATGATCACCATGCTGCGCGAAAAGGGCTACACGGTGGTCATGGTGGAGCAGAACTTCCGCTTTGCCGCACCGCTGGCCGACCGTTTCTACGTCATGGAACATGGCCGCATCGTCGAGAAATTCGGCGCTGCCGAACTCGAAGCCAAGATGCCGGTGCTCACCGAGCTGCTGGGCGTCTGACCCGACGGCAGCAGCAGCACCCGCTCCCATCCTCTTCACCACCACCCACCCACAGGAGACAAAACCATGAAGAACCAACTCAAAGTGCTGGCCTTGATGCTCGGCGCAGCAGGTCTTGCAACGTCGGCCGCGCACGCGCAGGACAAGGTCAAGATCGGTTTCATCACCGACATGTCCAGCCTGTACGCAGACGTGGAAGGCAAGAACGGCGCGCTGGCCATCCAGATGGCCATCGACGACTTCGGCGGCAAGGTGCTGGGCATGCCCATCGAGCTGATGAGCGCCGACCACCAGAACAAGGCCGACATCGCCGCCTCCAAGGCGCGCGAGTGGATCGACACCCAGGGCCTGACGATGATCTTCGGCGGCACCAACTCCGGCACCGCCCTGGCCACGGCCAAGGTGGCGTCCGAGAAGAAGCGTGTGTACATCAACAACGGCGCGGCCAGCTCGGCGCTGACCAACGAGCAGTGCTCGCCCTACACCGTGCACTATGCCTATGACACCGTGGCGCTGGCCAAGGGCACGGGCTCGGCCATCGTCGATACCGGCGGCAAGAGCTGGTACTTCCTGACCGCCGACTACGCCTTCGGCCACGCGCTCGAAGCCGACACCACCACCGTGGTCAAGGCCAAGGGCGGCAACGTGGTGGGCGCCGTGCGCCACCCGCTCAACGCGTCGGACTTCTCGTCCTTCCTGCTGCAGGCGCAGAACTCCAAGGCCCAGATCCTGGGCCTGGCCAATGCCGGCGGCGACACCATCAACGCCATCAAGGCCGCCAAGGAATTCGGCATCGGCAAGACCATGAAGCTCGCCGGCCTGCTGATCTTCATCAGCGACGTGCACAGCCTGGGCCTGCGCAACACCGAAGGCCTGCAGTTCACCACCAGCTGGTACTGGGACCTGAACGACGAGACTCGCAAGTTCTCGGCCCGCTTCTTCGAGAAGACCAAGCGCATGCCCACCGAAATCCAGGCCGCCGACTACTCGGCCACCATGAACTACCTCAAGGCCGTGGAAGCCGCCAAGAGCATCGACGCCGACAAGGTCATGACCACCTGGCGCGGCATGAAGATGAACGACTTCTTCGGCTCGGGCCAGCTGCGTGCCGATGGCCGCTACGTGCACGACATGTACCTGATGGAAGTCAAGAAGCCTTCGGAGTCCACCAAGCCATGGGACTACTACAAGCTGGTCAAGAAGCTGCCCGGCGACACGGTGTTCACCACCAAGGCCGAGAGCAAGTGCCCGCTCTGGAAATAAGCCCCCGCCCACTGACCTGATCCACTTCGCACCTCCTGCCGCCTTCGCCCATGGAAATCTTTGGTGTCTCATTGCCAGGCCTGTTGAGCCAGCTCCTTCTGGGGCTGGTCAACGGATCCTTTTATGCAATCCTCAGCCTGGGGCTGGCCGTGATCTTCGGCCTGCTCAACGTCATCAACTTTGCGCATGGAGCGCTGTTCATGACCGGGGCATTGATCACCTGGATGGCCATGAACTACCTGGGCCTCGGCTACTGGTGGATGCTGTTGCTGGCGCCACTGGTGGTGGGGGTGTTCGGGGTGGTGATCGAGCGGCTCTTGCTGCGCTGGATCTACAAGCTCGACCACCTGTACGGGCTGCTGCTCACGCTGGGCCTCACGCTGCTGATCGAGGGGGTGTTCCGCTCCATCTACGGCGTGTCGGGCCTGGGCTATGACACGCCCGAGCTGCTCGAAGGCGCGACCAACCTCGGCTTCATGATCCTGCCCAACTACCGGGCCTGGGTGGTGGTGGCCTCGGTGGTCGTGTGCCTGGCCACCTGGTACGTGATCGAGAAGACCAAACTGGGCGCCTACCTGCGCGCCGGCACCGAGAACCCACGCCTGGTGGAGGCCTTCGGCATCAACGTACCGGTGATGGTGACCCTGACCTATGCCTTCGGCGCCGCCCTTGCCGCATTTGCCGGCGTGCTTGCCGCACCGGTCTACCAGGTCACGCCGCTGATGGGGCAGAACCTCATCATCGTGGTCTTCGCCGTGGTGGTGATCGGCGGCATGGGCTCCATCATGGGCTCCATCCTCACCGGGCTGGGCCTGGGCGTCATCGAAGGCTTCACCAAGGTGTTCTACCCCGAGGCTTCTTCCACCGTGGTGTTCGTCATCATGGTCATCGTTCTCCTCATCCGCCCCGCCGGCCTGTTCGGCAAAGAAAAATAAGCAGGGGCTGCTCGCATGAATCTCAAGAACCTTGCCCCTATCGGCTACGGCCTGCTGCTGCTCTCCTTGATCGCCGCGCCCTTCCTGGGGGCCTACCCCGTCTTCGTGATGAAGCTCATGTGCTTTGCACTGTTCGCTTCGGCCTTCAACCTGCTGCTCGGCTTCACCGGCCTGCTGTCCTTCGGCCACGCCGCCTTTCTCGGTGGCGCGGCCTACGTGGCGGGCCACGCCATCAAGGTTTGGGGCCTGACGCCCGAGATCGGCCTGCTACTGGGCACGGCCGGCGGCGCGCTGCTGGGCCTGCTGTTCGGCTGGCTGGCCATCCGCCGCCAGGGCATCTATTTCTCGATGATCACTCTGGCCCTGGCGCAGATGCTGTTCTTCGCCTGCCTGCAGGCCCCGTTCACCGGTGGCGAGGACGGCCTGCAGGGCGTGCCGCGCGGCAAGCTGTTCGGCGTCATCAGCCTGCAGAGCGACCTGGTGATGTATTACGTGGCGCTGGTCATCGTGACGCTGGCCTTCCTGGTCATCGTGCGCACCATCCACTCGCCGTTCGGGCAGGTGCTCAAGGGCATCAAGGAGAACGAGCCGCGCGCCATCTCCCTGGGCTACGACACGCACCGCTTCAAGCTGCTGGCCTTTGTTCTCTCGGCCGCCCTGGCCGGGTTGGCGGGTTCGCTCAAGACGCTGGTGCTGGGCTTTGCCACCTTGTCCGATGTGCATTGGACCGCGTCGGGGCAGGTGATTCTGATGACCCTCGTGGGCGGGCTCGGGACTCTCTCCGGGCCACTGATCGGGTCGGCTGTGGTGGTGATGCTGGAGAACAAGATTGGCGAGTTCGGTAACTTGCTGGCTGCGCTGACCAGCGTGGAATGGTTCAAGACGTTGGGGGAGTCGGTCACCATGGTCACGGGGTTGATTTTCGTGATCTGTGTGTTGTTGTTCCGGCGCGGGATTATGGGGGAGATCATTGCGTGGCTGGCCAGCCATCGGGCATCAGGTTCGCGGCACTGAGGTTCTTATTGTCCCCATGCCTTTGTTGAGGGCGGAGGCCGGGTCTCGGCCCGGCGGCCGAGGGACATTCGACGGGTTGGGGATTTGGTGATGGCGTGCCTGTGCGTGGTGCGGGAGCCGGGATGTGCGCCCGGCGGCGCACCTACCTTCTTTTGGGTCGCCAAAAGAAGGTAGGCCAAGAAAAGGCGACCCCGCTGCCCGTGTCCCCCTCGCCTGCGGGCGAGGGGGCAACCTGCGATGCTCGGTCCTTGGGTGGCGCCGAAGAACTCCCTGCGCTGCCTCTGCGAGGCAGCTCCGGTCAAACAGCTTCGGCGAGCCA